>NZ_JBHJPX010000006.1:0-158397 GCF_042262425.1 Streptomyces sp. NPDC056373
GTCGGGGGGTGTCCGTCCTCGGAACGTCGCGATGGGGTTGCGTGCCGACCGGCTGTTCGTTGACGCGACAACCGCTGCGGGCGGACACCCCCCGACACGGCCCCTCTCCGCCGTACGCGGGTGCGGGAGCGTCTCGGCTCGGCTACTGGGGCGTGGCCGTCGGGTTCTGTGCCGCCGCGCGCTTGATCGCCGCGTCGCGCCTGCGGACGTACCAGATGCCGATCAGGCCCAGGCCGCCGCCTGCCAGGCAGGTCCACACCCACCAGGTGTGGCCGCGGTCGTCGAACCAGCCGTAGAAGGGGAGCTGGACCAGGAAGAGGACGAACCACAGGATGGTGCCGCCGGTGATGGTGGCGACCACGGGGCCCTCCAGGGGCTCCGGCGCCTCGTGTCTGGGGGTCCACTTCGCCATGGGGACAGCTTACGAGGCGATCAGGTCTACGCGCGGAGATGGCCGATGGGGCTTTATATGTTCATACTGAAACGGTTTGTGTCTGACCACTTCTCTTCGTAGGAAACTCCAACACATGTCCTCCTCGGCTCCTGCCAAGGTCCCCGCCCCTCAGCAGCCGGGAGCCGGGCCCACGTTCGGTGCACTCGACCGCTTCTTCCGCATCTCCGAGCGGGGCAGCACCCTGCCCCGCGAGGTACGCGGCGGTCTCGCCACCTTCTTCGCGATGGCCTACATCATCGTGCTGAACCCGATCATCCTCGGCAGCGCCAAGGACATGTACGGTCACCAGCTCGACAACGGGCAGCTGGTCACCGCGACGGCCCTCACCGCCGCGCTCACCACCCTCCTCATGGGTGTCATCGGCAACGTCCCGATCGCGCTGGCCGCCGGTCTCGGGGTGAACTCCGTCGTCGCCCTCCAGCTCGCCCCGCGCATGTCCTGGCCGGACGCGATGGGCATGGTGGTCCTCGCCGGGTTCGTGGTCATGCTGCTGGTGGCCACGGGGTTGCGTGAGCGCGTCATGAACGCCGTGCCCTACGGCCTGCGCAAGGCCATCTCCATCGGTATCGGCCTGTTCATCATGCTGATCGGGCTCGTCGACGCGGGCTTCGTCTCCCGGATCCCGGACGCCGCGCAGACCACCGTCCCGCTCCAGCTGGGTGGCGACGGTCACCTCGACGGCTGGCCGGTGCTCGTCTTCGTGCTGGGTGTGCTGCTCACCCTCGCGCTGATCGTGCGCAAGGTCTCCGGGGCGATCCTGATCTCCATCGTGGCGATGACGGTCCTCGCGGTGGTCATCAACGCGGTGGCCAAGGTGCCGAGCTGGGGCCTGACCACGCCCAAGTGGCCCGGCAACCCGGTCGCGAGCCCGGACTTCGGGCTGATCGGGCAGGTCAGCCTGTTCGGCGGCTTCGGCAAGGTCGGCATGCTGACCGGCGTGCTCTTCGTCTTCACCGTGCTGCTGTCGTGCTTCTTCGACGCGATGGGCACGATCATGGGCGTCTCCGACGAGGCGAAGCTGACCGACGGCGAGGGCCAGATGCCCGGCATCAACCGGGTGCTGTTCGTCGACGGCCTGGCGGTCGCCGCCGGCGGCGCCAGCTCCTCCTCCGCCACGACCGCGTTCGTCGAGTCCACGGCGGGTGTCGGCGAGGGGGCCCGGACCGGGCTCGCGAACGTCGTCACCGGCGGTCTCTTCGCCGCCGCCCTCTTCCTGACGCCGGTCGCCACGATGGTCCCGTCCCAGGCGGCCACGCCCGCCCTGGTCGCGGTCGGCTTCCTGATCCTGGCCGGATCGGTGAAGGAGATCGACTGGGCGGACTACACGATCGCCGTCCCGGCCTTCGTGACGATGCTGATGATGCCGTTCACCTACTCGATCACCAACGGCATCGGCATGGGCTTCATCACCTTCGTGGTGCTGCGGCTGGCGGCCGGGCGGGGCCGCGAGGTGCCGCCGGCGATGTACGCGGTGGCGGCGGTGTTCGCCTTCTACTACCTGATGCCGGCGCTGGGTCTGACCTGATCCTCGTCGCCGGAGTCCGGGGAGCCGGAGGTGCCGTAGAACCTCTCCGTCTCCTCGACGGCGGCCTGGAAGCGCTGGTCGAAGTCATCTCTAACGAGCGTCCGGACGACATAGTCCTGGACGCTCGTTCCCCTTTTCGCGGCGTGGTGCCTGAGCCGTTCGAGCAGGTCGTGGTCTATTCGCAGGCTGAGCACACTGGTCCCCATGAGCAGAGGGTCGCGGCACCGTTCGGTCCGGCGGGGCACGTTCCGCCGCCTTGTCACCCATATGAGTGATGTCACGCTTCAGTGGCGGGCGTCACGGACGACTGGCGCGTTCCGGCTGGTCTTTAGCGAGAGTAATGAGTTACGCTAAAGAACATGCCGGACCTCAACCATGGCGACGACGTAGCCGCCGTGAACTCCCTCCGATCCGCAGTGATGCGGCTGTCCCGTCGGCTCAAGCACCAGCGGGTCGACGAATCGCTCAGCCCCACCGAGATGTCGGTGCTCGGCACCCTCTCGCTGTGCGGCAGGGCCACACCGGGCGAGCTCGCCCGCAAGGAGCACGTCCAGCCGCCGTCGATGACCCGCATCGTGGCGCTGCTGGAGGCCAAGGGGCTGGTCCGGCTGGAGCCGCACCCCGAGGACCGGCGTCAGAAGGTCGTCACACGCACCGAGCAGGCCGAGGCCATGCTCGAGGAGAGCCGCGCCAAGCGGAACGCGTTCCTGGCCACGCTGGTGGAGAACCTCGACGAGGGCGAGTGGGCGAAACTCCGCGCCGCCGCCCCCGTACTGGAGAAGCTCGCGCATCTGTAAGAAGGCCGTTGCAAGGAGGCGACACATTTGAGTTCGGGACCCGGAGCAGCTTCCGCCCCCGCACCTGACCCCCACGATTCCCCGCCCGCCCCGGATCCGCTTCCGCGCAAGTCCTCGATGTTCTCCTCGCTGAAGGTCAGGAACTACCGCCTCTTCTTCGTGGGCCAGGTCGTCTCCAACATCGGCACCTGGATGCAGCGCATCGCCCAGGACTGGCTGGTGCTCAGCCTCACCGGCTCCTCCGCCGCGGTCGGCATCACCACCGCGCTGCAGTTCCTGCCGATGCTGCTCTTCGGCCTCTACGGCGGTGTCCTCGTCGACCGGCTGCGCAAGCGGCCCACGCTGCTCGTGACGCAGTCCTCGATGGCGCTCACAGCGATCGCCCTGTCCCTCCTCACCCTCACCGGGCACGTCCAGGTGTGGCACGTGTACGTCGCCGCCTTCGCGGTCGGTCTGGCCACCGTCGTGGACAACCCGGCCCGGCAGTCCTTCGTCTCCGAGCTGGTCGGCCCGGGGCAGCTGCAGAACGCGGTCAGCCTGAACTCGGCGAACTTCCAGTCCGCCCGCCTGGTCGGCCCCGCCGTCGCGGGCCTCCTCATCACCGGCGTCGGCACCGGCTTCGCGTTCCTCTTCAACGGCCTGTCCTTCATCGCGCCGCTCGCCGGCCTGCTGCTCATGCGCGCCCGCGAGCTGCACGTCGTGGAGCGGGCCCCGCGCGGCAAGGGGCAGCTGCGGGAGGGCGTGCGCTACGTCACCGGTCGCCCGGAGCTGATCTGGCCGATCGTCCTGGTCGGCTTCGTCGGGACGTTCGCCTTCAACTTCCCCGTCTACCTCTCGGCCTTCGCGGACGACGTGTTCCACGCCGGTGCGGGCGCGTACAGCCTGTTCAACACGCTGATGGCGGTCGGCTCGCTCGTGGGCGCACTGCTCGCGGCGCGGCGGGGGACGGCCCGGCTGCGGCTGCTGATCGTGGCGGCCATGGCCTTCGGCGCGCTGGAGATCCTGGCCGCGACGACCCCCACGCTGTGGATGTTCGCCCTGTTCATGATCCCGCTGGGCCTGTTCGGCATGACGGTCAACGTCACGACGAACACCAGCATCCAGATGTCCACGGACCCGGCCATGCGCGGCCGTGTCATGGCCCTCTACATGATGATCTTCCTCGGCGGCTCGCCGGTCGGTGCCCCGATCGTCGGCTGGATCACCGACACGTACGGCGCCAGGGTCGGCCTCGCGGCCGGCGGCGCGGTGGCGGCACTCGCCGCGGCGGTGATCGGCCTGATCCTGGCCCGCGTCGGCAACCTGCGCCTGTCGGTGGGCTGGCACGGCGGGCATCCCCGGGTGCGGTTCGTGCCCCGGGAACAGCAGGAGGCGCTGGCTCCGGCGGCCTAGGACTCCGTCAGTCCCGGGGGAACTCGCCGGTTTCGAGGACGAGCCCGACCACGGTTCCGGTCAGGTCGATCTCGTCCCCGAAGTCCAGGCTCAGCTCGCCCCGGTACTCGCCGTCCTTGGGCTTGGTGTGCAGATGCCAGCGGCCGGTGTACGGATCCACGATCAGGTACACCGGCACGCCGGCGGCGGCGTAGGCGTCCTTCTTGGGGCCGTAGTCGTTCGCCCCGGTCTTCCTGGAGATCACCTCGGCGACGAACTCGACGTCCTCGTAGCGCCACAGGCCTTTGGCGTTCTTGGCCGCGCCCTCCGTCATCACCGTCAGGTCGGAGGCGAAGCCGTTGAGGTGGCCCGGGTAGTCGACACGGACGTCGGACTTCACGCGCTTGCGCGGATACTTGGTGCGCAGTTGGTCGTAGATGTCCGCGATGATGTCCCAGAGGGTGTCCCGCTGAGGCGCCATGAAGATGTTCCCCCCGACGATCTCGACCTTGTAGCCCTCGGGGACCGGCATCGTCTCCACCCACTCGAACATCGTGTCGAGGGTGAGTTCACCGCTGCTTTCGGCCATCTCGATCCTGTCGTCAAGGACGGTCATCGTGGCGCTCCTCCCCGGCCGCACCCGTGGATGAATCCGGCCGCGCAGTACAACGATACGCACGGTGACCAGGACACGCCCGGGTCCGCGGGGCCCGTGCCTACACCCTCCGGGCCAGCAGCTGGCCCGGCCACTTGTTCTCGCCGACCGTGAAAGCCACGGTGCGGGTGAAGCCGTTGGACTCGTAGTACCGGACGAGCTTGCCGTCGTCGCCGGCGTAGCAGTCGACGCGGAGCAGGGAGATCCCGGCGCCGCGGGTTTCCTCGGCGGCGTGGGTGAGCAGGGCGCTGCCCACGCCGTGGCCCTCGAAGCGTCGGTCGGAGGCGAGCCAGTGGATGTAGCGCTCGGGCTCGCCGGGCTGCGGGAGGTGGGACAGGTAGGCGCCCGCCGAGTCGGTGAGGGTGAGGGTGCCGGCGGGGACGCCGTCGGCGTCGGCCATGAACACGCTGCCCTCCGCCATGTAGCGGCGGACCGACTCCACCGTCCTGGGGCTCTGCGACAGCGGCTTCGTCCCCCACTGCCCCGTGCGCCCCTGGGAGACCAGCCACTCCACGCAGCTGTCGAGCATGCCGAGTATCGCGGGAATGTCGTCGGGCCCGCCGTCCCGGATGGTGATCCGCATGGGCTCATGGTGCCAGGCTGGACCCATGAGACTCTTCGCGGCCGTGCTGCCCCCGGACGAGGTGTGCCGTGAACTCGGCTCGGTCGTCGACCAGTTGCACGCACTGCCCGGCGCCGACGGCATGCGCTGGACCGGCCGTCCTGGCTGGCACTTCACCCTCGCGTTCTACGGTGAGGTCGACGACGGCCTCGTCCCGGGGCTGTCGGAGCGGCTGGAGCGGGCCGCGCGCCGGACCGAGCCGTTCGACCTGGCCGTGCGGGGCGGCGGGCAGTTCGGGCACGGGAAGGCGCTGTGGGCCGGGGCCGAGGGGGACCTGGCCACCCTCCGGCTGCTGGCCGAGCGGGCCGAGGCGGCGGCGCGCAAGGCGGGGGTGCCGATGGGGGAGCACCGGCGGTACAAGGCCCATCTGACCCTGGCGCGGAACCGGACGGCAGGGGATGTGCGGCCCTACCTGGACGCCCTCGCGGGGTTCTCGGGCCGGGCCTGGACCGTGGGGGAGCTGGCGCTGGTGCGGAGCAATCTGCCGACCTCGGGGGTGCCGGGGGAGCAGCCCCGGTACGAGGCGGTCGGGCGCTGGGCACTCGGGGGTGCCGGTTAGGCTCGATGCCGTGGACCCGAAAACCCGCAACCGGATCATGGCCGGTGTGCTCGTGCTGATGTTTCTCGTCGTGGCCCTGGCTTCCGTGATCGGGAGGTAGGGCAGGGGCGGGAGCCGCGGTCGGTGGTGTCCTGGCCGCGGGCCGGTGGGGGCTTGTCGCGCAGTTCCCCGCGCCCCTGAGGGCGCCGGGGAAACCGCGGACATCGGCGCACGGCCTCGCGCCCCCGGAAGAGGGGCGCCGACCCGCCCCCGTTACCAGGCGAAAGCCTCCGGGCTCGGCCCCGGGCCCGGGAAGACCTCGTCCAGGCCGGTCAGGAGCTCCTCGGAGAGCTCCAGCTCCGCGGCGCGGACCGCGGAGGCCAGCTGCTCGGCGGTGCGCGGGCCGACGATCGGGCCGGTCACCCCCGGGCGGGTGAGCAGCCAGGCCAGGGCGGCCTCGCCGGGCTCGATGCCGTGCTTGTCGAGCAGGTCCTCGTAGGACTGGATCTGCGCCCGTGTGGCGGGGTCGTTGAGCGCGTCGGCCGCCCGGCCGGAGGCACGGCGCTTGCCCTCGACCTCCTTCTTGAGGACACCGCCCAGCAGACCGCCGTGCAGCGGGGACCAGGGGATGACGCCGAGCCCGTACTCCTGGGCGGCCGGGACGACCTCCATCTCCGCGCGCCGCTCGGCGAGGTTGTACAGGCACTGCTCGCTGACCAGGCCGATGGTCCCGCCGCGCCGGGCGGCGATCTCGTTGGCCTGGGCGATCTTGTAGCCGGGGAAGTTCGACGATCCGACGTAGAGGATCTTGCCCTGCTGGACCAGGACGTCGATCGCCTGCCAGATCTCCTCGAAGGGGGTGTCCCGGTCGACGTGGTGGAACTGGTAGACGTCGATGTGGTCCGTCTGGAGCCGCTTGAGGCTGGCGTCCACGGCCCGCCGGATGTTGACCGCGGAGAGCTTGTCGTGGTTGGGCCAGGCCGGGCCGTCGGCGCCCATGTTGCCGTACACCTTCGTGGCGAGGACGACCTTGTCGCGCCGTCCCTCGCTCTTGGCGAACCAGTTTCCGATGATGGACTCGGTACGGCCCTTGTTCTCGCCCCAGCCGTAGACGTTGGCCGTGTCGAAGATGTTGATGCCCGCGTCCAGCGCCGCGTCCATGATGGCGTGGCTGTCGGCCTCGTCGGTCTGCGGGCCGAAGTTCATGGTGCCGAGGACGAGCCGGCTGACCTTGAGTCCCGTGCGTCCGAGCTGCGTGTACTTCATGGTGTCCAAGCCAACGTCCTGGAGTGCGCTCCAGGCAAGCGCGTACCCGGGTGAGCGCGACTTCTCCTCCCGCTCCGGGTCCGGCTACGCCCACGGTGGCGGCTCCTCGGCACCGGCCGCCCTCGCGGCTACCCGGCGGTCGGCGTCCCGGCCGGATTCGCCTTCGGCCTGCCGGTCGGCCTGACCTTCATGGGCACGGCCTGGAGCGAGCCGACACTGCTGCGACTGGCATACGCGTACGAACAGGCCACCCGAACACGGCGGCCTCCGGCCTACCGGGGACCTGACGTGGGGTTTTGACGGATGGTGGTACTCCGCACCGCGACCGGCACACGGAGACGAGCAGACATGCCCGAACAACCTCACACCGACCACCTCGTCCGGATCCTGCGGGGCGTCCTCGGAGATTCCCTCTTCGGCGTCTTCCTGCACGGCTCCGCCGCCCTCGGTGGCCTCCGCCCGCACAGTGACCTGGATGTCCTGGCTGTCGTGAGGGATCCGACGAGCCCTGACCAACGGCGTTTCCTCGTCGAGGAATTGCTCCGGGTGTCGGGGACAGGGCAGGGGCTGCGCCCTGTCGAGGCGACCGTCGTCGTGCAGGACGCGGTGCGGCCCTGGCGGTACCCGCCCAGCTGCGAGTTTCTGTACGGGGAGTGGCTGCGCCAGGACTTCGAGCGCGGGGTGACCCCGGACCCCGGGCCGAACCCCGACCTCGCCCCCGTCCTCACGATGGTGCTGCTCGCCGACGCCCCGCTGCTCGGACCCCCGCCCGCCGAACTGCTGGACCCCGTGCCGGCCGCCGATCTCCGGCGGGCGATCGTCGCCGGTGTGCCGGAGCTGACGGAGGAACTCGCCACGGACACACGGAACGTGCTGCTCACCCTGGCCCGGGTGTGGACCACGCTGGACACCGGAAGCATCCGGTCCAAGGACGCCGCCGCCGAGTGGGCCGGCGCCCGGCTGCCCGTCGCGCACCGGCCGGCCCTGGCCCGTGCGCGGGCCGTCTACCTCGGGGACGAGGACGAGCGGTGGGACGACCTCGATGTCCGGCCCTGTGCCGAGCACCTGGTCCGGATGATCGAGGAGAGCTACTCCGCGTAGGGCCCCGCCAAACCCCAGCCCTGGTGCATCGCCTCCGCGAAGGCCGCCGCGAGTTTGTGCTCGCCGCTCGCGTTGGGGTGGGTGCCGTCGTACGTGTCGGTGGTGACGTCGTACGAGGGCGGGGGTGAGGCCAGGAGGACGGGGGAGCCGGGCTCGTCGAGGTCGGCGGCCGTCTTGGCGAGGAGCTCGTTGAAGCGGGTGACCTCGCCGGCGAAGGCCGCGTCCGACCCGGCGCGCACGTTCGGGGTGACCGGCAGCCACACCATGCCCACCCGCCGGTTCGCCGACCGTGCCTCGGCCGTGAAGGCCCGGACGTTCTCGGCGGTCTGCTCGGCGTTGGTGTAGAAGCCCAGGTCGATCAGGCCCAGGGAGACCAGGAGCACGTCGGCGCGGCACGACCGCACCGCGTCGCCGATCAGCGGCGCCATGTGCTGCCAGCCCTCGCCCCAGCCGGCCAGGTGGGCGCGCGGGAAGTCCGGTTCGGCGTACCCGAACGACACCGGGGCCCCGGCCTGCTTGTCGTAGAGCGTCTCGCGGGGGCCGACGAGGGTGAAGGGGCGGTCGTAGGAACGGCACAGGTGCTGCCACAGCCGGTAGCGCCACGTGTGTTCGCCCGTGCTTCCGATCGTCATGGAGTCACCGACGGGCATGAACCTGAGCATCCGCTCATGATGAACGATCTCGACGGCCGACGGAGTGTGAGTCGGGACACGCCCTTCGAACGGCCTTCGGTCTGTGATCCGTTGTGCCGGTGAACCGCCGGGCCGGATGGCAGGCTTGGGGCATGCGCAGACCGTTCGCCCTTCTCGCCGCGGCCCTCCTCACGGGCGCCCTCACCGTGCCCGCCTCCGCCGCCGACGGCGACGAGAAGTTCACGATCAAGGACCCGCGCATCACCGAGTCCAGCGGCCTGGCCGCCTCGCGGCAGCACCCCGGCATCTACTGGACGCACAACGACAGCGACGACGGGGCCTACCTGTACGCCGTCGACAGCGCGACGGGCGAGACGGTCGCCACGATCACCATGTCCGGCGTGGGCAGCCCGCGCGACGTCGAGGCCATCTCCATCGGGCCGGACGACCAGATCTACGTCGGCGACATCGGCGACAACCTCGGCGGCACCTGGCCGTACGTCTGGATCTACCGGCTGCCCGAGCCGAAGAAGCTGCGCGACGAGACGATCAAGGCGACGCAGTACGTCGTGAAGTACTCCGACGGCGCGCGGAACGCCGAGTCGCTCGTGGTGCACCCGAAGACCGGCCGCGTCTACATCGTCGACAAGAACGAGAAGGGCGGGCACCTGTACGAGGGCCCGGCGCGGCTCTCCCCGTCCGGGGCGAACGTCTTCCGTCCGATCGCCGCGGTTCCCGACCTGGAGGCCACCGACGCCGCGCTCTCCCCGGACGGCGAACACCTCGTCGTACGCAGCTACTTCGGCGCGATCGCCTACGACTGGAACGGCGGGAAGATCAAGAAGAAGGAGCGGCTCGGGGTGCCGTTCCTGGGGCAGGGGGAGTCCGTCACCTACACCGCCGACGGCAAGAAGCTGATGTACGGCGCCGAGGGCGCGGACAGCCCGGTGGAGCCGCAGGACGCCCCCGGGAGCGGCGGCTCCGACTCGTCGTCGGGGAGCGGGAGTTCGACGGCGTCCGAAGGCGGGGGAGACGGGCTGAACGGCAACCTGAAGACCGGGGCGATCGCCGCGGGTGCGGTTGTCGTGGTGGTGGTGCTGGCCCTGCGGGGATCGAGGAGGCGCCGGCGCTAGGCCGTGGCCCGAAGCCGCGGGGCGGGCGGGACTTCGCGGGCACGGACCCAGCGCTGTGAGGGTGGCGCGGGAGTTCACCCGGTACCTGGCCGGGCGCCAGGTCAGCGAGCGTTCCCGCGGTTTTCCACCAGCATCTCCAGCCCGTCCAGGATCCGCTGCAGCCCGAACTCGAAGTGGTCGAAGTCCGGCCCGAAGGTGTCCTCGGAGAGCGAGGCCATCACCGGGTACCGGCCGGAGGCCATGGCCTTCTCCAGGGCCGGAACCTGCGCCTGCCAGAACTCGGCGTCCGTCAGGCCCGTCCGGCGCTCCGCCTCCTGCTCGTAGAGCTGTGTGCGCGCGGCCCCGACGACATACCCGTCGACCATGATGATCGCGGAGACCAGCTCGGGGTCGCTCAGTCCCATCGGGCGGATCAGGGTCAGCACCTTCTCCATGCCGTCGAGGGCGCTCGGGCCGAGGATCGGGCGGGTCTGGTTGACCTGGAGCAGCCAGGGGTGGCGGCGGTAGAGGGCGAGGGTGGCGCGGCCCAGTGCCTCCAGGGCCGCCCGCCAGCCGCCGTCGCCGAGGTCGGCCGGGTTCTGGGAGGGGCGCTGCACCCGGTCCAGCATCAGGTCGAGCAGCTCGCCCTTGCCGGGCACGTACCGGTAGAGCGACATGGTGCCGGTGCCGAGCTCGGCGGCGACGCGGCGCATGGAGAGGGCAGCCAGTCCCTCGGTGTCCGCCACCTGGATCGCCGCTTCCACGATCCGCTCCAGCGTCAGGGTCGGTTTGGGGCCGCGGCTGGGGCGGCGGCCGGTGTCCCACAGCAGTTCGAGCGTGCGGGCGATGTCGCCGCTGCCGCTGGTCTCCGTACCGCCCGTGCCGTTCGAACCGCTCGTCATGGAGCCCAGCTTAGATCCCCGCGGAAAAACTGGGTACGGCGTACGCGTAATCGGGTACGGTGTACCCAGTTCGGTGCCGACGGGGCACGGGCGTGCGGGGAGGGGACGGCATGGACGGATACGCGGTGCGGGCCGAGGCGCTGGAGAAGCGGTACGGCGAGAAACGCGCCCTCGACGGCTTCGACCTGGAGGTGCGCGAGGGCACGGTGCACGGTCTGCTCGGGCCGAACGGGGCGGGCAAGACCACCGCCGTCCGCATCCTGTCCACGCTGATCCGCCTGGACGGGGGCAGCGCGACGGTCGCGGGTCTGGACGTCGTCCGGCAGGCGCGCGAGGTCCGGGCCCGGATCGGCCTCACCGGCCAGTACGCGGCGGTGGACGAGGTGCTCACCGGCCGGCAGAACCTGGAGATGTTCGGCCGCCTGTTCCACCTCGGCGGCAAGCGGGCCCGGCTCCGGGCGGCCGAGCTGCTGGAGCAGTTCGACCTGACCGGCGCCGCCGGCAAGGGCGTGGGCAAGTACAGCGGCGGTATGCGGCGCCGCCTCGACCTCGCCGCGTCGATGATCCTCGCCCCGGCCGTCCTCTTCCTCGACGAGCCGACGACCGGTCTCGACCCCCGCAGCCGGGGTGAAGTCTGGGAATCCCTGCGGGCCCTGGTGGCGGGCGGCACGACCGTGCTGCTCACCACGCAGTACCTGGAGGAGGCCGACAAGCTCGCCTCCCGCATCACCGTCATCGACCAGGGGCGGGCCATCGCCGACGACACCCCGGACGGGCTGAAGGACCTGGTCGGCGGTGACCGTATCGAGGTCGTGGTGGCCGAGCGGTCCGAGATCCCGCGGGTGGTGAAGGTCGTCGCCCGGGTGGCGGACGGCGAACCCGAGGCGGACGAGACGGAGGCGCGGGTGCACGCCCCGGTCACCGACCGGGTCACCGCGCTCACCGAGGTCGCACGGACCCTCCAGGACGAGGGAGTCCGCGTCGAGGACATCGGGCTGCGCAGGCCGAGCCTCGACGACGTGTTCCTGCGCCTGACCGGACACCGTACGGAGCAGGAGGCCGCGGCGTGAGTGCCACCGACCTGAGCGCGCCGAGCACCCGCAGCGGCACGTACTGGCTGCTCGCCGACTGCTGGAACATCGTCCGCCGCGGCCTGACCCACTACCGGCGCCAGCCGGTCAACATCGCCTGGCAGCTGGGCTTCCCGATCCTCTCCGTACTGATGTACGGCTATGTCTTCGGCAGCGCGATGAAGGTGCCGGGCGGCGGGGACTACAAGGACTTCCTGATGCCGGGCATGTTCGTGATGACCATGGCGTTCGGCTTCATGAACACCGCCACGGTCGTGGTGTACGACTCCACCAAGGGCGTCATCGACCGTTTCCGCTCCATGCCGATGGCGTCCTCCGCCGTGGTGGCCGGGCGCGGGGTCACCGATCTGATCGTGGCCTGCGCCGAGTTGGCGATCATGATGTTGACGGCCCTCGCGATGGGCTGGCGCCCGGACGGCGGCTTCGCCTTCTTCGCCGCGTTCGGTCTGCTGCTCTGGCTGCGCTTCGCGCTGATCTGGGTCGGCGTGTGGCTCGGCCTGCTGGTGCCCAACCCGGAAGCGGCGGGCGGCCTGTTCGCCGTCGCCTTCCCGCTGACGATGATCTCCAGCATCTTCGTCGCGCCGCAGCTCATGCCCGACTGGCTGGGCCGGGTGGCGGCCTGGAATCCGATCTCCTCCACGGCGGCGGCGACCCGCGAGCTGTTCGGGACGCCGGTCGGGGGCGGTGACTCCTGGGTGGAGCGGCACGCCCTGCTGATGGCCGGGGTGTGGCCGGTGATCCTGACAATGGTCTTCCTGCCGCTGGCCGTACGGCGGTTCCGGAAGCTGAGCCGGTAGCGGCCGGAGCGATCGCACACCTTCCAGAGTCTTGACGTGCCCATGCTGCATCCGTTCTCTGGAAGGTGCGCGGCGCGATGGGAGCGCTCCCAACCTGTTCCGGGTGCCGTGCCTCCCCTCCCCCGAGGAACCCGAGAGGAAGCAGCCACATGTTCCGCAGTCTGCGCAGAGCCCTGTGTGTTGCCGCGGCGCTCCTGTTACCGCTGGCCGGCGTGCAGTCGGCCCGAGCCGATGCCACCGCCGAGGCCCCCGGTGCCGGCTACTGGCACACCAGCGGCCGCCAGATCCTGGACGCGGCCGGGCAGCCGGTCCGGATCGCCGGCATCAACTGGTTCGGCTTCGAGACCTCCAACCGCGTCGCCCACGGCCTGTGGACACGCGACTACAAGAGCATGATCGACCAGATCAGGTCACTGGGCTACAACACCCTCCGCGTGCCCTACAGCGACGACATCCTCAAGCCCGGCGCCATGCCCGAGGGCATCAACCTCGACGGCAGGAACACGGACCTGCGCGGGCTGACCTCGCTCCAGGTCCTGGACAAGATCGTGGCCTACGCGGGCCAGTCCGGCCTCAAGGTCGTCCTGGACCGCCACCGCCCGGACGCGGCAGGTCAGTCGGCGCTCTGGTACACGGCTTCGGTCCCGGAGTCGACCTGGATCACCAACCTCAAGGCCCTGGCCGCGCGCTACAAGGGCAACTCCACGGTCATCGGCATCGACCTGCACAACGAGCCCCACGACCCGGCCTGCTGGGGCTGCGGCGACACCTCCCGCGACTGGCGCCTGGCCGCCGAGCGCGCGGGCAACGCGGTGCTGTCGGTCAACCCCGAGCTGCTGATCATGGTCGAGGGCGTGCAGACGTTCAACGGCAACAGCATCTGGTGGGGCGGCAACCTCATGGGCGCGGCCCAGTACCCGGTCCGGCTGGACGTTGCGAACCGGCTGGTGTACTCGGCGCACGACTACGCGACGTCGGTGGCCGAGCAGTCCTGGTTCACGGACCCGTCCTTCCCCGCCAACATGCCGGGGATCTGGGACAAGTACTGGGGCTACCTCTTCAAGCAGAACATCGCCCCGGTGTGGCTCGGCGAGTTCGGTACGACGCTGAAGCCCTCGGTGGACCAGAAGTGGCTGGCCGAGCTGGTGAAGTACCTGCGCTCCACGTCGGCGTACGGCACCGACAGCTTCCACTGGACGTTCTGGTCCTGGAACCCCAACTCCGGTGACACGGGAGGCATCCTGAAGGACGACTGGCAGACGGTCGACACGGTGAAGGACGCGTACCTGGCGCCCGTCAAGGCCCCGGGCTTCGGAGGTGGCGGCACGGGGCCCGGCCCGGGCGGGCCGGGTGACCCCACGCCCACCTGCACCGCCGCCTACACCGTCAGCAGCGACTGGGGCGGCGGCTTCAACGCCGAGGTGAAGGTGACCAACACGAGCGGTGTCCCGCTGAAGTCCTGGCAGGTGAGCTGGACATGGAGCGGCTCGCAGAAGGTCACGAGCATGTGGAACGCCTCGTACACCCAGAGCGGGGCGACCGTCACGGCGGTCAACGCCGCGCACAACGGGAGCGTGCCGGTGGCGGGTTCCACGAGCTTCGGCCTGGGCGGTGCGCCCGGGGGCGGGAGCGTGCCGAGCGTGCGGTGCACGGCGACGTGATCAGGGTCTGAGGTGGTACGCCCGGTGCGCGCCGGGCGTACCCCGGCAGGGCGACCTGCCTGGAATGGCCAGAACTCCCCCTTTCTGAGGGGTTTTCTGTGAACAGGCTATGACTCGATTCGGTCAAGTCTTCGTCGAATGCGTACGTGTGAGGGGTGCTCTTCCGAAACGATGCGGCACGGCCCGTGTTACTCACGGGTTCGACCCCCCTCACCGTTGCGAGAGACTCCATGAGAAGAAGCGCAGCCCTCCTGTGCGGCGCCACGGTCGTCCTGACCGGGACACTCACCGCCGCCCCCGCCAACGCCGGCCCGTCGCAGTCGGCGAACGCCGCCGTGACGAGCGCCGCGGCGAAGGTCACGTGGAAGAAGTGCGGGACCGACGACTCCCCGACGCTCCAGTGCGGGTCGGTCAAGGTGCCGCTCGACCACGCGAAGCCGCGGGGGAAGCAGATCACGCTGGCGCTGTCCCGTGTGCCGCACACCGCGTCGAAGTCCCAGGGCCCGCTGCTGGTCAACCCCGGCGGCCCCGGTGGCAGCGGTCTGTCGCTGGCCTCGTTCGTCGCGTCCTCCCTGCCCAAGGAGGTCGCCGCCCAGTACGACGTCATCGGCTTCGACCCGCGCGGAGTGGGCAAGAGCCAGCCCGCCCTGGACTGCAAGCCGGGCCACTTCGACCCGGTCCGACCCGACTCCGTGCCCAGCACCCCGGCGCTCGAGAAGGCCAACGTCGCCCGCGCCAAGGCCTTCGCCCAGGCCTGCGGCACGAAGTACAAGGACGTCCTGCCCTACATCGACACGGTCAGCGCCGTGAAGGACATGGACTCCATCCGCAAGGCCCTCGGCGCGTCGAAGATCAACTACTTCGGCTACTCGTACGGCACCTACCTGGGTGCGGTCTACGCCAAGCTGTTCCCCGAGCGGGTGCGGCGCCTGGTGCTTGACTCGATCGTCGACCCGAACGGCGTCTGGTACGACGACAACATCCAGCAGGACTACGCCTTCGACAAGCGCCACAAGGCGCTCATGGCGTGGACAGCCAAGTACAACGGCACCTACAAGCTCGGCACCGACCCCAAGAAGATCGAGGCCAAGTGGTACGCCATGCGGGCGGCCCTGGCCAAGAAGCCCGCGGGCGGCAAGGTGGGCGCCTCCGAGCTGGAGGACATCTTCATACCCGGCGGCTACAACAACGCCTACTGGCCCACGCTCGCCCAGGCCTTCGCGGCCTACGTCAACCAGCACGACACCGCCCCGCTGGTCAAGGCCTACGACGACATCGCGGCGATCGACGCCTCCGGCGACAACGGCTACAGCGTCTACACCGCGGTGCAGTGCCGTGACGCGTCCTGGCCGCGCGACTGGAAGCAGTGGCGCAAGGACAACTGGGCGGTGTACGAGAAGGCCCCGTTCATGGCCTGGAACAACGCCTGGTACAACGCGCCGTGCGCGTTCTGGCCGACGAAGTCGCTGAAGCCGGTGAACGTCTCCAACAGCAAGCTCCCGCCGGTGCTGCTGTTCCAGGCGACGGACGACGCGGCCACCCCCTACGAGGGCGGTGTCACCATGCATCGGCTGCTGAAGAAGTCCAGCCTGGTGGTGGAACAGGGCGGCGGCAACCACGGCATCACGCTCGGCGGCAACGCCTGCCTCGACAAGTACCTCGCCACGTACCTGACCAACGGCAAGGTCCCGCACGGCAACGGTGTGGCGGACGCGGTGTGCAAGAAGACCGCCGACCCGAAGCCGCAGTCGGCGGCGCAGAAGGCGGCGGCCGCGACGCAGCCGGCCGTCGCGGCGGTAGGCGACAGCCTGCGCGGGATCCTGGGGTCCGGACGCTGAGCGTCCCGGTGACCCAGGCCTGACAGGACGACACAGGGGCGCCCGGGCGGTACTCGCCGGGCGCCCTTCGCCGTCCACCGAGGACACGACCTAGGGTGTCCGGTCATGGGGGAACGCATGAACGACGACCTGGTGGCCGTCCCTGCGGGACGCGTCACGCTGTCCGACCGGCGGACACAGCGCAGTTGGGAAGCCGAGGTCGCGTCGTTCCGGATGGGGGCGGTGCCGGTCACCCAGGCCCGGTACGCCGAGGTCACCGGCGAGCGCCCGAGCACGGCCCGGGGCGACCGGTTGCCCGTCGAGGGCGTGTCCTGGTGGGACGCGGTCCGGTTCTGCAACGCCCTGTCGGTACGCGAGGGCCTGACCCCCGTCTACGACGTGCGGCCCGGGGACGGGCAGGCGGGCTGGGACACCTCCGCCGACGGCTACCGGCTGCCCACCGAGGCCGAGTGGGAACACGCCTGCCGCGCCGGCGGCACCAGCCCCCGTTACGGCCCGCTCGACGAGATCGCCTGGTACCGCGGCAACGCGGACGACCGCATCCACCCCGTGGGCGGCAAGCGGCCCAACGCCTGGGGCCTGCACGACATGCTGGGCAACACCTGGGACTGGTGCTGGGACCTCTACGACGCCGAGGTCTACGGCACCTACCGGGTGCTGCGGGGCGGCGGCTGGTCCGACGAGCACTGGAGCTGCCGCGCCTCGGTACGCCGCCGGAGCCATCCGACGTTCCGGATCGACGACGTGGGGTTCCGGGTGGCGCGCTCGGTGCCGGCGGGCGTGGACGCAGGGCCGGCCTGAGCCGGAGATGGTCCTTGAGGGCGAGGGAGCCCGAGTACGGGAGAGGGCGCCCCGCGCGAGCGGGACGCCCTCGGCCCTCACCTACGGGAGAAGGCCCTCACGTACGGGAGAAGGTCAGAGCTTCTCGATCACGTAGTCGACGCACTTGGTGAGCGCCTCGATGTCCGCCGGGTCGATCGCCGGGAACATCGCGACGCGCAGCTGGTTGCGGCCGAGCTTGCGGTAGGGCTCGGTGTCGACGATGCCGTTGGCGCGCAGCACCTTGGCGACGGCGGCCGCGTCGACCTCGTCGGTGAAGTCGATCGTGCCGATGACCTGCGAGCGCTTGGCCGGGTCGGTGACGAACGGGTTGGCGTACTTGATGTCCTCGGCCCAGCCGTAGAGCGTGCGGGCGGAGGTGGCGGTGCGCCGGACCGACCAGTCCAGGCCGCCCTGGCCGTTGATCCACTCCAGCTGCTGGTTCAGCAGGAAGAGGGTGGCGAGGGCCGGGGTGTTGTACGTCTGGTTCTTGCGGGAGTTGTCGATCGCCGTCGGCAGCGAGAAGAACTCCGGGACGTGGCGGCCGGAGGCGTGGATCCGCTCGGCGCGCTCGATCGCGGCCGGGGAGAAGACGCCGATCCACAGGCCGCCGTCGGAGGCGAAGGACTTCTGCGGGGCGAAGTAGTAGACGTCCGTCTCGGAGACGTCGACCGGCAGGCCGCCCGCGCCGGAAGTGGCGTCCACCAGTACCAGCGCGCCCTCGTCGGCACCGGCCACGCGCTTGATCGGCATGGCGACACCGGTCGAGGTCTCGTTGTGGGTGAACGCGTAGACGTCCACGCCCGCCTCGGCGACCGCCTCGGGATGCGTGCCCGGGTCGGCGGAGACGACGTCCGGCTCGGCCAGCCAGGGCGCGAGCTTCGCGGCCTTGGCGAACTTGGAGGAGAACTCGCCGAAGGTGAGGTGCTGCGACCTGTTCTCGATCAGGCCGTGCGTCGCGATGTCCCAGAACGCGGTCGAGCCGCCGTTGCCGAGGACCACCTCGTAGCCGTCGGGGATCTGGAACAGCTCACTGATGCCCTCGCGCACCTGGCCGACCAGGCTCTTGACGGGGGCCTGACGGTGGGAGGTGCCGAGCAGGGACGTGCCGGTGGCGGCCAGGGCGTCCAGCGCCTCCACCCGCACCTTGGAGGGGCCCGCGCCGAATCGACCGTCGGCGGGCTTGATGTCAGCAGGAATCTGGATCTCAGCCACGAAGGGGAGCGTAGCCGTTTCCAGAAACCTGGGCGAAACGTCGTCCGTCGGGTGAGACGGTGTGTGGACAGGTCAGTGCGGGGGCGGGCCGGTTCGGACGGTGTGCGGCCGGTCAGTGCGGGGGCGGGCCGGGCCAGACGGCCGAGGCGTCGTCGCGGTGCGGGTCCGGCAGCCGCAGGGGGCGGACGGCGACGGGGCGGGTCACGCCCTCGGTCGTGGCCGTCCAGGGGGCGGGGCGGCCCGAATAGCACAGGGTGGTGAGGACGAAGACGCCGTCGGCGTAGACCTCGACGTACTCGCCGACGGTGAGGATGCGCAGTGCGGCGGCGGGGTCCGGCAGGAGGGTCTCACCGAGCAGGTCGCCGTCCGGGCCGGTGACCCGGAGGTGCTTGCCGTCGCAGCCGACCGTGAGCGCGGGCCGGGCCCCGTCGGAGACATGCGCGCGCAGGGTGATCTCGGTGCGGCCGGACAGGGCGATGTCACCGACCGCGTGCAGCGGGGCGTCGTACGTCTCCTCGCCGAGCCAGGGGTCCAGGCCCGGCCACCATTCCAGGCGGGGCGCCGAATCCGCGGGTACGGCGAGGGACTTGGGCTGGGCGAGCATGCCGCGGCAGCGCTCGCCGGTGTCGCTGAGGCCGACGCGGCGCGGGGTGGTGTGCAGCACGACGCGGGAGCCGTCGGGGGCGGCGACGACGCGCGGGGCGTACGCGCCCGTGGGGCCGAGCGGGCCGCGGCGGGTCCACGGGCCGCGCAGGCGCGGAGCGGTCCACGCCTCGAAGCCCCGGGTGGCGCCGATGGAGCCGAGCAGCAGCCAGCTGCCGTCGTCGAGGCGTTCGAGGACCGGGCACTCGAACTCGTCGACGTCGCCGGGGGAGACCAGCGGCGGCTGGACCGTCCAGTGCTCCAGGTCGTCGGAGGTCGCCCAGGCGACGCACCCGCCGACGTCGACGGGCAGCGAGGCGTCGGCGGCGCAGACCACCATCACCCAGCCGTCGGACTCGTCGTCGCGTACGACGAAGGGGTCGCGCCAGCCCATGCGTTCGCCCGTGCGGTACCAGCGCCCGTCCGCCTCGGCGACCGGTCCGGTGCCGTGGCGGCGCCAGCCGGTGCCGTCGGTGCGCTCGGAGCGGGCCAGGCCGATCGACTGCAGGGGCCAGCCGCCCGGGGTGAGTCCGGAGACGGCGGTGTAGAGCATCGCCGTGCCGGGGCCGTGCGGGAAGGCGTGCATGGTCCACACCGCCTGCTGGTCGAAGCGGCCCGGCAGGCCGTTGCCGAAGGCCGTGCCCTGCGGCTCCCAGTGGACCAGGTCGGCGGAGGTGGCCCTGCCGTAGGAGGTCTCCATGCGCAGGTGGTCGAACTCGGCCGTCCACGGGCCCTGGAGGTGCAGCACGGTGTAGGTGCCGTCCGCGTGGCGCAGGAGGTCGAAGTCGTTCACGCAGAGGCCGGGCGGCGCGTATCGCATGGACAGGTCCTGTCTGCCGACAGCGGCACTCAAACGCGTGCGCTGTGATCTTGCTGGGCGGAGTTCCTCTGAGAGTCAGCCGAAGTAAAACTGAACGCAAACGCTTGCGCAACCAGGTGGGCGGGTTTACGGTCTCGTCACTCCCACTCCCGCCGACGTGCTCCGGACCCCCGGCCACGCGGCGTGCCCCCGATCAAGGAGCGTCCCGTGACGGTCAGCATCACCGATGTCGCCGAGGCCACCGGCGTCTCGGCGTCCACCGTGTCCCGCGCCCTGCGCGGCCGTTCGGGAGTGTCGGAGCAGATGCGGGCCCGGATCGTCGAGGCCGCCGCCGAACTGGGCTACACCGCCTCGCGCTCGGCCTCCAGCCTGGCCAGCGGCCGCACCTACACCATCGGCGTCGTCGTCCCCTACGTCGGCCGCTGGTTCTTCGGCACGGTGCTGGACGCGGCGGAGAAGGTCTTCAGCGCCGCCGGGTACGACGTCCTGCTGTACAACCTCGGCTCACCGGAGGCGCGCAAGCGCTTCTTCACCAAGCTGCCGATCCGCAAGCGGGTCGACGCCGTGCTGTCCCTGCTGATCCCGGACCCGGAGGAAGCCGCCGCCCTGTGCTCCCTCGGCGTGCCGCTGGCGACCACGGTCGGCGGTGCCCGGCCCGGCTTCACGGTGGTCGGCATCGACGACCGGGGCGGGGCGGAGAGCGCCGTACGGCACCTGGTCAACCTCGGCCACCGGCGCATCGGCATGATCTCCGGCGCCAGCGAGCCGCTGCACTGGACCACACCCCTCGACCGCCGGCAGGGCTACCGGGACGTGCTGGCCGACGCCGGGATCGAGCTCGATCCCGCCCTGGAGGCGGACGGCGGCTACACCGTCGAGGGCGGCGAGCGGGCCATGACCGAACTGCTGGCGCTGCGCCATCCGCCGACCGCCGTGTTCGCCCAGTCCGACGAGATGGCGATGGGCGCGCTGCGTGCCCTGCGCCGGCACCGGCTGAGGGTGCCCGAGGACGTGTCCGTGGTCGGCTTCGACGATCACGAGCTCTCCGAGGTGGTCGGGCTGACCACCGTGGCCCAGCCGGTCGCGGCCCAGGGCCGGGAGGCGGCCCGGCTGCTGCTGACGCGGCTGGACGAACCCGACGCCGGGCCGGCGCGGCCCGTCGAGATGCCCATCCGCTTCATCCTCCGCGAGACCACCGCTCCGCCGCACGGCAACCGGCGGTAGCCCTCACTCGCCCCCTCGAACGCCCGCCCCGTCGTCCGTCCCCCCTGCACGTCCGTCCCCCCTGCACGTCCGCCCCCTCTCGTACGTCCGCCCCGGAGGGCCGCTCCCGCCCCCGGCCACCGTCCGCGCACCGGCGGCCCCGCCGGTCTCGCACCCACCGCGCACTTGCCGCACACCCGCCCTCGGAGGCACCACCATGATCAACGGTCACGGAAAACACCGCCGTACGGGCCTGACGGCCCTCGCCCTGCTGCCGCTGGCCGCGCTGGCCGCCTGTGGCGGCGGGGGCGCCGGCGGCGACACCTCCGCCGAGGAGGGCAGCGGCAAGGGCACCATCAGCGTCTGGGCCCACCAGGGCCAGGCGAGCGAGGCGACCGCGCTGCAGAACGCGGTGAAGTCCTTCAACTCCTCGCAGAGCGACGTCAAGGCCGAGCTGAAGCTCATACCGGAGAAGGACTACACGAAGACAATCACCGCCACCGACGCCTCCGAACTGCCGGACGTGCTGGAGTTCGACGGCCCGACGATGGCCAACTTCGTCTACAACAGCAAGCTCGCCCCGGTCGACGGCCACGTCTCCGCCAAGACCCTCGCCAACGCCACCGACGCGATCAAGGCGCAGGGCGAGATCGACGGCAAGCACTACGGCCTCGGCATGTTCGACGCCGGGCTCGGCATGTACGCCAACAAGAAGCTGCTGGACGCGGCCGGCGTGAAGTACCCGACCGGCCTGGACGACGCCTGGACGGCCGAGGAGTTCGGCAAGGCCCTCAAGACGCTCAAGGGCGGAGACTCCGACGGCAAGGTCCTCGACATTTCGGAGCAGTACGGCCTGGCCTCCGAGTGGGGCACCTTCGGTTTCTCCCCGATCGTCTGGTCGGCCGGCGGCGGCCTGCTGAAGGACGGCAAGGCGGAGGGCGCCCTCGACAGCCCCAAGGCCGTCTCCGCGATGAAGACCTTCCAGTCGTGGAAGCCCTACGTCGACCCCAACACCGACGGCAACGCCTTCGCCAAGGGCAAGGTGGCGCTGAGCTGGGTCGGCCACTGGAACTACCCCGCCTACAGCGAGGCCCTCGGGGAGGACCTCGCCGTGCTGCCGCTGCCGGACTTCGGCAACGGTCCCAAGACCGGCCAGGGTTCGTGGGCGTGGGGCATCGGCGCCGACAGCAAGAACGGCAAGGCCGCCGGCACCTTCCTGGACTATCTGCTGAACGACACCAACGTCGGCGCGATGACGAAGGCCAACGGCGCCGTGCCCGCCACCAAGACCGCTCTCGCCAAGAGCGAGCTGTACAAGAAGGGCGGCCCGCTCCAGCTCTTCGCCGACCAGCTGGCCAAGCCCTGCGGCGACAGCGACATCACCTCCTCCTGCGTCGCCGTCACCCGCCCGGTGACCGCCGGATACCCCACCGTCACCGCCAAGTTCAACACGGCCCTCAACTCGATCTACGGCGGCGCCGACCCCCAGGAAGCCCTGCGGAAGGCCGCCCGCGCCATCGACCGGGACTTCACCGACAACGCCGGCTACGAGATCCCGTAACCCGCAGGACGCATCGGCCCGGGCGGCCGCCGTCGGCGTGGTGACACAGCCACCCGCCGAGGCGCCCGCCCCGCCGGGAAGAGGACCCCTGTCGTGAAAACCGTGGAACCCGCGCCCGCCGCGGCCCGAGGCCCGGCGCAGGCCGCCTCGTCCGCACCCCCCGCGAAGCCGCCGCGTCACGCGCGCGGCAACCGTGACCGGCTGCACGGACTGCTGATGGCGGCCCCTGCCGTCGGCGGGCTGATCGCCTTCGTCGGCATCCCGTTCGGCTACGCCGTCGTGCTGTCCTTCTACAACGTCCGCCTCGGCTCGCCGCTGGAACCCACCTTCTTCGGCGTGGAGCACTACCGGCGGCTGTTCACCGACCCCGACCTGTCCGGCCCGTTCCTGCGGGCGCTGCTGAACAACCTGACCTTCGCCGTCGTCGTCGTACCGCTCCAGACCGGCCTGGCGCTGGCGCTGGCCATCCTGCTCAACCGCAAGCTGAAGGCCATCGGCCTGTTCCGGTCCTTCTTCTTCATGCCGGTGGTCTTCCCGATGGCGCTGGTCGCCGTGATCTGGCGGCTGATCCTCGCCCGCAGCGAGCAGGGCATGCTCAACTCCGCGCTGGACGCGGTGAGTCTCGGCAACTGGGGCGCCTTCGACTGGCTCGGGGACGGCCTCACCGCGATGGGCTCGGTCATCGTGCTGTCGGTGTGGCAGGGCGTCGGCTTCCAGATGGTCATCCTGCTCGCCGGCCTCCAGCAGATCCCGGGCGAGCTCTACGAGGCCTCCGAGCTGGACCGGGCCTCGCGATGGCAGCAGTTCCGGCACGTCACCCTGCCCGGCATCCGCGGCACCCTCGTGTTCGTCGCGATGCTGACCTCGGTGCTGTCCTTCCGGGTCTTCGACCAGGTGTACGTCCTCATCCGCGGCGGTGGCCTGGACGAGGACGCCACCCGCACGGTGATGTACCAGGCCGTCACCACCGCCTTCGACCAGAACGACATCGGCCAGGCCTCGGCCGTCACCGTGGTGTTCTTCCTGATCGTCGTCGCCCTGACCATCGTCCAGCGCCGCGTCGTCCGGCCCGACAACGAGGACTGACCCACCCATGGCCATGACCCGTACGCCCGTGCGCCGCGTCCTCGACTACACCGTCCTGAGCGTCCTGGCGTTCGTCTTCGCCCTCCCCGCGCTCTACCTCTTCCTCGGCAGCCTCAAGCCGTCGGACGAGGTCCTCAACGGCCTGTCCGGCTTCCTGCCCACCCACCTCTCCTTCGACAACTACACCGCCGTCCTCGACAGCCTGAACTCCGAGAGCACCGGCCACTTCTGGCAGTTCATGGGCGTGTCGGTGCTGCTGTCGTTCGTGGTGGTGACGGGAGGGCTGATCGTCAACTCGATGGCGGCCTACGGGCTGACGCGGCTGAAGTGGCGGGGGCAGAACGCGGTGTTCACCCTCGTCCTGCTGCTGATGCTGATCCCGTTCGAGTCGGTGGCGGTGCCGCTGTTCTACATGTTCAACGGCCAGCGCAACACGCTGTTCATCCAGGCGCTGCCGTTCGTCGCCAACGCCTTCGCGATCTACCAGTTCCACACGTTCTTCAAGAAGATCCCGCCGAGCATCGAGGAGGCGGCCCGGCTGGACGGGGCGGGCCCCTGGCGCACCTTCTTCGCGATCATCGTGCCGATGTCCAGGCCGGTGTTCGCCTCGGTCGCGATCCTCACCTTCCTCATCCAGTGGGGCTCCTTCCTGTGGCCGGTGCTGATGGTGTCCGACCCGTCCGTGCGCCCCCTGCCGCTGGAGATGAGCGTCTTCCAGGGCCAGCAGCCCCCGGACTGGGGCCAGATCCTCGCCTTCGGCGTGCTGCTGGTACTGCCCGTGCTGATCGTCTTCGCGTTCTTCCAGCGCTGGTTCGTCGAGGGTGTGGCGAGCTCCGCGGTCAAGGGCTGAGCCGCCGGAGGAGCCCCGGCCCGTCACCGTCAGTGGCCGGGTGCATGCTGGACGCATGACGGATGTCGGGGATCTGGCCGCCCTCGAGGCGGAGCTGCGCCGGGCCGTCCGGGGTGACGTGGCGTTCGACGTCACGTCCCGGGCGCTGGTCACCATGGACGCCTCCAACTACCGGCGGGTGCCCCTGGGTGTGGTGGCCCCCCGTGACGCCGACGACGTGGCGGCCGCCCTGGAGGTGTGCCGGGAGCGGGGGGTCCCGGTCGTCGCCAGAGGCGGTGGCACGTCGATCGCCGGACAGGCGACGGGCACGGGCGTGGTGCTGGACTTCACCCGGCACATGAACCGGCTCGTGTCGCTGGACGCCGAGGCACGGACGGCCGTCGTGCAGCCCGGCCTCGTCCTCGACCGGCTCCAGGAGGCCGCCGCCCCGCACGGCCTGCGGTTCGGTCCGGACCCGTCGACGCACAGCCGCTGCACGCTCGGCGGCATGATCGGCAACAACTCGTGCGGCTCGCACTCCGTGGCGTGGGGGACGACCGCCGACAGCGTGCGGGAACTGGACGTCGTCACCGTGCGCGGCGAGCGGCTGCGGCTCGGGCAGGACTGGGCCGGGGCACCGGACGGCCTGCGCGCCCTGGCCGAGGGAGAACTGGCGCGCCTGCGCACCGGCTTCCCGGAACTGCCCCGCCGCATCTCCGGGTACGCGCTGGACGCCCTGCTGCCCGAGCGCGGCGCCGACGTGGCCCGCTCCTTCTGCGGTTCCGAGGGCACCCTCGGCGTCCTGACGGAGGCGGTCGTACGCCTGGTCGAGGCGCCACGCGCGCGTGCCCTGGCCGTGCTGGGCTACGCCGACGAGAGCGCGGCGGCGGAGGCGGCGGCCGGGCTGCTGCCGTTCTGCCCGCTGACGGTGGAGGGCATGGCGGCGGACCTGGTGCCCTCCCCGGAGACGCTGCCGAGGGGCGGGGCCTGGCTGTTCGTGGAGACCGGCGGGGAGTCCGCGGGCGAGGCACGCGCGCGTGCGGAGGCGATCGTGCGGGCCGCCGACGTCCTGGACGCGCTCGTGGTCACCGACCCGGCCGGGCAGCGCGCCCTGTGGCGGATCCGGGAGGACGCGAGCGGTACGGCGACGCGCATGCCGGACGGCACGGAAGCATGGCCGGGCTGGGAGGACTGCGCGGTACCGCCCGCCCGGCTCGGCGCGTACCTGCGCGATTTCCGGTCGCTGACGGCGGCGCACGGACTGCGCGGCACGCCCTACGGGCACTTCGGGGACGGCTGCATCCACGTCCGTATCGACTTCGACCTCCTCACCGAGGCCGGCGTCGCCCGCTTCCGCCGCTTCTCGGAGGAACTGGCGGAGCTGGTGGTGGCGCACGGCGGATCGCTGTCCGGGGAGCACGGCGACGGGCAGGCGCGGGCCGAGCTGCTGCCGAGGATGTACGGGGCGCAGATGGTGGGCCTGTTCGAGCGGGTCAAGGGCGTGTGGGACCCGGACGACCTGCTCAACCCCGGGATGCTCGTGCGCCCCGCGCCCCTCGACGCCGACCTGCGCTTCTCGGTCCTGCCGCGCGAACCGGTCGACGTCGCCTTCGGCTATCCCGCCGACGGCGGTGACTTCTCGGCGGCGGTGCGGCGCTGCGTGGGCGTCGCCAAGTGCCGTACGACGTCGGTGTCCGGCTCGGGCGTCATGTGCCCGTCCTTCCGGGCGACGGGTGCGGAGGAGCACTCCACACGCGGGCGGGCCCGGCTGCTGCACGAGATGCTCGCCGGTGAGGTGGTGACGGACGGCTGGCGCTCGACCGAGGTCCGGGACGCGCTGGACCTGTGCCTGTCCTGCAAGGGCTGCCGGTCGGACTGCCCGGTCGGGGTCGACATGGCCACGTACAAGGCGGAGTTCCTGCACCAGCACTACGCCGGGCGGCGCCGGCCCGCCGCGCACCACTCGATGGGCCGGCTGCCGGAGTGGCTCCGGGCGGTGTCCCGCACCCGCACGGCACGCCTGGTCAACGCGCTGTCCGCGGTACCGCCCCTGGCCCGGGTGGCGAAGCGGCTGGGCGGGATCACGCCCGAGCGGGACATCCCACGGCTGGCGACGCGGACGTTCAGCGGGTGGTGGGAGCGGCGCGGGGCAGGGGGCGGCGGTGCTGGTGCCGGTGCAAGGGGTGGGGCCGGTGCGAGGGGTGTGGCCGGTGGCGGCGAACGTGTCCACGGCGGTTTCGGCGGCGCAGGGCGGGGGCCGCTGGTCGTCCTGTGGCCCGACACCTTCACCGAGCATCTCTCGCCGGGCGTGGGGCAGGCCGCCGTGCGGGTGCTGGAGGCGGCCGGGCTGCGGGTGGCGTTGCCGCCGACGCTGCGGCTGGAGAAGCCACCGGTGGGCGACGGCAGGACGGTCGCCCTCGACCCGCTGTCCCTGCTGCGCGGCCGTGGCCGGGTCTGCTGCGGGCTGACCTACGTGTCGACGGGCCGGCTGGACCGGGCCCGGGCCGTCATGCGCCGCACGCTCGACCTGATGGAACCGGTGCTGGAGACCGACGCGCCGGTCGTGGTCCTGGAACCGAGCTGCGCGGCGGCCCTGCGCACCGACGTCCCCGAGCTGCTGGCCGACGACCCGCGCGCGGCCCGCCTCGCCGCCAAGGTCCTCACCTTCGCGGAGACGCTGGAGCGCCATGCCCCCGCCTGGACGACGCCGCGCGTGGAGCGTCCGGTGGCCGGGCAGACCCACTGCCACCAGCACGCGGTGCTCGGCGACGCCGCCGACCGCCGGTTGCGGGAAGCGGCCCTGCTCACCGGCGAACTGAGCGGCGGCTGCTGCGGCCTCGCGGGAAACTTCGGCTTCGAGAAGGGCCACTGGGAGGTGTCCACCGCCTGCGCGGAGGAACAGCTCCTGCCCTCGGTGCGGGACGCCCCGGACGGCACGGTGGTCCTGGCGGACGGCTTCTCCTGCCGCACCCAGCTGGAGCAGCTGGCGGGCGTACGGGGCAGGCACCTGGCGGAGGTGCTGGCCGAGGCGCTGGACGCAAACGCCGGGCACGGCGAGGCGGACGGGCACCCCGCGCGCGACGAGGCGGACGGGAAGCCCCCGCGCGACGGAGCGTGAGGCGTTCGGGCCACGGGACGGGCGGACCCGAGTGTCTGAGCCGGGGGAGGGAGGGGGCCGCTCCTAGGCTCGCGGGACCAGTCACCGCCCGTCGAGGGCCGCTGCTCGAAGGAGCCCGCGCATGAGCGTCCGCGTCCAGCCGATCACCCGTGACGAGCACCTCGCGTTCGTCACGGCCCGCCCCTGCGCCAGCCACACCCAGGTCCCGTCCTGGGGCGAGGTGAAGCCCGACTGGAAGGCGGAGAGCCTCGGCTGGTTCGACGACGACGGGCAGCTCGTCGGCGCGGGACTGGCGCTGCTGCGCCCCCTGCCCGGCCCGCGGCTGCCCGGGCTGCCGCGCCACTTCGCGTATCTGCCCGAGGGGCCGCTCCTCGACTGGCACGAGCCCGGCCTCGACCGCCTGCTGGAGCCGATGCTCGCGCACCTGAGACGACAGGGCGCCTTCGCGGTGCGCATGGGCCCGCCGGTCGTGGTGCGCCGCTGGAGCGCCGACGCGGTCAAGGCGGCGATCGCCGACCCGGCCGCCCGGCGGCTGCGCGACGTGCGGGCGACGTCGTACGAACCGCGGGCCGGTCAGGTCGCGGACGGTCTGCGCCGTATGGGCTGGTGGCAGTCCGAGGCCTCCGGCGAGGGCGGCTTCGCCGCGGGACAGCCCCGCTACGTCTTCCAGGTGCCGTTCGCCGGCCGGTCGCTGGAGGACATCCACAACGGCCTGAACCAGCAGTGGCGCCGCAACATCAAGAAGGCGGAGAAGGCCGGGGTGAAGGTCGTGCGCGGCGACCTGGAGGACCTGCCGGCCTTCCACGAGCTGTACTGCGAGACCGCCGAGCGGGACCGGTTCGTCCCACGCCCCCTGCCGTACTTCCAGCGTATGTGGAGCGCGCTCACCGCCGAACACCCGGACCGGATGCGGCTCTACCTCGCCCACCACGACGGCGAGGTGCTCGCCGCGGCCACGATGCTGACCGTCGGCGACCACGTCTGGTACTCCTACGGCGCCTCCACCGGCCGCCGCCGCGAGGTTCAGCCGAGCAGTGCCGTGCAGTGGCGCATGATGACCGACGCGCACGGTCTGGGCGCCGCCGTCTACGACCTGCGCGGCATCACCGACACCCTGGAGGAGTCCAGCCACCTGCTGGGCCTGCTCCGCTTCAAGGTGGGCACCGGCGGCGAGGCCGTGGAGTACCTCGGCGAATGGGACTACCCGCTCAACCGGCTGCTCCACAAGGCGTTCGACCTCTACCTCTCCCGGCGGTGACGTCTCACGGTCCACGGTCCCTGTCGGCGGTGACGTCTCACGCCGCGAGACAGCGGTAAACGGGGTTCACGCACCTGACGTAGTCCATTACCCTGGACTACGCAGTGCATCGGGGTGTACGTTGCGTGTGTCCGGGTGTACGCACCGCACATGCCGCCCCACCCCTGACATCGACCCCCGACCCCAGGACCGCCCGTGAGCACGCCGGAGACCACCGCCACCCCCCAGTCCACGACCGGCGCCGCCGCACCCGCGGCCGGCCCGGGCCGGCTCGGCTCGCTCGGACCCGTGGGCCTGGTGCTGGCCGGCGGCATCTCCGTGCAGTTCGGCGGCGCACTCGCCGTGACGCTGATGCCCAGGGCGGGTGCGCTCGGCGTCGTGGCGCTGCGTCTGCTGGTCGCGGCCGTCGTGCTGCTCCTGGTCTGCCGTCCTCGGCTGCGCGGCCACTCGCGCACCGACTGGGGCACGGTCGTCGTCTTCGGCATCACCATGGCCGCGATGAACGGCCTCTTCTACCAGGCCGTCGCGCGCATTCCGCTCGGCCCGGCGGTCACGCTGGAGGTCCTCGGCCCGCTCGCCCTGTCGGTCCTCGCCTCCCGCCGCGCGGTCAACGTCGTCTGGGCGGCCCTCGCCCTCGCCGGTGTCTTCCTCCTCGGCGGCGGAGGGTTCAGCGGTCTCGACCCCACGGGTGCGGCCTTCGCCCTGGGGGCCGGCGCCATGTGGGCGGCCTACATCGTCTTCAGCGCCCGTACGGGCCGCCGCTTCCCGCAGGCGGACGGGCTGGCCCTGGCGATGGCGGTGGGCGCGGTGCTGTTCCTGCCCCTGGGCATCGCCGAGTCGGGGACGAAGCTGCTCGACCCGGTGACGCTGGGCCTGGGCGCGGCGGTCGCCCTGCTCTCCTCGGTCCTGCCCTACACCCTCGAACTCCTCGCCCTGCGCCGCCTGCCCGCTTCCACGTTCGCGATCCTGATGAGCCTCGAACCGGCCATCGCCGCGACGGCCGGTTTCCTCATCCTCGACCAGGCCCTCAGCGCCGCCGAGGCTGCGGCGATCGCCCTCGTCGTCGCGGCGAGCATGGGGGCGGTGCGCACCCAGGTGGGGCCGGGGCGGAAGAGGAAGGCGGCGTTGGAGAGCACGGGGCTGGAGGGCTAGACCGTTCCTGAAGGCGCGGTCCGCGTCGCGGTCCGGCCCGGTCGGGTCCCGCCGGTCGGAGTCCGGCCCTGTTGTCAGTGCCCGGTGCAAGACTGCCCGCATGACCGCACCCGACGCCAAGGCCGACCTCGTCCGCTATCTCCAGGACGCTCGTGACGCGCTGCTGTGGAAGCTCGACGGGCTCTCGGAGTACGACATCCGCCGCCCCCTGACCCCGACCGGCACCAACCTGCTGGGACTGGTCAAGCACACCGCCGGGGTGGAACTGGGGTACTTCGGGGACACGTTCGGCCGGCCGTTCTTCGCCGAGAACCCACCGTCCTGGTGGTACACGCGGGACGCCGAACCCGGCGCCGACATGTGGGCCACCCCGGACGAGTCCCGCGAGGACATCGCCGGGCTCTACCGCAGGGCCTGGGAGCACGCCGACGGCACGATCGCGGCGCTCCCGCTGGACGCGACCGGTCACGTCCCGTGGTGGCCCGAGGAGCGGCGGGAGACCACGCTGCACCACATCCTGGTGCGCGTGATCGCCGACACCAGCCGTCACGCCGGCCACGCCGACATCGTGCGCGAACTCATCGACGGGGCGGTCGGCCTGACGCCAGGGAAGGACAGCATGCCCCCGGGCGACCGGGCGATGTGGGAAGCCCATCGGCACCGGCTGGAGGCGGCGGCGAGGCAGGCGGACAAGGCCATCCGAACGCAGGCCTAGCGCACCAGCATCCCTCGCACGTCGATGCCGTAGTGCGCCCGCAGCCGCCGCAGCTCCCACAGCCCCACCACGGTCACCGACAGCGGCGCACCGAGCAGGAACACCACCCGCACCGGCCCCGGCACCCCCGCGTACGCCCCGGTGAACAGGTCGATCAGCGTCGTCTCCCACACCAGCGTCATGGCGAGCAGCGGCGGCATCGTCTGGTGGATGTCGGCCGTGCGGAACACGTGCAGCAGGGCCAGGCCGACACCCCACGCGATGAACGGCAGCACCCACACCAGGACGAGCACCACGACCACCCACGTGACGACGGTCATCGCCGGGTTGGTGGCGAACCGCCCGTCGACGAAGCCGGTGAGCACCATCAGCGGGAACACGAACACCGCGGCGATCAGGGCGACCATCGCGCCGACCGGCTTGGCGGCCCGGCGCAGCAGGTCCCTGCGGGCGGACGGCGCGGTCAGGGCCAGCAGGACGCCCACGACCACCGGGAACGTCACGGACAGCACCAGCACGTTGGACCACGACTGGTCGAGACGGTCCTCGGCGGCATCTCCCAGCGAGCTGCTGACCTTGTAGCTCACCGACACCCACACCACCGCGGCCAGCCCCACCAGCGTGCGGATCTTCTGCATGCGCGCGATGAAGGCGTCCTCGACGAGGTCCGGCCGGGACGGCCTGAACACCCGGCGCGCGGTGTGGACGGGCCCGATCCGCCGCCACAGGCGGGCGACGGGACCGGGCGGCGGCGGGGGAGCCGGGTGCGGCACGTAGGGGTGCGGCACATGCGGCGGATGACCACCCCCGGGCGGCGGCACATGGGGCGGATAACCAGCCCCGGGCGGCGCCTGGGGCGGATACCCGCCACCCGGCGGTGCGTACGGCCCCGGTGAGGGCGGATAGGGCCCAGGCCGGGGCGGATACGGCTGCTGACCGTTCGGGTCGTACGGCGGCTGCCCGCCCGGATTCCAGGTGCTCATTCTTGTGTCTCCCCCGACGCGTGCCCCATGGAACGAGCGCGACCCCGAGTGTATTGATCGCGCCGCCGAAGAGCACGCTTCCGGCCACCATCACAGTTTCATGCAAGCACGCTTGATTGTTTCTGGCCCCGCTGCCATGCTCCTCAGCACGCCGCACCACCCCGCACACCGCCGTGCCCCGAGGGGAGCGCCCGTGTCCGATCCGCTGTCCGTGATCGACGATCTGCGCGAGGAGAGCGAGGAACTCGACCGCCTCGTGGCCGGGTCGCCCCCGCAGCGCTGGTCGCTCGCGACGCCCGCGCCCGGCTGGACCGTAGCCCACCAGATCGCCCATCTCGCCTGGACGGACCGCTCGGCCCTGCTCGCCGTCACGGACGCCGACGGCTTCCACGCCCTGGTCGAGAAGGCCCTCGCCGCGCCGGACTCGTTCGTCGACGAGGGCGCCGAGGAGGGCGCGGGCCTGCCGCCCGGCGAGTTGCTCGCCCGGTGGCGTGAGGGCCGTACGGCACTGGAGGAGGCACTGCGGGCCGCCCCGCCCAAGGCGCGTTTCCCCTGGTACGGCCCGCCCATGTCGACGGCCTCCATGGCGACGGCCCGTCTGATGGAGACCTGGGCGCACGGGCAGGACGTGGCCGACGCCCTGGGTGTGGTGCGCCCACCCACCGACCGGCTGCGGCATGTGGCCCGGCTCGGGGTGCGGACACGGGACTTCGCCTACGGCGTGCACGGCCTGACCCCGCCCGCCGACCCGTTCCGCGTCGAACTGCGTGCCCCCTCCGGCGACCTGTGGGCCTACGGCCCCGAGGACGCCGCGCAGCGCGTCACCGGCCCCGCCCTCGACTTCTGCCTCCTGGTCACCCAGCGCGCCGACCGCGCCGACCTGGCCCTGCGCGCCGACGGCCCCGACGCCGGCCGCTGGCTGGACATCGCGCAGGCCTTCGCGGGCCCGCCGGGCGGCGGACGCCCACCGAAGGAGCCGGGCTCATGACCCCCGGATGCGGCGGCGAGGCCCGGCTCGTGACGCCGGAGCGCGGCGGCAGGGAGGCGGACTCGTGACGGCGGCCCTCCGCACAGGCAACGCCTCGGGCTTCTACGGCGACCGCTTCGACGCGATGCGCGAGATGCTCACCGGCGGCGAACTCGACGTCCTCACCGGCGACTACCTCGCCGAGCTGACCATGCTCATCCTCGGCCGGGACCGTCTGAAGGACCCCGCCGCCGGATACGCCCGGACGTTCCTGCGGCAGTTGGAGGAGTGCCTGGGGCTCGCGCACGAGCGGGGCGTCAAAATCGTCACCAACGCGGGCGGGCTCAACCCGGCCGGACTGGCCGACGCCGTACGAGGGCTGGCCGACCGGCTGGGCATACCCGTACGCGTCGCCCATGTGGCGGGAGACGACCTCACCGCCGACCACCCGGGTTCCCTCACCGCCCACGCCTACCTCGGCGGTTTCGGCATCACGGAATGCCTGCGGGCGGGCGCCGACGTCGTGGTCACCGGCCGGGTGACGGACGCGGCCCTGGTCACCGGACCGGCCGCCGCCCACTTCGGCTGGACCCCGAAGGACCACGACCGGCTCGCGGGCGCGGTGGTCGCCGGGCATGTCCTGGAGTGCGGGGCGCAGGCCACCGGCGGCAACTACGCCTTCTTCCGGGACGGCGACGTCCGCCGCCCCGGCTTCCCGCTCGCCGAGCTGCACGAGGACGGCAGCTGTGTCATCACCAAGCACCCCGGCACCGGCGGTTTCGTCGACGTCGGCACGGTCACCGCGCAGTTGCTGTACGAGACGGCCGGTGCCCGGTACGCGGGGCCGGACGTCACCGCCCGGCTGGACACCGTGCGGCTGAGCCAGGACGGGCCCGACCGGGTGCGGATCGAGGGTGTGCGCGGGGAGGCCCCGCCGCCCACCCTCAAGGCCGGTCTCAACCGGCTCGGCGGTTTCCGCAACGAGGTCGTCTTCGTGCTCACCGGCCTCGACGTCGAGGCCAAGGCGGCCCTGGTGCGGGAGCAGCTGGAACCGGCTCTCGCCGAAGTGGCCGACGTGCGCTGGGAGCTGGTTCGCACCGACCGCCCGGACGCCCCGAGCGAGGAGACGGCGAGCGCGTTGCTGCGGCTCGTCGTGCGGGACCCCGACCAGGGGGCGGTAGGGCGGGCGCTGAGCGGGGCGGCCGTGGAGCTCGCCCTCGCCAGCTATCCCGGCTTCCATGTGCTGGCCCCACCTGGAAAGGGCTCGCCCTATGGGGTGTTCGAGGATGTGTACGTCCCCCATGGGGGAGTCGACCATGTGGCGGTACTCCACGACGGACGGCGGGTTCCGGTGCCGCCGCCGCACGACACCCTCGTACTCGACGACGTTCCCCGGCCGCGGCTCCCCGAGCCGTTCCCGCCCGGGCCGGTCACCAGGGCTCCCCTCGGCCTCGTCGCGGGAGCCCGCAGCGGGGACAAGGGCGGCAACGCCAACGTCGGGGTGTGGGCCCGCACGGACGACGCCTGGCGATGGCTCGCCCACGAGCTGACCGCCGACCGGTTCCGGGAGCTGATCCCCGAGAGCCGCGAACTGACCGTCGTACGGCACGTGCTGCCGAACCTGCGCGCCCTCAACTTCGTCGTCGAGGGCATCCTCGGCGCCGGTGCCGCCGCGCAGCACCGCTTCGATCCGCAGGCCAAGGCCCTCGGCGAATGGCTGCGCTCCCGCCACCTGGAGATACCGGAGGCCCTCCTTTGACCGTCCTGACCTCCGCGCTCGACACCGACGGCCCGGACTACGCGGCCGACCGCGAGACGATGCTCGCCAAGCTCGCCGCACTCGACGCCGAACACGCCAAGGCCCTCGCGGGCGGCGGCGAGAAGTACGTCGCACGGCACAAGAAGCGCGGCAAGCTCCTCGCCCGTGAGCGCATCGAGTTGCTCCTCGACCCCGACACGCCGTTCCTGGAACTGTCCCCCCTGGCCGCCTGGGGCAGCGACCACACCGTCGGCGCGTCCCTCGTCACCGGCATCGGGACCGTCGAGGGCGTCGAGTGTTTGATCACCGCCAACGACCCGACCGTGCGCGGCGGAGCGAGCAACCCCTGGTCGCTGAAGAAGGCCCTGCGCGCCAACGACATCGCGCTCGCCAACCGGCTGCCCGTGATCAGCCTCGTGGAGTCCGGCGGTGCCGATCTGCCGTCCCAGAAGGAGATCTTCATCCCCGGCGGCGCGATCTTCCGTGACCTCACCCGGCTGTCGGCCGCCGGGATCCCGACCGTCGCGGTCGTCTTCGGCAACTCCACCGCCGGAGGCGCCTACGTCCCCGGCATGTCCGACCACGTGATCATGGTCAAGGAGCGGGCCAAGGTGTTCCTCGGCGGTCCGCCGCTGGTGAAGATGGCGACCGGTGAGGAGAGCGACGACGAGTCCCTGGGCGGCGCCGAGATGCACGCGCGCACCTCGGGCCTCGCGGACCACTTCGCCGTCGACGAGCCGGACGCCCTCCGGCAGGCCCGGCGCGTGGTCGCCCGCCTCAACCACCGCAAGGCGTACGGCGATCCGGGCCCGGCCGAGCCGCCCGCGTACGACGCGGAGGAGCTGCTGGGCATCGTCCCCGGCGACCTCAAGAGCCCCTTCGACCCGCGCGAGGTCATCGCCCGGATCGTCGACGCCTCCGACTTCGACGAGTTCAAACCGCTGTACGGCACGAGCCTGACCACCGGCTGGGCCGCCCTGCACGGCTATCCGGTGGGGGTGCTGGCGAACGCCCAGGGGGTCCTGTTCAGCGAGGAGTCGCAGAAGGCCGCCCAGTTCATCCAGCTCGCCAACCAGCGCGACATCCCCCTGCTCTTCCTGCACAACACCACCGGCTACATGGTCGGCAGGGAGTACGAGCAGGGCGGCATCATCAAACACGGCGCGATGATGATCAACGCGGTCAGCAACAGCCGCGTGCCCCACCTCTCCGTCCTCATGGGCGCCTCCTACGGCGCCGGCCACTACGGCATGTGCGGCCGCGCCTACGACCCGCGCTTCCTCTTCGCCTGGCCCAGCGCCAAGTCGGCCGTCATGGGCCCGCAGCAGCTCGCGGGCGTGCTGTCGATCGTCGCCCGCCAGTCGGCCGCCGCCAAGGGGCAGCCCTACGACGACGAGGCGGACGCCGCGCTGCGCGCCATGGTCGAGCAGCAGATCGAGTCCGAGTCGCTGCCGATGTTCCTGTCCGGGCGGCTGTACGACGACGGCGTCATCGACCCGCGCGACACCCGCACCGTCCTCGGCCTGTGCCTCTCCGCGATCCACACCGCCCCCTACGAGGGCGCGCGCGGCGGCTTCGGCGTCTTCCGGATGTGAGGAACCTTCAGTGATCACTTCTGTGCTGGTCGCCAACCGGGGCGAGATCGCCTGCCGCGTCTTCCGCACCTGCCACGACCTGGGCATCCGCACGGTCGCCGTGCACTCGGACGCCGACGCGAACGCCCTGCACACGCGCGTGGCCGACGCGAGCGTACGGCTTCCGGGGGAGGCGCCCGCCGACACCTATCTGCGCGGCGACCTGATCGTGAAGGCCGCCCTCGCCACCGGGGCGGACGCCGTGCACCCCGGCTACGGCTTCCTCTCCGAGAACGCCGGCTTCGCCCGGGCCGTCCTGGACGCGGGACTGCGCTGGATCGGCCCGCCCCCGCAGGCCATCGAGGCCATGGCGTCCAAGACCCGCGCCAAACAACTCATGGGCATCCGGCCCCTCGACGACGTCACCGAGGCCGACCTGCCCGTGCTGGTGAAGGCGGCGGCCGGGGGAGGCGGCCGCGGCATGCGCGTCGTACGCCGTCTCGCGGACCTGGAAGCCGAGTCGGCCGCGGCCCGGGCCGAGGCCGCGAGCGCCTTCGGCGACGGCGAGGTCTTCGTCGAGCCGTACGTGGAGAACGGCCGCCACGTCGAGGTGCAGATCCTCGCCGACACCCACGGCACGGTCCGGCCCCTCGGCACCCGCGACTGCTCCCTGCAGCGCCGCCACCAGAAGGTGATCGAGGAGGCCCCGGCCCCCGGCCTGTCCCCGGAACTCGACGAGGAGGTCCGCTCCCTCGCCGTACGGGCCGCCCGGGCCGTGGACTACGTGGGCGCCGGCACGGTCGAGTTCCTCGTCGCCGACGGCCGGGCGCACTTCCTGGAGATGAACACCCGCCTCCAGGTCGAACACCCCGTCACCGAGGCCGTGTTCGGCATCGACCTGGTCGCGGAGCAGATCCGGATCGCCGAGGGCCACGCCCTGGCGGCCGAACCGCCACGCGCGCGTGGTCACGCCGTCGAGGCCCGCCTGTACGCCGAGGACCCGGCCCGCGACTGGTCCCCGCAGACCGGCACCCTGCACCGCCTGGACGTCCCGGGACAGGTCCGCCTGGACACCGGCTACACGGACGGCGACGAGATCGGCGTCCACTACGACCCCATGCTCGCCAAGGTGGTCGCCCACGCGCCCACCCGCCCGGAGGCCCTGCGCATCCTGGCCTCCGCCCTGGAACGGGCCGCGATCCACGGCCCCGTCACCAACCGCGACCTCCTGGTCCGATCCCTGCGCCACCCCGAGTTCACCGCGGCCCGCATGAACACCGGCTTCTACGACCGCCACCTGCCGGACCTGACCGAGCCGCCCCCCGACCCGCACGCCCCGCTGGCCGCCGCCCTCGCCGACGCCCAGGTCCGCTCCCGCCCGGGCTTCGGCGGCTGGCGCAACGTCCCCTCCCAGCCGCAGAGCAAGCGGTACCTGATGGCGGGCGAGGAGTACGAGGCCCGCTACCGGCACACCCGGCAGGGCCTGGAGGCGGACGGGGTGCGGGTGGTGCACGCCGACGCGTACCTCGTGATCCTCGAAGTGGCCGGGGTGGAGCGCAAGTACGAGGTCACCCGCTACGGCCATCAGCTCTACGTCGACACCACCCCCCTGACCGCCCTGCCCCGCTTCCCCGACCCCACCGCCCGGCACGCCCCGGGCTCCCTCCTGGCCCCCATGCCGGGCACGGTCGTCCGGGTCAGCGAGGGCCTCACGCCCGGAACACCGGTGAAGGCGGGCGACCCCCTCATGTGGCTGGAGGCCATGAAGATGCAGCACAAGATCACGGCCCCGGTGACGGGAACGCTGAGCGAGCTGCGCGCGGTACCAGGCCAGCAGGTGGAGCCGGGCGCGCTCCTGGCGGTGGTGACGGAGGCCTCTTAGGGGCGCGGGGCTGTATCGATGTGCGGCTACCGCCGCGCGAGCGCGACAAGCCACGACGAAGGAGTCACATGCCCACGATCGAAACCGACGAGCACAAGGACCTCCGCACGGCCGTCGCCACACTCGGCAAACGCCACGGCAGCGGCAGCGACCCTGCCCAACTCTGGTCGGAGGCAGGCAAACTGGGCTACCTGGGCGTCAACCTCCCCGAGGAGTACGGAGGCGGCGGAGGAGGAATCTCAGAACTCTCCATCGTCCTCGAAGAACTCGGCGCGGCCGGCTGCCCCCTCCTCATGCTCGTGGTCTCACCGGCCATCTGTGGCACGGTGATAGCCCGCTTCGGCACCGGCACCCAGAAGGAGGAGTGGCTCCCCGGCCTGTCGGACGGCACCCGCCTCATGGCCTTCGGCATCACCGAACCCGACGCCGGCTCCAACTCCCACCGCATCACCACCACGGCCCGAAAAGACGGCACCGACTGGCTCCTCACCGGCCGCAAGGTCTTCATCTCCGGCGTGGACATCGCGGACGCGACCCTCATCGTCGGACGTACCGAAGACGCCCGCACCGGCCGCCTCAAGCCCTGCCTCTTCATCGTCCCGCGCGACACCCCCGGCTTCACCCGCCGCCCCATCGACATGGAACTGAACGCCGCGGAGAAGCAGTTCGAGCTGACCCTGGACGACGTACGGCTGCCCGCCGACGCCCTGGTCGGCGACGAGGACGCAGGCCTCCTCCAGCTCTTCGCCGGCCTCAACCCCGAACGCATCATGACCGCCGCCTTCGCGATCGGCATGGGCCGGCACGCCCTCGCCAAAGCCGTCGAGTACGCCCGTGACCGCACCGTCTGGAACGCCCCCATCGGCGCCCACCAGGCCGTCGCCCACCCCCTGGCCGCGGCGCACATCGACCTCGAACTCGCCCGCCTGATGATGCAGAAGGCCGCCGCCCGCTACGACGAGGGCGACGACACGGGCGCCGGAGAGGCCGCCAACATGGCCAAGTACGCGGCCGGGGAAGCCTGTGTGAAGGCCGTCGACCAGGCCGTGCACACCCTCGGCGGCAACGGTCTCACCCGCGAGTACGGCCTGGCCCGGCTGATAACGGCCGCGCGCGTGGCTCGTATCGCCCCGGTGAGCAGGGAGATGATCCTCAACTACGTCTCCCACCAGACCCTGGGCCTGCCCAAGTCGTACTGAGGACCCGGACCCTGGCAAGTTCCTCCGCCGACAGCTCAGGGAGAGCGCATGATGCTGATCGCCCCTACCCGCGCCCGTGCCGTGGTGACCCTGTCCCTCGACTCGCCGCACAACCGCAACGCCCTCTCGGCCACCCTGATCGGCGAACTGGCCGACGCGCTCACGGACGCCGGCAAGGACACCGGCGTCCGCGCGGTCGTCCTCACCCACACCGGCGACACGTTCAGCGCGGGCGCCGACCTCAAGGACCCTCCACAGCCGGAAGCCCTGGTCGCCCTGCTGCGGCAGATCATCGAGCTGCCCAAACCGGTCCTCGCCCGGGTCACCGGGCACGTCCGCGCGGGCGGCCTCGGCCTCCTGGCCGCCTGCGACATCGCCGCCGCCTCCACGCAGGCCACCTTCGCCTTCACCGAGGTCCGCATCGGCGTCGCCCCCGCCGTCATCTCCCTGCCGCTCCTGCCCCGCACCGACCCCCGCGCCCTCGCCCGCTACTTCCTCACCGGCGAACGCTTCGACACGGCGGAAGCCACGGCCGCCGGCCTGCTCACCACCTGCGCGGACGACGTCGACACAGCCCTGGAACCGATCATGGAAGGCCTGCGCAAGTCGGCCCCCGACGCCCTGGCCGAGACCAAACGGCTGCTCACGGCTAGGGTGCTGGAAGCCTTCGACCGGGACGCCGCCGACCTGACCGCGCTCTCGGCCCGGCTGTTCACCTCCCCGCAGGCCCGCGAGGGGATGACGGCCTTCCTCGAACGACGGGATCCGGCATGGGTGGTGTGAGCACGGCCGACCGTGCGGAGAGAGTCCCCAAGCAGGACCGCAGCCGGGCCACCCGGCAGCGGCTCCTCGAAGCCGCCGTGTCCTGCCTCGCCGAACACGGCTGGGCGGGCTCCACCGTCTCCGTGGTCGCCGAACGCGCCGGCGTCTCCCGCGGTGCCGCCCAGCACCACTTCCCGACCCGCGAGGACCTCTTCACGGCGGCTGTCGAGTACGTCGCGGAGGAACGCTCCACCGCCCTGCGCGCCCTCTTCCCCGACGGCGCGGCCGGCGACCGTCAGGCCGTCGTCGCCGCCCTGGTCGACCTCTACACGGGCCCTCTCTTCCGCGCCGCCCTCCACCTCTGGGTCGCCGCCTCCAACGAGGAGCAGCTGCGGCCCCGCGTCACCGAACTCGAATCCCGCGTCGGCCGCGAGACCCACCGCATAGCCGTCGACCTCCTCGCCGCCGACGAGTCCGCCCCCGGCGTCCGCGAGACCGTCCAGGGCCTCCTGGACATGGCCCGCGGCCTGGGCCTGGCCAACCTCCTCACCGACGACACGGCCCGCCGGGAACGGGTGGTCGCGCAGTGGGCCGGGCTGCTGGAGGAGACGCTGGGCTGAGGGCGCTGGTGCCGGCACGGACCCGGGATGCGCATACCGCAGTATGCTCGGGGCATGGCGGACACGACGCGCATCACGGTGACACTGCCGACCGACCAGGTCGCCGAACTCAGGAAGCTCACCGACAACGTCTCCGGCTATGTCGCCGAGGCGGTGGCACGCCAGCTGCGGCATCAGCTGCTCGGCGCCGACCTGGTGCGCCACCAGGAGGAGCACGGGGCGTTCACTCAGGAGGAGCTGGCGGAGGCCCACTCCCGGATCTTCGGCACGACGGACGCCGGGGGGTCGGCGAGCGCGGCGTGATGGAGCACGTCGAGACGGTTGTCCTCGACTCTCAGGGGCTGTCCGCCTGGATCACCCAGGACCGCAAGATCCTGGCGATGTTCCAGGTTTTCCACGCCATGGGTGCCGATTTCGTCATCGGCGCCAACACCATCGTGGAAGTCAGCCATGCGCGGGTGAACATGCCTCGACTGCAGTGGGCGCTCTCCCGCGTCAAGGTCGAGCCGGTGACCGAGGGCGCCGCGAGGGCATCCGCGGAACTGCTGAAGGCCGCCGGGCTGCACGGCCACAAGTACGCGATCGACGCGACCGTCGCCGAGGTGGCACTGCGGCAGCCGGGCCCCGTGGCCGTGCTGACGTCCGATGTCGACGACATGGCGCGGCTGTGCGGCGACCGAGTCCGGCTCATCGGCATCTGAACCTCACGGACTGAGCCGCTCCACCCGCCAGCTCCCGTCGGGCCGCTCCACGTACCGCAACCGGTCGTGCAGCCGGTTCTCGCGGCCCTGCCAGAACTCCACGGTCTGCGCGGCCACCCGGAAGCCGCCCCAGTGCGGCGGCACCGGCACCTGCTCGCCCTCCGGGTAGCGGGCGGCCAGCTCGGCGTACGCGGCGTCGATGTCGGCCCGGGTGGAGATCACCGAGGACTGGGCGCTGGCCCACGCCCCGAGCTGTGAGCCGTGCGGCCGGGTGCGGAAGTACGCCGCCGTCTCGTCCCGGCCGGTGCGCCGGGCGACCCCGGTCACGATGACCTGCCGTGCCATGGGGTGCCAGGGGAACAGCAGCGAGACGTAGGGGTTCTCCGCCAGGTCGCGCGCCTTGCGGGAGTCGTAGTTCGTGTAGAAGACGAACCCCTGCTCGTCGAAGTGCTTCAGCAGCACCGTACGGGCGCTCGTCCGCCCCTCGGCGTCGGCCGTCGAGACGATCATGGCGTTCGGCTCGAACAGCCCGCCGTCCGTCGCGGCCTGCTTGAACCAGCGCGCGAACTGCTCGACGGGCGTCGCGGCCAGCTCGGTCTCGGAGAGCCCCTCGGCTCGGTACTGCTTGCGCATCGAGGCCAGATCGAAGGGGACGTCGTCGCGGTCGGTCACCCGGTCATCTTGCCGTACGGACGGTGTCCTTCGTCACTGCATGGCACTGAGTGCCGTGACCCCTCCCCAAGTGTGGCACTCGGGGATATCGTTTCCGTGCCGTTCCGATTGGGTGACCGCCTGCCGTACGGGGCATCACAGGGGCAACCGGCCAGGACCGCGAGTCGCCGTACACGACCGTGGATCCCGTGGACGGCGCACGCTTCGCCAGCTGACTGACACATGGTTCGTTCGCCCAGCCCCACATCGACACCATCTGTCACTTACATCACGAGGAGCCGCCTGATGTCCGACTTCGTACCCGGGCTCGAGGGAATCGTCGCGTTCGAGACGGAGATCGCCGAACCCGACAAGGAGGGCGGCGCACTCCGGTACCGCGGCGTCGACATCGAGGACCTCGTCGGCCACGTCTCCTTCGGCAACGTCTGGGGCCTCCTCGTCGACGGCGCCTTCAATCCCGGCCTGCCGCCCGCCGAGCCGTTCCCCATCCCCGTGCACTCCGGCGACATCCGCGTGGACGTCCAGTCCGCCCTGGCCATGCTCGCGCCCGTCTGGGGCCTCAAACCCCTCCTCGACATCGACGCCGAGCAGGCCCGGGCCGACCTGGCCCGCGCGGCCGTCATGGCGCTCTCCTACGTCGCCCAGTCCGCCCGCGGCCAAGGCCTGCCGATGGTCCCGCAGCGGGAGATCGACAAGGCGCAGTCCGTCGTCGAACGCTTCATGATCCGCTGGCGCGGCGAGCCGGACCCCAAGCACGTCGCGGCGGTGGACGCGTACTGGACGAGCGCCGCGGAGCACGGCATGAACGCCTCCACCTTCACGGCCCGCGTGATCGCCTCGACCGGCGCGGACGTGGCGGCGGCGCTCTCCGGCGCGGTGGGCGCGATGTCCGGCCCGCTCCACGGCGGCGCCCCCTCCCGCGTCCTCGGCATGATCGAGGAGATCGAGCGCACGGGCGACGCGGAGGCCTACGTCAGGAACGCCCTCGACAAGGGCGAACGCCTGATGGGCTTCGGGCACCGCGTCTACCGCGCCGAGGACCCGAGGGCGAGGGTCCTGCGCCGCACCGCCCGCGAGCTGGGCGCCCCCCGCTTCGAGGTCGCCGAGGCCCTGGAGAAGGCGGCCCTCGCGGAGCTCCACGCCCGCCGGCCCGACCGCGTCCTCGCCACGAACGTCGAGTTCTGGGCGGCCATCGTCCTGGACTTCGCCGAGGTCCCGGCCCACATGTTCACGTCCATGTTCACCTGCGCCCGCACCGCCGGCTGGTCCGCCCACATCCTGGAGCAGAAGCGCACGGGCCGCCTGGTCCGCCCCTCGGCCCGCTACGTCGGCCCGGGCACCCGCAACCCCCGCGAGATCGAGGGCTACGAGGACATCGCCCACTGATCCGCACCCTCACGGCCTCACCCGCCCCCGGGTGAGGCCGTCCCCACGCCCCCGCCCGTGAGCCGGTCCAGCTCCTCCCCGACGGCAGCCCGCAGCCGGTCGTGCCCGGATCCGAGCACATACCGCTCCTCGCGCCACATCTCCCGCGGATACAGCCACACGGGCTTGCGCACCAGTTCCTCGGGCTCCCACTCGTACCGCGGCCACACATGCGCGTGCAGGAACGCGTCGGCGTTCCCGAGGATCTCCAGATTGACCCGCAGAAACCCCGACTCCACCCGTCGGCAGGCCCGCTCGACGGCTTCCCCCAGCCGGTCCATGTCGGCGAGGAACGCCAGCCGCGCGCTCCGCGGCAGCTCGGACAGCCGCTGCACCGCGGGATCGTCGGTCAGCAGCACCGAGTAGCCGGGCAGGAACTGCACATCACCGATCACCGCGAACCCGGAGGCCAGCCTCCGCAGCACGGCCGGGTTCTCACCCCGCAGAGCGCTGCCGATCCGGTCCTCGCGCCACCCGTCCACCGTCGTCGCCCCCCGTCGCACCTCGGAAACGCAGGCGACCCGCGAGTCTGGTTCCTCCGGAGAGGAGCCGGCCGGACGTACCGGCGACTCGCGGGTCGGGTGACTGCTTGAGATTGGGCCGGCTGCGCGCTCGCTCACGCGCTGGCTCGGCACCGCACTGAATGTGGTGACGGGCCGCTAGCCCGCAGCCACCTCTTCCGTCCGGTATCCATACATCTGCCGAACCACCTCCCTTCTGAAGTGCTTGCAACCCTAGGAACCCTTCGGCCTCGGATCAACCTGTTTTTTCGAGACCTTGACTCCGTGACCGACCAGTTGACCGACCGAGGGCGTCGGCCGGGCTGCCGACGCTCCGGATGAACGTTTCTGTTGCGTTGACGTGGGCATTGCCGCAGTACAACGATTCCTTCAATGTTCTGGGAACTCGGTGTGCGCTGGGTCACGTTCGAGTTGAATGATTGCAAGGAGCGAACCGACGTGCCGTACGTGCGGACGCAGCCTGCAGGGGGTCCAGGTGAGTGCTTCCCGGCGTAGTGGGACCACCGACGAGCTGGGGCCGGACGAGCCCGAGCGGGACAGTTCGGATGGTTCGGATCTGCTTGCCGCTTTGCTGGACGGGATGGACGCGGCGCTGTGCGCGTTCGACGCCGACGGCGTCGTCACGCACTGGAACCGCGAGGCCGAGCGGATTCTCGGCTGGAGTGCGGAGGAAGCCGTCGGGCGGCGCGGGCTGGCCGGGTGGGCCGTGCGCACCGCCGACGCCGAGGAGGTCGAGGGCCGGCTGCTGTCGTCGATGCACGCCTCCGGCAGGCAGGTGCACGAGTTCGCTCTGCTGACGAAGGACGGCGGCCGGGTTCTCGTGCGGACCCAGTCGGCGGCGGTGCGCGGGCCCGACGGAAAGCCGGCGGGCGTGTACTGCGCGTTCAGCGAGGTGCACACGCAGATCGACCTGGAGCGGTCGATCGCGCTGAGCGAGGCGCTGTTCGAGGACGCCGGCTGGGGTGTCGTGCTGGTGGACGTGGACCTGCGGCCGGCGGTGGTGAACGCGCACGCGGCCCGGGCACTGGGCACGGGGCGCACGTCGGTGCTGGGGCGGCCGCTCGGGGAGCTGCTGTCGCAGGGCGTGGAGGAGCTGGAGAGCGCGCTGCAGCACGTGCTGGCGGAGGGTGCGCCACCGGCGCCCGCCGAGGTGTGGGTGAGCGTGCGGACGCCGGAAGGGGAGCGGCGGCGATGCTGGCGCAGCGGCTTCCTGCGGCTGGCCTCGCCGCTCGCGGAGGAGCCGGTACCACTGGGTGTGGGCTGGCTGTTCCAGGACGTGACGGAGACCAAGCAGGCCGAGCAGGAGGCGTCCCTGCTGCGGTTCCGTACGCAGCAGCTGCACCGGGCGTCGCGGGCCGCGGCCGAGTGCGAGGACCCGGCGGAGGCGGCGACGGTCCACCTGGACTTCGCCCTGGCCGGTTTCGCCGACCACGCGCTGATCGACCGGGTCGCCGGCGGTGCGCTGGGCGACGCGGAGGCCGAGGAGCCCGTCCGGCTGGTCCGGGTCGCCGCCACACCCTCCGGAGCGCCGGGACCGAGCCGCCTGTCCGGGCACGCGGGCCTTCCCGTCCGCTACGGGGAGGGGCACCCGGCCGTGCAGTGCGTGGAGCGGGTGGGGGCCCTGCGCGCGAGTGCGGGCGCGGCCCGGCCGGAGGCGGCCCGGGAGTGGGCCCTGGCCCGCCAGTGGCCCGCGGACGCGGTTCACGCCCTGTGCGCGGTGCTGCGCAGCCGGGGCCGGACCCTGGGCGTCGTCACGTTCCTGCGGGGCGCGGGCCGCAGCGCTTTCGAACGCTCCGACGCGCTGTACGCCGAGGACGTGGCGGTCCGGATCGCCGCAGCCCTGGATCTGGCGGGGATGTCGGGCAGGGAGTGAGCGGGCTACGGGGCGGGGAGTGAGCGGGCTACGGGGCTGGGAGTGAACCGGCTGCCGGGCGGGAGTGAGCGTACCGGCGGGTGGACGACGCGGACCCGCCGCCGCCTTCAATGCCGGTAGAAGATCCGGTCCCGGTACTGCTCCATCACCCGGGCGTTCCAGTCGTGGCCGCCGTCGACGTTCCCCGAGCGCAGCAGGGGCGGTTCGATGCCGCGGTCGGCGAGGGTGGTGGCGGTCGTCGCCATGACGGCCTGGAGGAGGGCCGAGGTGACGACCGTCGAGGCCGGGGCGAAGGGGGCCGGGATGTCGTCGTGGGTGAGTTCCGCGTCCCCGACCGCGATCTTCGAGTCGAGGACGAGGTCGCAGTGGTCCTTCAGATACGTCCCGGACGAATGCCGTGACTTCGTCTCCGAGGCGTAGGCCACCGATGTCACGCCGATGACCTTCACGCCCAGGGCGCGGGCGCTCATGGCCATCTCCACGGGCAGCGCGTTGCGCCCGGACAGGGAGATGATCAGCAGCGCGTCCCCCTCGCGGAGCGGGGAGCTGTCGAGGACGGCGCTCGCGAGGCCGTCGACGCGTTCCAGGGCGGAGCCGAGCGGCGCGGGCATCACGTCGACGCCGACGACACCGGGCACGATGAGCAGGTTCATCAGCGCGAGACCCCCGGCGCGGTAGACGAGGTCCTGCGCGGCGAGGGAGGAGTGCCCGGCGCCGAAGGCGAAGAGCCGGCCACCGGCCGCGACGGTGTCGGCGAGGAGCGTCCCGGCCGCGGCGATGCTGCCGGTCTCCTCGTCGCGGAGCCGCCGCAGCAGGCCGATCGAGGCGTCGAGGAACTGGCCGGCCGGCGCGCGGTCGCTCATACGGGGTCCCTTCAAGCTGGCCTCGGCGGCTTGTGCCGCGCATCACGGTGCGGTCTGGACCAGTGCGGTGTCAATACGGCCGCGCGCGCCGTGCGCCGGGTGCCGGGACGTCCCGAAGGACAAGTCCGTACCCTTGCGCGCGGCCGGGTAATCCCCCGCTTCGCCTCCGGCGGCACGGTTGTCGGTGGTATCCGGCAGAATTGGGTGCAGGGCCAGCGCACACGCCGGTGAGCCGTCCAGCCTCCGGCAGATCTCATTCGAGGGGCACGTATGTCCGGACTGATCGACACCACGGAGATGTATCTCCGCACCATCCTCGAGCTGGAGGAAGAGGGTGTGGTCCCTATGCGCGCCCGTATCGCCGAGCGGCTGGACCAGAGCGGGCCGACCGTCAGCCAGACCGTGGCCCGGATGGAGCGCGACGGTCTGGTGTCCGTCGCCAGCGACCGGCATCTGGAGCTGACCGACGAGGGCCGCCGGCTGGCCACGCGCGTGATGCGCAAGCACCGCCTCGCCGAGTGTCTGCTCGTCGACGTGATCGGTCTGGAGTGGGAGCAGGTCCACGCGGAGGCGTGCCGCTGGGAGCACGTGATGAGCGAGGCCGTGGAGCGCCGCGTGCTGGAGCTGCTGCGGCACCCGACGGAGTCGCCGTACGGCAACCCGATCCCGGGCCTGGAGGAGCTGGGCGAGAAGGACGGTGCCGACCCGTTCCTGGACGAGGGCATGGTGTCGCTGGCCAGCCTCGACCCGGGCGCCGAGGGCAAGACGGTCGTGGTGCGCCGGATCGGCGAGCCGATCCAGACGGACGCGCAGCTGATGTACACGCTGCGGCGGGCGGGCGTGCAGCCCGGCTCGGTGGTGAGCGTGACCGAGTCGGCGGGCGGGGTGCTGGTGGGCAGCGGTGGCGAGGCGGCCGAGCTGGAGTCGGACATCGCATCCCACGTGTTCGTCGCCAAGCCCTGAGCGGAGCGGCGTGCGTGCACCGGCGCCGAGCGGACGGCCCTGACTCCGCCGACCCGGGCCCCCCGTCCGTCGGCCGCTGTCCGCGTTTCGCCGTCCACCGTCCGGTGTCCGGTCAACTCCCTTTCCGTATGCGGTCCTTGCTGCCGTTGGCGTGATCCGGACCGAATCCGGCATTCAGTCCGCGGAATCGCAGCGCTCGTCCGTTTCCCGTGCGACGCTGTCGCGTGAGGCATATGACCTGAGGGGCTCTTGGCCGCGGCTCGACAGTGATGCCGCCCGGCCGGGGAGGGGGCGGGAGGATGTGCCGTGAAGACGCGGAGGGCCCCGGCGCCGTGTGGCGCCGGGGCCTGTCCTCCCCTGTGCTGACCCGGAGCCCCGAGCTCTCAGGGTCATTCCCCTCGGACCGGTTTCCCCGAGCGGTCCGCCTCCCGCTGAAGATCTCCCCTCGACAGCGGCGATCAATCCCCGAGAGTGGTCACCCGAACGAGGGGTGTTGCCCGCGAGAACCTCATCCTCGAATGCGCATTCGATAGTCTGCGGGCGGCGCACGGCACACTTGGACCGAACGGGTACGGCAACCAGTACACAACCAGCACGACCGAAGGCACGGCAGAAGGCACAGCAGGCAGAACACGGTTCACAGGACCGGACGGCTCCAGGGAGCCGCGGTCCGCGCGAAGCTTGGGGGGTGCCAGACATGGCGCGACGCATCGACGTGACCGGGACGGGCGGCGTACGCCTGGCGGCCTGGGAGTTCGGCGACCCGCCCAAGCCCGACCCGGCGCAGGACGCGCAGGACGGACAGGGAGCGCACGACGGGCACACCGCGCCGGAGGGCTCGCCCGGCGTGCTGTTACTGCACGGCCTCATGGGCCGCGCCTCGCACTGGGCGTCCACCGCCCGCTGGCTGTCCGCGCGCTACCGCGCGGTCGCCCTCGACCAGCGCGGCCACGGCCGCAGCGACAAACCCCCGCAGGGCGCCTTCACCCGTGACGCCTACGTCGAAGACGCCGAGGCCGCCCTGGAGCAGCTCGGCCTCGCCCGGGTCGTCCTCATCGGGCACGCCATGGGCGCGCTGACCGCCTGGCAGCTCGCCGCCAAGCGTCCCGACCTGGTCCGCGGGCTGATCATCTGCGACATGCGGGCCTCCGCGCTCGGTGCCGCCTCGCAGCGCGAGTGGGGCCAGTGGTTCGAGTCCTGGCCGCTGCCCTTCGCCACGCTCGCCGACGTCCGCAAGTGGTTCGGCGAGGACGACCCCTGGGTGGAGCGACCCAATCCGGCCCGTGGCGAGTTCTACGCCGAGGTGATGGCCGAGTCCCCGGACGGCTGGCGCCCCGTCTTCGAACCGGAGCAGATGCTCCGCTCCCGCGAGACCTGGGTGTACGACGCGCACTGGGAGGAGCTGGCCCAGGTCCGCTGCCCGGCCCTGGTCGTGCGCGGTCTGGACGGCGAGCTGGGCCGCGCCGAGGCCCAGGAGATGGTCCGGGTCCTGCCCCGCGGCCAGTACGCGGAGGTGGCCGACGCCGGTCACCTGGTGCACTACGACCAGCCGGAGGCCTGGCGCGCCGCCATCGAGCCGTTCCTGGACTCGCTGGGCGACGACACCAGCGACCCCGACATCTGACGGTCGGCCACCGGCGGGTGCCTCACCCCTTGCTGACCGCCGCCAGGATCTCCGGCAGTCGCCGGGCCGTCCGCGGGGCGGCCAGTTTCAGCCCCGCCGCCGTCAGCGCCGCCCCGTAGGCCGTGCCCGCCGGCAGCAGCAGCCAGGTCCAGGCGTCGCCGTCGGCGCTCACGTTCAGCCAGATCGTGAGCGCGATGACGGGCGCGCACAGCAGGGCGGCCGCCATCATCCCGCCGAAGATGGAGATCCAGGCGAGCCCGGTCTGCCCGGGGGCGACGTTCTTGTAGCCCTCCTGCGGGATGGAGTAGGGGAAGCGGGCGGACGTCCACGCCCCGGTCGCGAGCATCGCGCCGAGCAGCGCGAAGGACAGCCCCAGCGCCTCGGGCAGCCGCCGCCAGTCGTCCAGCATGGCGGTCGTCACCACGGTGACCAGCGTGGCGTACGGCAGGGTGATCAGCAGCAGGGCGTACGCCCGGGCGCGCAGCTCGACGTAGGCGTCCCGGGGCGACGAGATCGTCAGCGCGACCATCCAGAACGCGGAGGTGTCCTGCCCGAACTGGTTGTACATCTGGATGCCGAGCATCCCGGCGGCGAAACACGCGAAGTACACCGACCCGGTGCCCTGCCAGGCGTTGAACACCGGCACGATCAGCCCGATGGCCAGCGAGGTCACCCAGGCGGCCTTGGTCTTCGGGTCGCGCCACACGTACCGCAGGCTGCGCTCCATGACCGTGCCCGTACGTCCCGCGGGGAGCAGCTTCCCCAGCCCCGTCGAGGAGCGCTCCCGGGCGGCCGGCCCGGCGCTCGGCAGGGTGGACCCGTCGGGCGAGGTCATCAGCCGCGTCAGATGCCGCGACCAGAGCGCGAGCAGCGCCACCAGCGCACCGGCGGTCAGCGCCAGTTGCGCGAGCGCGAGACCGTAGGACCCCTCGCTCACCGCGTGCACGGCCCACACCGCCGACGCCGGCGGCACCCACCGCAGCACCTCCGCCACCGGGTCGAGCTCGCCCAGCCCCGACGCCCCGAGCCGCTGCGCGCCGAAGTTGACGACCTGCGCCCCGATCGCGATGACGAGCCCGCTGAGCACCGCGAGGTCCCGCCCCTTGCGGCTGGTCAGCAGCCGTACGTTGGCGGCGGCGACGGCCCGCGCGAGCGCCACGCACACCAGCAGCGCCAGCACCACGGCGAGCACACCCACCACGAACGCGGCCCCGCCCCGTGCCACCGCGATCACGGAACCGACCAGCAGACACAGCGTGAACAACGGCCCGATGCCCACCAGCGAGGCCGTCAGCAGCGCCCCTACCAGTGGCCGGGGGCGCAGCGGCAGCATCACCAGCCGGGTCGGGTCGAGGGTCTCGTCACCGGTGGGGAAGAACAGCGGCATCACCGCCCACCCGAGCCCCAGCACCGCCACGGCCAGCACCACCACCGACTCGGCGTGCGCGTGCCCGCGCAGCGCGATCAGGCCGATCAGCTGGAGCGCGGCGAACAGCAGGGCGAAGACGGCCGACGTGATGTAGGCGGCCTTGCGCCCGCCGGACTGCCGCAGCCCGTTGCGCAGCAGCGACAGCTTCAGCCGGACGAAGACGGGGGTGATCGCGGGGGTGCTCACCGCGACCCACCGCCCAGCCAGTCGAGGTCCGAGCCGGCGTCCCGGCCCTGGGCGCCGACGAGTTCGAGGAAGGCCCGCTGCAGCGAGGGCGCGTCCCCGCGCACCTCGGCGAGCGTGCCGGTGGCGCGGATCCGCCCGGCGGCCATCACCGCGACCCAGTCGCACAGCGACTCGACGAGCTCCATGACGTGGGAAGAGAACACGACCGTGGCGCCCGAGGCGGTGTACCGCTCCAGGACGCCCCGGATGGTCTGCGCGGAGACCGGGTCGACGCCCTCGAACGGCTCGTCCAGGAACAGCACTTCGGGATTGTGGAGGAGGGCGGCGGCGAGCCCGATCTTCTTGCGCATGCCCGTCGAGTAGTCGACGACCAGTTTGTGCTGGGCCCCGGCCAGGTCGAGGACGTCGAGGAGCTGCGTGGCCCGCTTGTCCACCTCGGCACCGGGCAGCCCGCGCAACCGCCCCGTGTACGCGAGCAGTTCCCGCCCCGACAGCCGCTCGAAGAGCCGCAGTCCCTCCGGGAGCACCCCGATCCGGGCCTTCACCTCGACGGGGTCCCGCCACACGTCGTGCCCGACCACCTCGACGGTCCCGTGGTCGGGCCGGAGCAGCCCGGTCACCATCGACAAGGTGGTGGTCTTCCCGGCCCCGTTCGGCCCGACGAGCCCGATGAACTTGCCCGCGGGCAGATCGAGATCGACCCCGGCAACGGCAACCTGCTGCCCGAACCGCTTCCAGAGCCCCTGCACACGCACAGCGCTGGTCCCCACCGCGCCTCCCTCCGTCACCTTGCACCCTACGGTTTCGGTGGTGCCCCAGGGGCGCGGGGAACCGCGCGATCGGCCACGGACGACCCGCGGCCGCCGACGAGGACGAACCAGGCGGACGAGAAGGCGCGCCTAACGGTCCCTGCCGCACGCATAGGCCAACGGCGAGATCAACTCCTCCGCATCCGGCAGCCACCGGTTCGCCGGGGTCGGCCGGCAGGCCCACTGCACGGCCCCACGGGACCCGAACCGCGTGGGCGGCGCAGCCACGTACGCCCCCTCACCCAGCACGGTCAGATCCAGCGACGACACCGACCACCCCAGCTTCCGCACCAGGTCGGGCACCTTCACCCCGGCCCCGGGCAGCACGAAGAACTCCATCCGCCGATCCGGCGTGAGCGTCACCGGCCCGAGCGTCAGCTCCATCCGCTCCATCCGCGCGAGCGCGAGGAACCCGGCTGTCTCCGGTACGGAGATCGCGTCGAAGGTCCGCCCCGTCGGCAGCAGGATCGACGCGGTCGGCTGCTTCTGCCACATCCGCCGCGCGACCGTCGCACTGCCCGTCGCCTGCGTCGCCCAGTCCGGACGCGCCGGGTGCGACCCCGGCGCGGGACACGCCGCGTCACCGCAGGAGCAGCGCTGGTTGCCGTCGACGGCCTCCAGCCAGGTGCCGGGGAACACGTCCCAGTGGCGCTCCTCGGCGTAGCGAACAGCGGTCTCCAGCAGCGATTCCCCGCGCTGCTTCGGGATCTGAGCGGCTTCGGTGCCGGCGATCGTCTCTTCCACGATGAACACAACTCTGGTCGTCACCAGGGGTTACGCCCACCCCCGTGCGCGGGGGAGAGCATCGCCGCTGTTCCCGGGGCGCATGGGTGCATGTGCGGGGGCGCGCGTGAGGAACGGTGGCCGGAGCTGGGTAGCCAGGTGTGGGGCCGGCAACAGCCGTTACCCCAGCAATCCTCACATGCCTCGCATTTTCACCTGGTGGGCGGGGCATTGATCTTCACGGCCGGATCTTTTCGCTGGGACGTGAGGGGCTCGGCCGCGGAAGACACGTCAACTCGGTGCGTGGGCAGGCTTGGGCGCCCCGTAGGCGCACCGCCAGACAGCAGGGGGTACGCCATGGCCGCAAGGCCGCTCGTCGCCAGGCAGCCGAACGAACGGCTCCAGGCGCTCATCCAGGAAGCCGGGTGCTCCAACGCCGGCCTGGCCCGCCGGGTCAACATGTGCGGCGCCGAGCACGGCCTCGACCTGCGCTACGACAAGACGTCGGTGGCGCGCTGGCTGCGCGGACAGCAGCCACGGGGCCGGGCACCGGCGATCATCGCCGAGGCCCTGGGCCGCAAACTCGGCCGTACGGTCACGATCGACGAGATCGGCATGGCCAACGGCAAGAACCTCGCCTCGGGCGTGGGCCTGCAGTTCTCGCCGACGGTACTGGGGGCCATCGAGCAGGTCTGCGAGCTGTGGCGCAGCGACGTGGGGCGACGGGACTTCCTGTCCGGCTCCTCCGTCGCCGCGTCCGCGCTGGTCGAGCCCAGCCGGGACTGGCTGATCTCCGCGCCCGACGCGCAGGTGTCGCGCTCGGCGGGGCCTCGGGTGGGGCAGTCCGACGTACAGGCGGTGCAGGCCATGACGCAGGCCCTGGTGGGTCTCGACCACCAGTACGGCAGCGGGCATGTGCGGCCGGTCGTCGTGCACTACCTCAACAGCGTGGTCTCGGGGCTGCTGGCGGGGTCGTACCGGGAGGCGGTCGGGCGGGACCTGTTCGCCGCGGTGGCCCGGCTGACGGAGCTCGCCGGGTACATGGCCGTCGACACCGGCCAGCCCGGGCTGGCGCAGCGCTACTACATCCAGGCGCTGCGGCTGGCGCAGGCCGCCGGGGACCGCGGCTACGGCGGGTACGTCCTCGCGGCCTCCATGAGCCATCTCGCCGCGCAGCTCGGGAACCCGCGGGAGATCGCGCAGTTGGCGCGGGCGGCGCAGGAGGGGGCGCGGGGGCGCGTGTCGCCGCGGGCGGAGTCGATGTTCCTGGCGGCGGAGGCGCGCGGGCACGCCCTCATGGGCGACGTGCGCGCCGCGCAGTCCTCGGCGGGGCGCGCCGTGAGCGCCCTGGAGGCCGCCGACCCGGCCGCGGGGGACGATCCCGTGTGGATCGCGCACTTCGACGAGGCCTACCTCGCCGACGAGTTGGCCCACTGCCACCGGGACCTCGGGCAGGCCGAGGCGGCGGCCCGGTGCGCGCAGGAGTCGCTGGCAGGGCACCCCGAGACGCGGGCGCGCCGCCGGGCCATCGGATATGTGCTGTTGGCCACGGCGCAGGTGCAGCAGCGCGAGATCGAGGAGGCGTGCGCCACAGGCATGAAGGCCGTGGAGTTGCTGGAGGGGCTGCGCTCCAACCGGGGCGCCGAGTACCTGGAGGACTTCCAGCAGCGGCTGGAGCCGTACCGGGACGAGGCGGTGGTGAGGGAGTTCGGGGCGCGGCTCGACCTGCAGGCGGCTGCGTGAACACAGGGCCTGCGGATGCGTGAACATGCGGGAAACGGCCACGGCGCGCGCGGGAGGTGGCCTGGGCAACGCGCCGTGATCCGCGGGTGTTACCGCGCTCACAGGGCAGGTGGTCGGGCCCTGTGCTGCGTGGCACGGGGCTCTGGGGACCCGGTAGCGTGACCCGACGATTCACAAGGTCCCCCATAAGTAGGAGTCCCGGTGACGCAGAGTGGACAGGGCGAGGAGCCCTCGGCGCGCCCCGCGCGCGAAGGCATCGTGCTGCCCTCCGACGGTGGCGAACCCCTGCTGCCGGGTATGACGGGCGGACCCGCCGAAGCCCCCGGCCGCCGGCCCGCCCCGCCCTCGGCGGGCGCGCCGCAGACGGCGGCCCCCGCGGAGGGCCAGACCTGGGGCCGGCCCTGGGGTCCCGGTCAGCAGCAGACCCCGCCCCCGCAGCCGGGCCAGACCTGGCAGTCCCAGCCCCAGCAGTGGAGCACCCCGGAGCAGCCCGCGTGGGACGCCCAGGCCCCGGGCGCGCTCCCCCCGGAGGGCACCCGGTCCCCGGACCCCTACGCCGGCACACCGGCGAACCCCGACCCGTACGGCACGGCCCAGCCGCCCGCCGGATACGCCCCGTACGGCACCGCGGCCGGGGGCGCCCCGCTGCCCCCGGAGGGCTCCGGCCCGGCCGGCCCTGCGCACGCGGGCTCCGGGTACGGATACCCGCAGGGGGCCGACGCCTACGGCGCTCCCGCCGACGGTGGAGCACAGCCGCAGCCGGGGCCCGGGGCGTACGGGGCCGGTCAGCCGGGCGTCGGTGGGGCGTACGGCGCTCCGGGCGGGGGAGCCCCCCAGCAGCTGTACGGCGGTGCGCCGCTGCCCGCGCCCGCCGACGAGGGCGCGACCCAGTACATACCGCCCGTCGCGGGGGACGCCGCCGCGGCCACGCAGTACCTGCCGCCCGTCGCGCCGGCCGCCGACGAGGGGGCGACCCAGTACATACCCCCGGTGTCCCCGGGGGCGCTGCCGCCCGAGATGCCTGCCGGGGAGGACCCGGAGGCGACGCGGTACCTCGGGACCGGGCCCCGGGCGGGAGCCGGACCGCTGCCGTCGGGCTCGCACCCGGACGCCGAGGCGACGCAGTACATCCCGCCGGTGCCCGGTGGGAACAAGCAGCCGCCCGCCGAGTTCGACAACCTCTTCCGCAGTGACCAGGGCGCCGAAAGCCCGGCCGGTGCCACCCAGCAGATGCCCCGCATCGAGCAGCCGCGGCCGCAGCCCGCGTACGGCGGCGCTCCCCAGCCCTCCCACGCCCCGCCCGCCGGAGGCCGTTCGCGCGGTGGCCGGTCCGGATCGCGCGTCCCCGTCATCGCCGCCGTAGGCATCGGCATCGCCGTGCTCGGCGTCGGCGCGGGAGCACTCCTCGCCGGTGGTGGAGGCGGCGGTGACGAGGACGGCGGCGACAAGAAGACCGTGGCCGCCTCGGCCGCCGCGACGGACGGCTCCGCCTCGCCGGCGGCCGACCCGGCCCGGGCCCAGGCGGTCGAGCTGGACAAGCTGCTCTCCGACAGCGGCAACAGCCGCAGCACCGTCATCAGCGCGGTCGCCGACGTCAAGGGCTGCGACAACCTCCCCCAGGCGGCGAAGAACCTGCGGGACGCGGCCAAGCAGCGCAGCGGGCTGGTCACCCGGCTCTCCGGCATCGAGGTCGACAAGCTGCCCGACCACGCCGCGCTGACCACCGCCCTCACCAAGGCCTGGCAGGCCTCCGCCTCGGCCGACAACCACTACGCGGCCTGGGCCGACCAGACCGCCGGCAAGAAGGGCTGCAAGAAGGGCCAGGCCCGCGCCACCAACCAGACCCTGGCCGGCAACCGGGCCAGCGGCGTCGCCAGCACCGAGAAGGCCAAGGCGGCCGGGCTGTGGAACGGGATCGCGAAGAAGTACGGGCTGACCGAGCGCCAGCCGACGCAGCTGTGACGGGGTGCCGGTGCGCCGGTGACGGGGCCGTCGGCGCGCCGGTGACGGGGGCGGTCCGCCCGGTGTGAACGGCCGGTGCGTGGACGGGCTCTTCACCCGCTCCGCGCCCGGGTCGCAGTCGCTGACCAGGGCGCCGTGGCAGGGATGCGCAGGCGGCCCGCTCAGTCGTTCAGGTCGGCGTTCTCCAGCGTCCGCGTCGTGTCGACGAAGCCCTTGCGCGCCGAGACCAGCCGCCCGTCCCGCACGACCTGAAGGGTCACGTCCGCGTTCACCAGGCGTGGGAAGCCCACGGCGGCGAGCTTGTCCTGGAAACGCCACCGCAGCGACGGCGTGAGCCCGCCCGTGCTGACCTGCAGGCCGTCGTCCAGGGCTTCCGCCACGGTGTCGGCACTCACCTCCCCGTCGCCGAGCGACTCGACGACCTGCCGGAACACCGTGTAGGCGATCCACGTGGTCTGCACTCCGGCGTCCGCCGGGTCGATGCGGTTGTCGCCGAAGGCCTGCTCCCGGATCACCCGCTTCATCCCGTCCCAGCGGCGGTCGCTCGCCACCGGGTACCAGCCGGTGATGTACGAGCCCTCGTAGGGGCCCGACGCCCCGCCGGTCGCGTCGATCACCGTCTGGTCGACGCTGCCCAGCACGGTCGCCGTCCGCACCTCGGGGAAGTCCTCGCGGGCCCGCCGGAAGGAGTCCATGAAGGTGCCGTTGCGGTCCCCCAGCGCGGGCACCACGCACCCGTCGTCCGTCGCGTCGCCGGCCGTCGTGCGCAGGGCCCGCAGGGCCTGGCCGTCGTACTCGGTGGCGTCCTCCGCCGCGCGCTGGTCGTTCGAGGCCCGGTGCCCGCCCGCCTTCAGACCGGAGTCGAGCAGCGGGGGCAGCTGGTCGCCCGCGATGGTGTCGGGCCGGATCAGCGCGACGGGCCCGCAGCCGGCGAGAGCGCTGCCGAGACCGGCGAGCAGCGCGGGCTGCCCACCGTTGACGGGGTAGGACAAGGGGCTGGTGAACTCGGCGTTGGTGATGCCGTAGCCGCCGATGTAGGGGATGCCCGCGCCCTCGAGGGAGGGGAAGAAGGAGTCCGCGTACTGGCTGTAGGATCCGACGACCGCGACGACGTTCTCCTTGGCGGCCCGCCGGGCGCACTTCGCGGCGGCCACACTGTCGTTGTGGTCGTTGCAGGTCAGCACGTTGAGCTTGCGGCCGTTGATCCCGCCCTTGGAGTTGATCCAGCGGGCGTAGGCGCGGGCGAAGGCGGGCATGCCGGGTTTGTTGGTGGCCTTGGTGTCCTGCGGGGCCCAGGTCATGACGGTGATGGTGTCGTCCCCGGCATCCCCCGTGGTGCCGGGGACGACCCCGCATCCGGCGAGGAGCGACGCGCACGCGACCGCCGTGCCCGCCGAGACGATGCCGTGTCTGGCGTGACGGGTGAGGAGGCCGGGGAGGAATGTGCTGCGGGTGCGTCGCCTGCCGGTCATGGTTCCGCACGATTCCGTCACATGGCTAACCCGTGCGTGATCCCGGATCAACAATTGGTGACGCACCGGTGAATTGCAGGGGCCGGCGTGACCGATGTGGAGGGGAACGTACGATCGATGACCGTGCAAGCTTCGGAGAACTCTTCCCGTCGTGGCCGTCGCTCATCCACCATGGGCGGCATGCCTGTCAATGACATGCCGTGGTGGCGCTGGCGCAGCAACGTGCGCTCGGCGCTGCACATGCTCTCCGACCCCGGGTTCCAGCGGGACGTCTGGCTGGCCGGTGCGGACGGCTACGGTGACGTGACCGACGCGGTGTACCGGCTGGTCGAGGACACCTGGCTGGATCACTGGTCCGCCGAGAAGTACGTCGGCACGATCTTCCGCGACTCGCAGGAGGCGGCCCTCGTCGACACCGCGGTGCTGCGGGTGCTGCGGATCATGCACCAGGTCGGGCCGGACGCGCCGGTCGCCGCGTACCTCCAGCACGAGGCGTGGCCGGAGGCGGTCCAGGCGGCCCGGGACGCGCATGTGCGGCTCGCCACGAGTGACGGTGAGGAGCCGGACGCGGCGCCGCGCAGCCTGGACGTGCTGCGGATCATGACCAGGTCCGCGTAGCGGTTTCGCGACCCTGCCGGCCCCGCGGTTCCGCCGGGGGCCCGCGCGTGGTCCCGCCCCCGGCAGGCCCGGCGGTTCCGACGCGGTCCGCCCTGCGGGACGATTGCCGGTGGTGTCGTTCCTTGTGGGAACCTGTCCTGCATGAACGAGCAGTCCACCAGCGCCGCGGTCCCGGCCGACCAGTACGTCCTCACCCTTTCCTGCCCTGACCGCAAGGGCATCGTGCACGCCGTGTCGAGCTACCTGTTCATGACCGGTTGCAACATCGAGGACAGTCAGCAGTTCGGCGACCACGACACGGGACTGTTCTTCATGCGGGTCCACTTCTCGGCGGACGTCCCGGTGACCGTGGAGAAGCTGCGGGCCAGCTTCGCGGCGATCGGCGACTCCTTCCAGATGGACTGGCAGATCAACCGGGCCGACCAGAAGATGCGCATCCTGCTGATGGTCAGCAGGTTCGGGCACTGCCTGAACGACCTGCTGTTCCGGGCGCAGACCGGGGCGCTGCCGGTGGAGATCGCCGGAGTGGTGTCGAACCACACGGACTTCGCCGAGCTGGTGAAGTCGTACAACCTCCCCTTCCACCACATTCCGGTGACGAAGGACACGAAGGCGGAGGCCGAGGGGCGGCTGCTCGACATCGTGCGTGAGGAGGGTGTCGAGCTGGTCGTGCTCGCCCGGTACATGCAGGTGCTGTCGGACGATCTGTGCAAGGCGCTCTCCGGGCGGATCATCAACATCCACCACTCGTTCCTGCCGAGCTTCAAGGGGGCGAAGCCGTATCACCAGGCTCATGCCCGGGGTGTGAAGCTGATCGGTGCGACCGCTCATTACGTGACGGCTGATCTTGACGAAGGGCCGATCATCGAGCAGGAGGTCGAGCGGGTCGGGCACGACGTGACGCCCGAGGGGCTTGTCGCGATCGGGCGCGATGTGGAGTGCCAGGCGCTGGCGCGGGGTGTGAAGTGGCATGCCGAGCGCCGGATTCTGCTCAATGGGCGGCGGACGGTGATTTTCGCCTAGGAGCTCGGGGCGTCCCGTGGTGTGGCGGGTGCGGGTTGTACGTGGTTGTTCGCGCAGTTCCCCGCGCCCCTGGGTTGCTCACATCCTGCTCAGTGAGGCGGCTGCGAACAGGACGTCTCTGATCGCCTCCTTGTCTCCCATCTGGCCTGCCGCCGCCTCCTGCGGAGGGACGTGGCCGGCGGCCAGGCGGCAGAACTCGACGCCGTCGAGGGCCACGTGGGCCACCTCGTGCTCGGCGGAGCCCTTTGCCGCGGGGGAGTCCAGCGGGATCTGCCACTCGCCGCCGCCCGAGCCCTCGATCTCCAGCCGGAGGCTGCGGCCGGGTTCGCCCGCCGCGACCAGATGGCGGTGGTGCGCGGGGGAGGCCAGACCGGCCAGGCGGCGGTGGGCCAGGGCCGTCGGCAGCATCCGTGCCGCCAGGTCGATCATGCGGTGCAGATGGCGCGGCGAGGGCGGGTCGTAGGGGTAGTCGACGGCGTCGGCGATGTCCTCCGCGTGCACCCAGCACTCGAAGGCGCGGTCCAGCATCGCGTCGTGCAGGGGCAGTTCGAAGTCGCCGTACGACACCGGCAGCTTCCCGGCGCGGCCGCCCGTGAACGACACCGTGCGTACGAGGCTGTGGCTCTGCTCCCGCCAGGGTGCCCGGACGGACCGGGTCGGCGGGAAGTGGGAGGCGCGCCAGAACGCCTCGGTGCGGGCCGCCGGCGTAGGGCGCCGGGGCGGGACGTCGCCCAGCGGGTCGTCCAGGCCGAGCGCGACCCCCACGAGGCCGTCGACGCTGAGCAGGTGCGCGATGACCCCGGCGACGGTGGTGCGGCGGCTCGTCGACCCGTCCGAGCGGAACCAGCGCAGCCGTACCGGCGCGTGCCACTCGGCGTCGCCGAAGTCCTGCAGCAGGGCGTCCAGGCGCGCGGTCTCGGCGTCGTACGCGGCGGCCCACTCCGGTACCGGGATGCGCGGCGGCCGCCGCTCCAGGCAGGTGTCCAGGACGCGGGTGCGCAGTCCCGGGTCCAGATCGAGGCTCTCGGGGCGTTGCAGCAGCCCGACCGCCTCGCGCAGCCGCCGGGCCTCGTCGGCGCAGGGGCCGCACGCGCCGAGGTGCTCCTCGACGGCCGTGGCCTCCTCGGCCGAACACGCGGCCAGTGCCCAGGCACCGAGCAGGGCCTTCAGCACAGGGTGCTCGAAGACGGGTGGTGCGGCCGGCGCCGGCAGGCCGCCGAGCTCCGCCGGTGCGGGCAGCGGCATCCCACTGTCCTCGACGGAGGCCCGGGGCAGCGGGATCCGCGGCGGGCGCCCGCGCTCCGGCGCATCACCGGCCTCGGCCCGGTCCGGTCCTCCCGGCTCGCACGAGCCCGCCGTTCCTCCGGGCCGTCCGGGTCCCCCCGGCCCGCGCGGCCCGTCGGGCGTGCCGAGTTCCGGAGGGGAGCCGATGTCGTGCCCGCTGTTGCCGCTTTCATGCTGAATGTCGCGTTCGTCCCCGGTGCTGGCCTTCTCCTCGTGGCCGTCGTGACCGTCGTCGTCCTCGTACGCCTCGAACCCGTCCGGCCCGTTCACACCGCACCCCCGTATCCGGGCGGTGCGCCCGGCGCCTCGGTGTCGTGGGCGGTGGAGAGCAGTTGCAGGCCCAGGCGCAGGCGGCGACGGGCCTCGTCCTCGGTGATGCCGAGGTCGGCGGCGGTCTGGCGGTAGTCGCGGCGCTGGAAGTAGGCCCGTTCCAGGGCCGAGCGCAGCGGGACCGGCATGGACTGCACGATGTAGTCGGCGCGGGCGGCGACCGCGGCGCGGCGCACCCTGTGCTCCAGTTCTTCCGTGGTGCAGGAGCCTTCACGGGTGAGGGCGGCGGTCTCGGTGACGCGCAGCCGCTGCACCGCGAGCCGGTGGGTCAGGGTGGCGACCCAGGTGCGCAGCGGGCCCTGTCCGGGGTCGTAGGTGTCGGGATGCTCCCAGACGTGGATGAAGACCTCGCGGGTGATGCCGTCGGCGGCGCGCTCGTCGCCGAGCACGCGGTGGGCGAGGCCGTGCACGAGGGAGGCGAACCGGTCGTAGAGCTCACCGAGGGCTGCCGCTTCGCCCCGGGCGAGCCGCTGCTGCATCTTGCGGTCCCAGCGGGGTGGTGCGTCCTTTTTCGCCATGCGGCCCCTTCACCCCCTGCTCGTGTACCGCGCCCGTGTTCTGTCCAGCCTGTGCCCGATGTCTCCTCGAATGTAGTCGGCACGTCCGGTCGCGCACGCCCCTTTGTGGCAATGTGCGCCCCCTGACCGGCCGCAAGTGGTAGAGGGCGCCGGCGCTCGCACCGAAGGCCTTTGGGCTCGCGCCTACCCCGCTGTGCTCCGATCAGGCATGACCGAAAAAGGATCGAACAGGATCGAAGTCGGCTAAATCAAGCCTCTTCTGCGGGGGATCCGTTTTCCGGGTCGCGTTTCAGGGAACCGCCGCTGGGCAGCCGCGCTGCAAGGAAGCGTAGGGTCTGCTTCCGTTTTGGCGATCGAAGGGCGTGGTGGTGACCTTCAAAGTGACCGGCGGCGAGCAGGGCGAATGGGCCGTGCTCCAGGTGTCGGGCGAGCTGGATCTGGTGACGTCGCCGGTGCTGCGTCAGCGCGTGCACGACGTGGTGGCCGAGGGGCATCACTGTCTCGTCCTGGATCTGTCCGAGGTGTTCTTCTGCGACTCCAGCGGCGTCGGCGTGCTCATCGCGGCCCGCCGGCTGATCCGCTCCTGCCAGGGCCGGCTGCGTCTCGTGCTGCCCGCCCGGGGTGCGGCCGACGGGTCCCACGTCAACCGGGTCCTCGGCGCGCTGGGCGTACGCAGACTGTTCGACGTGTACGGCGATGTGGACGCCGCCCTCGGCGACGAGGGCGAACCCCTGTCCGCGTGACGGCCCGATGACGCACGGTACGGCCGATGTCGCCGTTCCGGCACGCCGTTGTCCCGGAATTCCCCCGGTCTTGGCACAAGTGACGTTTTCGCGCGCCCGAACGGCTCCCTCCGTCGTACGCTCCGACCCAGACGTACCCCACCCGACGTAAGGCGGCCCGAAACAGACATGGTCAGCAGCGAGTACGAGCGCAGGATCGCCGCCCGGTTCGCCACCTTCGACCAGGACGGCAACGGCTACATCGACCGCGAGGACTTCTACGGAGCGGCCAAGGCGCTGCTCACGGAGTTCGCCGTGGCGGCCCGGTCCGACAAGGGCCAGGCCCTGTACGGCGGTGCCGAGGCCTTCTGGCAGGGCATGGCCGGGATAGCGGACCGCGACGGCGACCAGCGCATCACGCGCGAGGAGTTCGTCAACGGCGCGGTCAAGCGTCTGCGCGACAACCCCGACCGGTTCGCCGAGATCGCCCGCCCCTTCCTGCACGCGGCCCTGGACGTCGCCGACACCGACGGTGACGGGGCGGCGACGGTCGAGGAGGCCGGCCGGGTCCTGAAGTGCCTCGGTGTCCCCGAGGACGTCGCCGGACCGGCCGCCGCCACGCTCGACGCGGACGGTGACGGCAAGGTCGGCGAGACCGAGGTCGTACCCGCCTTCGCCCGCTACTTCACCGTGCCCGAGTAGGGCCACGCGGCCGCGCCGGAGGGTGTCGCGCCCCTTCGCCGTGGGGGTTGTTCGGGGACGGCGGCCGCGGGTTGTCCGTGGTTGTTCGCGCAGTTCCCCGCGCCCCTGAAGGGTCTGCCCGTACTGGGTCACTTGTCCGAGTAGCGCTCGCGGAGCTTGTACTTCAGCACCTTCCGCAGGGTCTCGCCCCGCGGAAGGGCGTCGACCACCTCCAGCCGCTCCGGCAGCTTGTGCACCGACAGGCCCTCGGCGCGCAGGAAGGCGGTCACGCCCGCGAGCGTCAAGGCGTCGGCCCCCGGCGGCTGTTCCACCACCGCGCACACCAGCTCGCCGCGCGCCGCGTCGGGCAGCCCTATCACGGCCACGTCCCCGACCGCCGGATGCCGGTGCAGCAGGTCCTCGATCTCCTGGGCCGAGATGTTCTCGCCCTTGCGGATGATCACGTCCTTCAGCCGCCCGGTGAGCACCAGGTGCCCGGTGTCCGTGAGCCGCCCGAGGTCGCCGGTGCGCAGGAACCCCTCGTCGTCGAAGGCCTCCGCCGTCTGCCCCGGATCCAGGTACCCGCGGCACACGGCCTCCCCGCGCAGCCGCACCTCCCCGTCCACGATCCGGATCTCCATGCCCTGCGGCGGCCGCCCCTCGGTCGTCGCCAGCAGGTCGGGGCCGTCGTCGGGCGTCCCCATGGTGATCATCGGCACCTCGGTCATGCCGTACCCGTGGGTGAGCTGCACCCCCATCTCGCGCACGACCGCGTGGTAAAGCTCCGGCGGCTTGGGCGCCCCGCCGCCCGCCAGCAGCCGCAGCGACGGCACCACCGGCTCTCCCGGCCGCTGGCGCTGCTCCGCCAGGAACATCGAGTAGAACGCCGTCGACCCGCCCGCCATCGTCACCCCGTGCGCGCGGTACGCCGCGAGCGCGTCCGGCAGCGCGAACTGCTCGAACAGCACCGCAGGGAAGCCGTACAGCAGCAGCATCACCGTGTAGTCGGGGCCGCCTATGTGGGCGTACGGGAAGGCGATCGAGCCGATGTCGCCGGCCGAGGGGCGCAGCGCGTGCGCCAGGCACGAGCCGCCCGCGAGCAGGGAACGGTCCGTGTGCAGCACGCCCTTGGGGTCGGAGGTCGTGCCGGACGTCCAGTAGATCCAGCGGACGGCAGTGCCGTCGGTGGGCGGGGGAGGCAGCCGGGACGGATCGCCGTCCGGCAGGTCGTGGTAGGCCTCGAAGACGCCCTTCGCGCCCAGGCGCCGGGCCATCTCCGTGTGGTCGAAGCCGCGCCAGGTGCCCGGCACCGCGAAGAACTCCGCCCGGGACTCGCGCAGCGCGAAGCCGACCTCGCGGTCCCGGTAGAAGGGGATCACCGGGGTCTGCACGGCGCCCAGGCGGGCCAGGGCGAAGGACAGCACGGCCGTCTCGATGCGGGTGGGCAGCTGCCAGGCGACCACCGTGCCGGGGCGTACGCCCATGCCGTACAGCCCGGCCGCGACCCGCTCGGCGCGGGCGCGCAGCGCCTCGAAGGTGAGCGTGCGGTCGTCCTGGAGGAACAGCGGGCGGTCGGGCGTGAGCGCGGCACGGCGGGTGACCAGCTCCCACAGGGTGCGGGACGCGCTCAGGGCGTGCGGGGTCTCGTTCACGGATGCCCCCTGCTGCTCGGCAAGCTCCTTGGCTGACGGGTCGTCAGGTGGGATGCTATCTGACGATGCATCAGATAAGTACCGTCCGGCGGAGGGGACCCATGGCGACCGAACTGCCCCGCATCATCAGCGTCGACGACCACGTGATCGAGCCCGCCCACCTCTTCGACACCTGGCTGCCGGCCAGGTACCGCGAGCGCGGCCCCAGGGCGCTGACCGCCGGCATCGGTGAACTCGCCTACATCGGCGGCAAGTACCGGATCACCATGGACCCGGACGGCCAGCCCACCGACTGGTGGATCTACGAGGACCTGAAGTTCCCGTACAAGCGCAACATCGCCGCCGTCGGCTTCGACCGCGACCAGATGACCCTGGAGGGCATCACCCGCGAGGAGATGCGGCCCGGCTGCTGGGACCCCAAGGAGCGCCTGAAGGACATGGACCTCAACCATGTCGAGGCGAGCCTCTGCTTCCCCAGCTTCCCGCGGTTCTGCGGCCAGACCTTCGCCGAGGCGCACGACAAGGAAGTCGCCCTCGCCTGCGTGCGCGCCTACAACGACTGGATGGTCGAGGAGTGGTGCGGCGACAGCGGCGGGCGGCTCATCCCGCTGTGCCTGATCCCGCTGTGGGACGTCGGCCTGGCGGTCGAGGAGATCCGCCGCAACGCCGCGCGCGGGGTGAAGGCCGTGACCTTCTCCGAGATCCCCACCCACCTCGGGCTGCCGTCCATCCACTCCGGCTACTGGGACCCGTTCTTCGCGGTCTGCCAGGAGACCGGCACGGTGATCAACATGCACATCGGCAGCAGCTCCCAGATGCCCGCCGCCTCGCCGGACGCCCCGCCCGCCGTCCAGGCCTCGCTCAGCTTCAACAACGCGATGGCCTCGATGATGGACTTCCTCTTCAGCGGGGTCCTGGTGCGCTTCCCCCGCCTGAAACTCGCCTACTCCGAGGGCCAGATGGGCTGGGTCCCGTACGCCCTGGAGCGCGCCGACGACGTCTGGGAGGAGCACCGGGCCTGGGGCGGCGTGCGCGACACGATCCCCGAGCCGCCGTCCACGTACTACTACCGGCAGATGTTCTGCTGCTTCTTCCGCGACAAGCACGGCGTGGCGTCCCTGGACGTGGTCGGCCGTGACAACGCCACCTTCGAGACCGACTACCCGCACGTCGACTCGACCTTCCCGCACACCAAGGAGGTCGCCCTCGACCACGTCGAGGGCCTCGACGACGAGACGGTGTACAAGCTGATGCGGGGCAACGCCATCCGGATGCTCGACCTGGACCTCGACCGCTGATGGACCTGTCGGACACCCCCGAGGAGGCGGACTTCCGGGCCCGGCTGCGCGAATGGCTCGCAGCGGTGCTCCCCGGCCTCCCGCCCCGGCCGTCCCCCGACGACTGGCCCGGGCGGCGGGCCTGCGACCTCGGCTGGCAGCGCCGGCTCCACGACGCCGGGTACGCCGGCGTCCACTGGGACGCCCCACCGAGCGTCCGGCTGATCTTCCTGGAGGAGACCGAGAGGGCGGGCGCGCCCTACGTCGGTGCCAACTTCGTGGGTCTGCTGCACGCCGGTCCGACCATCGCCGCCGAGGGCACCGCGCGGCAGCGGGAGCGCTGGCTGCCGCCGATCCTGCGCGGGGAGGAGGTCTGGTGCCAGGGCTTCAGCGAACCGGAGGCCGGTTCCGACCTCGCGGCCCTGCGCACCCGCGCGCGCCGCGACGGCGACGACTACGTGGTGACCGGCTCCAAGATCTGGACCTCCCACGCGGAAGTCGCCGACTGGTGCGAGCTGTTGGTCCGCACCGACCCCGGGGCGCCCAAGCACCGGGGCATCACCTGGCTGGCGATGCCCATGGACGCGCCGGGCATCACCGTGCGGCCGCTGCGGACGCCGGCCGGGTCCGCCGAGTTCGCCGAGGTGTTCCTGGACGAGGTGCGGGTGCCGGTGGCGAACCGCGTCGGGGACGAGAACGACGGCTGGCGCGTGACCATGGTGACGCTGTCCTTCGAACGCGGTACGGCGTTCGCCGGCGAGGTCGTGGCCTGCCGGCGAGTGCTGGGCGAACTGGCCGTCGAGGCCCGCAAGAACGGCCGCTGGGACGACCCCGGCCTCAGGCGCCGGCTGGGCCGGCTGCACGCCGAGTTCCGGGCGCTGTGGCGGCTCACGCAGTGGAACGTCAGCGCGGCGGAGGCGTCGGGCGGGGTGCCGGGCACCGGCGGCTCGGTCTTCAAGCTCCGCTACTCGCACGCCCGCCAGGAGCTCTACGAGGCCGCCGCCGAGGTGCTCGGCCCCGACAGTCTCGACCTGGACCGGCCGTGGACCGTCGACCGGCTGTCCTCCCTGGCGTACACGATCGCGGCCGGCACCTCGCAGATCCAGCACAACATCATCGCCGAGCGCATCCTCGGCCTGCCGAAGGGGCGGTGAGCCGCCGTGCGTTTCCGCTTGACCGACGACCAGCGGGCCCTGCGGGAGGCAGTGCGCGAGGCGCTGCCCCGGTGCTTCGACGGGGAGGCGCTGCGGGCGGCGGTGGCGGGTGCGGGGGGTGGCGGTGCCGTAACCGGCGGTGAAGGCGCGGGGCGTTCCGAGGCGGGTGGCGGGGGTGCGGGCGCGAGGAGTTCAGCGGCGGACGGTGGTGGTGAGGGGGGCGAGGGGGCGGGGCGTTCCGAGGGTGGCGACGGTGTGATCGCGGGGCGTTCGGCGGCCGGCGGGGGCGGCGCGGGGAGTGACGGGGCGGGGCCCGGCGTGGGGCCCGGCGGGGCGGTGCGGCTCGATCGGGGGCTGTGGCGGGCGCTCGGGGAGCTCGGGTTCTTCGCGTTGCGGCTGCCGGAGGCGCAGGGCGGGGTCGGACTCGGCCCGGTGGAGGCCGTGTTGGTGTTCGAGGAGGCGGGGCGGGTGCTGCTGCCCGGGCCGCTCGTCGCCACCCACCTCGCGGCCGGGACCGTACCGGGTGCCGCCACCGGGGAGACGGTGGTCGCGGCCGTGGACGGCGCACTCGTGGAGTGGCTGGCGGAGGCGGACGCCGTGCGCGGGGACGCCACCGGCGCCGTGCCTGTGCGCTCGCTCGACCCGCTCACGCCCCTGCACCGCGTCCCCGCCGGGCGGCCGGCCCCCGACCCCGTCGCGAGCCTGCTGAGCGCCGCCGAGCAACTCGGCACGGCCGTCCGCGTCGGCGAACTCGCGGCGCAACACGCCCGGGCGCGCGAACAGTTCGGCCGGCCCGTCGGCGCCTTCCAGGCGGTGGCACATCTGTGCGCGGGGATCCTGGTCCGGACGGAGACGGCACGTGCCGCCGTGTACGCGGCCGCCGTCACGGGCGACCCGGCCGACATCGCCGCGGCCCGGCTCCTCGCCGACGAGGCCGCTGTGCGCGGCGCCCGCGACTGTCTCCAGGTGCACGGCGGCATGGGCTTCACCTGGGAGTCCGAGGTCCACCTGCATCTGAAACGCGCATGGGTTCGAACTCAGCGTACGGGTGGAGTCACGGAGAGTGAGGAGATGCTCGCGGCGGCCCTGACATCCGAAACGGCCTGACGGGCCGTCTGGCTGCGGTGTCGCCGTGCACGCTCCCAGGGATGTCGCGGATCGTGGCATACCGGAATCACGGAGCGTTGATATCGGCTTGTGTCCTCAGTGTGACTCGTTACGGCCTGGAGTCGATTGCCCACTCCGGTACCTTGTGTCAGATGCGAGTGGCTCCGAGCGCAGTGCGACCCCGTCGCGCCGCCTGTTCGACTGCCCGCGGCGAGCGTCGCACAGTATGCCGCACGGGTACTCCTTCGCGCTGGAATATGCCCGAAGCGCTTGTTGGCGTGACTGTACGTCAACCATGCTGTCCCACAAGGGATTCACGTTCCGTGATCCTTGTCCCGGCCGTTGTTCTGGCCATGCAGAAAATGGCTACGATCGTGGCCCTCGTGAGGCGCGAGCCTAAGTGTCCGCCGGTTCGGATGGTGTGAGCGGTGCAGGTGCTTCAAGTGCAGCTGGAGATCCGGCCCGACCCCGCAGAAGTGGGGCGAGCCCGGCGGTGGGCCCGCTCCCGCCTGGCCGGGTCCGGCATACAGGCCGACGAACCCCTCGCCGAGACGCTGATCCTGCTCGTCTCCGAACTCGTCACCAACGCCGTGGTGCACACCGGCCGTCCCGCAGTCCTGAGGCTGTCCCTGCCGCACGTGGTGACGGAGGAGGCCACGGTCCGGCTCGAGGTCGCGGACCGCAGCGGCCGGGCCCCCGTGCCCCGGTGCGCCGGCGACGACGCGACCGGCGGCCGGGGTCTGGCGCTCGTGGACGGCCTCGCCGACCGCTGGGGCTGGAGCGTCGAGGCCACCGGCAAGCGCATCTGGTGCGAACTGGACCGGTGTGCGAAGTCCGGTGACCTGACGGCCTCCTGCGGGGGCGGTGCGGTGGCGTACGGCGGTGGCGCGCCCTTCGAGGGGCTGGCGTACGAAGCGGTGTAGCGCCGCCGCCCGTCGCCCGCGCCTGCCGGGCGCGGTGTGCGGCGGCACATGCCTCGGGTGTGTGCGGCGGGCCCGGGGCACGGATGCATCGAGCCATCGGCTTCTGTCGTGCCATGCGGCGATGCGCCGGGACGTGCTTCCGTGCGCGCCCACGGCAAAAGCCTCAAGTGCGGCATATCGCCGGACGGGTGTTGACGGGTCGTGACCGCTTGCTCACGCTTGGGGGCAGCGATTCGCCGAGAGGGGACGACGAGGGCTTCGGTGGACGGCAGCCCTCGTCGAGTGTGAGTCGTGATTCGGCGTCGGCTTCCTTCAGGGCCAGGAAGCCGGGGCGGGAGCGCCGGAGTCGGGTGGCGGCGCGCGCTGCCGTGCTCGGGCCGAGCAGCGCGGCGCCGCCATCCAGCTGCGGCGGGTGGCGGCCCGGTGCGGAGGCGGGTCCTGCGACCCGCCGGTCCCGGGGTCCGTCTACAGGACGGCGACGGGTGCCACCGGCGAGCCGGTCGCCCCGGTGAACGGCTCGGGGGTGGCCGTCAGCAGGAAGGCGTACCGGCCCGCTTCTCCACAGGCTGTGGACAACGTTTCGAGATTCCAGTTCTGGCCCTGCGGCATGCCCATCTCCACGAGGTGGAGCGCGTGCACCGGCAGCCACAGGTCCGCCACCTCCGGCGGGAACACCTCGAAGGTCAGGGTGTCGTTGGCGACGGCCGCGACATCGCGCGCGTGGAACCACTCCGGGGTGCGGATCGACAGCCCCGGCGACGGATACGCGTAGCCGTGCCGGTCCCCGGCCAGGCAGGCCTGGATCTGCCCGGTCCGCACGAGCACGACGTCACCGGCCCGCACCCGGGTGCCGGCCAGCTCCTCCGCTGCGTCCAGATCCTCGGGCGTGACGGCGTACCCACCGTCGAGCCGCTCCGTGCCCCGTGCCCGGGCGACGTCCAGCAGCACTCCGCGTGAGACCAGGTGCCGGACCGTGCCGATGCCGCTGAAGGCGGCGCCGCCGTGCGGGGTGACGGTGCCGGCCGGGCGGCCGTTGTAGAGCCGGCCGGAGTGCGAGACGTGCGGCAGCGCGTCCCAGTGGGTGGCCGCCTGGAGCCCCATGGTCACGACGTCGTCGCTGCACGCGACCGTGCCCGGGCCGAAGATCTCCTGGTTGATCTGCACCATGGTGTGCAGGGGGTTGACGCGGCCGGGGATCACGCCGGTCTGCACACCGTCCTGCTGGAGGGGCAGGGCGAGGGGGACACGCCGGCCGGTGCGGACGGTCGCCACGGCCTGCCGGACGACCTCGTCGGTGATCAGGTTCAGCGTGCCGATCTCGTCGTCGGATCCCCAACGCCCCCAGTTGTTCACGCGCTTGGCGATGTCGTGGAACGCGTCCGGCAGCGACATGAGTCCTCCCCGGGGCTTGTCTTCCCATATCTGACGGGTCGTAGAATTCGGGAACCGACAATCTAACGGTCCGTCAGAAACGGTGGGACGGGAAGGGGCCGGGCGTGGGGAACTTCTTGGCAGGCAAGGTCGTCGCCGTCACGGGTGCCGGGCGGGGCATCGGCCGGGCGGTCGCGCTCGCGGCGGCGGCCGAGGGCGCGAAGGTCGTCGTCAACGACTACGGTGTCGCGGTCGACGGGGGCTCGCCGGCGAGTGAGGTCGCCCAGGCCGTGGTGAAGGAGATCGAGGCGGCGGGCGGGGAGGCGGTGGCCGTCGCCGACGACATCTCCACGATGGCGGGCGGGCAACGGGTCGTGGACGTGGCGCTGGAGTCGTACGGGCGGCTGGACGGGGTCGTCTGCGTGGCCGGGATCCTGCGCGAGCGGATGCTGTTCAACATGACCGAGGAGGAGTGGGACCCGGTCGTCGCGACGCATCTGAAGGGCACGTTCACGGTGTTCCGGGCGGCCTCGGCGGTGATGCGGAAGCAGCGGGCCGGGACGTTGATCGGGTTCACGAGCGGCAATCACCAGGGGTCGGTGTCGCAGGCCAACTACAGCGCGGCGAAGGGCGGGATCATCTCGCTGGTGCGCAGCGCGGCGCTCGGGCTGCACAAGTACGGGGTGACCGCGAACGCGGTGGCCCCGGTGGCGCGGACGCGGATGTCGGCGGGGGTGCCGACGGAACTGGCGGAGATCGGGGAGCCGGAGGACGTCGCCGCGCTGGTGGTGTACCTGCTGTCCGACGCGGCGTCCCGCGAGGGGATCACCGGGCAGGTGTACACGGTGGCCGGGGCGAAGATCGCGGTGTGGGCGCAGCCGCGGGAGCTGCGCGCCGCGTATGCCTCCGGCGGGTGGAGCGTGGAACGGATCGCGGAGTTTCTGCCCGGGTCGGTGGGAGTGGATCCGATGCCGACGCTGGAGCGGGTGGGGGAGATGGAGAGGGCCGCGGCTCGAGGAGAGCGGCCGAACGCCCAGTAGCGCGGGGGTGGGGGTCGTGTGGCGGGGTGCGGGTGGGTTGTGGCTGGTCGCGCAGTTCCCCGCGCCCCTGGGTGGTTGATCCGCTGTCCCTGTGCAGGACCTGGCCAATCAAGGCGGTCGAGCGTGGAGTTCGGGTTCGGGCAAGAGGATGAGGACTTTCGCGCCGAGGTGCGCGACTGGCTGGCGGCGCATGCCGAGGAGGCTGTCGACCGCCGCACCTGGGAGCGCACCCTGGGTGCTGCCGGGTGGATCGGGCTCGGGTGGGGTGAGGGCGGTCACGGGAACCGGCGGGCCACCCTCACCCAGCAGGTCGTCTGGGCCGAGGAGTACGCGAGGTCGGGCGCGCCGCCGCGCTCCGGGCACATCGGGGAGAACCTGCTCGCCCCGACGCTCGTCGCCCACGGCACCGGTGAGCAGAAGTCGCGCTTCCTGCCACCGATCGCCGCCGGGGCGGAACTGTGGTGCCAGGGGTACAGCGAACCCGGCGCCGGGTCGGACCTGGCGGGGATCCGGACCGCGGGCGTGCCCGAGCCGGACGGCCGTACCTACCGGGTCAGCGGGCAGAAGATCTGGACGTCGCTCGCCCACGAGGCGGACTGGTGCTTCGTGCTGGCCAGGACCGAACCCGGCTCGGTGCGGCATCACGGCCTGTCCTTCCTGCTCGTCCCCATGGACCAGCCCGGACGGATCGAGGTCCGCCCCATCCGGCAGATGACCGGCACCAGCGAATTCAACGAGGTCTTCTTCGACGGGGCCCGCGCGGAGCACGTCGTCGGCGGCGCGGGCAACGGCTGGCGCGTCGCCATGAGCCTGCTCGGCTTCGAACGCGGGGTCTCCACCCTGGCCCAGCAGATCGGCTTCGCCCAGGAGCTGGGCGCGGTGGTGCGGACGGCCGTGGAGTCGGGCGCGGCGCGGGATCCCGTCGTACGGGAACGGCTCGTGCGGCAGTGGGCCGACCTGCGCACGATGCGCTGGAACGCCCTGCGCACGCTGGGGGGTTCCGGTGACGCGGGCGCCCCGAGCGTGGCCAAGCTGCTGTGGGCCGGCTGGCACCAGCGGCTCGGGGAGCTGGCCGTGCTGGTGCGGGGCGCGGCGGCAGGGGTGGGCCCGGCCGACTGGTCGGCCTCGGCGCCGTACGAACTGGACGCCGCCCAGCACCTGTTCCTCTTCTCTCGTGCCGACACGATCTACGGCGGCTCGGACCAGATCCAGCGCACGATCATCGCCGAGCGGGTGCTCGGCCTGCCCAGGGAGCCCAAGGGGGCCGTGTGATGCGAGGCGTGATCTTCGACGGGAAGCAGGTCCGGGTCGTGACGGACCTGGAGGTGCGCGAGCCGGGGCCGGGCGAGGTGCGGGTCGCGATCTCGGCGGCCGGGCTGTGCCACAGCGATCTGTCGGTGGTGGACGGGACCATCCCGTTCCCCGTTCCCGTGGTGCTGGGCCATGAAGGTGCCGGGGTCGTGGAGGCGGTGGGTGCGGGCGTCACCCATGTCGTACCCGGGGATCATGTGGCGCTGTCCACCCTGGCGAACTGCGGCACGTGCGCCGAGTGCGACCGGGGGCGGCCGACCATGTGCCGGCGGGCCATCGGACGCCCGGGCCGGCCGTTCCGCCACGGCGGCTCGCCGGCGCACCAGTTCGCGTCCAACTCGGCGTTCGCCGAGCGCACGGTCGTCAAGGCCGTACAGGCGGTCCGCATCCCCGACGACATCCCGCCGGCGTCGGCCGCGCTCATCGGGTGCGGGGTGCTGACGGGGGTGGGTGCCGTGCTCAACCGGGCGCGGGTCGACCGCGGCGACAGCGTCCTGGTCATCGGCACGGGCGGCATCGGCCTGAACGTGCTCCAAGGGGCGCGGCTCGCGGGCGCCGGGCGGATCGTCGCCGTCGACGCCAACCCGGCGAAGGAGGAGGCGGCGCGACGGTTCGGGGCGACCGACTTCCTCACCTCGGCCGAGGGCGTGCGCGACCTCCTGCCCACGGGGGCGGACCACGCCTTCGAGTGTGTCGGCCGGGTGGAGCTGATCCGGCAGGCGATCGACGTGCTGGACCGGCACGGCCAGGCGATCCTGCTCGGGGTCCCGCCCGCCACGGCCGAGGCGTCCTTCCGCGTCTCCTCGATGTACCTCGACAAGTCCATCCTGGGCTGCCGCTACGGCTCCTCCCGCCCGCAGCGCGACATCGCCCTGTACGCCGAGCTGTACCGCCAAGGGCGCCTCCTGCTCGACGAACTGGTCACCCGGACCTATCCGGTCGAGGACTTCGAGAAGGCGGCGGCGGACGCCGAGGCGGGTCGGGTGGCGCGGGCGGTGCTCACCTTCTGACGGCGCCGGCGGTGTCGTTCTCCGCGCGGAACGTGCGCCGGTAGGCCGTGGGTGTGACGCCCAGGGCCGACTGGAGGTGCTGGCGCATCGACTGGGCCGTGCCGAAGCCCGCGTCCCGCGCCACCTGGTCGACGGAGCGGTCGGTGGACTCCAGGAGGTGACGGGCCCGCTCCACGCGCTGCTGGGTGAGCCACTGGCCGGGGCTGACGCCGGTCTCCTCGCGGAAGCGGCGGGTGAAGGTGCGCACCGACATGGACTCCCGGCCGGCCATGTCGCGCAGCTGGATCGGCTCGTGGAGACGGCCCAGGGCCCAGGCGCGGGCGGAGGTCGTGGTCGCCTGCTGCGGGTCCGGCACCGGACGGTGGATGTACTGCGCCTGACCGCCGTCGCGGTGCGGCGGTACGACCGTGCGGCGGGCCACGTCGTTCGCGACCGCCGTGCCGTGGTCGCGGCGCACCATGTGCAGGCACAGGTCGATGCCGGCCGCGACGCCCGCGGAGGTCAGGACGTCGCCGTCGTCGATGAACAGCACGTCCGGGTCGACCTCGATCCGCGGGAAGAGCCGCTGGAACCGGTCGGCGTCGGCCCAGTGGGTGGTGGCGGGCCGGCCGTCGAGGAGACCGGCGGCGGCGAGGACGTAGACGCCGGTGCAGATGGAGGCCAGCCGGGTGCCCGGGCGGATGTGAGCGAGGGCGGCGGCCAGTTCGGCGGTGAGCACGCCCTGCTCGAAGACCGGGCCCAGTTCGTACGACGCCGGGACGATCACCGTGTCGGCGGTCGCCAGGGCCTCGGGGCCGTGCTCGACCTGGATGGCGAAGTCGGCGTCGGTCCGCACCGGACCCGGCGGGCGGATCGAGCAGGTGACGACGTCGTACAGCAGGCGTCCCCCGGCGTCCCGGGGGCGGCCGAAGATGCGGTGCGGGATGCCCAGCTCGAAGGGGAGCAGGCCGTCCAGGGCGAGGACGACCACGCGGTGCGGGCGGAACTCCGGCTCACGGCTCATGCCGAGATCCTATGGCCCGATCCTGACGAATGCTGTCCTTCGGGCCACTCGATGGAGCGCTCCGCAGGCCGGAAGCTCTATGGCGTGACCCAGACAACCGAAGCAGCGTCCGTCCAGCAGCCGCCGAGACCGACCCGGGTGCGGGTGCACCGCGCCTGGTTCGTCGCTGCCGTCACCTTCGTGACGATCATCGGTGCCGCCGCCTTCCGTTCCGTGCCGGGCCTGCTCATCGACCCGCTGCACGCCGAGTTCGACTGGTCGCGCGGCACGATCGGCGCCGCCGTCTCGGTGAACCTCGCGCTGTACGGCCTGACGGCCCCGTTCGCGGCGGCCCTGATGGACCGCTTCGGCATCCGCCGGGTCGTCGCCGTCGCCCTGACCGTGATCGCCGCCGGTTCCTGGCTCACCGTGTGGATGACCGCGGCCTGGCAGCTGATGCTCTGCTGGGGCCTGCTGGTCGGCCTCGGCTCCGGCTCCATGGCGCTGGCCTTCGCGGCGACCGTCACCAACCGCTGGTTCACCGCACGGCGCGGCCTGGTCAGCGGCATCCTCACCGCGGCCTCGGCCTCCGGCCAGCTCATCTTCCTGCCCCTGCTGTCCTGGATCATCGACCGGTACGACTGGCGCCCGGCGGCCGTGACGGTCGCGCTCGCCGCGCTCGCGGTCGTGCCGTTCGTGTGGCTCCTGCTGCACGACCACCCGGCCGACGTCGGCCAGAAGCCTTACGGCGCCGCCGAGTTCGTGCCGAAGCCGCCGCCCGTCCCCGGTGCCGCCCGCCGGGCCGTGACCGTGCTGCTCTCGGCCGTGCGCACCGGCCCGTTCTGGCTGCTCGCCGGCACCTTCGCGATCTGCGGCGCCTCCACCAACGGCCTGATCCAGACCCACTTCATCCCCGCGGCCCACGACGCTCACATGCCCGTCCAGGCCGCCGCGTCCCTGCTCGCGGTCATCGGGGTCTTCGACGTGGTCGGCACGATCGCCTCCGGCTGGTTCACCGACCGCTTCGAGCCGCGCCGCCTGCTGGCGGTGTACTACGCGCTGCGGGGCGTGTCACTGATGTTCCTCCCGCTCCTGCTGGGCCCGGCGGTCCACCCTCCGATGATCTTCTTCATCGTCTTCTACGGCCTCGACTGGGTCGCCACGGTCCCGCCGACCCTCGCCCTGTGCCGCGAGCGGTACGGCGAGGACAGCGCGATCGTCTTCGGCTGGGTCCTCGCCTCCCACCAGGTCGGCGCCGCCCTCGTCGCCTTCCTGGGCGGTCTCGCCCGCGACACGTTCGGCACGTACGACGTGGTCTGGTACGCGTCGGGGGCACTGTGCGCGGCGGCGGCGCTGATGGCGCTGGTGATCCGGCGCAGCCCGGTCCTCGCGACGGCGGCCTGAACCGGTCGCCCGTCAGGCCGGGTTCGGTCGTGTGAGACCCGCCCGGGCGGTGCCGCGGATCCGCTTCGTCCGCCCGCGCTCGGCAAGGACGTGGAGGGCTTCGGGGCTCCGCCCGGACGCGGTCCTCAGCTGGAGCCAGTCGGACGAGGCGAGCAGGTCGTCCTGATCCCAGGGCAGCCCGAGTGCGACGGCACGGAACAGGGCCCACTCCCGCAGACGCCGGGCCGGGAAAGGACGGTCGCCCACCACCCGGGCCATCGCCTCCGCCCACTGCTCCCATCCGGGAGTGGGCCACAACTCCTCGGCACGGCGGTCGAGGTGGCGCACCACGGCGGCACCGGCCATCACCGGGTCCGGGTCGGCGAGGACTTCGGCGACCCGGCCGGACTCGTCCGCTTCGGTGACCTGCTCCAGTTCGGCCAGATGGGCGGCGAAGCGCGCGTGCTCGGGCGGCTCGTGTGCGCTGTCCTCGGCGTTCATGCGGCTGTTCCCTTTCACTCCTCGGCATCCGGATCACCGGTGACGGACCCCGCGCTGCGTGCCGGGTCTAAGCTGGACCCGGCAACTCCTCCGTTCGGAAGGCTCGTTGATGACACTCGGCATGGTCCTCGGTGACGTGGTCGTCGTGACTTCGCGCGTTCGCTCACGTTCGACCTTCCGAGGAGTCTGCCGTGTCCACGATCCACTGGGTCGAGGCTCGACCCCGTTCCGCCCGCTGGCACTCTGAGTCCGGGCTGCCCCTGCCCCGCCGGGTCGTCGTCGCCGACGACGGCATGCGGGCCGCCCTCGCCCATCGGCTGGCCTGTGAGGGCACCGCGCTGCTGTGGCGCGGGGATTTCCACAACGCCCGCCAGTTGCTGCGCGCCATGGACCGCCGTATCGGCCGCAGCGCGCCCGCGGCACCGGGCTCTGCGGCCGAGGCGTTCCACGCCCACCGCCGGTCCCGCGCCCATCGCGCCCGTGTCCTGGGCAAGTTGCTCGTCCTGCTGGAGCAGGACCACACCTTGGCGCTGCGCCGCGCACCGGATGTGCGCCGAGCGTGCGACGAGGCCTACGGACCGCCGTCCGGCGGGCCGGTCGCCGTCGCCCTCACGGAACTGCTGGGTGTGATCAGCGCCCGGGAGTGGCGGGAGAAGGGCGTGCACGCACCGGCGCTGGGCGCGCGGATCCACCCGCACTACGGGGTGTTCGCGCCGACCAGGAGCGAGTACGTCGATCTCGTCGCGCGGGCGCCGCTGCCCCGCGGGGGCGCCGTGCGTACGGCGTTCGACCTGGGTACCGGCACCGGGGTCCTGGCCGCGGTGCTGGCGCGGCGCGGGGCCGGCCACGTGGTGGCCACGGACATCGGCTCCCGGGCCCGGTCCTGCGCACGGGCGAACGTACGGCGGTTGGGGCTTGAGGCGAGGGTCCGCGTCACCGGGCCCGGCCTGTACCCCGGCGGACGTGCCGACCTCGTGGTCTGCAACCCGCCCTGGCTCCCCGCCCGGCCCTCCTCCGACCTCGACCTCGGCGTCTACGACCCGGGGGGTGCCATGCTCCGGGGCTTCCTGAGCGGGCTCGCCGGCCGGCTGGAACCCGGCGGTGAGGGCTGGCTCGTGCTGTCCGACCTGGCCGAGCGGCTCGGGCTGCGCGACCGCGGGGAGGTGCCTGCCTCCGTCGAAGCGGCGGGGTTGCGCGTCGTCGGCCGGCTGGACACCCGTCCGCGTCACCCCCGTGCACGGGACTCGGGCGATCCGCTGCATGCCGCCCGGGCCGGCGAGATCACGTCGCTGTGGCGGCTGGCGGCTGCCTGAGCCCTGCGGGGGTGGCGGCCTCCTGTGCCCTGCGGGTGGCGGCCTTTGTGCCCTCCAAGGGCGGCAGCGTGTGTCCCACCGGGGCGGCATCCCGTGCCCCGCGAGGGCGGCAGTCCGCGCCCTACGACGCCGTCACTCCCGCGAAGCGTCCCCGGTGGAAGAGCAGCGGGTCGGCGTCGGCGACCGCGCCGAGGGCGTCCACCCGGCCGACCACGATGAGGTGGTCGCCGCCCGGGTGGACGGCGTGGATCGTGCAGTCGATCCACGCCACCGTGCCCGTCAGCCGGGGCGAGCCGGACACCGGGGCCGCGTCGTACGTCACCCCCGCGAACTTGTCCGCCCCGCTCACCGCGAAGGAGCGGCACAACTCGCCCTGGCCGGAACCCAGGACGTTCACGCAGAACACCCCGGCGCGGGCGATCCGCGGCCAGGTCGTCGACGTCCGGCCGACCATGAAGGCGACCAGGGGCGGGTCGAGGGAGAGGGAGGTGAAGGACTGGCAGGCGAAGCCGGCAGGAGGGTCGCCGGCCGTGGCGGGAGGTGCCGTGACGACGGCCACGCCCGACGCGAAGTTCCCCAGGACCCTGCGGAACTCCCGTGGGTCGAGCGGCGCCCGCTCGTCGGCGCCGACACAGCGCAGTTCGGGCCGTGGCAGCGTCTCCACCGGCTCCGGGGCGGCCGTGCGGACGGACCTGAGGTAACGGACGGCGACTTCCGCCATCCCTGCTTGTCCCATCACACCGTCATTGAAGCTGACGACTCGTCAGATAGGAAGGGTCAGCGTCCCCTGAACTCCGCGCCCCGCCGCTCCACGAAGCTCCGCACGCCCTCCCGTGCGTCCGCCGTCGTCATGTTGATCTCCTGAGCGGCGGCCTCCGCGGCGAAGGCGGTGGCGCGGTCGGTGTCCAGGGAGGCGTTGACGAGCTGCTTGGTCAGGGCGAGGGCGCGGGTCGGGCCGGCGGCGAGGCGTTCGGCCCAGGCGCGCGCCGTCTTCACCAGCTCCTCGTCGGGCACGACCCGGTTGACCAGCCCGAGGCGCTCGGCGTCCGGGGCGGTGAGCGCGTCGCCGAAGAACATCAGCTCCTTGGCCCGCTGCGGGCCGACGAGCCGCGGCAGGAGGTAGGCGCCACCGCCGTCGGGGACCAGCCCGCGACGCACGAACACCTCGACGAAGCGGGCGGATTCGGCCGCGAGGACCAGATCGCAGGCGAACGCGAGGTGCGCGCCGAGGCCGGCCGCCGTGCCGTTCACCGCCGCGATCACCGGCTTCTCGCAGTCGAGGACAGCGGCGATCAGCCGCTGGGCGCCGGTGCGCAGTGTGCGCGCGACATCGCCCGCGAGGCGTTCGCCGGGCGCGCCGGCGCCCCGGAGGTCCGCTCCGGAGCAGAAGCCGCGGCCCGCCCCCGTGATCACGACGGCCCGCACCTCCGCCGCGCCCGAGGCCTCCGCCAGCAGCCCGACGACCTCCTCGCGCTGCCCGGGCGTGAGGGCGTTGAGGCTCTCGGGCCGGTTGAGGGTGACGGACAGGATGTGGTCCGTGATCGTGTGCAGCACCGCGGGCTCCGTCATCAGCGGCACACCGCCAGCGCGTCCAGCGCCACGGCGCCCTGCCCCTGCGGCAGGACCATCAGCGGGTTGATCTCCAGTTCCGCCAGCCGGTCGCCGAGTTCCAGGGCCATGCGCTGCACCCGCAGGACCACCTCGACCAGCGCGTCCAGATCCGCCGGCGGCCGCCCCCGGACCCCGTCGAGCAGGGCCCGTCCGCGCAGCCCGGCGAGCATGTCCCGGGCCTGCTCCTCCCCGAAGGGCGGCACCCCCACGGCGGTGTCGCGCAGCACCTCGACGAGCACACCGCCGAGTCCGACGGTCACGGTCGGGCCGAACAGGTCGTCGTGGGCGACCCCGACGACCATCTCCACGCCCTGCTCGACCATCTGGCAGACCAGGACGCCGTCCAGGGCGACGTCCTCGTAGCGGGCGATGTCGGTCAGCTCCCGGTAGGCGTCGCGGACCTGGCTGGCCGAGGTCAGCCCGATCTTCACCAGGCCCAGCTCCGTCTTGTGGGCGATGCGGGCGCCGGAGGCCTTCATCACCACCGGGTAGCCCACGAGCCCGGCCGCGCGGACGGCCGCCGCCGCGCTGGTCACCAGCTGCTCGCGCGGTACTCGGATGCCGTACGCCCGCAGCAGCTGCTTCGCCGCGTGCTCGCTCAGCTGCCGGCCGGGCTGCATCAGGGCCTGCGCCTTGCGGTAGGACGGCGAGAGGGTGCGCGGGGCCTCGTCGAAGGGGGAGCGGTAGCCGGTCGTGAAGCGGTGGTGGGCGAGGTGGGCGCGGACGGCGGTGAGGCAGTTGCCGACCGTGCGGAAGGTCGCCACGCGGGAGGAGCCGAGCAGGACCTCGCGGTAGGCGGGCTCGGTGCCCACCGGCGACCCCCACACGACGCAGACCAGCTTGTCGGTCCGCTCGGCCGCGTCCACCAGGTCCCGCACGAGCCGGTCGCTGAGCGGCGGGAACGGCCCGGTGACCGGGCAGATCAGCACGCCCACCTCGGGGTCGTCGAGGATCGCGTCGATGATCTTCCGGCCGCGTTCGTCCCCGACCGGATGGCCGCCGTTGTCGACCGGGTTGGCGACGGACAGGTAGGCGGGGATCCACTGGTGCAGCTCGGCCTGCTTGGCCTCGGACAGCACCGGCAGGCTCAGGCCCGCCTCGGTCGCCAGGTCGGCGACGTGTGCGCCCGTGCCGCCGGAGATGGAGTAGACGACGACCCCGTCGGCGCGCGGCGGCCGGGCCCGGGCCAACAGGGTTGCCGTGTCCTGGAGTTGGTCGAGACCGTCGACGCGGATCACGCCGTACTGGCGCAGCGCCGCGTCCACCACCGCGTCGGCGCCGGTCAGTTTGCCGGTGTGGGAGGCGGCCGTGCGGGCGCCGGCCTCGGTACGGCCCACCTTGACGGCGACGACCGGGACTCCGCGCCGGGCGGCCCGGTCGGCGGCGAGCAGGAAGGAGCGTCCGTCCTTCAGGCCTTCGAGGTAGCAGGCGATGGCGCCGACCTCGGGCTGCTCGGCGAACCAGGAGAGGAAGTCGGCGCTGTCCAGGTCGGCCTCGTTGCCGGTGGGTGCCCAGTGGGAGAGGCGGATGCCGAGTTCCTGGAGGGCGAAGACGGGCCGGCCCTGGTGGCCGGACTGGGTGATCAGCGCTATCGCCGGGCCCTGGAGGTCGTCGCGGAACCGCTCGAAGGCGTTGAGGTTGGTGTTGGGACCCAGCAGCCGCATACCGGACTGCGCGACGGCGGCTGCCAGTCGCCCCTGTGCGGCCTCGCCCTCGGGCCCGGTCTCCGCGAACCCGGACGCGAACACGACCGCGAACCGGGCCTTGGCCTCGGCCAGTTCCTCGATCACCGGCAGCGGGTCGCCGACCAGCACCACGGCCAGATCGACCTGCTCGGGCAGGGCGGCGACGGACGGGGAACAGGGGATGCCGAAGACGGACGGCCGGCTGGGATGCACCGGGTACAGCCGGGCACCGACCCGCTCCGCCCAGTCGGCCAGCTGCCGCGTGATGCCGGTGTTCGGGCGGCCCTCGGCGTCCGAGGCGCCGATCACGGCGACGGAGCGGGGGCGGAAGAAACGGTCGAGATCGGGTACGTCGGCGTGCAGGGGCCGTCCGCTGACGTCGAGGTCGCCCGACTGGGCCGGCCTGCCGTGCACGACGGGCCCGGACCGCTCGCCACAGGCGATGGCCCGGGTCCGGCGGGAGTCGGTGGTGAGGGTGCCGTGAGTCGATCCAAGCATCGTTTCCGCCCGCTCCTGTGAGACAGCCGCTAACTGACGCTCTGTCAGATTAACGAACTGATGCGACGTCAGGAACGGTGTGGGCGTGCAAAGTTGACCGAGCCGGTCGACCGGGTTACTCCGGCCTCTCAGCCCGGCAGGCGGGACACGCTCCCCGCCCCGTTCCGCGCCACGGCCTTCGCGATCTTCACCGCGTCCAGCGCCAGCTCGCGGAGGTTGCCGCTGATCGGGTTGGTGAAGCCGGTGAAGTGCAGGCCGGGGGCGGACTTCGGGGTGCGGGCCCCGTGGGCGACGGGCCTGCCCCGGTCGTCGAGGACGCCGAGGTGGCCGACCAGGTCCTCCAGGGCGCGGACGTAACCGGTGGCGGCGATCACGACGTCCGGGGAGATCCGGCTGCCGTCGGCCAGGGCGATCTTGTCGCCGTCCTCGAAACCCTCCACGGCGGCCACGATCTCGACCTTGCCCTTGCGCACCGCGTCGATCAGACCGACGTCCTGCACCGGGATCGCCCCCTGCCTCACCCGCGTGTACAGCCCGGTGTCGGGACGCGGCAGCCCGTGCGCCGACAGGTCGGGCACGGCGACCTTGGCCTGCGCCCGGGAGATCCGGTCGACCAGGCCGACCGGCAGCCGGCGGACCAGGACACCGCTGTACTGGGCGGCCCAGCCGGCGGTCGAACGGCGCACGATGTGGGGGACCGTGCGCACGGCGAGCCGGACCCGCGAGGCGCCGCTCTCCACCAGGTCGACGGCGATCTCGGCGCCGGTGTTGCCGACCCCGACGACGAGGACGTCCCGGCCCGCGTAGGGCTTGCCGCTGCGGTACTCACCGGCGTGCAGGAACTCGCCGGTGAAGCCGGACCGGCCGGGCCAGTCGGGCAGGCTCGGGGTGTGGTTGTAGCCGGTGGCGACGACCACCGCCGCGCCGGTCAGCTCCCGGCCGCCGGTGGCGTGCAGCAGCCAGCCCGTGTCGTCGGGGGCGCGCTCGACACGGGACACCTCGACGCCGGTGACGATCTCCAGGCGGTGGTGCTCGGCGTACTTCTCCAGGTACCGCACCACGTCGTCCCGGGCCACCCACCGTCCGAACCGGCGCGGCATCGGCAGTCCGGGCAGGGCCGAGAGGCGGCGGGTGGTGTGCAGGTGCAGCCGGTCGTAGTGGCGGCGCCAGGACGCCCCGACCCGGTCGGACTTCTCCAGGACGACGGCCCGTACGCCCCGGGCGCGCAGCGCGTACGCCACGGCGAGCCCGCCGGGGCCGCCGCCGATGACGTAGACGGGGCGGTCGGGTGCGGGCTGTGCGGAGGCGTGTGCGGGGGGTGTGGAGTCGGCCATGAGCGCGAGCGTAATCACGGGACTGCTTGATGGGTCTCGGTCAAGACCGGAATTGGTTTCGGATTGATCACGGCTGTAGGGGGTGAGGGTGGGGCTCGCGGTGTGGGGGGCCTGGTTGTGGCGGGGTGGTGATCGTTTCTGGCCGCGCCGCCTTGAGGGGCCGGCCGGAGCCGAGGTGCTGCGGGGCCCTTGCGCATCCGCTGATCTGACGTACCGTCAGATCGCATGGACGCGATCTGGCTCACCGGAGCGGGATGGCTTGCCGTGCTGCGGATCGGGCTCGGGCTGTGGTGGCTGGAGAGCTGGCGGCACAAGGACCGCAAGGCGTGGTTCGAACGGGGCACCGGCATCGCGTGGGCCGCCGGCATAGCCGCCGAGCACCGCTGGAGAGCCGTCCGTGCGGGGTTCGAGGCGGCCGTGGCGCCGCGCCCGCGCGTGATGGCGTACGTCGTCGTCTACGCCGAACTCGCGCTCGGACTGGGCCTGATCACCGGCTTCCTCACCCCGGTCGCCCTGGTCGGCGGGTTCCTCCTCAACGCGCTGTACTTCACGCTCATGGTCCACGACGTGGCCGAGCAGGGGCAGAACTCGATGATGGCGCTGATGTCGGTGGTGGGACTGTTCGGGATGTCCTGGCAGACGTGGTCGCTGGACAGCGCGCTGGGGCTGTTCTGATGACCGGCCGCTTCGACCTGCCCGAGCCGGACGCCTTCACGCGGACGTACTGGGACGCGGCCGCCGAGGGAAGGCTGCTGATCCGGCGCTGCGGGGCCTGCGGCCGGGCCCACCACTACCCGCGCGAGTTCTGCCCCCACTGCTGGAGCGAGGACGTGACCTGGGAGACGGCGAGCGGCCGCGCCACGCTCTACACCTGGTCCGTCGTCCACCGCAACGACCTGCCGCCGTTCTCGCACCGTGTCCCATACGTCGCCGCTGTGGTCGCGCTTGCGGAGGGGCCGAGGATGATGACGGAGATCGTCGGCGCGAGGGGCACACCGCACCCCCTCACCGGCGAGGATCCAGGCGCTCCGGGCCTGTCGGCCGGGGCGGCGCTGGAGGTGGCGTTCCGGGAGGGGGTGCCGGTGTTCCGGGCGGTGCCGAGGGGCTGAGCGGTGCCGCCGGGGGCAGGCGAGCGACCGCCACCGGTCGGCACGGCCGGTCGACACGGCCTGTCGGCACGGCCTGTCGGCACGGCCTGTCGGCACGGCCTGTCGAGGCGATCCAAATCTTGGCCGTCCTTCGAGCATGACGGGTCGGCCACCCGGCACCACGGGCTTCAATAGGACCCATGGCCCCCATACGCGACCAGTCCTCGACCGGCCCCGACTCGCATCTGCACGGCCACGGCCTTGCCCTGCGCCCCTGGGACGCGGGATCGGGTGCCGACGTCGACACGTGGCTACGAGGGCTGCGGGACCCGGAGTTCCGGCGCTGGAACACCCCGCTGCGGCCGGTCGTCGACCGGGCGAGTGCGCGGGAGTCGCTGCTCGCGCGGGCGCAGAGTGCCCTGGAGGGGACGTCGGTGTCGTTCCGCGTCGCGGACGCGCGCAGCGACACCCCGCTCGGGCACATCGGCGTCAACGAGATCAAGTACCACCTGAAGGTCGCCCGGGTCGGCTACTGGGTGCTCCCCGAGGCCCGCGGCCAGGGCGTCGCCACCCGTGCCCTCCTGATCGCCGCACACTGGGCCCTCACGGAACTCGGTCTGCACCGCCTGGAGTTGGACCACGCCGTCGGCCATGACGCCTCGTGCCGGATCGCCGAGACATGCGGCTTCCCGTACGAGGGCACCCTGCGCGGCGCGATCTTCCAGGAGGACCGGCACGACGCCTTCCGGGACGCCCATCTGCACGCCCGCCTGGCCACGGACCCGGAGCCTGCGGATCCCTGAGAGGGAGCAGGGCGGCCTGTGTGACGGGTGTCACTTCGGGTGGGCGATCAGTTCCTCCCGCCCCACCGGTCATACCCGGCGACCGCGACACGACCGTCATGCAGAGAAGGGACCGGCCGAGATGAGCGCACCCGTGAAGGGCCCCGCCAGCTACTTCCCGTCGATCGAGAAGAAGTACGGCCGGCCGATCGCCGACTGGCAGGAGCTGATCCGCACCTCGCCGCTGAAGCGGCACATGGAGCTCGTCAACTGGCTCAAGACCGAACACGGCCTGGGGCACGGCCACGCCAACGCGCTGGTGGCACACACGCTGGCCGAGGGCAGCGGCAACTGAGCGCAGGGGGGGCTGGCCTGCCGAAAATCAGGGGTGCACGTCAGGCGGCGGACGGCACCATGAACCATGGACACCGATACGAACACCCGGGCAGAAAAGGTCGGTTGGCACCTCACCTCCGACCTCGACGACTTCCTCGCCCGAGCGGGGGCCTTCCTCCACTCCCGGCCGGCGCTGCACACCGTGCCGCTGACGGTCACGGAAACCCTGCGAGCCCGCGGCCGGAGCGTGTACGGGGAGGGACCACCGGAGTTCGGCCTGCTGGAACGGGACGGTGCGGTCCGGGCGACCTTCTTCCGCACCCCGCCGCACTGGCTGAACCTCACCGCCCTCACCCCCGAGGACGCCGACGCCCTCGCCGCCCGTCTGGCCGCCCTCGGCCGAGGCCTGCCCGGGGTGAACGCCGAATCCGACACCGCAGCCGCCTTCGCCGCGGCCTGGCAGCGGCACACGGGCGCCCAGGCAGCCCTGCGCCAACGCCAGCGGCTCTACCGGCTCGGCCCCCTGACCGCACCCGGACCCGTGCCGCCCGGCCGTCCCAGGGTCGCCGTCGAGTCCGACCGCGAGCGACTGAAGCGCTGGCACGACGAGTTCAGCGAATCCGTGGGCCAGGGCACCGGCCGCGACTCCGCGGAGTGGGCGGACGCCCGCATCGACAGCGGCACCATCACCTTCTGGGAGGCCCCCGACGGCACACCGGTCGCCATGGCCGGCACGAGCCCCCGGGTCGCCGGCCAGGTCCGTGTCGCCCCCGTCTACACCCCACCCCACCTGCGTGGCCGCGGCTACGCGGGCGCGGCGACGGCCGAGGTCAGCCGCGCCGCACTGGCCGCCGGAGCGGACGAGGTCCTCCTCTTCACGGACCTGTCCAACCCGACCAGCAACGGCCTCTACCAGCGCATCGGCTATCGCCCGGTGGCGGACTTCGCCGTGTACGACTTCACGTAGACGTCACCATCGCCGGACGAGCGCCCCCGGACCCGACCCATGCTCCCCGGGACGAGGCCGGGGCCGCCCGTCCTCACGGCCACAGCAGCTCCCGCGACCATGCCTCCCCGTCCCGCTTCTCCTCCCGCCGATAGCGGAGCCTGACGTGCCGCCGTCGCTCGTCGCCCTGGAAGAACTCCACCTCCTCGGCCCGCAGCCGGTACAGCGTCCAGGACGGCACCGGTGCCTCCGGTTCCCGTGACGCCCGTTCCCACGCCGATTCCGAGGCCCGGGCCAGGTCGTCCAGGGAGGGCAGGACCTCGCTCTGCCTGCCCGTCAGCGCAGCGGCCAACGCGCCCGTCGACCGGGCGTGCAGATCGCCCTGGGCGTCCTCGGACGGGGCCGCCGTCACCGGCCCGCGCACCCGGACCTGCCGACCCAGCACCGGCCAGTAGAAGCCGAGCGCGGCGTACGGGCGGGCGGCGAGGTGCCGGCCCTTGCGGCTGCCGGCGTGGGACGCGAAGGACCAGCCGTCGGCGTCCGCGCCGTGCAGCATGACGATCCGTACGTCGGGCAGGCCCGACTCGTCCGACGTCGCCAGCGACATGGTGTGCGGCTCGCTCTGGCCGGCCGCCACCGCCGCAGCGAACCACTCGGTGAACAGCGGCAGGGGAGCGGCCGGTGCGTCGGCCGGCTCGAAGGAGGGCAGGTCCGTGACCTCCGGGTCCCAGACCCGCAGTGACCTCAGCAGCTCGTGAAGATCGGTTGCCATGCCTCGATTGTCACCGGTTCCGGTGCCCCCGGGGGTACTCCGGGCCGGACACCGGCCAGCCGGGGCGCGGGCCGCCGGTTGTCGCCGGCGTGGCGTGCAGACGGCTCAGCCGTACCGCTTCCTCGTCGCGGAAGGCCGCTACCTCGCGGCAGCGCCGGCTCATCACGAACTCGCCGAGCGGCACGCACAGGTCCATGCGCTGGATACACACACCGACCATGAACGGGCCGTTCACGGCGCGGTACAGCCGGACCCCGTAGTACCCCTCCTGGCAGTCGTCGGGGTTGTTGAAGCGGCAGTCGGCACACGTCTCGGGCAGGCGCACGTGCCGGATGCTCTTCGCGTACAGCGTGCGCCCGTCGGGCAGGCGGTAACGCACCCGCTGGTCCGATGCCCCGGCCGTGATGATGCGGCGGACCGGCACGGCGCCCAGGTGGTCGACGACATCCTGCATGGCGGCCAGGGATGCGCCTCCGTCTTCCAGCGACACGAGCATCCGGACCACGACGGATCGCCCGTGCCGCTCGATGACGCGGAGCACGCGGTCGACGTGGCCACGGTCGGGGATCACGATGTTGGCGGAGACCTTGATGCCGTGCGCGGTCGCGGTCTCGATCGTCGCGTCGAGGGCGGTCAGCTTGCGCTCGGCGAGCTTCGGCGAGGCGAGGCGTGGGGCTTGGACGGCGGCGAGCTCGGCCGGGGTGGTGCCGAATACGGACAGGTTGATGCGGTCGAGGCCGGCGGCCGCGGCTGCGGGCAGGACCGCGGTGCCGTTCTCTCCGTTCGAGGTGAGCCCGACGGTGAGGCCGAGGCGCCGGGCGATGGCGATCAGGCCGGGCAGGTCGGGGTGCAGCGTCGGCTCACCGCCGGTGAAGTGGACTTCGTTCGTCGGGAGGCTGCCGCGCACGGCGGCGAGGGCCAGGGCGAAGTCCGCGTCGGCGGCGATGCGGGCGGGCAGGAAGTCGGCGCCGTTGGTGCGGAGGTAGATGGACACGCGTCCGGTGCCGCCTGGTGCGGCGACCGGTGTCCCTTCGTTGTGGCAGAACGAGCAGGCCAGGCCGCATGCGTCGATGATCTTCACGCGTAGGGTGCGGTCGGGTTGTACTTCCACCGGCACGTCGTTCAAATCGTGCATGGTGCTTCCTCTCCGGGCCGGTCCGGGCGCGGTGCCCCGGCCGGTGTCGCAGGTGCCGGCCTACTCGAAGCGCAGGTCGGCGATGGAGTCCAGGTCGATGCCGTACAGGCTGTAGACCTTGGTGGTGTTGATCGATGTGAGCCGGCCGTGGTCGATGCCCAGCGTGGTGGCAGCCGTCCACACCTGGGCTTCGTCGTCGGCCTCGATCTCCAGGTACGGCGGGATGCGGGGCCACTCGTCGATCTCCAGGCGGACGGCGCCGAGGGTGTACGAGGTGCGCCGGTTCTCCTGGTAGCCGCGCGGCGTCAGGCCGGTGAGCCGCAGCAGTGCGGCGGTCTCCTCGAAGCTGTCGACGGTCACCTCTGTCTCGTGGGTCCCGTCGACGGCGTCCGTGGTGATTTGCTTGACGCAGAGGGTGGTGTCGGTCCCGGTGTCGCGGAGCCGCACCCAGCGGCCGGGGACGGCCGGGATGGTGGGGTACACGTATCGCCGCATGAGCCTGGTGCCGACCGTGCAGGTGCCGCCGGCCTCGGTGATGAGCTGCGCGATCTTCGCCGGGTCGACGTCGAGGGCTTTAGCTTCGTACTCAATGCCTGCCATGTGGTCTCCGATCGCTGGTCGCTGCTGGTGTCCAACGACCGTGCAGCGTGAGGGGCCGCAGCCCGACAACGACCCCCACGGGGCCCGGGCTACAGGCGGGTACCGACGGCGATCGTTTCGTTCCCTGCCAGCAGCAGGATCGCCCGAAGGATGATCGGCAAGCGGCGGTCATCGAGATCCCGCACGGCGGCGAGGGTGGTGATGCCGATACCGAACATCGACAGGACCAGGCCGAAGAACGAAAGTTGCTGCTCGTCCAGGCCGAGGCCGTACTGACGTCCCGACAAGCCCTCGAAGCTCACCTTCGCGCCGCGTCCGGAGTCGACGATCAGGGCGCGCCGGACGGCCGGGAGCTCCAGGATGGTCCGCTCTTCGACCAGCGCCCGTACGGCCGCCTTGTCGCGTGGCGTCTTCGCCGTGCGCATCAGCTGCTCGCCGAGTAGCTGTAACTCCTTCTCCGGGTCGAGAGCTTCGGGTACGGCGGTCTCCGTCTCGGTGATGGTCATGCCGATGCCTCCGCTGGGCGTCGGTACCCGCCAGGGCCGAAGGCGGCGGCGAGTACGGCAGGGTCGGTGCGTTCGCCCGTTCGGTCCGGGCGCGTGAGCCAGAAGCGGCCGCACGCAGGCAAGGGCCATGACCGGAACGCTACGGAGGTCGGTTGCACCCCCGCGCAGCGATTGCGCGCGATTGCACACACGGCCCGGAGGCTTGCTCCTGGTTGCTCAAGTGAGGTCGAGACAGGCCCTCGCGCGGCCGATCAGGCGCCGCGCCGGCGCCCCGTGCTCGGCAGCCTCGGCGAGCCAGTCCCACGCCCGCTCGTACAGCTGGACGTCGTCATCACCGGTGAGCCACAGTTCCTCGCTGATGGTCTCGACGATGACGAGGCGCCGGTCGTAGATCCAGAACGCGTGAGGGGCGGTGCGGCGCAGTTGGGTGCCGAAGGGCAGGATGCCGAGTTCGATGCGGCGCTGCCCGACGAGGTTGTACAGCCGGTCGAGTTGCTCGGCCATCACGTCGACCGGGCACGAACGGTGGTACAGGGCGGCCTCGCAGACGAGAAACCGAAACCGCTTCTCGGGGTCGTACAACGCTTCCTGACGGCGCATACGCGTCTCGACGGCCGCTTCGGTGGTGGGCGGGATCCCGCGGAACTCGGCGTTACTGTCGAAGATGACCCGCGCGTACTCGGGGGTCTGGAACAGGCCCGGTATGCGGGAAACCTCGAGGCCCCGGATCAGCGTCGTGTTCTCGGTCTGCCGGACGGCGATCTCCTGCCGACCGCGGTGGCCGCCCGCGAGCTGCCGCCGCCACGAGCGGTGCCGCTGCTTCATGTCCAAGCCGGCGAGCAGGCCGTGCAGCTCGGGCTCGGCCTCCGGGCGGCCGACTGCGTTCGCCCAAGCGGTCAGATCGGCACGAGTCGGGGTCTGCTTGCCATTCTGCAGGCGGGATACCTTCGACGTCTGCCAGCCCAGCCTGCCGGCGATGGTCTTTCCCTCCAGGTCGGCCTCGGTGCGCAACTCTCGCAGCCGCGCGCCGAGGGCCTCCCGTGCGGTCTGAAAGTCGGTGGTCACACAGTCGAAGCTACCCGCTTCGCGAACTCGGCTGCAGGTACCGCGTGATGCCAGGCGGCGTCCCGGGCCTGGCAGGCTGCGAGCACCTCGACGGGGTCCTCGGTGACGTATACGCCGAGGGTGGTGTCGTCGTCGTCGAACGCGAACCGGGCCACGATCTTCGAGTCGAACAGCCAGAAGTCATGGTCCGGCAGCCGCAGGGCGTGGGCCTCGCTGCGCGGGAGGTGGCGGATGTCTTCCCCGGCATCGACGTTGCTGGGCGCGCGGGCCAGCAGGAACTGCTGCCCCTGGGTCAGAGGCTCGTCGACCAGGCGTACCCGCTCGAACCGCTTCCCGTTCTCCACCTGGGCGCGGACGTTCTGCCGCCACGCGTTGGCCGGCTCGGCGGCGACGCCCTTGCCCGCGAGCCACTTCGGCCAGAGCGGAGACTGGCGGTCGGAGGCGTAGCCGCAGCGGGTCTCCAGCCGGAACGCGGTGTGCCGGAACTCGCGGAACAGGTGCGAGATCGAGGCGAACGGCTGGAGCTCGGGCGCAGCGCTGCGGGGCGCGTATCGGGTCAGGAGGCTGCGGGGGACGCGGACGAACGTCTCGGACGGCTTGACGTCGCGCTACGAGGTGCTGGGGGTCGGTCTCTCGGACACCCTGCACGAGGATCTCGTCCGTGCCCTCGATCTCGTACAGGGTGGGGCAGTCACCGTCATCGCTGGTGGTGCCGATGAACCTGAGTGCCATGTCGCCTCCGAGGCCTGGTGGGTTGGATGCCCAGGATGCGGGGTCGTGGTGCGGCGGCGCTCCCGGATTGCGGCAGATTGCCGGCCGTGGGCGTCGGCTACGGATTGCTCGCAACTGCACGGCCGCGCCGACCGCTACTCGCCTACGTCATCGGGGACGAGTTCGTCGGGCTCCAGCGAGAAGAACAGCGCGCGGGCGTGGAGCCGTTCACTCTTCGCGGGTCAGCGCCGTCTCAGGTTCTCCTTCGACAGGGCAGTCGTCGTGCGAAGCAGTGCAACGCCTTTGTGAGCGAGAGCTGTTCCCCGCACCGCCGCAGCGGCCCCGCTCTTCACCCCACCCCCAGCACCACCGTCCCCGACGAGCAGAACCACCCGCCCGTCCCCGACGCCACCGCCAGCCGCGGCAGCGAACCGTCGCCCCGCCGCACCTGCCTCTCCCCGCATCCCCCGCGCAGCTGCCGCACCGCCTCCACCAGCAGGAACAGCCCCCGCATCCCGGGGTGCTGCGCCGAAAGGCCGCCCCCGTCGGTGTTCACCGGCAGCTCGCCGCCCTCCACCCGCAGCCGTCCCTTCTCCACGAACGCCCCGCCCTCGCCCTTGCCGCAGAAGCCGAGGTCCTCCAGCGTCACCAGCGTCATGTAGGTGAACGCGTCGTAGAGTTCGGCGAAGTCGATCTCCGACGGCCGCACCCCCGCCCGCTCGAACGCGAGCCGCCCGCTCACCGCCGCCGGCGACACCGTGAAGTCCGGCCACTCGGACATCGCCGCGTGCGAGACGGACTCCCCGTGTCCCAGCACCCACACCGGCGCCGTACGGCAGTCCCGTACGTACTCCTGCGCGACGAGCAGCACCGCCGCCCCGCCGTCGGAACGGACGCAGCAGTGCAGCTTGGTGAAGGGGTCGGCGATCATCGGCCCGGCCAGGACCTCCTCGACCGTGATCGGCGTGCGGAACATCGCCTCGGGGTTGAGGGCAGCGTTGGCCCGGGCCTGCACCGCCACCTCCGCCAGCTGCTCGATCGTCGTGCCGTACTCGATCATGTGGCGGCGGGCCGCCATGGCGTACTTGGCGATCAGGGTGTGGCCGTAGGGGACCTCGAACTGCATGGGGCCCCGGGTGCCGAAGGACAGGGTTCCGGTGCGGCGGCCGGCCCGGACGTCCGCGCGGGCCGTCGAGCCGTAGACGAGCAGCACCGCGCGGGCGTGCCCGGCAGCGATCGCGTCCGCCGCATGGGCCGCCATGACCTCCCAGGTGGAGCCGCCGACGGACGTGGAGTCGACCCAGGTGGGGCGCAGGCCCAGATACTCGGCGACCTCCACGGGCGCCAGGGTGCCGAGGCCCGCCGAGGCGAAGCCGTCGACCAGCGACCGGTCCAGGCCCGCGTCGGCCAGGGCGCGCCGGGCCGCCTGGGCGTGCAGGGCGTACGGGGTCGCGTCGTCCACACGGCCGCAGTCCGAGAGGGCCACACCGACGACGGCCGCTTTCCTCCGGGCCACCATGAATCTGACGGTACATCAGATACGGGTCTCGGCGGCAGGGCTCCGGGCTTCCCTGTTCCACTGCGCCGCCCTAATATGACGCACCGTCAGATGCGGAGAGAGGTGCGCCATGGACGCCCGCTTCACCGACGAACAGGACGAGATCCGCCGCACCCTGCGCGAACTGCTCGCCAAGCGGTGCGGTCCGGAGGAGCTGCGGGCCGCTGTCGACACCCCGGCCGGGCACGACCCCGCCCTGTGGGCCCTCCTCGCCGGGCAACTCGGCCTGCCCGCCCTGGCCCTCCCCGAGACCTACGGCGGTGCCGGCTGCACCCTGACCGAACTGGCCCTGGCCTGCGAGGAGACGGGCCGGTCCCTGGCCCCCACTCCGCTGCTGGCCACCGCCGTCCTCACAGCCCCGCTGCTGCTCGCCCTCGGCACCGGCGCCCAGCGCGCCGCGCTTGTGCCCCGCATCGCCTCCGGCGAACTCACCGCCGCCCTCGCCATACCGGGACCCGCCCTCGCCACCGCCCTCGGGCTCACCGGCCACGACCGGCACGGGCAGTGGGCCGGCGGGGGACGGGCCGGGGGCGTGCAGGCCCGGCGGGCCGAGGGCGGCTGGCAGCTGTTCGGGCAGGTCGACCAGGTCCTCGACGGGCACAGCGCCGAGCTGCTCGTCGTCGCCGCGCACACCGGGGGGTTCGCCCGCTCCAGGGTCCTGCTCTTCCTCGTGCGCGGGGACGCCACCGGCCTCACCCGCGTACGGCAGACCGCACTGGACCCGACCCGCCCGCAGGGGCGAATCCAACTGCGGGACGCGCCAGCTGAGTTGCTGGGTGGCGAGGACTCCGACGCCCTGCCCGCTCTCGCCGGGCGCGGCGACGCCGTCGCCGCCTGCCTCGCCGCCGAGGCGGTGGGGGCCGCCGCCCGGGTGCTGGAGCGGACCGTCGAGTACGTGGGGCAGCGCGAGCAGTTCGGGCGGCCGGTCGGCTCCTTCCAGGCGGTCAAGCACCGCCTGGCCGACGCGTACGTACAGGTCCAGGCGGCCCGCTCGGCGGCGTACTACGCGGCATGGGCGGCGGCCACCGAAGCCACCGCGACCACGAGCGCGGCCGCGACCGAAGCGACCGCGACCACGAGCGCGGCCGCGACCGAAGCGACCGCGACCACGAGCGCGGCCGCGACCGAAGCGACCGCCACCGCACCCCCGAGCGCGACCACCCCCGCAACCGCCCCCGACGACAGGGCCGGTGCTCTCGCCCTCGCCCAGGCGCTCGAAGCGCTCCGCCGGGCCGCCGCCGAGGGGATCCAGTTGCACGGCGGCATCGGGTTCACCTGGGAGCACGAGGCTCACCTGTACTTCAAGCGCGCCGCGGGCGACGATCTGCTGTTCGGGCCGGTGCACCGGCTGCGGGCCCACGCGGCCGACGCGGCACACGTCTTCGAGGAGGCCGGCACATGAGGGGCGCACGCGTGGTGCAGAAGGTGTCGTCGACCAGGGGTTTCGCGCGGGTGGCGCCGCACGTGGTGCCCGCCCTCGACCGGGCCGTGCACCGGCTCACCAAGGGCAAGGTGCTGCTCAGCGCGCACCTGCTCCCCGGTGTGGTGCTGACCTCGACCGGGGCGAGGAGCGGGCTGCCCCGTCGTACCCCCCTGGCCTGCATGCCGGAGGACGACGGGCGCCACTGGATCCTCGTCGGGTCCAACTTCGGACGGCCGGGACACCCCGCCTGGAGCCACAACCTCCTCGCGCATCCCGACGCGGAGATCAGCTGGAAGGGCCGGGACGTGCCGGTCACAGCCAGGCTGCTGGCGGGGCAGGAGCGGGCGGCGGCGTGGCAGGCGCTGCTGGCGTTCTGGCCGCCGTACGCGGCGTACCAGGCGCGGGTGGAGCGGGAGATCCGGGTGTTCCGGCTCGTACGGAGGTAGGGCGGCGGGCGAAAGCACGGCAGGCGGTGGCGGGCGAAAGCGCGACAGGCGGTGGTCCACCCGGGTGGACCACCGCCTGCCAGACAGGACTTGGTAGGTAAGAAGCCTTCGCGCCGCGCTACTTCGTCGGCTTCCGGCCGGTGACGCCGAGGTGCACCAACAGGGCGAGGTTCGGCTTCAGTTCGGCCTGCTTCACGCCCCAGGAGGAGAAGCCCTTCTGGTGGGAGGCGACGGCCGCGAGCATCGCGACCAGCGAACCGGCGACGGCCGCCGGGTTCACGTCCTTGTCGACCCGGCCCTTGGCCTGGAGCTCGGCGACGGCGTCCGCGAGGGAGTTGTTCACCGAGTTGAGGATCTTCATGCGGAGTTTGTAGAAGCGCTTGTCGCCCTCGGCGGCGCCGAGATCGACGACCCGGAGGATGGCGTCGTTCTTGCGCCAGAACTCCAGGAAACCGTCGACGAGTTCCTGGGCCGTCTGCCAGCCGGCCTTGCCGGCCCAGGAGCGGCCCTCCAGGAGTTCGGTCAACGCCGCGCCCTCGGTCGCCATTTGCTCGGCGATCTCCAGGACGGCGCCCTCGACGTCCGGGAAGTACTGGTAGAAGGTCGCGGGCGAAGTGCCCGCCTTCCGGGCGACATCGATGACCTTGACGTCCCGGTACGGGGAGGAGCTGAGCATCTCGCTGAGGCAGTCGAGCAGCTTCTGCCGGGTCGCCTGCCCACGCCGGCCGGCCACGCGGCCGTCGACGGTACGCACTTGTCCTGTCATGACGTCAGCTTACCGAGGCGGGATCGGGGCGCGATTCGGCCGACTGCAAATGGGGTGTAAGGGAGTGCGGGGGCTGGTGTGCCTGGTCTGCGGGGTGCGGCGGTCGCGGTTACGTTGTCGGCATGGCCGAAAACAGGGCATCGGTGTACGGAGAGGGCGTCCCTTGCTGGGTGGACGCGCAGCTCCCGGACGTCGAGGCGGGCAAGCGGTTCTACGGTGAACTTTTCGGATGGACCTTCGAGGACTGGTTCGGCTCCTTCGCGCAGGCGCTGAAGGACGGCGAACCGGTGGCCGCTCTGGTCCGCAAGGTGGACGGACGGCTGCCCACCGTCTGGACGGTGTACTTCGCGACCCCGGACGCACCGGCCCTGGCCCGGCGCGTCCGGGACGCGGGCGGTCAGGTCGTCTCGGCCCCGGTGCCGGCAGGCGAGCTGGGCGTCACCGCGCTCGTCACGGACCCCGAGGGCGCCGTCTTCGCCCTGTGGCAGCCGGAGGACCACCCCGGCTTCGGCAAGCGGCACGAGCCGGGCACCTTCGCCTGGGTCGAGCTGTACGCCCGGGACACCGAGGCGGCCAACGCCTTCTACGGCGATCTCTTCCGCCAGGCCCTGTTCGGGCCGGGGGCGGAGCCCGACTTCGGCCGGGCCCCCGTCACGGACGTGTTCTCCGAGCGGATGCCGCCCCACTTCCTCGTCCACTTCGCCGTCGAGGACGTACCGGCCGCTCTGGAGGACGTGCGGCGGCTCGGCGGCCGGGTCCAGGCCCCGCCTTTCGAGACCTCGTACGGAGAGGTCGCCGTCGTCACGGACAATCAGGGGGCCTCGTTCGCGCTGCTGCACCGCTGAACAGGCATTGTTTGGTCATCATTCGATCACTTCCATGCCGAGACATCCCAATTGTCACCGGGTTCGCCACCGGGGCTCCGGCCAGGAAGAATCAGGGTGCGTGCCGCCATGGCGGTGCGGTGGTGAGACGCTGCACGAAGGTCGCGTGGAACATGTGGCTTGGCGCGGCTCGTACGGGGAGGTGGCAGGCAGAGTGGTGGATCAGCTGACACAGCACGATCCGCGGCGGATCGGGCCGTTCGAGGTGCTGGGGCGGCTGGGTGCCGGCGGCATGGGGCTGGTCTATCTCGCGCGTTCGGCGTCCGGCCGGCGCGTGGCGATCAAGACCGTCCGCACGGAGCTCGCCGAGGACCAGCTGTTCCGGGTCCGCTTCACGCGTGAGGTGGAGGCGGCCCGCGCCGTCTCCGGCTTCTACACGGCCGCGGTCGTGGACGCCGACCCGCGCGCCGCCGTGCCGTGGCTGGCCACCGCGTACGTTCCCGCGCCCTCCCTCGAGGAGATAGTGAACGACTGCGGCCCGATGCCGGCCCAGGCGGTGCGCTGGCTGGCGGCGGGCGTGGCCGAGGCGCTCCAGTCCATCCACGGCGCGGGCCTGGTGCACCGCGACCTCAAGCCGTCGAACGTCCTCGTCGTGGAGGACGGCCCCCGGGTGATCGACTTCGGGATCGCGTCGGGTGTGTCGAACACGCGTTTGACGATGACGAACGTCGCCGTCGGCACTCCCGCCTACATGTCCCCCGAGCAGGCCAAGGACTCCCGCAGCGTCACCGGCGCCAGCGACGTCTTCTCCCTGGGCTCGATGCTGGTCTTCGCCGCCACCGGGCACCCGCCCTTCCACGGCGCCAACCCGGTCGAGACGGTCTTCATGCTGCTGCGCGAGGGACCGGACCTGGAGGGACTCCCGGACGAGCTGCGTCCGCTCATCGAGTCCTGCATGCAGATGGACCCCACGGCCCGCCCCAACCCGGCCGACCTCCAGGCCCAGCTCGCCCCGCACCTCTTCGGCTCCGGCTCCGACGACAGCGGCACGGCCTCCGCGTGGCTGCCCGAGCGGGCCGTGGGCCTGATCGAGTCCCGCCGCAACGGCCGCCCGGCCGGCAAGCCCGCCCAAGGCGCCGGCCGCAGCGGCGGCGGACGCCCCGGCCCCGCTCCGGGACCCGCGCCCGTCCCGCCCCCGCCCGCGCACGACCCCGTCGTCCCGGCGCCCGTGCCCGCCGGGTCCGTGGCGACCCCGGTCGGCGGCCCCGACACCGGCCCCGTCCGGCTGGCCGGCGCGCAGGTGCCCATCGGCCCGGGCCCGCGGGTCGCCGACGTGCGCGCCGCCGCCGTCAAGGCTCCCCCTCCCGAGGCAGCCCTGGCCGCTTCCTGGTCCAAGCCCCGCCCGGGCGTCAACGGCACCGGCCCCGCCGTGGGGCCGGCCGTCGCCGCACCCCCGGTCCCGGCCGCGCCGCCGGAGCAGGCCGGCGGCTGGCGGCCCTGGCGCTTCCGCATGTCCAACGACGTCTGGGGCACCCCCGCGGTCGCCGACGACCTGGTGTACGTCACCTCCTTCGAGGTGCACGCCCTGGACGTCGCCACCGGCCGCCGCCGCTTCAAGACCCGGGACGTCGCCTGGTCCATGGCGGTCGCCGAGGGCAGGATCCACGCCTCCGACGGGCCCACCCTCTTCGCGCTCGACGCCCGTGAGGGCGCCGACCTGTGGCGCCTGCAGACCGACGCGTGGGTCTACACGCTCCAGGCCGGCCGCGGCACCGTCGTCACCGGCACCCGCGGCGGCGGTGTCCAGGGCTGGGAGGCCTCCGGCGGCCAGAAGCTCTGGGAGATCACCGGCTGCCAGACCGACTTCGAGTCCCCCGAGGCCGGACCGGTCCTGCACGACGGCACGGTCTACGTGTGGCAGGACGCCCGGCTGCGCGCCCTGGACGCCCGCACCGGCGAGGAGCGCTGGTCGTACCCGGTCGGCGACGCGGCCTCCTGCGGCGGCGTCCCCCTCCGGCTCACTCAGGCCACCGACGGCTACGTCTACGTCTGCGCCGGCACCCGAGTCCTCGCCCTGGACGTGGCGGCCGGGCACGTGAAGTGGCACTTCGAGGCCCCGGCCGTGTTCCTCTGCCCGCCCACCTTCGTGCCCGGCCCGGCCGTCACCGGCGGCGGCATCTACCTCGCCGACTACCTCGGCACGGTCTACGCCCTCGACGCCACCGACGGCCGCGACCGCTGGCGCATCGCCACCGAGTCCCGCACCTGCGTCGACCCCGTCCTGGTCGCCGCCGGCCATGTCCACGTGGGCAGCGGCAAGGGCCTCTACACCCTCGACGCGGTCACCGGCACGCCCAAGTGGCGCTTCCAGGCGGGCGGCGACATCGTGGGCGCCCCCTCGGTAGCCGAGGGCCGGATCCACTTCGGCTCCACCGACCACCTGCTCTACACCCTGAAGGCCGACGACGGCCGGCTCCGCTGGAAGCTCGCCACCGGCGGCGAGATCACCGGCTCCCCCGTCGTCCGGGACGGGGTGGTGTACGCGTGCAGCAAGGACCGCTGCGTGTACGCACTGGACGCGGAGAAGGGCACGGGCACCGCACGCACCGCCTGACGGACCACCCGGGAGAGCCGTGGCACCGCCCGGCCGGCCCGGGACGGCCGTCGCACCGGCGTACGGAAGGGGCTCCGGACGGCGGCCGTCGCTCGGTGGGGAGCGTCCGTCCCGCTTCCCCCCACGACGCTACGCCGGGCACGCCGCGGTCGCCATGCGGTGACATGACCGTGACAGACGATCACTAGGCTCTCGGGCATGCAGACACGGGGGCGCAGGCTCAGGTTCACGGCGGTGCTGGTCCTGGTGGTGCTGGCACTGACCGGTTTCTCCACCGGCCGGGGCCGCGGCGGCAGCCACGGCCACCGCGGCGGTGGAGGCGGCGGCGGGTGCAGCAGCTCCAGCCAGGACCACGACAGTTCGAGGTCGTCCACCTCCAGCGGCGGCGCCTACGGTTCCGACGGCGACGACGACTACAGCGGCAGCTCGGGCAGCACCGGTGGCAGCTCCTACACCCGCAGGCCGGACTACGGCTCCACGCCGACGTCGTCCTCCGGCTCCGGCAGCCGCAAGGCCCTGAAGGACGGCACCGCGAGGCTGCTGCGCTGCGCGACCCCGGCGGCCCCCTACGCGACCGTCGAGGTCAAGAACCCCAACGGCCGCACGGCGGACTTCTCCGTCTCGGTGACCTTCGAGGACGACCGGGGCATCACCGTCGTCAGCCGCTACGGCGACGTCACGGTCCCCGCGAACGGCACGGCCACCGTCGACGTCCGGGTGGGCGGCGGTGCGGGCCTGGTGGACTCGGTCGACCACTGCGAGGTCGACCGCCAGGCCCTCGTCGACGACTGACGCGGCCCCGGGCGGCGGGACGTCAGCCCCGCAGCTCCGTCAGGAACTCGATCAGCGCCTCGTTCACCTCGGTGGGCCGCTCCTGCTGCGTCCAGTGGCCGCAGCCCGGCAGCACGAGCGGCTTGCGGCGCAGGTTCGGCATCAGATCAGGCAGCCGCTCGATCAGCTCGGGCGTGCCCGGGAAGGCCGGTACCAGGTCCCGGTCGCCGTACATGTACAGCGCGGGCGGGGCCACCACCGCGTCCTGCCAGGGCGCGGTCAGTTCCCAGTTGCGGTCCAGGTTGCGGTACCAGTTGAGCGCGCCGGTGAAGCCCGGCTCGAAGCTCTCGGTGAGCACGTCGAGGTCGCCCTCGGTGAGCCACGCGGGCAGCACCTCGGGGTTCGGCGCGTCCGCGAGCCAGCCGCGCTCCGGGTCGACGAGGGCCTGCTCGGGCCGCCCGGCGCCCGGCGCGTCACCGGAGGTGGCGTACAGCAGCTTGCGCAGCGCCGTGCGGGTGTCGGCGCCGAGCTCGGCCTCGGCGGCCCCGGGCCGGTTGAAGTAGTTCCAGTAGAAGCGCCCCTCGAACCGCTCCTGCATGGCCTGGAGCGGGGGCCGGCTGCCGCGGAACGGCGGCGGCACGCTCAGCCCGGCCACCCCGCGCACCACGTCCGGCCGCAGCAGGGCGGTGTGCCAGGCCACCGGGGCGCCCCAGTCGTGCCCGACGACGAACGCCCGCTCCTCGCCCAGCGCGTGGATCAGCCCGACCACGTCCCCCACCAGGTGCAGGATGCTGTACGCGGCCACGTCCTCGGGGCGGTCGCTGCCGCCGTACCCCCGCTGGTCGGGCGCGACCACCCGGAACCCGGCCTCGGCCAGCGGACCGAACTGGTGCCGCCAGGAGTGCCAGGACTCCGGGAAACCGTGCAGCAGCACCACGAGCGGACCCTCGCCCTGCTCCGCGATGTGCAGTTGTATGCCATTGACGTCGATCATCCGATGCTCAACCACGCCCCGAGCATACGCGTGTAGGAGGAAATGATTCCCTACCGCAACCGGTACTCCCGTGACCGCCCCGCGAACAGCCGGGCCTGCCGCTCGCCCGCCGCGTTCCCGAGTGCGATGAGGTGCGGTGCCTGCGCGAGCCCCTGCGTCCGGCCGGCCTCGCTCGCGGCCCACAGGGCGCGCACGGTCCCCTGCACGGCCTCGGCCGGATACCCCGCGAGGACGGCGGCGCAGGCGGTCGCCGCCCCCAGCGCCTCTCCCCGCGCGACGAGTTCCGACACCAGCCCGGTCTCGTACGCCCGCCGGGCCGAGATCCGCTCCGCCGCCCCCATCAACGCCATCCGCGCGACCTCCCCGTACGGCATGCGCTGCGCCATGAGCACCGACTCGTAGGCACTGACCATGCCGTAGGTGGTGTGCGGGTCGAAGAAGGAGGCCGTGGTGTCGGCGACGACGAACTCCGCCTCGCCGAGCAGGTAGAAGGCCCCTCCGCAGGCCATGCCGTGGACGGCGGCGACGACCGGTTTCCACAGGTCGTTCGCCTTCGGCCCGATGCCGAGCAGTGGATCGTCCTGCGCGTAGGGCGAGCTGGGCTGCGGGACGACGGCGTCCCGGTCGATGCCGGTGCAGAAGGCACGCTCCCCGGCCCCGGTGAGGACGATCGCCCGCACGGCGTCGTCGAACCGCAACTCGTCCCAGGTGGCGGCCAGTTCGTCGGCCATGGCGAGGTCGATGGCGTTGAGCCGCCCGGGCCGGTTCAGCGTCACGACGGCGACCCCGCTGTCCCGGTCGGCCTCCAGGAGCACACTGCTCATGACCGCTCCGGGACCCACTGGGGGAGGCCCTCGTGGAAGACCACCCGCACCCGCGCCCCGATGCGCAGGTTCTCCGGAGGAAAGGCGCCGAGGGGCTGTCCGGCGCCGGGGACCAGGTTGCCCACCAGCCGGATGCGGGGTGCCTCGTCCAGCTCGACGACGACCACGTTGTACGGCGCCTGCGCGGCGTAGTCGGGCAGCAGCGGTGGATGGGCGACGACGTACGACCAGACCCGGCCCCGGCCGGACACCGGCCGCCACTCGCTCCCGAAGGACTGGCAGTGCGGGCAGCAGGGCCGGGGCGGGAAGCGGAACTCGCCGCACGCGGCGCAGGCCTGGACGCGCAGTTCGCCCTGTGCGGCGTACTCCCAGAAGGGGGCGCCGTCGGTGTCGGGGACGGGACGCAGCATCGGTGGCTCCTCAACTCCTCAGCAGCAGGGCGGAGGTCGGTACTCCCTCGCCCGCGGTGACCAGACAGGCGGAGGCGCCCGGGACCTGCGCGGTACTGGTGCCGCGCAGCTGCCGGACCCCTTCGTTGATGAGGTTGAAGCCGTGGACGTAGGCCTCGGACAGCCCGCCCCCGCCGGTGTTCAGCGGCAGCAGCCCCCCGGTCTCCAGTGCCCCGCCCTCGGTGAACGCCCCGCCCTCGCCGCGCCCGCAGAAGCCGTAGCCCTCCAGGGAGAGCAGGACCAGGGGTGTGAAGGCGTCGTAGATCTGGGCGACGTCGACGTCCTCGGGGGTCAGGTCGGAGTGTTTCCACAGATGCCGGGCCGCGGCCCAGGCGGGGCCCGTGAGGGGGTCGTCGTTCCAGTAGTTGACCATGCCGTGGTGCTGCGCCGGGAGCGACTGGGCGGCGGAATGGACGTACACGGGTCTGCGCCGGCAGTCGCGGGCGCGCTCGGCGGAGACCACGACGCACGCCAGCGCCCCGTCCGTCTCCAGGCAGTTGTCGAAGAGGCAGAGCGGCTCGCTGATCCAGCGGGAGGTCATGTACATCTCGCGGGTGAGGGGCCGGTCGTACATGATCGCGTCAGGGTTCTGGTTGGCCCGGTTGCGGCAGGCCAGGGCGACGTTGAACAGGTGGTCGCGGGTGGCGCCGTACTCGTGCAGGTAGCGGCGGGTGAGCATCGCGATCTCGTCGGCGGGCCGCAGCAGACCGTAGGGCCGCGTCCACTGGGCCGGGGTCGGGAGCTGGACGGTGGTGCTGGTCCAGGGCCGGGGCCCGCTGCCCCGCTTGCGGGAGCGCCAGGCCACCCCGACGCTCGCCTGCCCGGCGGCGACGGCGGCGGCGAGGTGGGCGACGGTGGCGCACGAACCCCCGCCTCCGAAGCCGACCTTGCTGAAGAACGTGAGGTCGCCGAAGCCGCAGGCCTTCGCCAGCTCCACCTCGTCGGTCTCCTCCATGGTGTAGGAGGCGAGGGCGTCGACCTCGCCGGGCGCGATCCCGGCGTCGTCGAGGGCGGCCAGGACGGCACGGCAGGCGAGGGTGCGTTCGTCCTCCGGGAGCCGTTTGGCGAAGGGTGTCTGGCCTATGCCGACGAGAGCGGTGGCGTCCTTGAGGCCTCCCGATCCTGCTGCCATGCTGCGCGCACCTCCGGGCCCGAACGGTCGCTGACAGTCCGTCAGATTACAGATAATCTGACGGTCAGTCAGCTCCTACGTCGTCGGGAGGCGCGCTGTGCGAGCGGATACGGCATGGGAAAGCGTTCCGGACCTGGTCCAGGCGGCGGCCCAGCGCTACGCGGACACCGAGGCCGTCGTCGAGGGACGTACCCGCGTCACCTACGCGGAACTGGGCGCCCGCGTGGAGCGCGCGGCGGCGGCCTGCCTGGCGACCGGGGTGGAACCGGGCGACCGGGTCGCCGTCTGGGCCCCGAACTCCCTCGACTGGATCGTCGCCGCCCTGGGCGCGGTCTCCGCGGGGGCGGTGCTCGTCCCGCTGAACACCCGCTTCAAGGGCGCCGAGGCGGCGGACGTCCTGCGCCGCAGCGGCGCCCGGCTGCTGTTCGTGACCGGCACGTTCCTCGGTACCTCGTACGTGGCGTCCCTGCGCAGGGCCGCCGGCGACGGCCCGGGCACCGGCCCCCTGCCCGGCCTGCCCGCCCTGAAGCACGCCGTCGTCCTCTCCGGGGACGCCCCGGCGAACTTCCTGACCTGGAAGGACTTTTTGGCCGCGGGGGAGGGGGTGGGCACGGCGGACGTACGCGACAGGTCCGGCGCCGTCCAGGGGGCCTGGCCCTCGGACATCATCTTCACCTCGGGCACGACCGGCCGCCCCAAGGGCGCGGTCATCACCCACGACCAGACCCTGCGCGCCTACGGCATCTGGGCCGGCCTCGCGGGCCTCACCCGGGGCGACCGCTACCTGATCGTCAACCCCTTCTTCCACACCTTCGGCTACAAGGCCGGGGTGATCGCCTGCCTGATGCGGGGCGCGACGATGATCCCCCAGCCGGTGTTCAACGTGACCACCGTCCTGGCCAACATCGCCGCCGAGCGGGTCTCCGTGCTCCCCGGCCCCCCGACCCTCCTCCAGTCCCTGCTGGACCACCCCGCACGCGACGCCCACGACCTGACGGCCCTGCGCCTGGTGGTGACGGGAGCGGCGGTCGTGCCGCTACGTCTCGTGGAGCGCCTGCGCGCCGAACTCGGCGTCGGCACCGTCCTCACCGCCTACGGCCTCTCCGAGGCGAGCGGCGTCGTCACGATGTGCCGGCGCGGCGACGACCCGACGGTGATCGCCTCCACGTCGGGCCGGGCCATCCCCGGCACGCGGCTGAGGGTCGTGGATCCCGAGGGCCGGGCGCTGGGCCCCGGTGTGCCGGGCGAGGTCCTGGTGCACGGCTTCCACGTCATGACCGGCTACTACGAGGACGAGCAGGCCACCGCCGAGGTGCTCTCCGAGGACGGCTGGCTGCGCACCGGCGACGTCGGCGTCCTGGACGCCGCGGGCAACCTGCGCATCACCGACCGCCTCAAGGACATGTTCATCGTCGGCGGCTTCAACGCCTACCCCGCCGAGATAGAACAGCTCCTGGGCCTCCACCCGGACGTGGCCGACGTGGCGGTGATCGGCGTACCGGACGCCCGGCTCGGGGAGGTCGGCCGGGCCTACGTGGTACGCCGCCCGGGCGCCCTGCTGACCGCCGACGACCTGATCGCCTGGTCCCGCAGGGAGATGGCGAACTACAAGGTCCCGAGGAGTGTCGAGTTCGTCGCGGAGCTGCCGCGCAACGCGAGCGGGAAGGTCGTGAAGGGCGCTCTGCGGGAGGCGGTCACCGGCCGGCCGGCAGGGCCGGGGTTCCGGTGACCGACATCATCAGGGAGTACAGGGTGGTGTCGGCGGCGATGAACAGGCGGTTGCGCCGGGCCCCGCCGAACCGGACGTTGGCGACGGTGCCGGGCACCAGGACCCGGCCGATCAGCGTGCCGTCGGGGTCGTAGCAGTGCACGCCCCCGTCCATGGCGGCGGCCCAGAGCCGTCCCTCGTCGTCGAACCGGATGTTGTCGAAGTTGCCCTGCGCGCAAGCGGCGAAGACCTCGCCGCCGGACAGCGAGATCCCGTCCTCGTGGACGTCGAAGACGCGGATGTGGTTCGCGACGCTGTCGGACACGTACAGCTGCCGCTCGTCCGGAGAGAAGACCAGCCCGTTGGGCCCCTGGAACCCGTCCGCGACCAGCCGCACCTCGCCGCTCGCGGGGTCGACGCGGTACACGTTCCGGGCGCCGATCTCGCTCTCGGCGCGATGCCCCTCGTAATCGGTGGCGATCCCGAACTCGGGGTCGGAGAACCACACCGACCCGTCCGACCGCACGACGGCGTCGTTCGGGCTGTTGAGCCGCTTGCCGCGGAACCGCTCGGCGATCACGGTGACCGAGCCGTCGTGCTCGGTCCGGGTCACCCGCCGATTGCCCTGCTCACAGGTGACGAGACGCCCCTGGACGTCCAGGGTGCTGCCGTTCGGGTAGCCGGCGGGGGAGCGGAACACCCCGACGGCCCCGGTGGTCTCGTCCCAGCGCAGCAGCCGGTCGTTGGGGATGTCGCTCCACACGAGGTACCGCCCGGCGGGCACCCACACCGGCCCCTCGGCCCACCGGCACCCCTCGTACAGCGTCTCCAGCCGCGAGTCCCCCGCCTGGCACCTGCCCGTCCGGAACCGCTCGTCGAGGGTCTCGTAGAGGTGGGGCTGCTCGCCGGGCATGGGGGGGCCGCCTTCGGATGTGGGCCGACTGGTGATCTGCGCCGACCCACTATCGCGCGCTCCGGTCTGCCGCGCACTTCGCGGGGCCGACGGCACTCCCGGCCGGTATGGTGACTGGTATGGCAACCAAGAAGTACACCGTGACGCTGCCGGAGGAGCTCGCCGAGGAGATCCGGCACGAGGTAGGGTCCGGCGGCTTCAGTGCCTATGTCACACGGGCCATAGAGCGTCAGCGCGAGCAGGACCGGCTGGGGGAACTGGTGACCTGGCTGGAAGCGGAGCACGGCCCTGTCACCGAAGATGAGCTCGCCACGGCGGAGGCCGAGCGCAGGGAGTTCGAGCGCCACTTCACCGAGCAGGGCCCCGGGGCGGCCGGCGAGCGGCACCGGAGGGCGGGCTAGTGGTGCCGTCCTGCCACGTGCTGGACTGTGAGGCGTTGTCGCGGGCCGTCCTGGGCGACCGGGTGATGCTCGCGCGGCTCAAGGACGCGCACCGATCCGGCATCCGTGTCGTGACCAGCTCGATGACGCTGATCGAGGCGTATCACGGCCGGGTGAAGCGTGCGGCCTGGACGTGGGCGATGTCGCGTGTCGTCGTGGAACCCGTGACCCGTGAGGTGGCCGAAGCGGCGGTCGCCCTGCTCCAGGACACCGGCCTGCACGGCCACAAGTACGGGATCGACGCGGCCCTGGCCGTGATCGCGAACCGGCAGCCCGCAGGCGTGGTGCTCTTCACGTCCGACGAGGACGACATGGGGAAACTGTGCGGGACGGGAGTACGGGTCGTTCCGCTCTGAGGTGACGCCGTCGCGCGCGGACACACCTCGGCCGCGACGGCTCCCCCTCCGCGCCGCCGCGGCCGATCCCCGTGCAACGGTGGCTTACTTCGTCGGCTTGAACGGCTCCGACGTGGCGTGCAGGTCCTTCGTCTCCAGCGGCTCGTCCGTGGCGTGCAGGTCCTGCTTCTTGAGCGGCTCGCCGGTTGCGTGCAGGTCCTCGGTCTTGAGCGGCTCGTCGGTGGCGTGCAGGTCCTGCGGCTTGAGCTCGTCGCCCATGATCGTCAACTCCCCTTGGCATGGATCAAGCAGTGAGGTCGGCGGGCCCGTCCGGCCACTCCCCCGAGGACGGCCGGACGGGCCCGCCCGGGCCGCCCACCCCGGAACATCAGGGCGAGGCCCGTGCGGCGACCCGTCTGCCCCCCGACGCGACGGATCGACTGCGTCCATCATGGCGGGAGGCGATAAACGAATGATGAACGCCCCGGCGACGCCCTGAAGGCCCCTCGGGCCGCCTGCGACAGGGTCGGCCCCGAGGGCCCGTAAGGCCGCCTGCGACAGGGTCGCCCCGAGGGCCCGTAAGGCCGCCTGCGACGGGGCGCCCCGAGGGCCCCTCAGGCCGCCTGCGCCGGGGACAGCAGCGCCCGCACGTCGGCCGCCTCGGGCGAGCCCAGCTCCTCGTAGATCCCGGCCGCTTCCTGCCAGCAGACCTGGGCCCGGCCGGTCTGGCCGATGCCGCTCAGCGCCCGCCCGAGGACCGTCAGGACGTTGCCCCGCCGCCACTCACCGCCGATCCCGCGCAGCACCGTGAGCGCCATCTCGGCGTTCGCGGCGGCCGACGCCGCACGCCGGGCCGCGAGATCCACCTCGGCCAGCCGGAACAGGCTCATGCCCTCCCAGAGGCGCTGCCTGCTGTCCCGGAAGACCTCCAGCGCCTCCTGGAGCCGGTCGGCCGCGTCGCGCAGCTCCCCGCTCTGGGTGAGGGCCAGCCCCAGGGCGTAGCGGGCGTTCGCGCCGCGCATGGAGTTGCCCATGCCGTCGTAGATGTCGATGCCCTCCTGGGCCAGCGCGACGGCGCTCTGGGTGCGCCCGGTCGCGAGATGGATCCGGGAGAGGTTGCACAGCGCGGCGGCCTCGCCGGGGCGGTCGCCCAGGGCCCGGAAGTGCTCGATGGCCCGGGAGAGGTGCTCCTCGCCGTCCGTGTGCCGGTTCTGGTACAGCGCGATGATGCCGCGGGCGTTGCGGGCCCAGCAGACGGGGAGCAGGTCGTCGGACTCGCGGGCGAGCAGGATGACCCGCTCCGCCTCCTCCTCGGCCCGTTCGAAACGGCCGCTGACGTGGTGGACGTTGACGAGCGTCATCAGCGCCCGTGCCTCCGCCCGTCCGAGGCCGTGCGAGCGGGCCGCGGCGACGAGTGCCCCGGCCGTCGCCTCGAACTCCCGGGAGTTGGCCCCCGACTCGGAGAGGTCGTGCGCGGCCCACAGCATGTCGATGGCCCGGGGGAGGCTCTCCGGCCGCCCCGCGGACTGCCGTGCGTACGCGAGCAGGCACATGGCCTCCGCGTACAGCCAGTCCTGCGCCGCGTGCCGGTCGTCGAACCGCAGCCCCGGGTACGACGTGGTCTCCAGGTGGTCGACGAGCCGGTCGCCCGGCCGCTCGATCGCGTACACCCCGGCCGCGGACGCCAGGTAGAAGTCCAGCAGCCGGGAGAGCGCCGACCCTCGCTCGCTCGGGGGCAGTTCGTCCCGTTCCGCGCAGGCACGCGCGTAGAGCCGCACCAGGTCGTGGAAGCGGTAGCGGCCGGGGGCCGCCGATTCGAGGAGGGAGGTGTCCACGAGGGACTCCAGCAGGTCCTCCGTGTCCTCCAGAGGCAGGTCCAGCACCGCCGCGGCGGCGGCCACGGAGATGTCGGGGCCGTCCGCCAGGCCGAGCAGGCGGAACGCCCGGGCCTGGGCGGGCTCCAGCTGGCCGTAGCCGAGCTCGAAGGTGGCCTTGACGGCCAGGTCGCCGGCCTGGAGCTCGTCCAGGCGGCGGCGTTCGTCGGCGAGCTTCGCCGCGAGGACCGACACCGTCCAGGTGCGGCGGGCCGCCAGACGGGACGCCGCGATGCGGATCGCCAGCGGCAGGAAACCGCAGGCGGCGACCACGTCCAGCGCGGCCTTCCGCTCGGACGCCACCCGCTCCTCTCCCACGATCTTCGTGAACAGCGCCAGCGCCTCGTCCGGGGACATCACGTCGAGGTCGATCAGGTGGGCACCCGCCAGGCCCACCATCCGCACCCGGGAGGTGACCAGCGCGGCGCAGCCGTCCGTGCCGGGCAGCAGGGGACGTACCTGGGCGGCGTCGCGGGCGTTGTCCAGCAGGACCAGCACCCGGCGCCCCGCCAGGACCGAGCGGTACAGGGCCGCGCGCTCCTCCAGGGAGTCGGGGATCGCCGAGTCGGCCGTGCCGAGGGCGCGCAGGAAGGAGCCGAGGACCGTCTCCGGTTCCGCCGCCCGGGCGCCCGCGCCCTGGAGGTCGACGTACAGCTGCCCGTCCGGGAACGCCGTGCGGGCCTGGTGTGCCACGTGCACCGCGAGGGTCGTCTTGCCGACGCCGCCGATGCCCGCGAGGGCCGAGACCGCCATGACCCGGCCCTCGGCCGAGGCCAGGATGTCGCCGAGTTCGCGCACGAAACCGGCGCGGCCGGTGAAGTCCGGCACGGTCGCGGGCAGTTGCGCCGGACGGACCGGGACGGAAGCCGGCTCGGGTGCCGGGGAGGAGGGCTCCGCCAGTGACGGGTCGGCCTGGAGGATCCGCTGCTGCAGCTCGCTCAGGCCGGGGCGCGGGTCCACGCCGAGTTCGTCGGCGAGCAGATGGCGGGTGTCGGCGTAGACGGCCAGGGCCTCGGCCTGGCGTCCGCTGCGGTAGAGCGCCAGCATCAGCAGCTCGCGGAGCCGCTCGCGGAGCGGATGGGCCGCGGTGAGGGCGGTGAGCTCGGAGACGGCCTCGGCGTGGCAGCCCTGCTCCAGGTCCATGTCCAGGCAGGACTCCAGGAGTTGGAGCCGCCACTCCTCCAGACGGACGCGCTGGGCCTCCGCGTAGGGGCCGGGCACGCCGGCCAGGGTCTCCCCGTCCCACAGGGCGAGGACGCGGCGCAGGGTGGCGCGGGCGTGGCAGAGGTCGCCGGTTGAGCGGGCCTTCTCCGCCTCGGTCGCCAGGTCCTGGGCGACGGTGAGGTCCAGGGCGCCTTCGGCGAGGTCGCGGACCGCGTAGCCGCCGGACTCGCTGACCAGGACGGCGGAAGCGGCGGCGCCGGTGCCGCCCGCCCGGCCTGCCTCGCCGCCGGGGCCGAGTACCTTGCGCAGCCGGGAGGCGTACGTCCGTACCGCCGCCAGTGCCTGCGAGGGCGGTTCCTCGCCCCACAGGGCGTCGATCAGCTCCGCCGCGGTGGCGGTGGCGCCCTCGCGCAGCAACAGGGCTGCGAGCAGCGCGCGTTGCTGGGGGGAGCCGGTGCTGACGGGCTCGTCGCCGCGCCAGGCGCGCACGGGGCCGAGCACGCCGAAGCGAAGGGCCGCGGCATCCGCGGGTCCGCCGGTCATCGCCGACTGCGGCGTGGAGTCGGGCCGCCGCTGCTCCGGTACGCGCGGCACACCGTTCGGTACACCGTCCATGCAGTCCCCCTAGACATCCTGAGCAACCAGGCCAGTTTGCCCTGTGGGCGGCGGATACGTCAGCCGCGGGAGACACCGATCACAGGGCGACGCGGGGGAGTCCACCAGGTCTGCACACTCTCTCCGCACGCGCCCGGACGTATCGCGCACATCATGCCATCCCGTCCGGTATCGGCCGCTGCCCACATAGCTGACGCTCCGTCAGATCAGCGCTACCGTGAACGCCATGGACACCCACGACAGCACCTTTCCGCTGATCATCTCCGTGGACGACCACACCGTGGAGCCCGCGAGCGTCTGGCAGGACCGGCTTCCGGAGAAGTACAAGGGCGCCGGACCGCGCATCGTCCGGGCCCCCGTGAAGGAAATGACGTTCCTCGGAGGCCGGTTCAAGCCGGTCATGGGACAGCCCGGGGACGACGGGCCCGTCGGGGACTGGTGGGTCTACGAGGATCTGCGGCGGCCCCTGACCCGGCTCGACACCGCCGTCGGGTACGACAGGGACGAGATCCGGCTGGAGGTCATCACCTACGAGCAGATGCGGCCCGGCTCCTACGACGTCACCGCGCGGCTCGCCGACATGGACGTCAACCACGTCCAGTCCGCCCTGTGCTTCCCCACCTTCCCGCGCTTCTGCGGCCAGACCTTCACCGAGGCGAAGGACCACGAGCTGGGCCTGCTCTGCGTCCGGGCCTACAACGACTGGATGGTCGAGGAGTGGTGCGGCCCGCAGGCGCACGGGCGGCTCATACCCCTGCCCCTCATCCCCTTGTGGGACGCCGAACTGGCGGCGGCGGAGGTCCGGCGCAACGCCGCCCGCGGGGTGCGCGCCGTCGCCTTCTCCGAGATACCGCCCTTCCTCGGACTGCCCTCCGTCCACACCGACGGCTGGGACCCCTTCCTCCGGGCGTGCGACGAGACCGGGACCGTCGTCGCCATGCACATCGGCTCCAGCAGCCGCATGCCGTCCACCTCCGCGGACGCCCCGCCCGCCGTCGGCTCCACCATCACGTACGCCAACTGCTGCTTCTCCATGGTCGACTGGCTGATGAGCGGCAAGTTCGAGCAGTTCCCGAACCTCAAGGTCATGTACGCCGAGGGCCAGATCGGCTGGATCCCCTACATTCTGGAGCGGGCCGACGTGGTGTGGGAGGAGAACCGCGGCTGGGGCGGCGTCGCCGACAAGGTGCACCGGCCGCCGTCCGAGCTCTTCGCCGAGCATGTCCACGGCTGCTTCTTCGACGACGCCTTCGGGCTGCGCAACCTCGACTCCATCGGCGTCGGCAACGTCCTCTACGAGACCGACTACCCCCACTCCGACTCCACCTGGCCCAAGTCCCGCGAGGTCGGCGAGGCGCAGATGGGGCACCTGGAGCCCGACGTGGTCGAGCGGATCGTGCGCGGCAACGCCATCGAGCTGCTCGGGCTGACGGCCGAGGGGCTGTGGCCGGGCGGCGGCGCGCGGTGAGCCTGCGGTACGGGATGCAGCTGCCCGTCCAGTCGCAGAGCGCCCTCTACGCGGAGGCGTGGGAGGCGGAGGCCGGGCCGGACGACCTGCTGGAGATCGCCCGCGCCGCCGACCGGGCCGGGTTCGACTACCTCGCGAGCTGCGACCACGTGGCCATCCCGCGCCGGCTGGCCGCCGCGATGAGCACGGTCTGGTACGACCCCGTCGCCACCCTCGCCTTCCTGGCCGCAGCCACCGAGCGCGTACGGCTGCTCAGCCACGTCGCGATCGTCGGACTGCGGCACCCCCTGCTCACCGCCAAGCAGTACGCCACCCTCGACCACCTTTCGGGCGGTCGCCTGATCCTCGGGGTCGGCGCCGGGCACGTCCCGGAGGAGTTCGAGGCCCTGGGCGTCGACTTCCACCGGCGCGGGGCCGTGCTGGACGAGTCGATCGACGCCCTGCGCGCCGCCCTCGGCCCCGGGGAGTTCCCCGAGCACCACGGCAAGCTGTACGACTTCGAGGGGCTCGGGCAGCGGCCCCGTCCGGCTCAGGACCCGGTTCCCCTGTGGGTCGGCGGCTCCTCGCCCGCCGCCGTACGCCGGGCCGCGCTCAAGGGCGACGGATGGCTGCCGCAGGGGGATCCGAGGGACCGGCTGCCCGCGCAGATCGGCCGTATCAGGGAGCTGCGCGAGCGGGCCGGCATACGGGGCCCGTTCACCGTGGGTGCCATCGCCGAGCCGCTGTACGTCGGCACACCCCGCTGGGAGGTGGGGCGCCGGACCCTGACCGGCGGGCCGCAGCGGCTCGCCGAGTCGCTGCGGGCGTACCGGACGATGGGCGTGCACCGGATCCAGGTGCGGTTCCGCAGCCGGAGCCGCGACGAACTCACGGACCAGATAAGGCAGTTCGGGCAGCAGGTCGCCCCGCTGCTGTCGTGAGCGTATTCATTGAAAGCTTGAACATGTCCACGCCGGGCTCCGTATGCACGGACGTACGGACACGTACGGACACGTACGGCTTCGGTGGAAGGACACTTCGACGTGCGCGCTTCCCGGAAACTCTCCGTCGCCCTCGCCTGCCCCGAGGGCCCCTGGCCGCATCCCGACTGGCCTGATTCGGACGACCCGTACGTGGGGCGGGTGGTTCGTCTCCGCCCGCCCTCGCCCTTCCGCGTCCCGGACGGCGTGGACGTGGTCGTCCTGCACTGCGTCGATCCCGTCGACCGGCTGCGGGAACTGCGGGCCGACGGTGTCCCGGTGATCGTGGTCGCGCCGCGCCGGGACGACGAGACCGTCATGGAGGTGCTCCGAGGCGGTGCCGGGTATCTCGTCGAGGGCGACTACTGCACCCGCATGCTCTCCTCGGCCGTCGTCGGGGCCACCGTCGGCCACCCCCACCTCTCCCCGGCGGCCTGTACGGTCCTGCGCGAGGGGACCCTGCGGGTGTCCGCCGACGACGCGGCGACGGAGCGGCTGCGCGGTCTGCTCTCGCGCCGCGAGCGGCAGATCATGGAACTGCTGTCGACCGGTCTCGGCGCCCAGGAGATCGGGCTGCGCTTGACGCTGAGCGAGAAGACCGTCCGCAACAACCTCAGCAACATCTACGCCAAGCTGGACGCACGCGGCAGCACGGACGCGGTCCTGCGGTGGCTGGGAGCCGCGCCCGTGCTTCGCGTCTGAGAACCTCCGGAACCGGCGGCCTACTGCGGCGGCACCTCCGACAGCGGTATCTCGACGTCGGTGACGTTCTCGCCGGCCTCACCGAATCCGGGCTCCGATCTCAGGGCGCGCGTGGAATTGCGCAACCCCGACGCCTCGGGAGTTCCGCACTTCACATTGCGCAGCCAGAGGCGGCCGTCGGGAGTGCCGTTCTTCAGGATCTGCGGATAGAAGACATGCATGCTCGTGCTGCCCTCGCCGGGAGCGAAGAAGACCTTCTGGCCGTCCTGCGGCTCTTTGTACGTGGCCCGCAGGAACCCGCTCACGTCGGTGCGCTTGGCGGACCACATGAAGAATCCGATGCTGTCCGGCTGCACGGTGTCCGTCCTGCTGAACGCCAGGGTGGTCGTCTTGTCGTCACGCGTGATGTCGATTTCCGACGTGTTGAACTTCACGCCGATCTCGAAGACGGAATTGCCGAGTTTCGTGCCGGCGTCCGCGACGAACCCGTCCTCGAGCTGGATGACCCGGGTGACGGACGTGCTCACGTTGAACGTCTTCGAGGCGGTGCCCGTCGAGCCGCAGTTGTCGCTCGTCGCGGAGACCCGCTGGTTGGGCCCGAGGTTGTCCCGCTTGAACTGGACGTCGACGAACTCGCAGTTCTCCAGCTTGCCGGAGTCCGCCGCACAGTCGGCGGTCACTTCGGAGGGGGTGGCGGCGCCCGCGGGGTTCATCAGCGGTACGGCCACCGCGACGGCCACCAGCGGGGACAGGGCGAGGGTGATGCGCTTCTTCTTGCTCCGGTGGCTTCTCGCGCGGCCGGTGCGGGTCATGGGGTTCTCCCAGGGGGTGTGGGGGGCGGCAGGGGGGTGGTGCACGGGGCTCAGCAGTCGGTCAGTACGGCCTTGGAGGTGCCGTCCATGACGCCGGGAGCGCCCGCCGCGCCCGGCAGGAGGGCGGGGCCCTCCACGACCTCGGGCGCCACGAAGTTCTGTTCCGGGGTGGCGTTGGTGGTGGTGGTCGCCTCGCGGGCGTCGATGCGCACCCGCCATTCGCCGGTCATGCGCTGCATCTTCGGCGTGAACTCCATGTGGAGGACCTTGCCGACCGGCACTTGACGCTCTTCCGTCTCACCGGCGGTCGCCGAGTTGATGGTCATGTCGAGGGTGCCCTTGTGCTTGAGCCAGGATCCGGACAGCGCCCCGAAGATCCCTCCTCCTCCGCCCTGCTGGGTGACGGTGTACTTGCCCTTGCCCTGGGCCGCCGTCGCCGACCAGGTGACCGACACCTTCGCCGGTTCGGTGGCGTTCCCTTCACAGTTCGGGAAGTCGATCGACGCCTTCTCCGTGGGCCCGTCGAACGTCTCGAACTTCGTCTCGACGAAATCGCAGTTGTCGGACGCGAAGCCCGGACCGGCGATCGGATGGCCACCGAAATCCTCGATGGACTGCTGCTTGCCGTTCAGCACCTTGGCGCGCTGGCACATCGTCGTGATCTGCTCGGGCGTCTTTTCCTCGGCGGCATTCGCGGAGGGCAGCAGTACTGCGGCTATGGCGCCACCTGTCACGACAGCCGCCCCCACCGCCGCGATCCTGACCTTCTTGTTCTTCAGTCTTCTCTTGGCCATGAGTCGGATTCTGGAAGCCCTCGGCCCCCCTCGACAGGGTCAAACGTCCCTACTCGCCAGTCGTGTGACATTCGCCTCAGCAACGTGTGGAACTTGATGAACACGTACCTGACGCACCATCAGATATGCGGGTACGCTGAGTCTTTCATCCAGTCGCCGCTCCAAGGGGGCCGCAATGGGCAAGCTCGACGGACGAGTCGTCATCGTCACAGGCGCCGCACGCGGCCAGGGCGAACAGGAGGCCAGACTGTTCGCCGCCGAGGGCGCCCGGGTGGTCGTCGCGGACCTCCTCGACGACCGGGGCGAGGCCCTGGCCAAGGAGATCGGCGCCCGGTACGTCCATCTCGACGTGGGCCGGGAGGACGACTGGCAGGCCGCCGTCACCGCGGCCAAGGAGGCGTACGGCCACGTCGACGGGCTCGTCAACAACGCCGGCATCCTGCGCTTCAACAGCCTCCTCGACACGCCCCTCGACGAGTTCATGCGGGTCGTGCAGGTCAACCAGGTGGGCTGTCTGCTCGGCATCAAGGCGGTCGCCCCGGAGATGGCCGACGGGGGCACGATCGTGAACACCGCCTCCTGCACGGGCCTGACCGGGATGGCCGCGGTGGGCTCCTACGCGGCGACCAAGCACGCCGTGGTCGGTCTGACCCGGGTCGCCGCGCTGGAACTGGCGGGGCGCGGGATACGGGTCAACGCCGTCTGCCCGGGGGCGATCGACACCGCGATGGCCAATCCGGCCCGGCTCGACCCGGACGCCGACCCGGAGCGGGCGGCGAAGGGTCTCGACCGGCTGTACCGCAAGCTCGTGCCGCTGGGCCGGATGGGGCGGCCCGAGGAGGTGGCGAGGCTCGCGCTGTTCCTGACCTCGGAGGACTCCTCGTACATCACGGGGCAGCCGTTCGTGATCGACGGCGGGTGGCTGGCCGGGGTCACCGTCATCTGACGCACCATCAGGTATTGACGGTCCCGGAGGCCCGGTGGAACAGTCGGAGCCATGAATCTGACGCATCGTCAGAATTGACCGTGGGGCGGTGAACCTCCTTGGAATTCGGCATCTTCGTTCAGGGATACGTCGGCAAACGGGCCGAGACCGACCCGCTGGCCGAGCACAAGGCGCTGATGGAGGAGACCGAGTACGTCATCCAGGCGGACAAGTCCGGCTTCAAGTACGCCTGGGCCTCCGAGCACCACTTCCTGGACGAGTACTCGCACCTGTCCGCCAACGACGTCTTCCTCGGCTACCTGGCGCACGCGACCGAGCGGATCCACCTGGGCTCGGGGATCTTCAACCCGCTCGCCCCGGTCAACCACCCGGTGAAGGTCGCCGAGAAGGTCGCCATGCTCGACCACCTCAGCGGCAACCGCTTCGAGTTCGGCAGCGGCCGGGGCGCCGGATCCCACGAGATCCTCGGGTTCATGCCGGGGGTGACCGACATGAACCACACCAAGGAACTCTGGGAGGAGACCATCGCCGAGTTCCCCAAGATGTGGCTCCAGGACGAGTACCAGGGCTTCCAGGGCAAGCACTGGTCACTGCCGCCGCGCAAGGTCCTGCCGAAGCCGTACGGCGGCTCGCACCCGGCGATGTGGTATGCGGCCGGGTCGCCGCCGTCGTACGCCATGGCCGCGAAGAAGGGGCTCGGCGTGCTCGGCTTCAGCGTGCAGAAGGTCTCCGACATGGAGTGGGTGCTGGAGCAGTACAAGACGGCGATCCTGGACGCGGAGCCCGTCGGGGACTTCGTGAACGACAACGTGATGGTGACGACCACGGCGATCTGTGCGCCGACCCATGCGGAAGCCGTGCGGATCGCGGCGAGCGGGGGGCTGCACTATCTGCCGTCGCTGGTGTTCCGGTACCACGACACCTTCCCGCGGCCCGAGGGGTTCCCGGTGTGGCCGGAGACGCTGCCGGAGTACACCGAGGAGTTCGTGGAGGTGCTGATCGAGGAGGAGTTGCTGATCTGCGGGGATCCGGACGAGGTGCTGCGGCAGTGTGAGCGGTGGGAGCGGGCCGGGGCGGATCAGCTGAGTTTCGGGTTGCCGGTGGGGGTGCCGAAGGAGGAGACGCTGCAGACGATCCGGCTGGTCGGGGAGTACGTGATTCCCAAGATCGATACGGATCCGGTGCATCGGACTTCGCGGTTCCGCCGGGGTGTTTGAGCGTCGTTGGCGGGTGCGGGTGCCTCGTGGCTTGTCGCGCAGTTCCCCGCGCCCCTGAGGGACATGCAGCTCAGGGAGTTGAGTGGTCATGCTCGATCACGTCATCCGGGGCGCCACCGTCGTGGACGGGACGGGTGCCCCGGCTTTTACCGCCGACGTCGGCATACGAGACGGGCGGATCGCCGTCCTCGGCACCGTCACCGAGGAGGCACGGTCGGCCGAGGACGCCACCGGGCTCGTCCTCACCCCCGGGTTCGTCGACCCCCATACCCACTACGACGCCCAGCTCTTCTGGGATCCGTACGCCACGCCCTCGCTCAACCACGGGGTCACCACCGTCGCCGGGGGGAACTGCGGGTTCACACTCGCTCCGCTGCATCCCGACCGGCCCGAGGACGCCGACTACACGCGGCGGATGATGTCCAGGGTCGAGGGCATGGCGCTGGTGGCGCTGGAGGAGGGGGCGCCCTGGAGCTGGCATTCCTTCGGGGAGTACCTGGACGCCCTGGAGGGGCGGATCGCCGTCAACGCCGGGTTCATGGTGGGGCACTGTGCGCTGCGGCGGTACGTGATGGGGCCGGACGCGGTGGGCGGGCAGCCGACTCAGCAGCAGCTCGCCGCGATGGTGCGGCTGCTGCGGGAGGCCATGGACGCCGGGGCGTGGGGGCTGTCCACGACCCAGTCGAGCAGCCACTCCGACGGGGACGGTCAGCCCGTCGCCTCGCGGCACGCCCAGCCGGCCGAACTGCTGGCGCTGTCGCGGGCCGTCGGGGAGTGCGAGGGCACGCAGATCGAGGCGATCGTCGCGGGCTGTCTGGACCAGTTCAGCGACGCCGAGATCGATCTGTTCGTGGAGATGAGCGCGGTCGCGGGGCGGCCGTTGAACTGGAACGTGCTGACGATCGACGCGGCCGTTCCCGAGCGGGTGCCCCGGCAACTGCTCGCGAGCGAGCAGGCGCGGAAGGCCGGCGGCCGGGTCGTGGCGCTGACCATGCCGATCCTCACGCCGATGAACATGTCGCTGGGGACCTTCTGCGCGCTCAACCTGATCCCCGGCTGGGGACCGGTGCTCGGGCTGCCCGTGCCGGAGCGGATCGAGAAGCTGCGGGACCCGGAGGTGCGGGCCGAACTGCTGCGGCGGGCCCGGTCCAAGGAGGCGGGTGTCTTCCGGCGGCTCGCGAACTTCGGGCGGTACGTCATCGGCGACACCTACAGCGAGGCGAACGCCGGACTGACCGGGCGCGTGGTGAACGACATCGCCGAGGAGCGCGGGCAGGAGCCCTTCGCGTGCCTGGTGGAGATCTGCGCCGACGACGAGCTGCGCACGGTGCTGTGGCCGATGCCGACCGACAACGACCCGGCGTCCTGGGCCCTGCGGGCCGAGACCTGGCGGCACGAGGACGTGCTGCTCGGCGGGTCCGACGCGGGCGCCCACCTGGACCGGATGTGCGGGGCGCCGTACACGACCCGGTTCCTCGGGGACTGTCTGCGGGGCCGGAAGCTGGTCGGTCCGGAGCAGGCCGTGAAGATGCTGACCGACGACCCGGCCCGGCTCTTCGGGCTGCGCGAGCGGGGGCGGATCAGGGAGGGCTGGCATGCGGACCTGGTGCTGCTCGACCCGGAGCGGATCGACGCGGGCCCGGCCACCCTGGTGCACGACCTGCCGGGTGACAGCCCGCGGCTGGACTCCCGGGCGCTCGGCGTGCGGGCCGTGTGGGTCAACGGCGTCGAGGCCATCCGGGACGACGTGGTGACCGGGGCCGTACCGGGCCGGGTGCTGCGCTCCGGGCGGGACACGGAGACGGTGAGCACGCGGTGACGGCACGCCAGTCCCTGTTCGTCGGCGGTTCCTGGGTGGAGCCGGACGGCGGCCACCACGAGGTGATCGACCCGGCGGGCGAGCAGACCGTCGGGTGGGCGCCGGAGGCCTCGCGGGACCAGGTGCTCGCGGCCTGTGCCGCGGCCCGCGAGGCCTTCGGGCCGTGGTCGCGCACCACGCCCGAGGAACGGGCCGCGGTCCTCGGACGGGCGGCGGGGATCATCGCCGGCCGGCTGAACGAGTACGCGGAGCTGGCCCGGGCCGAGACCGGAGCGACCCTCGGCACCGCACGCGCCATGCAGGTCGGCGTCGCCGCCGCCCGCTTCCGGCGCTACGCGCGTGTGGAGCCCGCCGAGTGGCCGGTACCGCCGCAGATCAACGCGGCCGGGCCGATGGGGCGGGCCGGGGTGATGGGCGCCCTGGCCGTCCGGCAGCCCGTCGGGGTCGTCACCTGCATCACCTCGTACAACAACCCCTGGGCCAACCCGGCCGGAAAGGTCGCCCCGGCCCTGGCGATGGGCAACACGGTCGTGGTGAAACCGGCCCCGCAGGATCCGCTGTCGGTCTACCGGATGGCCGAGGCGCTCCAGGAGGCGGGCGCCCCGCCGGGTGTGGTGAACGTCGTCAGCGGGTCGCACACCGAGGTGGGCGAGGCGGCCGTGGCGTCGCCGGACGTCGGCATGGTCAGCTTCACCGGCTCCACGGCCGTGGGACGGCGGATCGCCGAGGTGTGCGGGCGGGACATGAAGCGGCAGTTGATGGAGCTGGGCGGGAAGGGGGCGGCGCTCGTCTTCGACGACGCCGACCTCGGCTCGGCCGTGGCCGGGATCGGCACCACCTTCTCTTTCTACAGCGGGCAGATCTGCACCGCACCGACGCGGGTGCTGGCACAGCGCGGTATCCACGACCGGCTGGTGGAGCAACTGGCGGCCTACGCACGCAGGTTGAAGGTGGGTGACCCGCGGGAGCCGGACACCGTCGTCGGTCCGGTCATCTCGGCGGCGCACCGGGACCGGGTGGAGTCGTACGTCGAACTGGGCCGCAAGGAGGGCGCGGTGGTGGTGGCGGGCGGCGAACGCCCGGACCTGCCGACCGGCTTCTACGTCGCCCCGACCCTCCTGGCCGACTGCCGCAGCGACATGCGCGTGGCCCGCGAGGAGATCTTCGGCCCGGTGGTGGTCGTCATCCCCTTCGACGACGAGGAGGAGGGCATCGCGCTCGCCGACGACACCGACTACGGCCTCATCGACTACGTCTGGTCGGGCGACGTGGCCCGGGCCTTCCGGGTGGCCCGGCGGCTGCGGGCCGGCGGGGTGGGGATCAACACCGTGGGACGCAACATGGAGGCGCCCTTCGGCGGGTTCAAGCAGAGCGGAGTGGGCCGCGACGTCGGCTCGTACGCCCTGCACGCCTACAGCGAGGTGCAGTCGATCGTCTGGCCGGGGTGACGCCCGCCCGCGGACCCGGCGTGCGCGTCGACCACATCCCCCGGGCCCGCCCGGGCCCGCCCGGCCCCGGCGGACTCGGCCGCGTCCGGGACGTGGGGCGGGCCTGCGACGGCCCGGTCGACGGGGTGTGGCCCTGCGACCACGCGGCGGTCGTCGCCTACCTGGCGGGCGCTGTTCAGACCCGCCCCAGGAAGATCGGGTTGGTGAACGCCGCCAGCGGCCCGGGCAGAGGTCCCGCGGCCGCCTCGTGCCGCAGTTCGGCCCGTACGTACACCGCGTACGACGGTGTCGTGCGCCACTCGACGACACCCGAGCCGGCGACCGGCAGCGGATCGCCGGTGTGCAGGACGCCCTGGTCGGTGACGATGCGGACCGTGCAGCGCGGGGCGCCGGTGACCTCCAGGCGGACGGTGACCGGGGTGTCGCGGCCGACGGAGAGCCGCTCGCCGATGCCCGCGTGCTCCCCGCGCCCGCCCGACGCCCGGAAGGACAGCGTGATGCGCGCGGACTCCGCGACATAGGACCGTCCCGCCCGGATGCCCTCCTGGATCGCCTCCCGGGTCAGGTCGTCGGCCAGGACGACCGTCTGGGGGCTGCCCACCGCGTCCGGGGACCGGTGGGCGTCGCTGCTGCCCATCGCCGGGAGCCAGCCGCGCCCGTCCCGCACGGACGCCACGAGCATGCTGTCCCAGTCGGCGAGCGCCACCTCGTCGTCGGGCGTGTAGGGGCCGTTCCACACCTCCACGGCGTCCGCCTCGGCGAAGCCGAACTTCCAGTTGCAGCCGACGCACGTGGCGTGCGGGTGGGCCGGGACGACCAGGCCGCCGGCGCGCCGGATCTGCCGGGCGAACCGGCCGAAGCGGTTGTCGCGGGCCCGGTAGCGCCAGTCGACGAAGGTGCCCGCTTCGGTGCCCAGCGCGACGACGTGCCCGTTCCGCGTGGTGATCTCCTCGCCCAGCATGACCAGCAGGTCGTCCCCGGCCACATCCGCCCAGTGCGCGTGCGCCGCGTGCGTGTTGTGCTCGGAGGAGTTGATGAAGTCCAGGCCGGCCGCCCGGGCCAGCTCCCCGATCTCGGCGGGGGTGCGGCGGCCGTCGGAGTGCCAGGAGTGCAGATGGCAGTCGCCCCGGTACCAGGCCCGGCCCCGGCCCTTCGCCCGCTCCGGCGGATACACCGGCTCGGTGGCCTCGCCCGGCTCCCCGTACGTCAGCGTGACCGTGATCTCGTACGACAGGCCCTGCGGGGCGACGGTGTACGGGCCGAGCGCGATGTGCCAGGTGCCCTCGCGCACCGGGCCCGGAATGTAGCCCGGCGTCGCGTCGTCCGCACGGAGGAAGAACTCGGTGCGCGCCCCGCCCGACCAGCCGCGAAAGCCCCGGCCGCCGAGCTCGGTGCCGCGCTCGTCGAAGACGCCGATGTCGAGGGCGTTGCCCATGGTGCCGGCCGGCACGGACGGCCGGTCGTAGGTGTAGGCGACCCTCAGCTCCCGGACCCCGGCCGGGACCTCGACGGGCACGTACACGAAGTCCGGGGAGCCGGGCGGCAGCGTGCCGCGCACGGTCCTGCTCACCTGGCCCGCGTCGTCCCGGCCCCCGTCGGCCGCTGAAGCGAAGCTCACGCGTCCCAAGGTAAGCGCGGCCGCCGCTCCCGTCACGAACAGGGCGCGCCGGCCGAACCCGCCGTGGCTGTCCTCGCACATGCTGCTGCTCCCCTGGTGTCGTCGGTGACGTGCACGGGTGGTGCGTGTGCATCCTTGTAGTCAGCCGTGAACAGACGTGCAAGAGACGGGAATTGGACGGCGACGATCAGGGAAGCGCGGCGGGGCGTCGGCAGCGGCCGGGCGGCCGTCATGGCGGTCATCCGAAAGTCCGACCGGTCGGTATCGACAGCCGGGCCGCCCTCCGGTAGAGATACCTCATGCGCATCGCCGTGACGATCTTCCTCACCGACGAGACGATCACTCCGACCCGGCTCGCCCGGGAACTGGAGGAGCGCGGTTTCGCCGGCCTGTACCTGCCCGAGCACACCCACATCCCCGTCGAGCGGACCACCCCGTACCCGGCGGGCGGTGAGCTGCCGCCCGAGTACGGCCGGACCCTGGACCCGTTCGTGGCGCTCGGCCAGGCCGCCGCCGTCACCGGGCGGCTCGGGCTCGGCACGGGCATCACGCTCGTCGCCCAGCACGACCCGATCGCCCTGGCCAAGCAGGTCGCGACCCTGGACCATCTCTCCGGCGGCCGGTTCACCCTCGGGGTCGGATTCGGCTGGAACGTCGAGGAGGCCGCCGACCACGGCGTGCGCTGGAGCACCCGGCGCGAGCTGGTCAAGGACCGGATGGCGCTGATGCGGGCCCTGTGGTCGCAGGCCCCGACCGCGTACGAGGGGCAGTTCGGCAGCGTCCGGGCCAGCCATGCGCATCCCAAGCCCGTGCAGAAGCCGCGCGGCCCGGTCACCGGCCCGCGCACGCTCGTCGGCGGGGCCGCCGGACCCGGGCTGTTCGCCCACATCAGCGAGTGCGCCGACGGCTGGCTGCCGATCGGCGGCCGGGGCCTGTCCGATGCGGTGCCCCTGCTGCGGACGGCCTGGGCGGAGGCGGGCCGCGACCCGGACGCCCTCCATGTCGTCCCCTACGCCGTCCACCCCACCCCGGGCAAGCTCGCCCACTACGCCGACCTGGGCATCGAGGAGGTCGTGGCGCAGCTGCCCCCGGCGGGGGAGGCGGAGGTGCTGAAGAGCCTGGACGGCCTCGCGGAGCACCTCTGACAACTCCCCTGTGCGACGGGCTCTTTGACGCTCCCTACTAAACTCCCGGTCAACAACCGGGCCGGCGCACACCGGTGCGCGGCTGACCACCGCGCACGAAACGGGGTGACGGCCCGGCTCACCGATTCCACGGGGGAGAGCGTCTTGAGGCTCTGGTGGTTTTCCTGGCTCCTGCGTCACTTCACGGAGTACGGCTACAGCCAGGGGCTGCTCCGTGCCGCGATCGGCACGACGGCCGTACTGGTGACCGCCGCGCTGGTCTGGCTCACCCTGCACCGCAACAGACCGGCCGCCGTCGCCGCCGCCGGCCTCGTCTCGGCCCTGGGCATCGGGTGGCTGGCCTTTCACTGACGGGGCTTTCCCGAGGGTGATCAGCGCACTCGTATGCTCGAAGGATGACGACTCCTGCGACCTCCGGAACCGGCCCGACCGACAACTCCATGCGTCGTGCCCTGAAACGGGCCAGGGACGGTGTCTCGCTCGATGTCGCCGAGGCGGCGGTGCTGCTCCAGGCCAGGGGCGCGCAGCTGGAGGACCTGTCGGCCTCCGCCGCCCGGGTGCGGGACGCGGGCCTGGCGGCGGCCGGGCGGCCGGGCGTCATCACGTACTCGAAGAGCGTCTTCGTCCCGCTGACGCGGCTGTGCCGGGACAAGTGCCACTACTGCACGTTCGTCACCGTCCCGGGCAAGCTGCGCCGCGAGGGCCACGGGATGTTCATGTCGCCCGACGAGGTGCTGGACATCGCCCGCAAGGGCGCGGCCCTCGGCTGCAAGGAAGCCCTCATCACCCTCGGCGACAAGCCCGAGGACCGCTGGCCGGAGGCGCGCGAGTGGCTCGACGCGCACGGCTACGACGACACCCTCGCCTACGTACGGGCCATCTCCATCCGGATCCTGGAGGAGACGGGCCTGCTGCCCCACCTCAACCCGGGCGTGATGAGCTGGACCGACTTCCAGCGTCTGAAGCCGGTCGCGCCCAGCATGGGCATGATGCTGGAGACGACCGCGACCCGGCTCTGGTCGGAGCCGGGCGGCCCCCACCACGGCTCGCCCGACAAGGAGCCCGCCGTCCGCCTGCGCGTCCTGGAGGATGCCGGGCGCTCTTCCGTCCCCTTCACCTCGGGTGTCCTGATAGGCATCGGTGAGACCTACGAGGAGCGCGCGGAGTCGCTGTTCGCGCTGCGGAAGGTGTCGCGGGCCTACCACGGCATCCAGGAACTGATCATCCAGAACTTCCGCGCCAAGCCGGACACCGCCATGCGCGGCATGCCCGACGCGGAACTGGACGAACTGGTCGCCACGGTGGCCGTCGCCCGGCTCCTCATGGGCCCGAGCGGCAACATCCAGGCCCCGCCCAACCTCGTCGACGACGAGTACGAGCGGCTGATCGGCGCCGGCATCGACGACTGGGGCGGGGTCTCCCCGCTCACCATCGACCACGTCAACCCCGAGCGCCCCTGGCCGCAGATCGAGCAGCTCGCCGAGAAGTCCCGGGCGGCCGGCTTCGAGCTGCGCGAACGGCTGTGCGTGTACCCGGAGTTCGTGCGGCGCGGCGAGCCCTGGCTGGACCCGCGGCTGCGTCCGCACGTGGCGGCGCTGGCCGACCCGGAGACCGGCCTGGCGCGCCCCGACGCCCTGCCGCAGGGCCTGCCGTGGCAGGAGCCGGAGGAGGTCTTCACGGCGTCCGGCCGCACCGACCTGCACAGCTCCATCGACACCGAGGGCCGCACCTCCGACCGCCGGGACGACTTCGACGAGGTGTACGGCGACTGGGGCGCCCTGCGCGAGGCCGCCGCCCCGGGCATGGCACCCGAGCGCATCGACACCGACGTACGCGAGGCCCTGCGCACGGCGGCCGACGACCCCACCAGGCTGACCGACGACGAGGCGCTGGCCCTGCTGCACGCGGACGGCCCGGCGCTGGACGCCCTCGCCCGGGTCGCCGACGACGTGCGCAGGTCGGCCGTCGGTGACGACGTCACCTACATCGTCACCCGCAACATCAACTTCACCAACGTCTGCTACACCGGCTGCCGCTTCTGTGCCTTCGCCCAGCGCCGCACCGACGCCGACGCCTACACCCTCTCCCTGGACCAGGTCGCCGACCGGGCCCAGCAGGCCTGGGACGTGGGCGCGGTGGAGGTCTGCATGCAGGGCGGCATCCACCCGGACCTGCCGGGCACGGCGTACTTCGACATCGCGCGGGCCGTGAAGGAACGCGTTCCGGGCATGCACGTGCACGCCTTCTCGCCGATGGAGGTCGTCAACGGCGCGACCCGCACCGGCATGTCGATCCGCGAATGGCTGACCGCCGCCAAGGAGGCGGGCCTGGACACCATCCCGGGCACGGCCGCCGAGATCCTCGACGACGAGGTCCGCTGGATCCTCACCAAGGGCAAGCTGCCCGCGGCCGACTGGATCGACGTCGTCACGACGGCCCACGAGCTGGGCATCCGCTCGTCCTCGACGATGATGTACGGCCATGTCGACCAGCCGCGGCACTGGCTCGGGCACCTGCGCACCCTGGCCGGCATCCAGCAGCGCACGGGCGGCTTCACCGAGTTCGTGACGCTGCCGTTCGTGCACACCAACGCCCCGGTCTACCTCGCGGGGATCGCCCGGCCGGGCCCGACCATGCGGGACAACCGCGCGGTCACGGCCATGGCCCGGCTGCTGCTGCACCCGCACATCCCCAACATCCAGACCAGCTGGGTGAAGCTGGGCACCGAGGGCGCCGCCGAGATGCTCCGCTCGGGCGCGAACGACCTCGGCGGGACGCTCATGGAGGAGACCATCTCCCGCATGGCGGGCTCGTCGTACGGCTCGTACAAGTCGGTGAAGGACCTCATCGCCGTGGCGGACGCGGCGGGCCGTCCGGCCAGGCCCCGGAACACCCTCTACGGCGAGGTCCCCGAGGAGCGGCAGCGGGCGGCGACGGCGTCGGACGGGCACCTTCCGGAGCTGCTGCCGGTGCTGGACTGAGGCTCACTGGCCCCCGGCGTCCGCCGGCTGATGCTCCATGAGGGTGCGGCCGGCCGTGGCGCCGGGGCTGTTGCGCGGCGGGGGAGGGGTGCCCCGGCCGAGCCACAGCAGGAGCAGGCCGAGGGCGCAGGCGATCGCGGGCCAGTAGACGTAGCGGTAGTCCGTCGCGGGCATGATCGGCAGATAGCCGAGGATGTAGGCCGTGGAGCTGATGCCCAGCGCCCGGACCGGCATCGCGAACGCGCCCTTGCCGGGACGCAGGGTGAGCACCAGCGCGACGGCGAGCCAGAACCAGCCGCGGAACAGCCAGGGCAGGTCCCGCGCCGTGCCCTGGACGTAGGTGCCGAGCATGTCCTCCAGGCGGGGGTGCGCCACCTCGACGCCCAGGTCGTTGCGGGTGATCCCGGCCTTGTACGGATAGTCGGTCTCGAACAGCAGGGTCGTGAAGAGCAGCAGGCGGTACTGGAGGTACTTCGGCACGTGCCCGCTCATCTCCCGCAGCCACAGGGACGTGATCTCGCCCGAGTCCCCCCGCAGCCCGTCCGCCGGACGCCGGTAGCAGGCCCAGTAGGCGTCGGAGAGCGCGCCGACGCGCTCGCACTCCCGCGCGGAGGCCACGAGCCGGTCCCGCAGGGCGGGTGACACGTCCGCCGAACGCAGCTCGTCCACGGTCAGCACATGGACGAGGTCGTCGAGCATGATCTGCGCGCCCTGCTCGGTCTGCAGCGGCGCGGCGAACAGGGAGACGGCGGTGGCGGGCACGACGAGCCCGGCCGCGAGGGCCGCCGTGCACATCACCCACGTACGGCGTCCGGGGGCACCCCACAGCGCGAGGACCAGCATGACGAAGACGGGGATCGCGGCGAGAAAGGCGTTCTTGCGCACCAGCATGGCGTAGGCGAGGAACAGCACGCCCAGCCAGAGCAGGGCCCAGCGCACGGCGGGGCGGGGGTCGCGGTCCCGCAGCAGCAGGCCGGTGAAGGCGACCGCGCAGGCGGCGAGCAGCGCGAAGGCCGCGTGCACGTCCTTCCACACCACCCCGGCGAACGTCAGCACGAACGGGACCAGTCCGAGGCCCAGCACCGCCAGCGAACCGCCCCGGCTCGCGGTGAGCCGCCACACGCACCGGGCCAGCACCCACAGCGCCGCCCAGAGGACGAGGCACTGCAGGACCAGCATGGACGCGATCGAGCCGGTCACCGCGATGAGCGCCCGCCACACCAGACTCAGCACGGGCGGGTGCCAGTCGGTCAGGGGTTTCTTCCCCTCGGCCTGGCGGAGCTGGTCGAGGCTGTCGGGACTCAGGTAGCCGGGGGCGAAGACGAGGATCGTGGCCAGGCAGCAGACCACGGCGACGGCGGCCAGCCCCCAGGGCCAGTGCCGCTGCACCCGCCGCATCCATCCTGTTTGTCCCATATGCCGGATGCTAACGGGTCGGTGGGCGCAGGCCGGTCAGGGTGCGACGAAGACGTAGCGCCGGTACGCGTAGAAGCGGAACAGGGTCGCCAGGACCCAGCCGAGGATGCGGGCGGTGTTGTCGCTGAGCGCCGAGTCGAGTCCGAGCAGCTGCCGGGAGGCGAAGACCGTGCCCGCGGTGATGGCGAGCCCTACCCCGTTCGCCACGAGGAACAGCGCGAGCTCGTGGGTCACCTTCGCGCGGTGCCGGCCGCGGTAGGTCCAGTAGCGGTTCCCCACCCAGCTCAAGAGCGCGGCGGCGGCCGTCGCGACGACGGAGGCCTGCACCGGGGCGGTCCGCATCACCCCGCCCTCCGCGCCGCCCGGCAGGCCGAAGACGAGCAGGTTGTAGCCGCCGTTGTCGACGACGAAGGCCAGCACCCCGACGACGCCGAACTTGGCGGCCTCGCGCCAGATGCCCTTGATGGCGTCACGCGCACGCAGCGTCACAGAGTCGAGGACCGGCACACGGCGAGCGTAACGACCGGGCGCACCCCATCCGGTCAGGCGCGCTCATATCGCACTATGTCCGACTGTATGAGGTGCTGATGTATGAGGTGCTGATGTCCGGGGTGCCGGCGGTGTGAGGAACCGGTCGAGTGAGGAGTGGTCGTGGAACCGACGATCGCGTGTGTCGTGCCCTGCCACAACGAGGAGGCGGCCGTCGGCAAGGTGGTCCGCGACCTGCGCGCGGCCCTGCCCGAGGCCGTCGTCTACGTGTACGACAACGCCTCCACCGACCGGACCGTGGAGATCGCCCGGGCCGCCGGCGCGATCGTCCGGCAGGAGAGCCGCAAGGGCAAGGGCAACGTCATCCGCCGCGCCTTCGCCGACGTCGACGCCGACGCGCTGCTCATCATCGACGGCGACGACACCTACGACGCCTCCCGCGCCCGGGACCTGGTCGACCTGCTCTTCGACGGCCCCTACGACCAGGTCGTCGGTGCCCGCCGGGTGAGCGACGACGGGGCATACCGGGCCGGGCACGCCGTCGGCAACAAGCTGCTCACCGGGGCCGTGCGGTCCCTGTTCGGCAACGACGTGACCGACATGCTCAGCGGCTACCGGGTCTTCTCGCGGCGCTTCGTGAAGTCCTTCCCGGCGCTGGCCCGCGAGTTCGAGACCGAGACCGAGATGACGATCCACGCACTGCACCTGCGGCTGCCCACCGCGGAGGTCCTCACCGACTACCGGGTCCGGCCCGCCGGCGGCGAGAGCAAGCTGCGCACCTACCGGGACGGCTGGCGCATCCTGCGGGTCATCCTCGACCTGGCCCGGCGCGAGCGCCCCTCGCTGGTCCACACCGTGCTCGCGGGCGTCCTCGCCCTGGTGTCTGTCATCCTCGGCATCCCTGTCATCGCCGACTTCGTCGAGACGGGCACCGTGCCCCGGGTCCCCACGGCGATCCTCGCCGCCGCGATCATGACCATCGCGGCACTCGTACTGCTCGTCGGCTACATCCTCGAATCGCTGATGCACATGCGCCAGGAGCAGACCCGGCTCGTGCACCTCTCCTACCCGGCCCCGGTGCGCACCCCGCGGTACGCCGCCCGCGGCGCGGGCACGGGCCCGGTGCCGGTCCGCAAGACCGCCGGAGGCGGCTGAGGGAGGGAACCGAGGGACCGCGGGCGCGCAGTACGATGATCGGAGCCCCGCTTCGACGCGGGGTCCCGTGACTGAGGAGATGCGTGCCGGTGCCTGCCCGACTTCCTTCGTGGGCCTGGGTGACCGGGCTGACCGTGGGAGCGATAGCCGCGGTGACGGTCCTGGGCGTGCAGGCGGACAAGGGCACACACCCCACCGCGGCCTCGGCCAAGCCGAAGGCCACGGCCTCGGCGCAGCCCACCCCGACGGCGTCGGCCCCCGCGCGGGTGCCCGACGGCTCCGGCACCGGCCGGCGCATCGTCTACTCCCTCGGCGAGAAGCGGCTCTGGCTGGTCGACGCCAGCGAGGCGACCCGCCGGACGTTCACGGTCTGGCCGGGCTCGGTCAGCCCCGACCCGGGCCGCTACACGGTGTCCTCGCGCAACCCGGCCACGACCGGTTCGGACGGCGTCCAGATCGAGCACATCCTGTACTTCGCCGCGAAGTCCGGCGTCTCGGTCGCCTTCTCCAACGCGGTCGACGGGGCCTCACCGCCGCCCCCCGCCTCCGGCACCTCGACGGGCGGGGTCAGGATGCGGAAGGCGGACGGCACGGCCCTGTGGACGTTCGGCACGGTCGGCACGACCGTGACCGTGGTCAAGTAACGGCCCGGTCGCGCGGGAACGGAGCTCAGGAGGCGGACACGTCCGCCCGCCGGCCCGACAGCTGGTTGACGACCAGCACGATCCCGCTGAACAGGAAGATCCGGGTCGCGGCGTCCAGCCCGTTCCAGCTCTTCGACTGCCACATCGAGAACCACTCACCGCCGATCGCGATGAACCCGGCCCCGAACAGCAGCATCACCATCAGCAGCCCGTACGTGGACCACTGCCGGGCGCGCTGCTCATCGCGTCTGGCCCACAGCCAGCTCCCGAATATGAGGACCAGCGCGGCGAGGGTCTCCCAGGCGATGATCCCGACGTAGGCGGCGTCCTGGAGACCCTGGCTCGTGACGGCCCGCCACATCAGGTCCTCGTCCTTGAACGTGGTGTCCATGGCGAGCACATGCCGGACGAACTGCTGGTTGGTCCCGAAGTCGGTGATGTTCCCGAAGGCGACTAGCGCCATGTAGAGGGCGATGGTCGCGGTGAGCAGCATGGCGGCAAGGGACAGCCCGCCGCGTGGAGTTGTGGAGGTGGCCATGACGATCATTCTCCCCGCACACGGGCATCCGATGTACCCGGTGGCGGTTGAGCGACAATGACGGCCGGGGCCGACCGCGCGAGACGAGGGGAACGTACGGATGGCGCAGCCGCAATCGTCCATGCAGGAGCTGATACGGCAGCGCGGCCGGGCCGGCTTCGTCGGCCGCTCCGCCGAACGCGCCGCCTTCCGCGCCAACTTCGGCACCGCCCCGCACGACGAACGCCATCGTTTCCGCTTCCATGTGCAGGGCAACGCGGGCGTCGGAAAGACCTTCCTGCTGCGGGAGTTGGAGCAGATCGCCCGCGAACAGGGCGCGCTGACGGCGTTCGTCGACGACGGCGCGGGCAGCGTGCCGGAGGTGATGGCCGAGATCTGCCGCCAGTTCGCCGCCCGGGGACGGCGGTTGAAGGAGCTGGAGCGCCTGCTCGCCGCCCACCGCGAACACCGGCACGAGGCGGAACTGGCCGCACTGGCCGTCCTGGACAGCGCGCCGGAAGAGATCGGCCCGTCCACGGGAGGCCGGATGGTGGCACGGGCGGGGGTGGTCGCCGCCGGGATGGTGCCGGTGGTCGGGCCGCTGGCCGGGATGCTGGACGCGGAGCAACTCGCGCACGTCGCCGACCGGTTGCGCGCGAGCCTCGTGGCCCGCTTCCGCAACCACGAGGACCTCCGGCTGGTCCTCGCCCCCGAGCAGGTGCTCACCCCGGTGCTCCTGCGCGAGCTGACGGATTCGGACACGCCGTGGATCGCTCTCTTCCTGGACACCTACGAGCGGACGGGCCCGTACCTGGACCCCTGGCTGCACGAGACGATGACGACGGACCGCCACGGCGGCGTGCCCGCCACGACGGTGGTGACCACGGCGGACAGGACGCCCCTGGACCCGGCGCGCTGGGGCGGGCTGGCGGACTTCGTGGCGGACTTCCCGCTGGCCCCCTTCACGGAGCGGGAGGCGCGCGGTCTGCTGGCCGCCAAGGGCGTGACGGCCGAACCGGTCGTCGAGGAGGTGCTGCGCCTCACCGGCGGCCTCCCCGTCCTGGTCTCCACGCTCGCCGAGTCGCGCCCCACCGCTCCGGACGACGTGGGCGACCCGAGCGCGACAGCCGTGGACCGCTTCCTGAGGTGGGAGGAGGACCCGGTCCGCCGGGCCGCCGCGCTGGCCTGTGCAGTGCCGAGGTGGCTGGACGGCGATGTGTTCCGGGCGGCGGTCGACTGCCCACCGGAGGACCTGGATGCCCTCTACGCGTGGTTGCGGGCGATGCCGTTCGTCAGCGTGCGCGGCAGGGGGCGACTGCGCTACCACGACGTCGTACGGGCGCCGATGCTGCGCGCGGAACGCCGCAGGGCGCCCCGGGAGTGGGCGCAGCGGCAGCGGCGCCTGGCGGGCACGTTCCGCCACTGGCGGGAGGAAGCCGGACGGGACGTGGCCGATCTCTGGCTCGACGACACCTGGAGGGACCTGCGCCAGGCCGAGTGCTACCACCTGCTCTGCGCCGGTGAACGGAGGGCGCTGCCCCAGGCCTTGCGGGACTTCGTCCATGCCTGCGGCGCCGGCCAGGTCATGGCCGTGCGGTGGGCACGCGTGCTGGTGGACGCCGGGCACGACGCGGAACTCCAGCCGGTGGCCGAGTGGGGAACCGACCTGACGACGGCACTCGACACGGAGGGCATCGCCGCCGCGCTGGGGTTGCTCCTGCGCGGGGCGTACTCGACGCTCCGGCCCAGGCCCGCGCCCGCCTCGTACGGGGCGACGAACTGCGCGGCGAGGGCGCGCACGCGCAGGCCCTCACCGAGTACGACCAGGCCGTCGAGCTCGATCCGGCACTGGCCCCCGCCTACCGGCACCGGTCCGGGATCCGGGGCGACCTCGGCGACCACGACGGAGCGATCGCCGACCTGGACCGGGCCGTCGCGCTGGACCCGGACAACGCCTGGTACGTCGCACTGCGGGGGGAGCACCAGCGGATCGCCGGACGCGACGCGGAGGCGATCCGGGACCTGACCGAAGCGGTTCGCCTCGACCCCGCCTCCGCGTTCGCCTGGGCCTCCCGGGGCGCCACGCATGAGCGTGTCGGCGAACGGGACGCGGCCCTCACCGACCTCGGGCGGGCACTGGACCTCGACCCGGACTACGCGTGGGCGCTCGCCCGCCGCGCCCGGGTGTGGCGGGCCCTGGGTGACACCCGTCGCCAACTGGCCGCCCTCGACCATGCGTTGGCCCAGAGTCCCGACTGGCCCTGGGCCCGCTGCGAACGCGGCGACGCGCTGCGTGCCGCGGGCCGTGACGAGGAAGCGGTCGCCGACCTGGACGTCGCACTGGCTCTGGACCCCACGTCTTCGGGCCAAGAGGCTTGTGGTCTGGTCGAGTTATCGGTGTTCGACGAGCGCAAAGAAGCGGAAAGGAGGCTGTACTCGGAAAGGCTGGCGCGTGAACTCGCCCAAAAGAAGAAGGGCGAGGAGACCGCCGAGACGGAGGGCAGCGATACCGCGCCTGAAAAACCCCTCGGCCAGGGCTGAAGCAGTACACAAGCCAAGGTGCTCAAGGCGGCTGCTGAGGCGGACGATCGACCGGTCTCCTGTCTCAGCAGCTGCCTTCTTTTTGTTGTGGCGGGATGTGCGGTTGCCGAGCAGGCTTCACCCCAGGTGCAGATCAGTTTTGGCCATAGTGCCGAGAGGGCGCCAGGGAAACAGCGCTGGTAGACCCCGGCGCTGTGCCTGCCTTGCATGCCGATCTTCCTGGGCGTTCATGGTGCAGCGTGAGCGGCCGCCGGGCGGCGACCGGTCGATTGATCGCTCCCTCGGCGCGCAGGCAAGGCAATGGGAGGACAGCGTTCCACGCAGTGTGCGGGTTTGAAGAGTTCTAGTTGGTTACAGTCTCCGAGCACCCAAGAAGTTGCAAAATCTCTACACCCGGGGGATCCGTGTTAACCCACAAGGGAGACATGCCCATCCGTATTGAAACGCTGACCTCGCGTGAGCGGCAAGTTCTCTCGCTGCTCCCTACCGGCATGACCAACCGGAGGCTCGCGGCGGAACTCGGTGTTGCCGAGCGGACGATTCGGGCACATTTGGCACACATAGTGCGGAAGTTGGACGTGGAGTCGCGGGTGGCTGCGGCTGTGGTCGCGGACAGGCATCGCGACATTCTCCTGGGAATGGGCGACATGCCTGATGCGGCAACGCCTGAAGAGGCAATATCCCGCTCCGGAGCGCATGTGCCAGGCTCCTAGGGGTCAACACCGGCAGGCATAAGCAGACAGCTGCTCAATGTCTGTTATGGAAGGGAGTTGTCCGGTGAACAGGAAATTGGCTGCGGTCGTCGGCATGACCGTATGCGGCGCCGCTCTCATGGTGTCCACTCAGGCGTGGGCCCAGGAGACGCCTGATGCCCGACTGGCGTCCGAAAACGCGGTTGCGCAGATGGCGGGCAGAAATGACGCCGAGCCACAGGCGCTGCTTTCTGTCGCAGCGAAGGCCGCAAAGGCGGCGCGCTCAGTGACGCGCAACCTGGCCGGCGGCGACAACGTATCGCCGGTCGCTGTCCCGGACGTACCTGTTGACCGCGCGTTCGATCAGTAGACGAAACGGGAGAGGCAACCATGAAGATGAAGAGGACTGCTGCCGCTGTGGGTATCGCGGTGGCCGGCGCTGCCGTTGCCGTTGCGGCCCAGGGCTCGGCCCAGGCTGCGCCGGTGAAGCCGGTCTCCGCACCGGCGGCTGTTCAGCCGGCGGCGGCCAACGCCGAGGAGCCCCAGGCGATCCTGTCCGCGGTGACCAAGGCGGCCCAGAAGGCCGCCGTGCACGCGAAGGCTGCTGCCAAGTCGGGTGCCGGCAAGAGCCTCGGCAACATCAGCGAGATCGGTAGCCTGTTCGGGGCCCCGCCGGCCAACGGAGCCCCGCAGGGCGGCGTGGACTCCGTGGACGTGGCCTTCGACAAGTGACCCACACGCACCGCAAGGCCAGGAGGGCGGCGCTGCTCATCGGCGGCGCCCTCCTGGGCGTCCACATGCTCATGTCCGCTCTTTCACAGGCGCCCTTGAGTCCCGCAAAGCTGCGCTACTACGACACGGTCTCCGGTTACCTCGACCCATACTTCACGCAGAACTGGATGCTCTTCGCACCCGATCCGCTGATGGACGACCGGGGGATCCTTGCCCGTGCACGGTGTGCGGACGGGAAGACAACCGAGTTCTACGACGTCACGACACCGTTCGTGGAGCAGGTGCGCGCCAGTAGATTCTTTCCGTCGCGGATGTCGCGCATTGTCACAGCCAGTGTCCAGCAGCTCAGCAACGGGGACGAACTGCTGATGCGACTGCGAAAGGAGGCCAGAAACGACAAGAAGCCGGTCATGCCACTGCTGCCGCACGAGAGGCGGTCGCAGAGCGAGGCCGTCACCTTCGTGTCTCGCTTCGCCCTGGATCACATGTCCTCCGCGTGCCAGGGTGACCCCGAGAAAGTACAGATCCGTATGTACATCCACGAGTTGCCTCCGTGGTCCAAACGGAACGACTCCAGGGCGGAAGGAAAGGTCAGCGTCCAGGACTTCCCCTGGAACAGCGTGAGGGGACTGCGATGAGTAATTTCATGGCGACGGTCGACCGATGGTCCATCCGTCCGGTGAGTGTCCTCGGCGCCTCGGGAACCCGATGCCTGCTCGGCTTCGTGGGCTTCATGTACTACGCGAGCCAGTACGCCGACCGCCAGTATCTGTTCGGCCCGGACGGGGTCCTGCCGCACCGTGATTTCACCGAGCAGATCGCCGGCACATTCAATCTTTACGCGTGGAGCGACTCGTCCGCCTGGTCCGAAATCCTATTCCACGCGGGAGCGTTGGCCGCCTTGGCGGTGATGCTCGGTATCGGCGGTCGGGCCGGCTTGGCGGTGCACTGGGCGCTGCTGTGGTCGGTCTATCAGCGTCACCCCGCCCTGCTGGACGGCGGCGACAATCTCGCCTACGTAGTGATTCCGATGCTGCTGTTGACGCGTTGCTACGACCGTTTCAGCCTCTCCGTGGGACTGGTGGACCGGCTGAAGACCCGCCTGCCGGGTGCGGTCCGGGCGGTGTCGACGCCCCTCCATAATCTCGGCGTCCTGGCCATCGCCGCACAGATAAGCCTGGTCTACGTCGTCAGCGGGCTGTACAAGGTGATGGGGGACGTATGGCAGGACGGCACAGCGCTCTTCTACATCATGCGGGTGCCTGAATTCGAGCTGCCTGGCGTTTCCAGCCTCGTGTACGGAAACGACTGGCTTGTCTACCTGGGCACATACGCGACGGTTCTGTTCATGGTCTACTTCCCGCTCGGAATCCTCGTCCCGGTGCTGCGGCCCTGGACTGCTGTGATGTCCATCGGCTTCCACATCTCGATCGCCGTGTTCATGGGGTTGACCGGGTTCGCTTTGACAATGGTCGCCTGCGACCTCGTCTTCCTGTCCGCCTTCCTGGATCGTGCCCTGTCCTGGGTCCAACTCGTGCGCCGACGTGCGACACATCAATGGCGCGCCACGCGTGCCGGAGTGACCGCAGCCGATACAGCCGTGCTGCCGGCGCCCGAGGCGGAAGGAGTGCCCCGATGAAGGTCGCCACCTGCGTCCTGGCGAGTGAGGGCATCCGATCGCACACCACACCGGGGCACGATCCGGACGTGTTCGCGGAGATGGGCTCCCTGACCAAGGTGGTGACCGGCACCATCCTCACTCAACTCGCCAAAGCCGGCGCGCTCAACGTGCACGATCCGCTCAGCACCTGGTTGCCGACCGCCGCCGACACCAAGATCACGCTCGATCATCTGGCACGCCACACCTCTGGCCTGCCGCGCCTGCCACCCGATATCCGCTTCAGAGACCCCTACCGGTCCTTCGGCGACGACACACTGCAAGCCCTCCTGCCGAACCTGGACGCCCTCGTCACCCGCCCGCCAGGGGAGGAAGAGGAGTACTCCAACCTCGGCTACGCCATTCTCGGCGCCGCTCTGGTGGCCGCAGCCGGCCGCTCCTATGAGGAACTCGTTGACGAGTACGTCTTGGCACCGCTCGGCATGGAGGCCTCAGCGATGACACCCCGGCCACCTGAGCACAGGTCAGTACGGCGCGGGCTCCTACGCCGCCCAGTCAAACCCTGGACGCTCGACGGTGCGATCCTGCCCGCCGCCGGCCTCTGGGCTACCCCGCGCACCATGGCCGCACTGCTCAGGTTGGTCACCGACCGGACCCTCGGCGATCCGGCGCCGACGTGGCGGCACTCCGGGCCGTTGACGTGGCACAACGGCGCCACTCGCGCCTCGTCAGTCTTCGCCGGGGCGTTACCTGACGGACGCTGGCTCCTCATGCACCGCCTCCACGGTTCCCCGTCCAAGACCGACGAGGCTGCGATCGCATGGTTCAAGACTGAAGGACACCAGGAGGAACGATGACCGATACGCGGCTCCCAGTTCTCCTCTACGACGGAGACTGCGGGTTCTGCACCCGCACTATCACCACTCTTCTCGCCTCGCCCCGCCGACCGGTGAACGTGCGGACGTGGCAGGAGAGCGACCTCGAAGATTTGGGCACGGACCGATCGCGAGCCATGCGGGAGATGCTGTGGGTGCACCGCGACGGACGAGTGACGGGCGGTTCTATGGCCTTCGCGGACCTGTTTCGCCATCTCGGCGGCCCGTGGCGCGTAACTGACCTGCTGCTGCGAACTCCGCCCACGAGGTGGCTTGCAGCTGGCGCATACCGGCTCATTGCCAAGAACCGGCACCGCATGCCCGGCGGGACCGCAGCCTGTGCAGTGCCACGACGGTGAGGCCGCTGGCGGGCCGCTGACTCGGGCGCTGCGAGCCCTCCGGGGCGGAGTCAGTGCTCAGTGAATCCGCCCCAGCAACTCCTTGGGCCTCACTCGGTGCCGGACAACGCTGTCTGGGTGTCCGGAAACATGAGCCTGGCCCCTGCGCTGACAGCTCCCAGGGACCCCAGAGCGAGGCCGTAACGCAGCCACCTCATGCCACCTTCCCAATCATGGGGGGCCCCGAAGACCACCCATGACGCGATGGCAATGCCGGCCGACATGGTCGCAACGCCGACGACACGACTTAATGCAGGACTCATGCCCCCATGATCTCCTGGGCGCCTTGAGTGACCCAAATGCCCGGAGGGGTGAGGATCAGTTTTCCGCCGCGGACCTCAAGAACTCGGACCAGGCACCGCCGGTGAACGACAGTCGAGAGCCATCCTTGTTCTTGGAGTCGCGGATGTGGATGGCCGGGGAGTGGGCCGGGGGTATGGCGACCTCGACGCAGTCCGGTCCGTCATTGCTGCTGTAGCTGCTCTTGAACCAGGCGAGTTCAGTGGTCACGTCTCGTCTCCCAGAACTTTCTCAATGAAGGCCAGGGACTCTCGGGGTGAGAGGGCCTGCGCCCGGATCATTCCATAGCGCATGTCGAGGATCCGGGCGTCCCGGGGGTCGCTGATCACGCGGTGGTGCAGCTGGGACTCGCAGTGCCCCAGCGTCTTGCCGTCCTGGAACTTCAGGAGCCGGAACGGGCCTGCCATGCCCGCGTGGTCTTCCCGGTCGACCGGCATGACCTGGATCGACACATGCCGCAACGTGGCGACTTCCAAGAGGTGTTCGAGCTGGTGGCGCAGCACCATTTTGCCGCCGATGGGCCGCCGAAGCGTCGACTCTTCCTGGACAAAGGTGATGAGCGGTCGCGGCAGGCGATCGAAGACGGACTTCCGTGCCATGCGGGCGGCGACATGACGCTCGATCTCGTCCTCCGTGAAGGCGGGACTGCGCATGGCGTACAACGCCTGGGCGTACTCGGGAGTCTGGAGCATCCCGTTGATCTGGTGGGTGTCGTAAGCCCCGAGTTCGAGGGCCTCGTCCTCCAGCTTGGCGAGGTCCCGCACCTTCTTCGGATACCGAGCCCTCTCCACATCCTCCTTCATCGCGGAGATCTTGCCGCCCGCCCCCAGCACCTCGTCCGCCTTGTCGAAGAAGTCCGGCTTGGGGATGCGCCGGGCCCGCTCGACGGACGAGACCATCTCCTCCCCGTACCCGATGGCCGACCCCAGCTCGGCCTGCCTCAGCCCCGCGGCCTCGCGCCACATCTTGATCTGGCGTCCGACCGTCCGCAGCGCGGCCGCCGCTTCCTCGTCCTCCACGCGTTCCCCTCCTGACGTACGAGCCGTACGACCCCGCCACGCGTCCGGACAGTCACGCTCCGTACCGAGGTCGTCGCTGTTCAGAGTAGGGACGGGCGACCACGCTGGGTGACATGAGTCGGAAATCCCTCGCTGAAATCAGCGTCCCCGTGCGCCACTTCACGATCCAGCTGTCCGCCACTCGAAGAGGTGCTCGACTGGCCCGGCTGCTCACCGAACGCCAGCTCGACGAGTGGGGTGAGCCCTACGAGGCCGCCGCGCAGGTGGTGGCGGAGCTGGCGTCCAACGCCGTGCTGCACGGCCATGTCCGGGGCAGGGACTTCCGTCTCGGGCTGAAGCTGCACGCCGACCGCACGCTCCGCGTCGAGGTCACCGACGCGCGGGGCGACCGGATCCCGGACGTCCCGGAACCGGCGGACAAGGACGCGGAGTTCGGGCGGGGCCTGTGGATCGTCGCGGCGTACGCGAGCCGTTGGGGAGTGGAGGAGGCGCCTGCCCACGCCAAGACGGTGTGGGCCGAACTGGGACCGGGATCCAAGGTGACTTGAGGGAGTGGAGACTCGACGGGCCGGATCGCGGGCCGTCATGACCCGGCCGGTCCCGACGTCAAGGACCAAAGAACCGGGGAAAGAACCAACCCCGCCCCCACCGCCCCCGCGACTCACCCCCAGGGGTGAACATCACCAACTCAACTGGCGTGGAGGGCAGTCGATGGTGCAGCGTCAGCGCAGACAACCCCCACAAACGAATACGGCCCCCGCCGGGACTGCCATCCCACTGCGAGGGCCTGATCACCTAGGAAGTCGAGCCTTCCCGATGACTGACCAGCACCCTAGCGCGCCCGCACGCGCGCAGTCCGGCACTTCCGGTGTCCAGCACGTGACGGTACGCCACGAGGACAACTTCACGGTGGTCGGCAACCACCTGGCCCAGCACCCGGACCTGTCACTCACCGCGATCGGCCTGGCCGTCCACATCCAGTCGCTCCCCGCCGGAACCCCGATCGGCATCAAGGCGCTGACGGCCAAGTTCCAGGAGGGCGAGATCCGGATCGCCGCCGCCCTGCGGGAACTGGAGACCCACGGTTACCTCACGCGCGCCAGGGAGCGTCTTCAATCCGGCCGAGTCGTAACCCGCACGGTCTCGTACAACAAGCCCCCGACGACGATCCCCGAGCACCGCCCGGCCTCCCCTCCGCCCCGCCCGGTCTCCCCACCGCCGCGGACAGCCTCCCCTCCGCCCCGGACGGAAGCCCCGGCCCCGAAACCCTGCCGCACCGCCGCCGACCTCCTCACCGGCCTGCGCGCGACCGACTCCCGCCTGCTGCTGAGCGAACGCGACGTACACCGCCTGGCCCCGCAGGTGTCGGCGTGGCTGGAGCGGGGCGTCTCCGTCACGGCGGTGGAACGGACGCTGACGTCGGACCTGCCCCAAGTGCCGATCAAGCACCCGGCGGCCCTCCTCTCGCACCGCCTGACCACCCTCCTCCCACCGCCCCTCCCCGCGGCCCGGCCCCACCCGGCACCCACCCCGCGTCCGGCCCCGCTCCAGACCTGCGACGGCTGCGAACGAGCCTTCCGGTCGGCGCACCCCGGTCGATGCCGAGACTGCCGCCCTGCCGAGCGGGACGCGGCCTAGGCATGCCGGGAACGAGTCGTGCGGCCCGCGCCGTCGCCACGGTGCCCCGGGGCGTTCGCCGGTACCGTACGAGGAGCGAAGCACCAGCACCGGAGGTCACCGTGAGTGCTCGGAGCGAAGGCCCGTACGCACCGCTGATCCCCATGCCTCAGCTGACCCCGGACGCCCTGCGTGATGCCGTCGCCCGGATCGCCCCGAGTCGGCTGCCCGCGCTCACACAGCACCTTTTCGAGGCCACCACCAACGCACAGCAGACCCAGAGTCTCGCCCCCCTGCGCGCCTTCGTGCATTCCTGGGCGGTCTTCGTCGCGATCGAACGGCACCCCGTGCGGACCGAGCGGCTGCGGGAGCTGGAACGGATCGTGGAGGCCGGAGAACAGGACCCTTCTGACGCCGTCGCCGAGATCCGCGCCATCCGCGAGGCCGCAGAGGCAGAGGCAGGGCTGTGACCGACTGGTCCTGGGAGTACAACCCGAGTGCCGAGTACGTGACGGGGGCTGCCGCCCGGAGTCGTGGCGGAGGTCGAGCGACTCGCAGCCGAGTTGGCCGCGCTGGGCCATGACTCGGTGCGTGTCCGTAGGCCGTTCGACCGGGAGGCCGGACTGCGGGAGTTCGACCTGCTGGGCGGGCGCGGCTTCATCAGCTTTCTGGCCCTACCACGCCACGAGTGTGTCTACGTCTGCAATGTGATCTGGTACGGCTGACGTCGACCTATGTTGATCACGACCGCACGATGACGCCGAAGTCCGGCAAGCCCTCGGAGGGTTCTCAGTCAGCCCGACCGAGTTCCTTCTCCAGCAGCGTGGAGGACTTGGGTGTCCCGTTCACGCCGGGATCCTCGCACGTCTGTCCGATACCCTCGGGTGCTCAGGGCTACGGCCCGTGAGCGGCCCGTGAAGGCGGCGTTCCGCCCTCCGAACCCCCCGTCCGCGTTCGATTACAGTGCAGGGCGTCGTACGTGTGGACGGTCCCAGGGAGGTCGAGGTGGGTGCGACTGCCGGCGCCGTCTGGGGCCGTACGGAGCAGCAGGACTTCCGCAGCCGGGTGCGGGGGACCCTGCTCGGCGTGGCCGTGGGAGACGCGCTGGGGACGCCCGTCGACGGGCTGACCCTGCAGGGGATCCGGGAGGCGCACGGGGCGGAGGGCCTGGTGGACCTGGCCCCCGCCTACGGCAGACGCGGTGCCGTCACGCACCTCACCCAGCTCACCCTGTTCTCCGTCGACGGACTGATCCGGGCCCAGGTCAGACGGGACACCGGCGCCTGGCACCCGCCCACCGACCTGCACCGGGCGTATCTGCGCTGGGCCGCCACCCAGCGCGACTGGGGGCCGGACGAGCGCCGCAAGGAAGACGGGTGGCTGGCGCGCGAGGAGTGGCTGTACGCGCGCCGGGACCCGAGCCGCACCCTGCTGCTGGGGCTCGGCGACGAGACCATGGGGACGCCCGAGGCGCCGAAGAACCCCGGTGAGGCAGGGCCCGAGGCCGCCGCCCGGTCGGCGCCCTTCGGGCTGCTCGTGGGCTGGGAGCCGCAGCTGGTCGCCCAGCTCGCCGTCGAGTGCGCCGCGCAGACCCACGGCCATCCCACGGCCTGCCTCGCGGCGGGCGCGTACGCCGTGATCGTCCATGCGCTGGCACTGGGCGAGAGCCTCGACTCGGCCGTGCAGCGGACCCTCGGGCTGCTGGCCGCCTGGCCGGGCCACCAGCCGGTGGCGGACGCGCTGCAGCACGCGCTGGGCGCCGTGCGCCAGGGCATGCCCGGCCCGGAGCGCGTGGCCGAGCTGGGCGGGGCGGGTACGGCCGAGGGGCTCGTCGCCGCCGCCGTGTACTGCGCCCTCGTCGCCGCCGACGTCCGGCACGGGCTGTGTCTCGCCGTCAACCACGACGGCCCGTCCGCCGCCACCGCCGCGCTGACCGGTGGCCTGCTGGGTGCCCTGCACGGCGAGACGGCCCTCCCCCCGGCCTGGCTGGCCGAGCTGGAGGGCCGTCCCACGATGCTGGAGCTGGCCGACGACTTCGCGATGGAGATGACCCAGGGCCCGGCCCTGCACGGCCCGGGCGGCTCGTCCCCCGGCTGGCTCGCCCGCTATCCGAGAGCCTGAGCGGTCAGTCCTTGCCGGTGCGCACCACCTCGTCCGCCGGACCGGCCGGGGTCGGAACCGTGGCCGATACCGCCCCGTCCCCGTCCGTGTTGATCTTCTCGATGAGTGCCAGCCGCTCCGGTGTGTCCTCCGGCCGGATGAAGCCGACGACGATGTAGAGGACCAGGGACACCGCCAGCGGGATCGACACCTGGTACTGGAGCGGCACGCCGCCCTCGACGTTCCAGTGGATCGGGTAGTTCACCAGCCAGAACGCCAGCAGGCCCATCGACCAGCTGATGAGGGCCGCCGTGGGGCCGGACCGGCGGAACGCGCGCAGCAGGCCCAGCATCATCGGGATCGCCATCGGGCCCATCAGACCGGCCACCCACTTGATGACCACCGTGATGATGTCCTTGAACGCGGGGGAGTTGACCTGCGTCGCAGCCGCCATGGACAGACCGAGGAAGACGACCGTGGCGATACGGGCGACCCGCAGGCCCTGGCTCTGGTTCCAGGACCGGGCCCGCGCCCAGATCACCGGCGCGCAGTCCCGGGTGAACACGGCCGCGATGGCGTTGGCGTCGGAGGAGCACATGGCCATGGTGTGCGAGAAGAAGCCGACGATGACCAGCCCCAGCAGACCGTGCGGCAGGAGCTGTTCGGTCATCAGGGCGTAGGAGTCCGAGCCGTCCTGCTTCTGCGACTCGACCAGCAGCGGCGACATCCACATGGGGAAGAACAGGACGAGAGGCCAGACCAGCCAGAGGATCGCCGAGAGCCGGGCGGAGCGCTCGGCCTCCTTGGCGTTCGGCGTGGCCATGTAGCGCTGCGCCTGGTTGAGCATGCCGCCGTTGTACTCGAAGAGCTTGATGAAGAGGAACGCGAGCAGGAACACCGTGCCGTACGGCCCGACCAGCGGTTTCCCGTGGCCCTGGAGCTCCGGCGAGTCCCAGACCCCGAAGAAGCCGCCGTGGTCGTCGAGTCGTACGAAGACCGCCACGAACATCGCGACGCCGGCCAGCAACTGGATGATGAACTGGCCGAGTTCGGTCAGCGCGTCCGCCCAGAGGCCGCCGATCGTGCAGTAGACGGCCGTGATGGCGCCGGTGATGAGGATGCCCTGGTTGAGGGAGATGCCGGTGAAGACGGACAGCAGCGTGGCGATCGCCGCCCACTTCGCGCCCACGTCCACGATCTTCAGCAGCATGCCCGACCAGGCCAGCGCCTGCTGCGTCTTCAGGTCGTAGCGGTTCTTCAGGTACTCCAGCGGGGAGGCCACATGGAGGCGTGAGCGTAAGCGGTTGATGCGCGGGGCGAACAGCTTCGAGCCGATGGCGATACCGAGGGCGATGGGGAAGGACCAGGTGACGAAGGACGTGACGCCGTAGGTGTAGGCGATGCCCGCGTACCCGGTGAACATCACCGCGCTGTAGCCCGACATGTGGTGCGAGATGCCGGAGAGCCACCACGGCATCTTGCCGCCGGCGGTGAAGAAGTCGCTGACGTCGTCGACGCGTTTGTGCGACCAGACGCCGATCGCGACCATCACGGCGAAGTAGCCGATGAGCACGGCCCAGTCGAGACCGTTCATGTGCGCCCTCCCAGGGATCAGCCCGGCGCTCATCGTGGGCGCTACCGCGTGAACACGACAAGTGATCGTCAGGTCAAAGGGAGGCAAAAAAGTTCTGTGTGCTGGTTGTAGTTCAGAGACATGAACTCAACGCATCAGCTCCCCGGCGTTGACCAGCAGCGACTGCCCGGTGATCGCCCGCGCCCTGTCCGACGCCAGGAACGCCACCGCGTCGGCCACATCCGCGTCCGTGGCCAGATCCGGCAGCGCCATCCGCCCGGTCAGCCGCTCCAGCACCACCGCCTCCGGCACGCCCTCCGACCGGGCCGCGAACTGCACGTACGCCTGCACCGGCGGCCCCCACATCCAGCCCGGCAGCACGGTGTTGACCCGGATCCGGTGCGGCCCGAGCTCACGCGCGAGCGAGTACATCGCACTCGTCAGCGCCCCCTTCGACGCCGCGTAGGCCGCCTGCCGCACCTGCGAGGGGGCGGCCACCGCCGACTGCGTCCCGACGAACACCACGGCCCCGCCGCCCTGCCAGAGCGACGGCAGGCAGGCCCGCGTCATCCGCAGGGTGCCCAGCAGGTTCACGTCCAGCACCGACCGCCAGGACTCGAAGTCCGCGTCCTCCAGTCCGCCGAAGTAGCTGTCGAGCGCGGCCACGTTGACGACCGCGTCGATCCCGCCGAACCGCTCCCGCGCCAGCCGGGCCAGCGCCTCGCACTGCGCCTCGTCGGAGATGTCCGTGGCCCGGTACGCGGTGCACGCCCCGCCGGGGTCGATCTCGGCGGCCGTCTTCGCCAGGCTCGCCTCCGTGCGGGCCCCGAGCACGGCCCGCCCGCCGTCCCGCACGACCGCCGCCGCGACCTGCCGTCCGAGCCCGGCCCCGACCCCCGACACCACGACCGTCTTCCCCGCGAGCAGTGACATGGCAGGACCTCCCCGGACCGGAACCCTGGCGCTCTATCTGACGGAGCGTCAGAGTATGGGTCAGTCACCGACGAAGGGGAAGGGCATGAGCGAGGACACCCGCAGCGAGCTGTACGCCGAACTGGCCGCCGTCGGCCCCTACGGCACCCACCCCGGGCACGCCCTCATCACCATGGTCGAGCCGCACCCGGGCCACGAGTACGCCTACAACCGCTGGTACGAGGACGACCACTACTACGCCGGCGCGATGGCCATGCCCTGGATGCAGGCGGGCCGCCGCTGGGTGGCGACCCGGGACCTCCAGCTCCTGCGCTACCCCGGGAAGTCGGCGATCGCCCAGCCGGTCACCGCCGGCTGCTACCTCTCCACGTACTGGATCACCGCCGGCCGCTACGACGACCACATGCGCTGGACGGTCGCCGTCAACAAGCGCCTCAACCGGGACGCCCGCGTCTACCACGACCGCACGCACGTCCTCACGGCGTTCCAGGACCACGAGGCGACGGTGTACCGCGACGGAGCGGCCGGCCCCCGCGACGTCCACGCCCTCGACCACCCCTACGCGGGCCTGGTCCTCCAGGTCGTCGAGGCGGACACCCCCGAGCAACGCGTCCCGCTCCTGCGGTGGCTGCGCACCCGCCACCTCCCCAGGCGCCTGGCGGGCTCCCCGGCCGCACTGGTCACGGCCTTCCGCCCGACACCCCTCCCCGGCGACCGCATGACCTACGTCAAACAGGTCGAGGGCGTCGACACCCGCCTGACGCTCCTGTGGTTCCTCCAGACCGACCCGAGACAGTGCTGGGACCCCTTCTTCACCGGCCTCGACGCGGCGGTGGCGGAATCGGGCCTGGGCAGGGTGGAACTGGTGGCGCCGTTCGTGCCGACGGTGCCGGGCACGGACCAGTACGTGGACCGGCTGCGCTGAGACTCAGCGCAGCTCCTCCGGGCACGGCGTGCCCCGCGGAAGCTGGTACGGCGCCGCCAGGCGGTACGTCCCGGCCTTCGGCGCCAGCAGCTCCGTCCACTTGTCGCCCTGCGCGTCCTCCTCCGTCTCCGCCAGGCAGCCGTTGACGTTCACGTACGTCTTCGGCTCGTCGTCGGGACGGTTCCGGGACTCCTCGGTCTCCTGGGGCGGCTTCAGGCTCTTGCCCTGGGCGTCGACGACGCTCAGCCACGGCGAGTACGGAATGCGCACCAGGATCCGGCCCGCCTTCTTCACCTGGAGGATCATCTCGCCCTGCTCGGCCCGGTCGACCACCGCGTTCGGCTCGGCCAGCGGGGTCGGCGCGCTCACCTGGAACAGCTGCCAGGTGTCGTTGCCCCAGATCTGCGTCAGATACGGCAGCCCCCGCTGCACCAGCGCCCGCTCCCGCTGCCCCCCGTCACCGTCCGGCTCGCCCTTCGGCAGCACGACGTAGTGCACCGCCCAGCGCTTGAGCCACTCGTGGTAGTTCGCCGAGTTGAGCGTGTCGTCGTAGAAGAGGGGATTGCGCTCCATGTCGGCCTGGCGGTTCCAGCCGCGGGCCAGGTTGACGTACGGGGCGAGCGCGGAGGCCTCGCGGTGGGAGCGGGCGGGAACGACCTCGACCCGGCCCTTCTCGGCACCGACCTGCTGCAACTCGTTGACGAGCGGCGCCAGCTCACGCGACCAGGACGCCGCCGGGGCCGTGTGCACGATGTCGTCGACCGTCTTGAAGCCGATCCACACCCCGAAACCGCACAGCGCCACGACGGCCGCGTACCACCGGCGGCTGCGCGGCACCGTGAACGGCAGCGCGGCGACCAGCGCGACCCCGGCGAACAGCATCGCCAGCCGCGTGATGTTCGACCCGATCTGGGAGCTGATCAGCCACACCAGCACGACCCCGAGGCCGTACACCGCGGCCGTGAGCCGGACCGTCTTCCACTCCTGCGGCACCAGCACATAGGCGAGGACCGAGAACGCGAGCGGCAGCAGCACCGAGCCGATCACCATCGGCTGCGTGCCCGAGAACGGGAACAGCCACGCCGACACCGCCACCACCGCGGTCGGCGCCAGGCCCAGCGCCCACGCGCCCGGCCGCCGCTTCTGCAGGAACAGCGCCACCGCCACCAGGCCCAGGAACAGGCCCGCGACCGGCGAGGCCATGGTGGCCAGCGCGGCCAGCGGAGCCGCGCTCAGCGCCTTCGCCCAGCGCTTGTAGCGCCACCGGTAGGGCCAGCAGAACACGACGGCGACCGCGCCCAGCGCGAACATCATGCCGAGACCGAACGTCACCCGCCCCGACACCGCGTTGCAGAACAGGCCGAACACGCCCGCCATCGACGCCCACAGGGGGTTGAGCACGGAGCGGCTGCGCAGCAGGAGCAGGGTCAGCAGGCCCGCCGAGACCGTCCCCGCGATCATCATCGTCGTCCGCACGCCGAGCACCGACATCAGATACGGCGACACCACGCTGTACGACACCGGGTGCATCCCGCCGTACCAGGCGAGGTTGTACGCCGAGTCCGGGTGCCGGCCGACGAACTCGGCCCACGCGTCCTGCGCGGCCAGATCGCCGCCGCTGTTCGCGAACGTGAAGAACCAGAGAATGTGCAGGGCCGCGGCCAGACCCGTGACGGACAGGACCGGGTGCCGCAGCATGCGCTCGCGCAGGGCCAGTACGGGGGCGGGCCACTCGAACCCGGCCCCGCGCTCCGCGGACGGGCCGGCTTCGGCCGGACCGCGTTCGGCCGGACCGCGTTCGGCCGGGCCGGGTTCGGCCGGGCTGCGTTCGGACGGGCCGGCGTCGAGGGAGCCGCCTTCGGACGAGTCGGCTCCGGACGGACCGGCTGCGGACGGACCGGTTGCGGGTGAACCGCCCTCGGGCGCGCCGGTGTCCTGCGCGATTACGTTACGCACCGCGGCGTTCGACGAGCTGTCTTCCCGTGCTTCGGGCAGGCGTATTCGCGGGCCTGGTACCGAGCCCGGTTCGGCGTCGTCTGCGCGTGTCGGCTCCGCAGTGGCCACTCGAAGGCACTCCCCGTGTCCCGTCTTCTGTTCTCGGCTTCCGCCGCCGCGCCGCCGCGAGCGGCGACCTGTCCCGGTTCGGGACGCTAGCACGCACCCCGCCGGGCGGCGCCCGGACGGGCCGTTACCGGCGGGGTGCGGTGGTGCGGGTCGTGCCCCGGGTCAGCCGATGCGCGTGAGCTTGGCCCCGAAGCCCGGCTCGACCAGATCCTTCTGGAGGGCGACCGGGACCTTCACCGCGCTGGTCGTACCGTCACCGACGGTGAGCGTGCCCACCTTCGTGCCGGCCTTGGCCGTGTGCGGCAGGTCGTCCCCGGCGAACGTCAGCTTGACCGACAGGCCCGCCCAGCCGACGGCCGTGACGTCCTCGGTGACGGCGACCGGCGTGCGGCCGCCGAGACCGTCGTCGGCGTACCCGACGACGTCGCCCTTCTTCAGGATCGTCGCCGACTCCAGCGCGCCCTGCGCCGCCCGGATCAGCTTGTCGCCCTCGTACAGGGCGGCGCCCAGGATCGTGTTGTCCGGGCCGCCGGCGGGCTGGCGCACGACCGCGCCGATGACGCGGTGGGTCTCGCCGTCGACGTCCTTCTTGGCCGCGAAGACGAGGTTGCCGAGCGCCGAGGTGGTGGTGCCGGTCTTGATGCCGGTGACGTTGTTGGAGCCGACCAGGCGGTTCCAGTTGTCGTGCTTGGTGCCCTTGTAGTCGACGTACGACATCATCGCCGCGACCTCACGGAACGCGGGCTGCTCCATGGCGGCCCGGGCGAGCTTCACCTGGTCCACGGCCGTGGAGACGGTCGTGTTGTTCAGGCCCGACGGGTCGGTGTACGTCGTGTTCTTCATGCCGAGGTCCTTGGCGGCGTCGTTCATCTTCTGCACGAACGCCTTCTCGGACCCCGCGTCCCAGCGGGCGAGCAGTCGCGCGATGTTGTTCGCGGACGCGATCAGGATGCTCTCCAGGGCCTCCCGCTCGGTGATCTTGTCGCCCTTGGTGACGTCGACGGTGGACTCCTGGCCGGCGTCGGACTGGTCCTGGGCGGTCTGGTCGATGTCGATCTTCGGGCCGTCCTCACCGCTCTTGAGCGGGTGCTCGCGCAGGATGAGGTAGGCGGTCATGACCTTGGCGACACTCGCGATCGGGACGGGCTTCTGCTCGCCGGAGGACCCGAACGTGCCGATGCCCTGGACGTCCAGCGCGGCCTGGCCGTCGGCGGGCCAGGGGATGTCGACCTTGCCGCCCTCGAAGGTGTAGCTGTCCTTGGCGGTGAGTTCCAGGGTGGGCGTGGGGAGCGGGCGCACGCTCTGCACGACCGCGAAGACGACCACCAGCAGCAGCACCAGCGGCGTCCAGATCTTCACCCGCCGGGCCGCCGTGCGGAGCGGGGTGTCCGGGGGCGGCGGGGTGTTCGTCAGCTCGGCCAGCAGGTCGAGCGGCGGCCTGGGCGGCAGCGGCTGCTGCGTGGTCCGCTCGGGGCCGACGGTGGGGACGGGCGCGGTGGCCTCCGGCGGGGCGGGCGGCTTCCTGGTCGCCGGGTCGTCCAGGTGCTTGAGCGCGACGAACTTACTGGTCCGCTCGGCGTCCCGCTCCGGATCGGCCTTCTCCGGAGCGCCCTTCTCCGGGGCATCCGTCTTCGCGCCGTCCGTCTTCGAGGCGGCCGGCTTCGGACCGTCCGTCTTCGCGCCGTCCGTCTTCGGAGCGGCCGACTTCGGCAGGTCCGACTTCGGGAGGTCCTTGGCCGCGCCCCCGAGCTTCAGCATGGTGGTGGGCTGATCGACCGGGGGCCGCAGGGCCTTGAAGACGGCGGTGGGCTGGTCGACGGGAGGCTCGGCGGGAGCGTCACCGTCGTCGCCCGCGGCGTCGGCGTCACCGGCCTTCGCGGTCCCGTCCGTGCCGGGCTTGTTCGTGGCGGCACCGGCAGGCTTGTCCGCGGCACCAGCGGTTTCGCCGGCCTTCGCGGTCTCCTTCGTGCCGGGCTTGTCGGCGGGGGCACCGGCGGGCTTGTCGGCGGTGCCGTCGGCTTCGTCGGCCTTCGCGGTCTCCTTCGTGCCGGGCTTGTCGGCGGGGGCACCGGCGGGCTTGGCGGCGGTGCCGGCGGTTTCGTCGGCCTTCGCGGTCTCCTTCGTGCCGGGCTTGTCGGCGGGGGCACCGGCGGGCTTGGCCGCGGCACCGTCGGCTTCGTCGGCCTTCGCGGTCTTGCCGGTGGACCGGGGGGCCCTGCCCGTGCCGGACTTGCCCTTGGCGGTGCTGTCGGCCGGGGTGTCGTCCTCGGCGGCGTCGGTCTTGGCGGTGGCCTTCGTCGCGGCGTCGGCAGCCTCGGAACCGGCTTCCGGCGCGGCCTCGGCGGCGGCGGACACACGCGGGTCCGCGGGCGCGCGGCCCTTGTCGTCGGCCCTCTCGGCAGCGCTGTCGTCGGCTTCGTCGGCCCCGGGCGCGGTCTTGTCGCTCACTGCGGCGCCGGTGGCCTTCGGGTCCTTGCCCGTGCCGGACTCGCCCTCGGCGGTGCCGTCGTCCTCGGCGTCGTCCTCGGTGTCGGCTGCCGGCGCTGCCGGCGCCGTCTCCGCGTCGCCGGCCCGCTCGTCCCGCTTCGCCTCCGTGTCCGCGGCGTCCCCGCCGTCCGCCGTGGCGGAACGGTCCGCCTCGGCGTCGTCGGCATCGGCGCGGTCCGTCTCGGAGCCCTCGGAAGCCGCTCCTGCCGCTGCCCCGTCGCTCTCGTCGTCCGCGTCCGCGTCCGGTCCCGGGTCCTTGACCCCGCCCTGCCCGTCCCGGGCGTCCGCGTCGGCCTTCCCGGCCTTCTCGGCGCGCTCGGCTTCAGGAGCCTCCTTGTCGGCCTCGGCGGCAGCCTCCTGCTCGCCGTCCGCCGACGCGACCCACGCGGCCACCGCGTCCCGCAGCCGCCCGTCACCGCCCTCGCCGTCGGAGGACCCACTGCCCCCGGCCCCCTCGGCGGAGCCGGAAGCGCCCCGCCCGGCGTCGGCCGCCGCGTCCTCGGTGCCCGAGTCGCTCACGGCCCCCTCCGCGTCCGCGGCACCCTCGGCGCCCGCGTCCGGGTCGCTCTCGGGCCGCTCGGAGTCCTTCGGCTCCTGAGCCGTCCGCGTGGACAGCACGCGGGTCGCCGTGTCGGCGCCCCCTCGTGCCGAGGACTTCTCCGCGTCCCGGGCCACCGCGAGCCGCGGGTCGGCGGCTTCGCTCCTGGCCTCCGGAACCGGACTCGCGCTCCCCGACGTCCTTCGTGCCGACGACTCGCGCTGCTTCGACCTGTCGGGGGACTCGCCCGCCACCGATGCCTCCTCCTCGCGCCGCTGCTCCCCGCGTGCGCGTACCGAACCGTGAACCGCCGCCCGTGACACCGCTCCGGCGCTGTCCGAACCATGTACCAGTGTCCTGTGCGCGGGCCAAACCCATCCGGTAGACGAGAACGACATACCTACTGGTTCCACTACGAACCGGTCACGCACCCTCGACAGACCAATGTGAGAGGGGTCACCCTGTCTTTCATCCACGCGGGGAGGCATGGATGGGCAGGAGCCGCAGAACACTTCCGGAGGAGCTTCTGTTGCTGGCGCTGGACCCGACCACGGGTACCACCGCACAGCCGCAGTCGCTCGACCTCGGTCTGGCCGGAGCACAGCTAGTAGAGCTGGCGCTGGCCGGACGGATAGCCCCAGACGGGGATCGTATCGCCGTGGTGGCACCACGGCCGACTGGAGACCCAACGTTGGACTGCGCGTTGGAGTTGCTGCGAAGGCGTGGCGCTCCCGTGCGGGCAGTGAACTGGATTGGCGGGCCGCGACTGGGGCTGCGCCAGACCTACCTCTCGCATCTGGAGCGGTGCGGCATGGTGCATGCCGTGGCCGGCCAGATGTGCGGAGTGCTGCCGACGACTCGCTACCAGGCGACGGACACCGAGATCAGCCGGGAGATCAGGTCCCGTCTGGACTCCGCGATCCGCACCGGCGTACCGCCGGACCCGCGGACCGCGGCACTCGCCGCCCTCGCTCACGCGGTCGGCCTCGGCAAGCACCTGTACCCGGGCAACGAGGGACGTTCCTCGCGCTCGCGGCTCAGGGACCTGATCCGGCACGACCCCATGGGCGGTCTCGTCGCGCACGCGGTGATGGACGTCCAGAACGGCGTCGCGGCCCAGCCGCGCCGCAACCCGGCCCCGCCCGGCCGTCAGGCCGCCGGCGGAACCAGGCCCGCATCGGAACCCGCTCGCGGCGTTCCGATGCAACCGCGCCACGGAACCATGGCGCGCGCGGTGGCCCACTGAGCCGACCGCCGCGCCCGCAACACCTACGACCGGCACGCATCACGGGACCCACGAACCCGGTCACGGGAGCCGCTGTCCGAGCGGGGCGAAGAGAGCGCACACTCTCTTCGCCCCGCTCGGCGTGCCGTGCCCGAACTGGCGTGTACCCGTCGCATATCCACCGTTTCCCAGCGGTAGTAAGCACCTTGGTGGCAGTCTGCTCAGCAGCAGACACGCAAAGTAGAGGCACGCAGCCGGAGGTGCACGTCCCGTGGCGTCCAATGTCAATCCCACCGTCAGGCGGCGCCGGCTGGGCCAGGAGCTCCGCAGGCTCCGTGAGCTCAAGGGCATGACGGCCGAAGAGGTGGCCGAGCGGCTGCTGGTGTCGCAGTCGAAGATCAGTCGGCTGGAGAACGGCCGGCGCAGCATCAGCCAGCGCGACGTCCGCGACCTGTGCGGGGTCTACGAGGTCGAGGACCAGCGCATCGTCGACTCGCTGATGCAGATGGCCAAGGACTCCCGGCAGCAGGGCTGGTGGCACGCCTTCGGGGACATCCCCTACAGCGTCTACATCGGCCTGGAGACGGACGCCGAGTCGCTGCGGGTCTACGAACCCCAGATCATCACCGGCCTGTTGCAGACCCGTGCGTACGCCGAGGCCATCATCCGGGGCGGTTCGCCCGAGGCGTCGGAGGCGGACAACGACAAGCGCGTCGAGGTGCGGCTGCGCCGGCAGGGGCGGATCACCGCCGACACCGAACCGCTGCGGCTGTGGGTGGTGCTGGACGAGGCGTCCCTGCACCGGATCGTCGGCAGCCGGCCGGTGATGCGCGAACAGCTGGAGCACCTCGTCGAGATGTCCCAGCTGCCCCACATCACCGTGCAGGTCCTGCCCTTCGAGGTCGGCGCGCACGCCGGCATCAACGGCCAGTACTCGATCCTGGAGTTCGCCGACGCGGCCGACTCGAGCGTCGTCTACATCGAGGGCGTCACCAGCGACCTGTACCTGGAGAAGCCGCTCGACGTGCAGAAGTACACGGTGATGTACGAGCACCTGCGCGCCCAGTCGCTGAACGTGGACCAGTCCCGGCAGCTCATCGAGCGCGTGGCGAAGGAGTACGCGCGCTGAGACAGAGCCGGAGGATGACCTTCCGCCGGGCAGGGCGCGGGATGCTACACCCCTGACAGGTCTGACTGGAAGACTCCCCTGGAATATGCCATCCGGTCGAGTGAATGGCTGCGCCGAACGAGGAGGGTGGCGAGTAGCGTCGATCACGCCAACCACCAGCACGGGTTGGCGTAAACGCAACTCGCAACGGAGCGAACATGGCAATTCGTCTGGGCGCCACGGAGACGTGGACGACCTCCTCCTACACCAACAACAACGGCGCCTGCGTGATGGTCAGGTCGACCGTCGACGCTGCCCTGGAGCTCGGTGACACCAAGGTCCCCGAGGGCCCCAAACTCGCGTTTCCCGCCGACGCGTGGAACGCCTTCGTGGACTCGGTCAAGGCCTGACCCCCGCGATCGACAGCACCACAAGCACCACCGACAGAGCCCTCTCGACCAGCATCGCCGTCCTAGCCGAGAGGGCTCCGCTCGTGCCCGGAGATCTCCGAGGGAGATCAGCTCACCGGGAACGCCACGTCACACACCGGGTCCCCGGATCCCGACGCCTCCCAGTCCGCGAAGTACAGCTCCCGGCAGGGGCCGGTCACCGTCAGCCCCCGCGCCGCCACCCACTCCTCCACCGCCTCGAACGCGGCCAGGATCTGCGGGTACGCCACCTGCGCCTTGGTGATCCTGGTGTACGCCAGCCGCCGGGCCGGCTCCACCCGCACCGCCGTCTCCCACGCCCGGCCCCGCCCCTCCGCCCAGGCCCTGGCAGCCGCCTCGTCGGCCACCGGCACACACGCCTCGGCCGGACCGTCGCTCTCCATCGAGACCTCGGCGTGGTAGGCGACGTACGGCACCCCGGCCACGCCCCCGCACTCCCGGGCCGCCTCCTCCAGCCGGCCCAGCGACGCCCCGATCCACGTCGGCAGCTCGTCCGCCAGCGTGTGCCGCTTCTCGGAGATCACCACCTGGGCGGGCACCTCCACCGTCTCGACCGTGAACTTCCCGTACATCTCGGAGCTCCTCCCCGACAGTCGTCCACGGAGGTACTCGGCGAGCGTCCGCTGCCCCGCCACCCGCGCCTCGACGTCCGCCCAGTAGGCACCGAGCAGCCCGGCCGCCGCGGGCCCGTCGCCCGCCCCGACCACCTCGGCGATCCGGGCGAGCGGCATGTCCAGCTGCCGCAGCATCGCCACGAGCCGGGCCCGTTCGACCTGGCCGGCGCGGTAGTAGCGGTAGCCGGTCGCCTCGTCGACATGCGCCGGGGCCAGCAGGCCCAGCCGGTCGTACAACCGCAGGGCCTTCGGAGACAGGCGGGCACGCGCGGCGAACGCCCCGATGGTGAGCAGCTCCAGGTGCGCTTCCGGTCCGTCCACCACGGCATCCTCCGTCACCGGGCGGCTCTTCCGCCCGACGACGAGGACACTCGGACTTGCCCCAGGGGCAAGGTCAACGCGCCGCGGGACCGTTTTCAGGCCAGCTGGGCCTCGATCGCCGCCACGACCTCCGCCGAGTCCGGCTCGGTCTGCGGCGAGAAGCGGGCCACGACGCCGCCGTCCCGGCCGATGAGGAACTTCTCGAAGTTCCAGCGGATGTCCCCGCTGTGGCCCTCGGCGTCGGCGAAGCCGGTCAGGCGGTCGTACAGCGGGTGCCGGCCCTCGCCGTTCACCTCGACCTTCTCGGTCAGCGGGAACGTCACGCCGTACGTGGCCGAGCAGAACTCGGCGATCTCGTCGGAGCTGCCGGGCTCCTGCCCGAGGAACTGGTTGCAGGGCACGCCGAGGACGGTGAAGCCGCGTGCCGCGTACTGCTCGTGGAGCTTCTCGAGGCCCGTGTACTGCGGGGTCAGGCCGCACTTGGAGGCGACGTTCACCACGAGCACCGCCTTGCCCGCGTACTGGGACAGGTCGGCGGAACCGCCCTGCAGCGCACCGATCTCGACGTCGAGGGGAGAGGAACCGTTGCTAGTCGTCATGAGCAGACCCTAGCTCCGCTCGGTGCCGGGCCGGCTGCGGGCCTCGGTGGCCTCCACCAGCACCTGCCCCGCCGCCGTCCGCGAGTACAGCACCGACCGGCCCGCCCGCCGCCGCTCCACCAGACCGGCGTCCAGCAGCACCCGCAGGTGCCGCCCGACCGAGCCGAGCCCCTGCCCCGTCACGGCGACCAGCTGGCTGGTGCTCAGCGGCGAGCCGAGCCGGACCAGCACACCGGCGCGGGCGGCGCCGAGCAGCACGCCGAGGCTCGCGGGCACGGGGCTGCCCCCGGGGTCGGCGAGCGCCCCCGCGCACGGGTAGACCAGCGCGTACCGGTCCGACCCCTCCCACGCCACCCAGCCGATGCGCTGCGTCGTGATGGGCACGAACACCAGCTCCGCGCCGGACAGCTCGCGCGGCGGGTACTCGTGGGCGTTGACCTGGAGCCGGTTCTCCCCCAGCCACTGCGTGCCCGGTCGCAGCGTGTCCAGCGCGCTCGCCCAGCCGCCCCGGCTGACCTGCGCGGTCCGCGCGACCACATCGGCCTCCAGGACGCGCCGGCGCTGGGGCCAGTACGGCAGCACCGCTGTCGTCCAGACGTACGTCAGCAGGTCCGCGGCGCGCTCCGGCAGGTCGCCCCGGTGCAGCCGGGCAGGGACCGGGCCGCGCAGCGAGACGGTGAGGTCGGCGCGGGCCGACTCCGGGTCCGCCGCCCGCACCCGCGCCACCCCCTGCTCGAAGGTCTCCCCGTCGCGCGGGGCGGGGGAGAGGAAGTCGGCCGTCCACTCCCGCCCGATCCCGGCACGGATCAGCTGCGCGGTCACCGGGTCCCGTGCGAGGCGCCGCCGGTAGTCCGGCAGATGGGCGTCGAGCCACCGCCGTTCGCCGGGATGCGCCGCCTCGGCCGCGTTCAGCAGGCGCAGACTCGCGAAGGTCTCGGCGAACGGCGAGATCACGAACCGGCTCTCCGCCAGGGTGTCGGCATTGATCTGCCACCAGCCCACAAGCGGCCCCCTCTCCGCGGACAGATCAGCGAGCCCCCGCTCCGCGAGCCCCTTTCGCTGGTCCCCGCTCCGCCAGGTTTCGCGTCTGCGCGAAACAATAACCACGCGGACAGGGGCATCGAAGACTCCGCGTATGCGCAGCTACCGCGATCTGTTCCGCACCCCCGAGTTCAGCCCGTTCTTCCTGGCCGCGTCCGCACAGACGGTCGCCCAGACCATGGGCGGACTCGCCCTGGGCGTCCTGGTGTACCGGGCGACCGAGTCGCCGCTGCTGTCCGCGGTGAGCATGTTCGGCTCGTCGCTGGTACAGGTGCTGGGCGCGGCCCTCCTGCTCTCCGCCGCCGACCGGCTGCCCCCGCGCACGGCCCTGACGGCCCTGCCTCTGCTCTTCGCCGCGGCCACCGCCGCCCTGGCACTGCCCGGCCTGCCCGTCTGGACGGTCTTCGCGATCGTCTTCGCCAAGGGCCTGGTGGAGTCCGTGGGCGGGGGAGTGCGCTGGGGCCTGCTCAACGAGATCCTCTCCAAGGACGGCTATCTGCTCGGCCGCTCGGTGTTCAACATGATGAGCGGCCTGATGCAGATCGCCGGTTACGCCACCGGCGGCGCCCTCGTGGCCCTGCTGTCCCCCCGGCTGTCCCTGCTGGCGGCGGCCGCCCTGTACCTCCTGGCGGCCGTCGTCGTCCGCCTCGGCCTCACCCGCCGCCCGCCCCGCACGACGGGCCGCCCCTCGGTCTCGGCGACCTGGCGGGCCAACGCCCTGCTCTGGTCCTCCCCGCCCCGCCGCCAGGTCTATCTGGCCCTGTGGATCCCCAACGGCCTGGTCGTCGGCTGCGAATCCCTCTACGTCTCCTACGCCCCCGACTCCGCCGGCACCCTCTTCGCCTGCGCCGCGCTCGGCATGCTCGCCGGGGACGTGCTGGTCGGCCGCGTGCTCCCAGCGCGCCTTCGCCGCCGCCTGGGCTTCCCGCTCCTGCTGCTCCTGGCCGTCCCGTACGTGCCGTTCCTCCTGCACCCGGCGCCGCCGCTCGCGGCGGCCGCGGTCACGCTGGCCTCCGTGGGGTTCGGCGCGAGCCTCGTGCAGCAGGAGCGACTGGTGGCCCTCACTCCCGACGCGCTCACCGGGCACGCCCTGGGGCTGCACTCGGCGGGGATGCTCACGATGCAGGGGGTGGCGGCGGCGCTCGCCGGGTCCGTGGCCCAACTGGCCTCCCCGGCAACGGCGATGACGGTGATGGCCGTGGGATCGGCGGGGGTGACGTTGTCGCTGATGAGCACGGGGAGGCGGGTTGAGCCCGGGGCGGTGGAGGTTTGCCGTCCGACCGGTGACGGGATCCGCTAGTCGACGCAGGGGGCCTGCTGCGTGACGCCCGGGACCAGCTCGGGCCGACCGCCGTCGGGGACCGGCTCGGGGTGGTCGCCGTCGGGGATCGGCTCGGGACGGCCGCCGTCGGGGATCGGCCGGTCGACACCAGGGACCCGCTCGGGCTGGTCGACGCCGGGACTCGGCTGCGGATGGCCGCCGTCGGGGACGGGCTCGGGGCGTCCCGTGACCTTCGTGACCTCCGCGAACACCTCGGGGACTTCGTTGTCCGCCACGACCCGTGACAGCAGGACGGCCAGCCGGTCCCGCTCGACGCGGCTCAGCCCGGACGGCAGGGCCTCCACCCGACGGCAGGTCTCGGCGTGGAACTTCCGGGCGAGCGCGGTGCCTTCGTCCGTCAGCCCCACCCGCACGGCCCGTCCGTCGCGCGGGTCGGCCTCCCGCCGTACCAGCCCTCGCCGTACCGTCCGGTCCACCAGCCCGGTCAGACTCGACTTCGCCAGCCCGAGCGTCTCGCCCAACTCGCTCATCCCGTACGGCCGGTCCAGCAGCACGCAGAGCAACTGCCCTTGCTGCGGCGTCAGTCCGTAGGCCCGGCCGGCCTCCGCGTACACACCGTCGACCAGGAACGCCGTGCGCACCAGCGCGGCGACGAACCCCACCTGCCCGGCTGCCCCGTTCCCCATCGGGTCAGGGTACCGACCGGTAGGTCACCGTGCGGGGCTGCGGGTCACTCCTCGTCCGGGGCCTCGCCCTCGATGAGGCGTTCGGCGATGTCGTCGGCCCACTCCTGAGCCCAGAGGCGCAGCCCGGCGACCGAGGCGGCGTCGACGCCGTGGGCGGTGAAGGCCCGGTCGTCGAGCCAGTCCGTGCCGGTCAGCCGGGCCTGGAGGTCGGTGAGGTCGAACGTGTCGGGAGCGTGGCGGCGGCCCAGCTCCTCGAGTTCGGGGTGGCTCCAGCGGGCCGAGGCGGCGTGCACGTCGACGAGGTCGCGCGCGAGTCCCCGGTCGGCCAGGTCCCGCACGCGGGTGCCGACGAGGTCGTCGAGGGCGAGCGCCGGCCCGAGCTCCGTCGCCACGGGTGGGCGCCACAGCACCTCCTTGCGCAGGGTGACCTCGCACTCCGCGCCGCTCGGCGCGTCGGTCACGAGGAACTGCGCGGACAGCGGCCCGGCCTCCAGGGTCTGCACGAGCCGGCCGCGTCCGACCAGCCCGGTCCGCACGGCGTCCGCGACGGCCTCCGTCGCCGCCGGATCCCCGGTGGCCACGTCCAGGTCCCACCCGGCCCGCTCCACCAGCCCGTGCGCCAGCACCGCGTAGCTCCCGGCGAGCAGGAGGGAGTATCCCTCCCCCACGGCCAGCAGATCACCGAGCAGCCGACCGACAGGCTCGGGAACGGGCAGAGAGGCGGCCATGCCCTGATTATCGCGTGACCGAACAACCCCCCTGAGACAACCGACCCGGACGAGTGACACCCCAGACCACGTGCCCCTCCCCGGGCCCGCGTCGACGCTCCGGGACGGGCCCCACCCCAGGGGCGCGGGGAACTGCGCGCCCGGCCCCCACGGCGCGGCACCCGAAGACGACGGGCCCCGAGCCGTTGGAT
>NZ_JBHJPX010000006.1:158496-411968 GCF_042262425.1 Streptomyces sp. NPDC056373
TGACCGGCCGGGCCCGCTCGACGCTCCGGGACGGTCCCACCCCAGGGGCGCGGGGAACTGCGCGCCCGGCCCCCACGGCGCGGCACCCGAAGACGACGGACCCCGAGCCGTTGGATGACCGGCCGGGCCCGCTCGACGCTCCGGGACGGTCCCACCCCAGGGGCGCGGGGAACTGCGCGCCCGGCCCCCACGGCGCGGCACCCGAAGACGGCGGGCCCTACCGCTTGCGCCCGACCCCGCAGTACGCATCCACAGCCGCGGCCGAAGCCCCCGCACCGCCGACCCCGGACTCCTCCGCCCGCCACTCGGGAACCCTCACCACCCCCGGCTCCACCAGCTCCAGCCCGTCGAAGAACCCTGCGATCTCGGCGACCGGCCGGACGTAGTACGGCACCGCCCCACTCGCGTTGTACGCCTCGGACGCGGCGATCATGCCCTCACTGGTCGCGGTGCTGTCGCTGATCACCAGGTAGCTCCCGGCCGCCAACCCGGCCATCAGCTGCCGCACCAGCTCACGCGCCCGCTCGTAGTCGGCGACATGACCGAGCGTGTTGAGGATCATCAGCCCGACCGGCCGTGAGAGATCCAGCGTGCCGGCGGCGGCCTTCAGCACGGCCTGCGGGTCGTACAGGTCGGCGTCCAGATACGCGGTCCTGCCCTCGGCGGTGCTGGTGAGCAGCGCGTTGGCATGGGCCAGCACGATGGGGTCGTTGTCGACGTAGACGATCCGGGCGTCCGGAGCGACACGCTGCGCGACCTCGTGCGTGTTGTCGGCGGTGGGCAACCCCGTACCGACGTCCAGGAACTGCCGTACGCCCTGCTCACCCGCCAGATACGTGACGGCCCGCCCCAGGAACCGGCGGCTCGTGACCGCCACGTCGACGAGCCCCGGGAAGATCGACTTGATCTGGTCGCCGATCTCGCGGTCGACCTCGTAGTTGTCCTTGCCGCCGACGAAGTAGTTCCAGAAGCGCGCCGAGTGCGGCTTGGAGGTGTCGATGCGGTCACGCAGGCTGTCGTGGGACACGGCGGGGCCTCCTGGGGGGTGGGGAAGGGAGTCCGGCCCACCAACCTAGGGGAACTTCCATGCGGGGCAGGGCTGTTGCCCTACCCCGCACCGGACCGCCGTGGTGTTTCGGCCACGCCCCGCGGCTACACCCCGCGGGAGGCGAAACCGCCTATCTCTCCGCCACCGAGCCCGCCGCCCTCGTGCCCGTGGCGCTGGGTGACCAGCCAGAACGCCCACGCCAGGGACCACAGCAGCAGCCCCGTCGCGACCGGCGTACCGAAAATGATCAGCAGCCCGGCGCCGATGTTCGCTCCGATGCCACCCGCGGTCAGGATCCGCCACCCCACACCGGCCATGAGCCCGAGCGCCACCAGCGGCCCGACCACACCCCACCACCGCTGGTCCATCGCCCCGCGCAGCGAGGCCCGCACGAGCACCGCCGCCCCGGCCACCACCAGCACCAGCGCGAGCCCACCCGCGACCGCGGCCACGCCGTCCCCGATGTCCCACGGCTGGAAGGCGTAGTCGAGCTCACCGGCCGGCAGCCCGTCGTGGTTCTGCTGCCCCATCAGCCCCCAAGCGGCCACAGGCACCCCGCCGACAAGCGCGGCCCCGGCCGCCACGATTCCCCGATTCGTCATGCGTCCAGGATCCGGGGCGGCGCGGGCCCCGTCATGAGCACCTGTACTCAAGTACGCCGTACACCAGAACCCGTGCGCACCCCTGGCGGTGCCGCTGCTCACGGGCCGGCCCGGCCGGGTGGCGCGACGGCGTGGGAGCCGTCGCGCCGTGTGCTCACGGGGCCACCGCGCGGCCCGTCCGCGGGGAGATCGTTCCCGCGCACAGGCCCCGGGACGCCAGGTTCTGGGCGATGCGGGGGATGGCCGCGAGGGTGTTGGCGGGGCCGTCGTGCATCAGGATGATCTGGCCGTCGGTGAGCCGGGCGGCGGACTGGACGATCGCGTCGGTGCTCGCGCCGTTCCAGTCCTGTGAGTCGACCTGCCAGAGGATCTCCGTCAGGCCGTAGCGAGCCGCGACGGACCGCACCGTCGCATTGGTCTCCCCGTACGGCGGGCGGAACAACTTCGGCGTGCCGCCTCCCGCGTCGGCGATGGCCTGCTGGGTGCGGGAGATCTCGGAGTCGATCTGCGCCTGGCTCAGCCGGGTCAGGTGCGGGTGGGTGTAGCTGTGGTTGGCCACCCACATGCCCGCGGCCACCTGCGCCCGGACCAGGGACGGGTTGGCCGCCGCGGACTGGCCCGCGTTGAACATCGTGGCCCGCAGCCCGCTGCGGCGGAGCGTGTCGAGCAGCCTCGTCGTGTTGCCGGAAGGACCGTCGTCGAAGGTGAGCCCGACGTAGCCGGTGCAGGCGGCGGCCCGTGACGGCGCGGCGGTCGAGACCGCGGCGGCAGTGACGTTCGAGGCCACGGTGGTCGTGACGGCGACGGCCGCGGCCGCCACCGTCACGAGCATCCCGCGCACGGGTCCCCTCCTCGCCACCGCGGCGAGAACGGCCGGCACGGGCTTCGTCCTCATGACCCCACCCGGATACTGGAGTTGCCGCTGCTCCGGTATCCCTCGGTCGCCATGATCATGTAGTACTTGAAGTTGCCCAGGGGCATCCCGGCCCGGGCCCACGCGTCGAAGTGGTTGCCGGCCGTGATGGTGCCGCCCGTCCGCTTCGACTGCCGCACGCTCCAGTACTGGTCGAAGGTGCGTACCCCCTCGACGGACGGGGCGTTGTATCGCGTCGTCTTGTAGATGTCGTACGTACCGCCGTCGCTGGTGACGGTGCCCTTGTAGGTGCCGGTGGGCCGGTAGGTGCCCCAGTTGTCGACGATGTAGTACTCGACGAGCGGGTTCGCCGTCCAGCCGTACAGGGTCAGATAGGCGTTGCCGGACGGGTTGAACGTGCCCGAGTACGTCACGGTGCGGCGGGCCCCGGTGCTCCAGCCCTTGCCTGCGACGAAGTTACCGGTGTTGCGCCATGAGGTGCTGTAACTGCCGCCGGAGGAAAGGGTCATGGAGACCGTGCCCGGCGCGTCCGTCCAGAACGAGTAGTGGTAACCGTTGTTGGTGCCGGTCTGGTTCGTGGTGACGACGGTGTCGGCGTGCGCGGTGCCCGGCATGGCGAGCGCCGCGGCCGCGACCAGCAGCATGGTGCAGGTGCTGCTGATGAGCAGCCGGAAACGGCCTGGTGACTTCTTCACGGGGGTGCTTCCTCCTCGTCCGAGTGGGGTGGGTCGACGGGGGAGCTCTGTCACCGGGGAGTGTTGGCCGGGGCCTTTCAACTGTCAATGGTTTCGGCGGTGTTTGCGAAATGTTCGGGATGGCGTGAGGGCGGGCCGTTTCATGTTTCCACTGCTCGTGCGGGGTTTGGTGGTTGCGGAGGGGAAAGTTCCCTACCTCGTGGCGCCTTTGTCGCGCGGAATGCAGGATTCCTCTACTCGAATGTTTCGGAGTATTTCCGGATCGCATTCCGGTCGGGTCGCCCGCGGGGCCGACGGAATACGGCCTCCTCGCAATTCGCGAGAACATGGCGGGCCGGCCAATGTACTCTCCGCGAGTGACATCAACGTCCGCCGCGACACCCGCCACTCCGTCCGAGAAGGACGCCGAGTGCCTCGCCCTCACCCGCGATCTGCGCCGCCGAGGCGTGCTGGTGCTCTCTGCTTTCGCCCTGCTGTGGGCCGTGGCGGCGGCCTCCGGGACCGGCTCGGCGACGGATGCCGTACCGCTCTGCATCGAGGTGGCGGCGCTGCTGCTCACCGCGGCGGCGATCCGCCTCGGGTATCGCAAGGGCGCCGCGCCCTCGCCCCGGACGGTGAACCTCCCCGCCCACTGGGCGCGCGGCGTGGGCATCGTCAACACCGTCGAGCTGGTGGCCGTCTTCGCCGTCATCGCCGCGGCCGACGCCGCAGGCCGGCCCGAGGTCGTCCCGGCCGGCATCGCCCTCGTCGTGGGCCTGCACTTCTTCCCGCTCGCCCGGCTGTACGACCAGTGGCAGTACCGGTGGACGGCGTCGCTGCTGACGGCCGTCGCGGTCACCGGGTTCGTCCTCGTCGCGGCCGGTCTGGCGAGCGAGACCGTGCGGGTCGTGGTGGGCCTGGGCAGCGCGTCGGTGTTGTGGGCCTCGTCGTACCACCTGGCGCTGCGCGGCTAGGTTCCGTCCGTGCCGGTCGGCCCGGCACGGTCGGCCGCGACCGGGACGCACGCCTCCGGCCCGCGTGGCCTCACTCGGCCGCGTAGGCCCCCGTGAGGTAGTCCAGCTCGGGACTGGGCGGCCCGCACCGGAGGATCGCGTCCACCGCCGGCCACACCTCGACGGGCACGGGGTAGCAGTAGATCATCCAGGGGTCGCCGGGATCCGGCTTGATCACCTCACGCAACAGCAGGAGCTGTTCACGGCTGATGGGGTGCTCCACCCGCAAGGTGTCGTCCGCCTTGCCGAACCCCTCCAGAACCCAGATGGCGTCGGGTGCTTCCGGCAGCATTTCCTGGTCCTCGGGCGCTGTGCCGGGCCGCTGCTCGGGGTCCGGTGTCGTCACAGCGGGTTGAGGCGGGCCTTGAGCAGGCAGAACTCATTGCCCTCCGGGTCCATGAGAACGTGCCACTGCTCCTCGCCGGTCTGGCCGATGTCGGCCGGGCGCGCCCCGAGCTTCAGGAGGCGTTCGAGCTCGGCGTCCTGATCGCGGTCGGTGGCGTTGACGTCGATGTGCAGCCGGGACTTCCCGGGCTCCGGCTCGTCCCTGCGGCTGAGGATGATCGTCGGCTGCGGGCCGCCGAACCCTTCGCGCGGGCCGATCTCAAGGGTGCCGTCGTCCTCGCGGTCGAGTACGACGAAGTCCAGGACCTCACACCAGAACCGTGCCAGCACCTCGGGGTCGCGGCATCCGAGCACGAGCTCACTGATACGACATGCCATGGACGAGACCCACTCTCAGTGTCGGAACGGCCGGGGCGTCACGCGGAGCTCTCGAGCAGCCCACAGCGGGAACGCGCTCGTGACCGTACCGGCCGGGACGAACCGCTGCGAATGTTTTTGGTACGTGCCCATACCCGCGCGTGAAAATGCTGGGCAAACCCGACGACGCCCCCCGCAGCCGACGTGCGTACCTGTTCGCTCGAACGTCGAGGCAGAGGTGAGGGCACCTCCACGAGAGTCACCCGTTCCACGCGCTGGATCGTGCCACACGGTGCCTCTTTCCGGAGCCGCCGACGACACCCACCGGGCCGGTCCCTGCGGTAATTCGCTTGCCCGGGCCACGATCCGCCGTTGCAATGTGGCGACCGGACACCACGAGTGGTCGTGGTGGAGGTGTCCCGAGGAGGCCGCGGCAGCGATGGAGATCCGTCCCACGACCGACGAGGATCTCGACGTCTTCGTCGACACCGTTCATGCCGCGTTCGGGCACTTCCCGGAGACCCCGGTCGACGGCGGCGGGCTCTGGTGGTCGGCGCTCGAAACGGACCGCTGCCTGCTCGCCCGGACGGCGGACGGCCGACCCGTCGGCACCGCCGCCACGCACGCCTTCGAGCTCACCCTGCCCGGCGAGACCCTCGTCCCGGCCCCCGGGGTGACCGCCGTCGGCGTCCTGCCCTCGCACCGGCGCCAGGGCGTGCTCACCGCGATGATGCGGTATCAGCTCGCCGAGCTGCGGGCCCGCGGGGAGCTCCTGTCCGTGCTGCTGGCCTCCGAGGCCTCGATCTACGGCAGGTTCGGCTACGGACCGGCGACCTGCACGGCGCAGCTGAAGGTGCCGCGCCACGAGGCGGCCCTCGCACCGCCCCGCGCACGCGGCCTGGCCGACCGGCCGGCGACCGGCTCGGGCGACGGCCCGGGCAACGGTTCGGGCGATGCCTCGCGCCACGACCCCGGCAGCGGCTCGGTCGAGGTGCTGCGCCGGGCCGAGTGCGGGGGGATCCTGGAGGACGTCTACGACCGGTACCGCCGCGCCCAGCCCGGCGCGCTGTCCCGGCCGCACCGCTGGTGGGCCCTGCGGGCGGGGCAGCCCCCGATCTCGCGGGAGCCCCGCTACATAGCTGTCCACCGGGACGCCGACGGGGTCCCGGACGGGTACGCCAGCTACTCGATCGAGTCCGGCACCCTGACGGTCGACGAGACCATCGCCACCGACGACGCCGTCTTCACGGCCCTGGCCCGGTTCGCCCTCGAACACGACCTGGTGTCCCAGGTCGTGTTCAAGCACCTCCAGCCCGAACACCCGTTGCGCCGGCAGCTCGCGGACTTCCGCGCCGGTCAGGTGAGCGGCGACATGGACTGGCTCTGGGTACGGCTGCTGGACGTCCCGCGTGCGCTGACCGCGCGCGGCTGGTTCACGGACGGCGAGCTCGTCCTGGACGTCCACGACCCGTTCCTCGGCGAACGCGACCGCTACCTGCTGACCGTCCGGAACGGCAAGGCCGACTGCGCCCCGACGGACCGGAAGCCCGACCTCTCCCTCGACATCCGAGACCTGGGCTCGGTCTACCTCGGCGGCACCGCCCCGAGCACCCTCGTGCGCGCCGGACACGTCCTGGCCCACCACCCGGAGGCGGCCGCCCTCGCCGACACCCTCTTCCGGGCCGAGCGCTCCCCGCACTGCCTGCACTGGTTCTGACCCGTGCCTCTCAGACCTCAGCGGTCGTCGAGGCAGCGCTCTTCGAGAACGTCGACAAGGGCCGTGGCGACGAGGGCGACATCGCTGTCGTCGTCGTGGGCCAGTTGACGCAGGACCTCCTGAGCGGTGGCTCCCGCGAGCTCGACCAGCGCTTGTGTGAGGCGAATCCGCGCGGCGGAGTTCGCGGTGGGCGCGGACAGTTCGTCGACCAGGGCCGTCGTGATCCGGTCCGTGCACTCGGGGTCCAGGGACAGAGTTCCCAGCACCTCCGCCGCGTCCACGTCGTTGGAGCCCTCCACCACCATGCCGACGAGTGTGGGCACGGCCGCGGCCACGCCCTGCCTGCCCAGAGCCAGAGCAGCGTGCCTGCGCACCGTCGCGTCCGGGTCGCCGAGAGCGTCCGCGAGCACCTCGACGGCACCCGGGGCCTCGGGCATCCCGGCGATCGCCAGCACCGCGCGCCGCCGGACCCCGGCGTCCTCCGAGTGCGCGCCGGCGCGCAGCGTCGCCATGCCGTCGCCGCCCGATCGGGCGAGCGCCCAGCGCAGCGCGCCCGCGACGTGCGGGTCGGATTCGGTCAGGACCGCCCCGGCCAGCAGTTCGGCGGGTACCGGCACGTCCTCCGGCCGGGCCAGGACGGCCTGCTGTCTGCGCGCGGCACTGGTCGAGTCGAGTTCCCGCATGAGTTCGACGACGCGCAGCACTTCCGGCCAGCCGGTGGGCGTCGACGCGTCGATCGCACGGAGCCGCTCGAGCAGCTCCTCCTCCCGTGCCAGGCGGTCCTCCGTCTGCCGGATGAGGTCACTGACCAGGGCGGACGGTGTGAAGGCCGGGTCCTCCAGCGCACGCCCGATCTGCTTGAGCGAGAGTCCGAGGGTCCGCAGGCTCTCCACGTGGAAGATCCGGCGGACGTCCTCGGCGGAGTACTCGCGGTAGCCACCGGCGGTGCGACCCGTGGGCCGCACCAACCCCAGTGCGTCGTAGTGCCGGAGCATCCGGGTGCTCACTCCGGAGCGGCGGGCCACATCGCCGATCAGCAAGGTGCGTCCTCCGCCTCCGCGGCGGCGGCAGCTCGTCCCGGGCCGAGTGCGACCACGCGCTTCGCCTCGTCGAGGGCCGCGTCGAAGCCGGTCTCCGGGTTCTGCCGGAGCAGCTCGGTGGCGCGGGCGTGTGCGGCAACCGCCGGGTCGGAACTCTCCCCCGCCTTCTCCAGGAGGGGCTTGGTCACGTCACCGAGGTCGACCAGGGCCCGGCTCAGACTCAGCTGCACATCGCGGTCACCGCGGCCGAGCTGCAGGACCAGCTCGGCCGCCGGCTCCTTCTCCTCGCCCTCGGGCACCAGGACGACCGCGACGCGCCACGCGGTCCGCGCGACCTCGTCGTCGGCGTCCCGCAGCAGGTCGCGGGTGATCCACGCCCACGTGCTCCGGTCGCCGATCTTGGAGAGTGTGTGCAGCGCCTGGCTACGGGCCTGGGGCCGCTCGGAGTCGAGCTCCTGGCGGATCCGCGGCAGGGTGATCCGCGGTGGGAGACGGGTCAGCGCCCAGGACAGCATGTCTCGTACGAAGAAGTCCGGCTCGACCGCGCACCGCTCGACGAGCGTCCCCAGGAACACGGGATCGGGGTTCGAGCCGACCGCCAGGGCCGCCCGCAGCCGGACCGTCGGGTCGTCAGCGCCCAGGGCTTGGGTCACACGGGTGTTCTGCGGGGTTGTGTCGGTCGTGTTGATCGGGACCACCTCCAGGGCCCAAGTGGAGACCTTGTCATCGTGTCAAGGTCAAGCCTGCGACCGGCGGCCTGCGACCGGCGGCCTGCGACCGGCGGCCTGCGACCGGCGGCCTGCGACCGGCGGCCGAGCCGCCACCGGAGTCCCGGCCACGGAAGAACGCCGTGGCCGGAACCCCGAGGTCAGCCATCGCCACAGCCAGGGCTTCCGCTCCGGCTGCCCCTGACGGCGAAGGGGCCGCCCACCGCTAGTTCCGGAACCGGAACACGATCCGCCCGCGCGTCAGGTCGTACGGCGGGAGTTCCACCAGTACCCGGTCCTCCAGCACGATCTTGATGTAGTTCTTGCGGATCTTCCCGCTGATGTGCGCGAGCACCTGGTGGCCGTTCTCCAGCTCCACGGTGAACATGGCGCTGCGCAGGCACTCGACGACCCTGCCCTCGACCTCGACGACGTTCTTGTTCTTCGTCATCGCACCAGCTCCAGGTTGCTGCTCATCGGCCGGGCGCCGACGCTCTCGAACAGCGCCGTGGCCGCGTGGTTGGACTCGTGGACCTCGGTCCAGGCCGTGGTGAACCCGGAGCGGTGCGCCGTCAGCAGCGCATGGGCCAGCAGGGCTCGCCCGATGCCGCGGCGCTGCTCGCCTGCCCGGACCGCGACCAGGCCGATGCGCGGCCGGATCGCCGTCACCACCCGGATCAGCCCCAGGTAGCGGTCCGGCGCCGCGGCCACCGCGTACTTCGCCGGGTCGACGACGGTGTCGCCCTCGGTGCGGGGCAGCACCTCGGCGGGCATCGACTGCCACCACCCGACCGTCGCCTCGACCTCGTCCCGGATCGCACGGTCCACCTCACGCAGCAGACCCTCGTCCGCCTGACCCGCGGGCACGATCGTCACGCCCGGAGGTGGCAGGACCCCGTCGAGCCCTGTGGCCCTCGGGCCGGTAGGTACGGCGTACTCCCACTCGCGGCGCCGGACCGTGAAACCGGCCCGCCGCCAGCCGGCCGTCAGCTCGACGTCCGCTTCGTCGACCACCGTGTACAGCGGCGCCGGCAGTGCCGCCACCATCACCTCGGCGAGCCGGTCGAAGGCGACGTCGTGCCAGGCGTCGATGCTGACGAACAAGCGGCCGTCGGGCCGGTGGTGCGCATGCCCGCGGCCGACCACCAGGTCGTCGTCCAGCGCGTGCCATTGCCTGTACGCGACACGCGTGATCGTCACCGCGTTCTCGCTCAGGCCGGATGCGGACGGCTTTGTGTCCATCGGAGTCTCCCTTCCAGGAGTGCCTTGATCTCAGGCGCTCCTGGCGACACCGAACGTCAGCCGCCGGACCGTGACGGATCGAGGGAGCACCCACGGGTAACTGCGTTCACGGGGCTCACCTCCTACGTCGACTTCACGGTCCGACCGGGACCGTAGCAGCGGGCCACCGCCGCGCTCAAAGCCTTTTCCGCCCGACACGGCGGACGGGGGCGGCTGATCGGACCAGCCGCCCCCGACCCGCTCGGACGGGTTTACGGAATGTAGCCGTAGTCCAGCTGGCCGGCCAGCCTCGTCCTGTCGTCCTTCAGGGACAGCACGAGCGTGCGGGCGAGGGTGCCGCCGAAGCGGGTCCCGCCGTCGGCGGTCGGGACCGTGTCGATGAAGCTCTCCACCAGCCCGTTGGGCATCACGTAGTGCGAGTACTGCTGTGTCGGGGCGTCCTCGGGGTTGCCCAGGACCAGCGCGCTGCCGTTGAGCGGCCGGTAGTCGCTGCGCAGCGACGGGCCGACGAACCCGTAGAGGCCGTCCCAGCCGCTCAGCCCCGGCGCGAACGTGAACTTGTGGCTGATCGTGAACAGGTAGTACTTGCCGCCGCGGATGATCAGGTGCGGCCGTTCGGTCTGCTGGTTCACGCAGTTGGCCGAGAGCAGCGGGGGCTGGAGCCTCCAGTTCTCCATGCTGTCGCCGTCGGCCGTGGCCAGCCCGATGTTGCCCGTGTAGTACTTCGAGTCCGCCGGCACCTCGTGGCCGGCCGGGAGGTCACCCAGGTCGCGCTCGGTGCACTGGTACGAGCCCGCGGTACCGCCCGTGTTGCCCTCGAACAGCAGGTGGACCTTGCGGTCCCGGGGGTCGCGGAAGACGAACGGGTCGCGGAAGGCGTAGATGATCGGGCCTTGTTGCGACTGTTCGAGGGTCTGGTACATCTTGCCGTCGGCCTCGGCGATGATGCGGTGGTCCCGGAAGCCGGAGAACCACACGCGGTTCTTGTCCGCGTGGATCTTGCCGGTCGCCTGCGCCAGGCGCTGCAGCGCGTCGCTGGGGTCGACCCCGCCGTTGTCGCGCCCGGAGGCGGTGTAGAAGGACTGCACCTTGTCGCCGATCAGCGCCGTCGAGCCGGCCCACTCACGTGAGCCGAACGAGGTGCCGGCCGGGAACAGGTCGCCGCCGTACTTCCAGCTCTTGGCGTCACGCGAGTAGAAGTAGCCGATCTTCGCGTACCAGTGGCGGTCGCCGAAGGGCACCGAGCGCGGGGCCGTCAGCGAGAAGATGACGTGCCAGCCCTTGTAGGTGGCGGTCCGCGTGTTGAGCTTGGTGAGCGGCCAGGTGTCCCACACCCACACCTTGTCGGTCATCACCGGGAAGTCGGGTGACACACGGGGGGCGGTGTTGGTCGTGTCCTGCTTGAGTTTCAGGGCGTCCGCGCGGGACCAGACGGCTGTGTGGTCGTCGTCGGCGGTGTACTGCCGTGCGCCCGTCCGGGACGCGTCGTGGGGGGAGGCGGAAGCGGGAGTGATGATGCCGCTCAGCGTCGCGAGGGCCGCCAGACCGGTCGCCAGCCGGAGCACCGCTCGTCTTGCTCTGTACATACGTCACCCTTGGGGGGAAGAGGGAACGAATGGAAGCTGTGGAGCCGGTTCCATCGCTGACGCTAGCTCAGTTTTGCGGAAAAAGAGTGAACTTGTGAGGTGAAGATTTACGTACGAGCAGCGGTCGGCGTTGGGTGATGGAAGTTAATGGAACCGATCCAACGGCATCGGCGCAGCTCGCGGATCAGGTTCCCGCGACGGCCGTCGTACGCCGGGGCACGAGCTCCAGTTCCAGCATCTGCTCGACGGGCTCGCCAGGGGGGCGGCCGATGCGTTCCAGAAGCAGGCGCGCGGCGATCCCGCCGCCGGCGCGCAGGGGCTGGCGTACCGTGGTCAGCCCCACGTAGGCCGCCACGTCGAGGTCGTCGAAGCCGACCACGGACAGTTCCTGAGGGACCCTCACACCCGCCGAGTTCGCCGCTTCGATCACCCCCAGTGCCCGGGTGTCGGACGCGGTGACGATCGCGCTGGGGGGCTCCGGAAGAGCCAGCAACTCGTCGGTGAGGCGGTGCGCCACGGCGCGCCCGTGGGGTCCGACCCGGACGTACGGCTCCTCCAGCGCGAGGCCGTACGCCTTCAGCGCCAGCTCGCAGCCCTCGCGCCGACGGGCGCTCGCGCTGAAACGGAAACGGTCGTCGGCGACATCGCCCATGAACGCGATGCGGCGGTGGCCGAGTTGCAGCAGATGACGCGTCGCCAGCATGCCGCCGCGCACGTCGTCGATCACCACACGTGGCAGGTCCGGGTGCTCACAGTCCAGCAGCACCGTGGGCAGACCGGCCCGGGCCAGCTGCTCCGCGTCGTCGTCGGTGGGCGGGAGCGAGATCGCCAGCAGCCCGTCGAAGCGGTCCCCGGCAGCCACCGACCGGTACTGCCGATCACGCTGGTCCGGTGAGGCCACGTCGAGCAGAGTGAGGTCGTGCTCGCGGTCGTGCAGCACGTGCGAGATGCCGCGCAGCCGCTCGACGACGGACGGCTCGGTGGCGAAGGGCGCGATGACGGCGATGCTCTGGGTGCGTCCCGTGGACAGGGCGCGAGCGCGCCGGTTGGGCCGGTAGTCCAGGTCCCGGATCACCCGCAGCACCCGCTCGCGGGTGTCCTCGCTGACATTGCGGCTGTCGTTCAGGACGCGCGAAACCGTGCCGACGCCCACCCCGGCCCGGGCCGCGACATCGCCGATGGTCGCCCGTTGTCCCACGGCCGTACAGTACCCGAACGCGCGGAACTACCTGCCCTACGCACATTTCCGGTTGCCCGGTGCCGGCCGGGCCCGCCACCTGCTCTTCCGTCCGGGGCCCCACCGCTTGCGGGAGGCGCTCCGGCCCGTCAGCGACCGCCGTCCCGCATGCGTTGCTCCCCCGACCCCCGGACGATCAGCCGGGTGGGCACGGTGATGGTGCGCGCCCGGGAGCGGTCGCCGTCGAGCCGGGCCAGGGCCGTGGCCGCTGCGCTGCGGCCGATCTCCTCGGGGTCCTGGGCCACGACGGTGAGGGCCGGTTCCAGTGCTTCGGCGAGGGCGACGTCGTCGAAGGCCACGACGGCCACGTTCTTGCGCTTGCTGCGGGCGAGTTCCGCGACGATGCCGAGCGCCATGATGTTGTTCCCGGCGAACAGGGCCGTGGGGGGATCGGGCCGTTCGAGGAGTTGCGCCGTCACGGCCTCCGCCCCCTGCTGATCGTGCGCGCTGACCACCAGCGAACGATCGTGGGGGATGTCGGCTTCCACCAGGGCTGCCCGGTATCCGGCGAGGCGTTCGCGGCGGGTGTACAGCTTGACCGGCAGGTCGCCGACGAACCCGATGCGGCGGTGCCCGTGGGCGATCAGGTGCGCGACGCCCTCCTGGGCCCCCGCACGGTTGGAGCTGACGACGCTGTCCGTGGACAGACCGACCCCCGGCCGGTCCAGGAAGACGACGGGCAGGCCCGCCGTACGGTGCGACTTGAGGTCGGAGTGGTCGGCGCCGACGGACGGCACGACGATCAGGATGCTGACCCGCCGTGCCAGGAACTGGGCCGTCAGGGCGCGCTCGCGCTCGGGGTCGTCCGCCGACGAGCCCATGAGCAGCGTCAGTCCGCGGTCCCGGACCGTGTCCTCGATACCGCGGGCCACGGCTCCGAAGAAGGGGTTGGCCAGGTCGGGGACGACCAGCCCGATGGTCGTGTCCGGACCGCCGACGCGGATGTTGCGGGCCATGAGGTTCGGCTGGAAGCCCAACTCGGCCACCGCGGCCAGCACGTGCTCCCGCGTCCGGGCCGAGACGGGCCCGTCCTCGTTGAGGACTCGGGAGACCGTCTTGGCGCTGACACCCACTTCTCTGGCGACATCGGCCAAGGTGGGTCTGCGGCTCGCTGCCATGGAGTAAACCGTCTCCTGGATGCTCCCGGTTCCGGGCCGCGGCCTCGGCCGGAACACGCGGGAGCGGGGTTGCGCTGTCAGGTGGCCTGTACTCCGGCGGCCTTCGCGGCCTCGGAATCCGCTACGACAGTATCTCCGGACTCGTCGACGGTGAGGGCGCCCGTCATGATGGCCACCACCTCCGCCATGGAGTAGTCCGACGGCTTGATCACGGCGGCGCGCCGGCCCAGCCGGTGGACGTGGATCCGATCGGCGATCTCGAAGACGTGCGGCATGTTGTGGCTGATCAGAACGACCGGCATGCCCTTGTCGCGGACGCGGCGGATCAGGTCGAGGACCTGGCCGGACTCCTTGACGCCGAGGGCGGCGGTGGGTTCGTCCATGACGACGACGCTGCGGGCCCAGGCGACGGCGCGGGCCACCGCGACGGCCTGGCGCTGTCCGCCGGAGAGGGTCTCGACGGCCTGGGTCAGCGAGCGCAGGCCGATCTTCAGGTCCGCCATGTGCTCGGCGGCCTCCTGGCGCATGCGCTTCTTGTCGAGCATCCGGAAGGCGCTGCCGAGGACGCCCGGGCGGCGCAGCTCGCGGCCGAGGAACATGTTCGAGGCGATGTCCATGGACGCCGCCACGGCGAGGTCCTGGTACACCGTCTCGATACCGTGGGCGCGTGCGCTCTGCGGGCCGGAGAACTGGATCCGCTCACCGTTCAGGCGGATTTCCCCCTCGTCCGGCACCACCGCGCCGGTGAGGGCCTTGATGAGGCTGGTCTTGCCCGCGCCGTTGTCGCCGATGACGGCGAGGACCTCACCGGGCATCAGGTCGAAGTCGGCGCCGTCGATGGCGGTGACCTGGCCGTAGCGCTTGACGAGACCGCGCGCCTGCAGCACGGGGGTCTCGGTGGTGGTCGTGGTCATCGGGCCTTCCTCCGGGAGATCTGGTCGACGGTCACCGCGAGGATCACCAGCACCCCGGTGATCAGGGTCTGGTAGATCGAGGCGACGCCCATCAGCTGGAGCCCGTTGCGGAAGACGCCGACGATGAGAACGCCGATGAACGTGCCCAGGACCGAGCCGCGTCCGCCGAAGAGGCTGGTGCCGCCGAGCACCACGGCGGTGATGCTGTCGAGGTTGTCGGTCTGCCCGGCCTGCGGATCGCCCACGCCGGTACGGGAGATGAGCAGCAGGGCGGCGATGCCGTAGAGGAGACCGGCCACGGTGTAGACGCCGATGGTCAGCCGGGAGGTGCGGATGCCGTTCAGCCGCGCCGCTTCCGGGCTGTTGCCCAGCGCGTAGACGTGCCGGCCCCAGCCGGTGCTGCTCAGCGCGTAGGCGAGGAGGAGGAACAGGGCGATGGTGACCAGCGAGCCGTAGGTGATGTCGGTCTTGCCCAGCGGGAAGGTCTGCCCGAGGGCCGTCAGCGGGCCCGGCAGGTTGCTGACCGTCTGCTCCTCGGAGTAGATGTGCGTCAGCGCGAACGCCACGTTGAGCATGCCGAGGGTGACGATGAACGGCGGCAGCGGGATCTTCTGCACGAGTGCCCCGTTGAGCATGCCGAAGCCGGCGCAGACGACCAGGCCCAGCGCGATCGCGGCGAGCGGTGGCAGGGATCCCTCGGCGGCCATCTTCGCGATCACGATGCTGCCGAACGCCATCACCGCTCCGCAGGACAGGTCGATGCCCGCGGTGAGGATGATGAGCGTCTGGCCGATGGCCAGCGTGCCGACGACCATGACCTGCTGGACGATCAGCGAGAAGTTCCCGCCGGTGAGGAACTGGTCGGTCGAGGTGGCGAAGAAGACGCAGGCCAGCAGGAGGGCGATCAGCGGGCCGGTGGTCGGTTGGGTGAGCAGTCGGCGGACCGTGGTCGGCGCTTTGAGATCGGCGTACGGCGTGGACGTGGAGGGTGGCGTGGACGTGGCAGTCATGCGAGGTCCTTGTCGGAAGACAGAAGTCCTTGTCCGTCCCTTCAGGGCGGCAGGAGGACGAGGAGGCGGCCGTCCCGCATCGGGGAGGAGGGACCGGCCGCCCCGCTGAGGGGTGTCGAACGGTGGCAGCGGGAGCCGGCGGCTCAGCCCCAGCAGTTGTCCAGGCCGTAGGCGGTGTCCTTCGAAGCGACGCCGTCCTGCGCCTTGTCGGTGATCAGGGTGACTCCGGTGTCGGTGTAACCCGACGCCTTCTTGCCGTCCTTGGCGTACGTCACGACGGCCTTGACGCCCTCGGCGGCCATCTTCAGCGGGTACTGCTGCGAGGTCGCGGCGATCTTGCCGTCCTTGACGGCCTTGGTGCCGGTGCAGCCGCCGTCGACGGAGACGATCAGGACGTCCTTCTCCCGGCCCTTGGCCTTGAGCGCGGTGTACGCGCCCAGCGCGGCGGGCTCGTTGATGGTGTAGACGACGTTGATGCCGGGTTCCTTCTGGAGGCAGTTCTCCATCGCCGTCTGGCCCTTGGACTGGTCACCGCCGGTGTCCTGGGCACAGGCGACGTCCTTGTCGGTGGCGCCGAAGCCCTTGAGGAAACCGTTGTGCCGCTGGATGCCGACGGACACGCCCGGCGCCAGGTCGAGGGCGGCTATCTTCGCCTTCTTGCCCTTCATCGCGGCCTTGGCGTACTCGCCGATCAGCTCACCGGCCTTGAGGTTGTCGGTGGCGAAGAGGGCGTCGACCGCGCTCTGCGGCTCGGTCGGGGTGTCCAGGGCGATGACCAGGACGCCCTTGGCCTTGGCCTTCTCGATCGCGGGCACGATCGCCTTGGAGTCGCTCGGGGTGATCAGGATGCCCTTCACGCCGGCGGCGACCATGTTCTCGATCGCGGTGACCTGCCCGGCGTTGTCGCCGTCGAACTTGCCGGCCGCGGTCATGAGCTTGACGCCCTCGGCCTTCGCGGACTTCTCCGCGCCCTCCTTCATCTTGACGAAGAACGGGTTGGTGTCCGTCTTGGTGATCAGGCCGACCTTGACCTCGCCCGAGCCGGTGCTCGTGCTGCCCGATCCCGATCCGGATCCACAGGCGGTCAGGGTGAGGGCCGCGATGCCCGTGCACGCGGCGACTCGGAGCAGGGAGGAGGGGAGACGAGAGGTGCGTGACATGAACGACTCCAGCGGGATGTCGGGCGGGTGGCCGGCAGCGAGGCCTGCCGTCCCGCGATGTCAACGATGACTGATGTCATCGTTGACACTGCTTGGCGAGGATGATGGACTCCGCTCACCGGCAACGTCAATGCCTTGCACCCGTCACAAATCGGCAACGCCCCTCGGCGGCCGCCCGCCCCGAAGCCGTTCACCGGCGTGCCCGGGTCCTGCCCGTTTCCGCTCCGCGCGTCCCAGAGAAGAGCAGCCCATGAGCCGGATCACCGTCCTCGGAGAATGCGTCGCCGACGCGTTCACCGAGCCCGCACCTGCCCCGAACGAACTCGCCCTGCGTGTCCTGCCGGGCGGCGGGCCGGCCAACACGGCGGTGGCCCTGGCCCGCCTCGGCACCCCGGCCCGCTTCCTCGCGCGGCTGTCCGGCGACGTGTTCGGCCGCCTCTTCCGGGCCCACCTCGAGGCATCCGGCGTGGACCTCACGCACGCCGTGGAGGCCGCCGAGCCCAGCACGCTCGCCGTCGCCGAACTGGACGCCCAGGGCCAGGCCGCGTTCTCCTTCCACGCCCAGGCCACCGCCGACTGGCAGTGGACGACCGCGGAACTGGCCGGGGTGGACCTGGCCGGCACCGCCTGCGTGCACACCGGTTCGCTGGCCCTGGTCAGGGAACCGGGAGCGGCGGTGGTGGAGGACTTCCTGGCAGCGGCCGCCCCGACCGCCACCATCAGCATCGACCCCAACGTCCGACCGCTCCTGGTGCACCCCGAGGTCTACCGCGCCCGGCTGGCGCACTGGTGCGGCCTCACGGACGTGCTGCGGCTGAGCGAGGACGACCTGGACCTCCTCCTGCCCGGGACCTCACCCGAGCAGGCCTGCGACACCTGGCACGCGGCCGGGACCCGGCTCGTGGTGATCACGCGCGGCGCCGGAGGGGCCCTGGCCTCACTCGACGGGGAACGCGTGCGGGTGCCGGCGGTGGCCACGCCGGTCGTCGACACCGTCGGCGCGGGGGACTCCTTCACGGCGGGTCTGCTGCACCACCTCGGCACCCACGGACTCCTCGGCGGCAGGCTGACGGACCTGCGGCTCGCCGACGTCGAGTCGGCCTGCCGGTTCGCCGTGCGGGTGGCGGCCCTGACCTGCTCGGTCGCCGGTCCGAACCCGCCCTGGCAGGACCAGTTGCCGCCGCTCGGGCCGGACGCCTCCGCTGTCCGGCACCTCGACTCCACCCACTGAACCCCACGGACAGGACGGAAGACCCATGACGAAAACCCTGCTCGCCGAATTCACCGCCCGTGAGGGAGCGGAGGACGAGGTCGCCCGCCTGATCCAGGAGTACGCCCTGAAGGTGCGCGAGGAGGAAGGCAACCTGGCCTTCGACGTCTACACCAAGACCGCAAGCCCCCGCGCCTACTGGATCTTCGAGGTCTACCGGGACGAGGACGCCTTCCAGGCACACCTGGCCGCCCCGTACGGCGGCCCGTTCAACGCCGCCCTCACTCCGCTGATCGAGGAGGACGCCTCCGTTCTGACGTTCCTCGATCCGCTGACGACGCGTCCCTGACGGGCGTCGGCCCGGGCCCGCCCGCCGGGGCCCCGGCGCACGGCGTCGTGCGAAAGCGGGAGGGCGACGGGCCGCCGGCGGACCCGAAGAAAACTCCTGTGCGTCGCCTCGCGCGCCTCTGCGATCATCCCCGAATGGCGCACAGTTTCGAATCGCTGGTCATCCGGCACACCCATCGCCTGCCCTCCCCCAAGGGATCCGCGGGGGAAGGCGCCACCGCCGCCCGGCAGTTCGACGCGGCGCTGACCTCCGTGGGCTTCAAGCTCTCCGCCGAGCTGCTCGAGCGGCTGTCGGGGCTGTCCGAGGCCGCGGTCGTGCACACCGCCCGGCGCACGCTGGCCACCGTCAGCGAGATGGTGGGCGACCACGTCCGGCACAACTCCTACTTCATCGACTTCCCGGCGAACGTGCCCGACACCGAGGAGTTCTGGATGCGGTGCGTGGCGAAGGCACTCGCCGACGACACCTCGCGCGAGAACGTGCTCGCGCAGCTGACGCACGGCGTCCTGAACCTGCTGAGCCTGCCCACGTACGGCCGCTACCAGCACACCTACGAGGAGATGCTCGCGGCGCAGGACGAGCTGATCGCCTCGGCAGGCGACCGGGTGACCGTCCTGCACCTCGGCCGGGACCTGGACGCCGAACTCACCGCCCTCTATCTCGCCCTGGCGGGCAGCACGACGCCCCTGAGCGAGGACCACCTGCGCGACCTCAGGACCCTCGCCGAACGCTGCGCCGACGGCCCCCGGCCGCAGTCGATCCCCGTACGGGAGAACCGGGCGGTCGTCAACGAGGCCCGCCTCGGCGTCGGCGCCGACCTCCTGCTGGACACCGTCACCGACGTGCTGCGCCTTGCCTGCGCGCTGTCGGGCGGCGACGTGACGCTCCAGGAACCCACCCGGTTCCGGACTCTGCCGCGGCCCGTCCGCCGGGGGCTGCTCGCGGGCCTCGACGCGGTGGTCGCGGCGAACCCGGCGAAGCTCGCCGACGTGCACGCGCACCGGGAGCCCTTCAAGCGCCTCGGCGAGCGTCTCCACCCGCACGAGTACCCCCGCCGGCCGCACGCCGCCGACGTGTTCGCCGTGGCGCGGGGCGAGAGGGAGGCCCGCTCCTTCGACAGCCGCGTCGAGAAGCTGCTCGACGAGTACGACGTCACCGGTGCGGTGAAGCTGCTGAAATCCGCTCCCGGCAAGCTGTACCGCGCCCTGGACCTCCTACTGCGCATCGCCGCCGGCCAGGAGGAGCGGGACGCGGTGGTGGCCGCCGCGGTGGAGGTCGCTCCCGACGTCTCCGGCCGCGTCGTCCTCTCGGTCCGGGAGCACTTCCACAACCGGGAGCGCGAGACCGACGCACCCCGCATCTTCGTCAACCGCCTGGGCCGCGCCTGGGTGGCGCCCGACGACCGGCCTCCGGTACCCGCCGCGGACCGCGACCGGCTGATCACCGCCCTCGACGCCGAGATGCGCCGCCGACTCCCGGCGCCGCGCCGCCTGTTGCTCGACCCCGAGATCCTCGACGTGGCGCTCCCGCTCAGCGGCAGGGCGACCGCGGCCGGGTTCGGCGTACTCCCGCGGGGTTCGCTCTCGCGGGTCGACGGCGAACTGCTGCGCTTCTTCGTGTACTGGAAGCAGACCGAGTTCCGCACCGACTACGACCTGTCGGCCCTGCTTCTGCGCAGCGACTACAGCACCGACTCCTGGCTCTCCTACACCTCTCTCAGAGCCGTCGGGGGCCGGCACTCGGGCGATGTCACCGAGGCGCCCGACGGGGCCTCGGAGTTCATCGACCTGTCCCTGGACCGGGTGCGCAGCAGGTACATCGTCCCGCAGGTCAACATCTTCGCGGGCGAGGGCTTCGAGGACGCCGAGGAGTCGTTCTTCGGGTTCATGCTGCGCGAAGGCGAGCAGAAGGGCCGCCCGTTCGAGCCTCGCACGGTCCGGATGAAGTCGGAGCTGCGCGGGGTCGGCCGGGTGGCACTGCCTCTGGTCTTCCGGCGCGGAGACGACGGCACGTGGCGGGCGAAGTGGCTGCACCTGTATCTGCGGGGCATCACGGAGGCGAACCGGGTCGAGGAGAACCAGGTGTCGGTGTCCAAGGTGGTGCGTGCCCTCGTGGAGCGCGAGCAACTGACGACGAGGTACCTGATCGACCTGATGTCCCGCGACACCACGGCCGTGGACCTGTGGGACGGCGGGCCGGTCCCCGAGGAGGCCGTGACGTACATCGGTCTCGAACGACCCGAGGGGCTGCACCCGGACTCCCGGATCATCACCCTCGGAAATCTGCGCGACCTGATCCCGGCCTGAGTGCTAGCGTTGCCGACGGCGAGGCCATGAGGGGGCTTCCTTCTCATTCACTCCAAATGACTCGAGTTCCCTCGCTTTCCTCGCCCTCGACTCCGGCCGGGAGGCGCCCGCGTGGCGCCTCCCGGTTTTCGTACCCCCGGCAGCTCGTCACCCCCAGATGGACTTCAGCCGCCACGCGCGGAGGTCGTCCAGGGTGGCGGCGCCTCCTTCGGCGAACACCTCGACGCCGGTGCTGGAGGGGTCGGGGAAGATCTGGTCGGTGATCACGGCCTCTCCGTTGCCGCCGAAGACCTCCACGGACGACCAGTCGACGAGGATCCGCAGCCTGACCTTGCCGTTCTCGGCCTTCAGCGGGGCGCTCTGCACGCCGGGGAAGGTGCTGCTGAAGTCCCGGGCGCCGGAACGGCCGCGGTCGACGTACAGCTCCTGCGCGGCGGTGTCGTAGCCGATGACGGTCTCCTCGCCACCCGCGCCGGTGCGCACCTTCAGGCCGAAGCGGTCCGCGTCCTTGAGGGAGAAGGTCGCCTCGATGTCGAGGGCCTTGCCCTGGGCCCCGAGGTTGGTCAGGGACTTCGAGGTGCTCCGGACGGTGACGCCGGATGTCCTCGCCGGGCCGGTCTGCCGGAGGGACTCGAGACTGCCCACCGGCTTGCTGGTCAGCCGGATCCGGCCGTCCACGGTACGCAGAGCCATCTCCCTCGGGACGCTCTGCACGCCGCGCCACGGGGAGGTGGGGACGGCCTGGCCGTAGTCCCAGTTGTTCATCCAGCCGATCATGTAGCGCTTGCCGTCCGGCGCGTCCTCCCAGGACACGGCCGCGTAGTAGTCCCTGCCGTAGTCGGCCCAGCCGGCGCGCCGCAGGACGGATTCCGCGGGCTTGTCCGCGGTGGTGAACCGGTCGGCCAGTACATGGCCCCAACCGCCGGTGTCCGTGTCGACGATCCGGATCCGCGCCTTCTTGCCGGCGTACGGGCGCATGTCGAAGGACGCCCAGTCCATGGCCTCACTGTCGGTACCGGTCACGCTGCGGACGAGCTTGCCGTCGACGATCAGGTTGACGGACGTCTCCTGGGATGCGCGCTGGACCGGGGTGTCGGACATGACGATGTGGTCGGCGTTGACATGGCCCCAGCCGCCGGTGTTGTCGTCGACGATCCTGATCCGCGCCTTCTTGCCGGAGAGGTCGCCGACGTCCCACGAGGCCCAGTCGAGCGCCTCGGAGTCCTTCCCCGTGGCGCTGCGCACGACCCGGCCGTCCACGAGGAGCTCGACGGCGGTGGGGTCGGCCGCGTCCGCCGGGTGGTTTCCGCCGCCGATGAGGAAGTTGATGTGCTTCTTGTCGACGGTGAACTCGGGCGAAGTGAGGGTGCCGGTGGTGGAGTCGCCGCTGCGGAAGGTGTTGACCAGGCCGCTGCCCAGGTATCCCGAGACCTGCTGCTGGCCGGGGAGGGTGCCGGTGGCCGGTGCCGTGCCGAAGGCGTCCCCGGTCGCCGTCCAGTCGCCGTAGCCGCCGCCCTCGAAGTCGGCGAGGACCGTGCCCTCGGGCGCGGTGCCGTCCAGGACCGTACCGGCCTTGTGCGGATGCCGCCCGCCACCGATCTTGAAGTTCAGGTACGGGCTGGTCACGGTGAATTCGGGCGAGGTGAGGGAGCCGGTGGTGCCGTCACCGCCGTGGAAGCTGTTGGCGAGACCCTTGCCGTCGAAACCCGAGACGGCTTGCTGACCGTCCAGCGTCCCGGTTGCCGGCCCCTGGCCGAACGCGGTTCCGGCCGCCGTCCAGTCCCCGAAGCCGTCGCCTTCGAAGTCCTGCACGACGTCCCCCGCGGGCGGTGTGTAGGTGCCCTTGTCCTCAGGGGTGAACTTCTTGCCGTCGAAGTCTCCGACGAAGTACTGGGCGGCCGAACCACCCGCGATGCCGCCGGGGTTGAGGTTGACCACGAGGACCCACTTGATCTTCGCCGGGTCCCCGTCGACCGCGAGCGGGAACAGGTCGGGGCACTCCCACACGCCACCCGTCGCGCCGGCCGGCCCGAACTCGCTCTGCAGCTCCCAGTCCTTGAGGTTCTTGGACGAGTAGAACCGCACCTTGTGCTCGGCGGACAGCGACACCGTCATCAGCCAGCTCTTGGTCGGCGCGTACCACTGCACCTTCGGGTCGCGGAAGTTGTCGGAGCCGATGTCGATCACGGGGTTGCCCTGGTACTTGGTCCAGGTGCGGCCCCGGTCGGTGCTGTAGGCGAGCGACTGGGCCTGCTTGCCGCCCTTCTTGTAGGCGCTGGTGTAGATCGCCACCATGGGCGGGTTCTCCTTGGTGCCGAACCCGGTGGTGTTGTCCCGGTCGACGACCGCGCCGCCGGAGAAGACCATCTCCTCGTCGTCGTGCGACAGGGCGAGCGGCAACTCCTCCCAGTGCACGAGGTCCTTGCTCACCGCGTGCCCCCAGGACATGTCGCCCCAGGAGTTGCCGTTCGGGTTGTACTGGTAGAAGAGGTGGTATTCGCCCTTGTAGTACACGAGACCGTTGGGGTCGTTCATCCAGTTCTTCTGCGGGGTGAAGTGGAACTGGGGCCTGTAGGTCTCGGTGTAGGCCTGTGCGACGCCCTGCGGGGTGAGCGGGGCCGCCGACAGGGCGAAGGCGGTCACCACCGTCGCCACCCGCATGCGGGTCTGCCGGGATACGCGTATACGGCTCATAGCGGCTCCTTGTCCCACGGCCGTCGACGCAGCGGCGAGGGAAGCACCCTGCGCGAAGACCGAGAAGTGCGCCCCGGCCCGACGAAGGCTGCTCCGCCGTCGCCCGAGGGTGTCATCGTTGACTTGTGTCATCGATGACAGTGGCTGCCCGATTATGAGACGCAGTCAGGTGGCCGCGTCAACGGTGTGGATGCGAATTGGTTCGGTGCGCGCTGCGGCGCTCGAGTGCCGATCGTCCCCCGCCGGCCGGGCAAGGGGGAGCCCGCCCGCCATCGGCCGTAACCTGTATACACAAGTGTGTGCGCGAGGATGAACGGGGAGTCACATGGCCCGGGCGACCGGCAAGAGCGAGGCGGTCTACGAGCGGCTGAAGGGTGATATCGAGTCGCTGCGGATGCGGCCGGGGGCCAAGCTGAGCGAGGTCCAGCTGGGGGAGCGGTTGGGGGCCTCGCGGACGCCGGTGCGGGAGGCGATCCGGCGGCTGGCGAGGGAAGGGCTGGTCGACTTCGCACCGGGGGAGGTGGCCCGGGTGGCCGCCATCTCCCTGGGCGGCGTGCGCGCCCTGTTCGAGTTCCGGATGCTGCTGGAGCCCCGGGCGGCCGCCTCGGTCGCCACGGTGGGCGCGGCCGACGAGCGGGTGCTGGTGCCGTTCCGTGAACTGCTGGAGCGGCTGGAGGCGTTCGACGAGTCCTTCCGCGCGCTGGACCCCGCCGCGCAGACAGGCTCGTACCAGGAGTTCTACGACATCACCGAGGCGTTCGACCAGGCGGTCATCGCGGCCTGCCGCAACCCCTACCTCGCCCGCACGATCCGCGACCTGCGCAGTGAGACCGTACGCCTGCGTCACCTCTCGCACAGCGGCCCACGGCGCATGCTGACCTCGCTGGAGGAGCACCGCGCGATGCTGAAGGCGGTCACGCAAGCGGACGCCCAAGCGGCCGACGCGGCCTGCCGGCACCACCTCGCGCAGACCCTGCGGGCCCTCATCGACAGCCTGACCAGCCAGGACCTGGTACTCGGCACGGACGTGTCGCTGGACATCACCGGCTGAGAGATTCCCTGCCCGAAAGCGCGGGATCGCCCACGTCGGCCGTCTCGGCCCGGCGGAGGCTGCCACGGTCGGCGCGCTGCTCGGGCTGCCCGCCTGGGCCATCGAGCGCATCCCCGGCCTGGGCCAGAGGCAGGCGGTGTGGAAGGTCGGCCCCGACTACGTCGACATCGTGCGGACCGTCCTCACCGAAGAGGAAGCCAGGCTCACCGACATGTCCACACGGCGCCGCAAGGCGCAGCAGAGCCTGGCCACCCACCTCGACGCCATCGAGCTCGACTTGGACGAACCCGAGGAGACCCGGCTCTACGACGCCTTCGCCGGCTGGTGGCGCGAGTTGCAGACCGCACTCGACACCGACGGCGACGGCCGCGTGAGCGCCGAGGAGTACGCCGCGGCCGTTCCCTCCCTCGCTGGACCCGCACTGATCAGAGTCGCCGAAGTCCTCTTCGACGCCACGGACAAGGACGACGACCAGACCATCGACGCGGACGAATACCGCGCCCTGTTCCGCACCGCCTTCCAGCGCGACACAGCCGGCACCGAGACGGCGTACACGCGCAGCGCGTTCATCAAGGACTTCCTGTCCTTCATGACCGGCCGCCGGCGCACCACCCCCTACGACCCGCTCCTCGCACAGGCATGACCGTCGTCCCGTCCGCTGCGGTGTCACCATCGGGCGCAGCCGCACGGCCGGCCGGGCACTTCCCCGGCCGGCCGGGCGGGCGGATCAGCGCAGTCCGGCGAAGAGGTCGTTCTCGGGTACGGCCGCGCCGGTGGCGTCCTGGACCCGTACGAAGGTCTCCATGCCCATCAGCTCGCCGAACCTCTCCTTGCCCATCCTGAGGAAGAAGATGTTCTCGCCCTGACTGGCGTGCGCGGCCAGCGCGTCGAACTTCTGGCCGCTGAACTCGGTGGTGTCGACCCACGTGGTGATCTCGTCGTCGGGAAGGCCGATCTCGGCCAGCGCGGCGGCCTCGGCAGGATCCGGCTCCGGCATGTCCTCGCCGAACTCGCGCATGATCTCGCCGAACCGCGCCATCGCCGAGCGGGGCATCGTGGTCCAGTACACCTTCGGGGTCAGGTCGGTCAGCTCCAGCGCCGCCATGGTGATCCGGTGGGCCTGGATGTGGTCGGGGTGACCGTAGAAGCCGTTCTCGTCGTAGGTGACGACCACATCGGGCCGGTAGTGCCGCATGAGTTCGGCGAGCCGTGCCGCGCCCTCCTCCACGGGGGTCTGCCAGAAGGATCCGGGGGCGTCGTTGCTCGGCCAGCCCATCATCCCGGAGTCGGCGTAATCCAGCATCTCCAGATCGCTGACCTTCAGAACGCCACAGCTGGCTTCGAGTTCCTGTCGGCGCATCGAGGCGACCGCCGCCGGATCGTGCCCGGGGTCGCCGGGCTTGACACCCCCCGGCCCATCACCGCAACCGCCGTCCGTACACGTCACGAGAACCGTGCGGATGCCTTCTGCCGCGTACCGCGCGAGGACCCCTCCGGTTCCGGTGGCCTCGTCGTCGGGGTGGGCGTGTACTGCCATGAGCGTCAAGGGCCGGTCAGTCATGCAACAGTCCTCCTGCGGAGATACGTCTTGGTCCGAGTGCGTGGCGGGTCTACCGCGATCCTGGGGCCCGGGCGGCCCTGGTGGTGCGGACGATCTCGAGGCCTCCGGGCCCGTCGTCCGTGCGGCCCGGGTCCTCGATCGATGCAACCGTGCCGGCCGCCCCGGCTGTTCCCGGCGCGGCCGCCCGGTCTTCTCCTGTCTGCCGCGGGCAGACAGGAAGGACCCGAACAGCGCGTGTACCGAGCCGCGGCGGTCAGGAGGTCAGAGCAGCCGGCCGGCCTGGTGAAGCGCGTCGAAGACCAGCCCGTCGACTGCGGAGACCCGGTCCCTGTCGGCATAGCGGAACCACGCCTTCTCGGCGATCTCCCGCGCGGGGGTCAGCTCGCCGCGGTGGCCGGCGGTGTAGCAGATCATCCGGAACGGGCCGTGTTCCGGATGGCCCTCGCCGATCTCGAAGGTGCCGAAGTGCACCATGGAACGGAGGTCGATCGCGGCCCGCAGTTCCTCGTCGATCTCCCGCAACAGGGTTTCGCCGTCGGACTCGCCCGGCTCACGGTGACCGCCCGGCAGGTAGAAGCGATCCCTGCCGTGACTGCGCGTCACGAGCACCAGCTCGTCCCGGACCAGGATCCACGCCACCTTCTCCGGCACACGGTTGCCATTCGCCATGACGGGACCGTATCGGTGTTCCGCATCCTGCCCTGCCGTGACGCCGGCCGCGAGGGGGTCGCAGGGGCGCGTCGCCTCATTGTTGCCGACGTCCCGCCTCGCATGCGGTTCATGCGGTCGCGAGCGAGACCTCCGTGGACTTGAACAGGGCGGTGACGGCGGTGCCTTCCCTCAGGCCGAGGTCGGTGACCGCCTCCTTGGTGATCGCGGCGGTCAGTTCGCCTCCCTCGACCGTGATCCTGACCGAGGCCATCGCGGCGCCCGTGGCGACTCCGCGCACGGTGCCGGGCAGCCGGTTGCGGATGGACAGGCCCTCCACCGGACCGGTGGCCAGCGAGACCTCCGTGGCCTTGACGAGGGCCTGCACCGCGGAGCCTTCGGCGAGGCCGAGGTCCTTGACCGCGTCCACCGTGACGGCGGCCGTGACGTCCTGCCCACCGTCGAGGCGGACCCTGACCGTGGCCATGGCTTCCCCGGGAGTGACGGCGGTGACGGTGCCGGGGATCTGGTTGCGGATGCTCAGGCTCATGGCGGAACTCCTCAGGCGGGGGCTTTGTCCGGGTTACCGCTGCTCTGTGGCCCACCGTAGTCCGAAGAGGGTGCTGTCCGTGCCGGACCTGTCGCAACCGCGAGGCCTTGGTCGCGTACGGCCTCGCAGACCCGGACCGGCTGGTCCGTTCCGCTGCCCGAGCGGCTCCTCACGCCGGGTACGCGTGCGTCTCGGCCGCCTTCACCGCCGCCCAGACCGTGGCTCCGGGATGGAGGTCGAGTTCGGCCGCGGCGACCGTGGTGAGGTCGGCGATCAAGGAGAGCTCACCGGACAGGGCCGCGCGGATCTGGTCTCCGTGGGATTCCAGTCCCGCCACCTCGCAGCGCCACAGGTTGCGGGCGCTGGAGCCGGTGGGGCGGTCGCGGTGGAGGGTGACGGCGCTGGGCGGGAAAGCGACGAAGACCGGGCCGGTGAGGTCTTCCGTGGTCGTGATCGCGGGGCCGGCGTCGAGGCGGACCGTGTGTCCTTCGGCCTGCCCTCCGGCCTGTCCCCGGTAGAGGTTGAGGCCGACCAGATGGGCGATGTAGTCCGTGCGAGGGCGGCGGGCGATGTCGGACGGGGCGCCCTCCTGGACGACCTTGCCGTCCTCGATGACGACGAGGTGGTCGGCCAGGACCATGGCGTCGAGCGGGTCGTGCGTGACGAGTACGGCGACCGCTTCGAAGTCGGCGAGGTGACGGCGGAGCTGGGCCCGGACATCGAGGCGGGTGCGGGCGTCGAGTGCCGCGAGGGGCTCGTCGAGGAGGAGCAGACGGGGGTGGGTGGCCAGGGCCCGGGCGAGGGCTACGCGCTGTGCCTGGCCGCCGGAGAGGCGGCGGGGCTTGGCGGACGCGTGGGCGGTGAGGTCCATGCGCTCCAGCCACTCGGTGGCCTGGGCGCGGGCCTCCGCCTTGGTGGCGCCGTGGCAGCGCGGCCCGAAGGCCACGTTGTCGAGTGCGGTGAGGTGGGGGAAGAGGAGGTAGTCCTGGAAGACGACGCCGACCGGGCGGGACTCCGGTGGCGTACGGGCCAACTCCGCCCCGTCCAGCCAGAGATGGCCTCCGGCGAGCGGGACGAGACCGGCGAGGGCGCGCAGGGCGGTGGTCTTGCCGGCGCCGTTGGGGCCGAGGAGGGCGACCACGTCGCCGGGGGCCGCGGTCAGTTTCACGTCGAGGCGGAAGGAGCCGCGCTCGGCCACCAGCCGGGCGTCGAGGCCTTCGGCTGCCGGACCTGGTGCTCCGACGGCATCCCCCGCCGTCTTCCCGGCGTCGGTCATGAGGCGGTCATCCAGCGATCACGCAGCCCCGCCAGGACCGCGATGGACACGGCGAGCAGGACGAGGCTGAGGGCGATGGCCGCCTCCGGGTCGCTCTGCAGGGCCAGGTAGACGGCCAGGGGCATGGTCTGGGTGCGGCCGGGGAAATTGCCGGCGAAGGTGATGGTCGCGCCGAACTCCCCGAGCGCCCGCGCCCAGGCCAGCACGGCTCCGGCCGCGATGCCCGGGGCGATGAGGGGCAGTGTGACGCGGCGGAACGCGGTGAAGCGGGAGGCGCCCAGGGTGGCGGCGGCCTCCTCGTAGCGCGGGTCGGCGGCCCGCAGGGTGCCCTCGACACTGATCACCAGGAAGGGCATCGCCACGAACGCCTCCGCGATCACGACCCCGGCGGTGGTGAAGGGCAGCGTGATCCCGAACCACGAGTCGAGCCACTGCCCGACGATGCCGTTGCGGCCGAGCGCCATCAGCAGCGCCACACCGCCGACGACCGGGGGCAGGACGAGAGGCAGGGTGACCAGGGCACGCACGAAGCCGCGGCCGGGGAAGTCGACCCGGGCCAGCAGCCAGGCCAGTGGCACTCCGAGGACCAGGCTCACCGCCGTCGCCGCCGTGGCGCAGATCAGGGACAGCTTGAGGGCCTGCCACACGTCGGGGCTGGTCAGCTGAGCGGGCAGGCTGTGCCACGGGGTCCGCACGAGCAGGGCGACCAGCGGCACGAGCAGGAAGGCCAGGCCGATCAGCGCGGGGAGGAGGAGGGGCAGCGGGACGCCGGTCCGGACGTGCCGGCGCCGCGGACCGCCCCGGAGGGTGTCGGTCGCGGCGTCGGCCCTGCCGGTCGGGAGCGTCACGGCTTGAGGAACCCGGCCCCGCTCAGGACCTTCTGGCCCTCGGCGGATCGGACGAGTGCCATGAACGCCTTGGCGGCCTCGGTGTTCTGCGCGTTCTTGAGGAGGGCGATCGGATAGTCGTTGATGGCGTCGGCGGACTCGGGGAACTCCACGCCCTCCACCTTGTCACCCGCGGACCTCACGTCGGTCTTGTACACGACCGCCGCGTCGGCCTCCTTCAGCTCGACCTTGGTCAGGGCGGCCTTGACGTCCTGCTCGTAGGAGACGGGGGTGAGCTTGAGCCTGCCGGCGTCGAGGGCCTTCTGGGCGGCGGCGCCGCACGGCACCTCCTTGTCGCACAGGACGACCTTCAAGTCGGAGTTCGCGAGGTCCTTCAGGGAGGACACCTTGTCGGGGTTGCCCGGCAGGGTCGCGATCTCCAGCTGGTTGCGGACGAAGGTGGCGGGCGTGCCGGCGGCGTCTCCGGCGTCCGTGACGATCTTCATGGTCTTGGGGCTGGCCGAGGCGAACACATCGGCGGGCGCGCCGCCGGTGATGCCCGCTGCGAGCGAGTCGCTGCCGCCGAAGCTGAAGGTGACCTTGGTGCCCGGGTGCTGCTTCTCGAACTCCTTGCCCAGCGTCGTGAAGCTCTCCTTCAGCGAGGCCGCGGCGAACACGGTCACCGTGCCGGACAGCTTCCCCGCGCCGGACGCAGAGGCGGAGGAGTCCGGCTTCGTCGACGAGGAGCCGTCGGACGAGGAGCCGTCGGACGAGGAGCAGGCGCACAGGGCCAGCACGGCGGCGGCTCCCAGCGCGGTCACCTGCAAGGGGCGGCGGGTCCGGCGCGCGATACGGGTCATCACGGATCTACTCCCTCTGGTCCTGACGGACCCGTTCACTCGTGGTCGTCACGGACTCCTCACGGACCTCGACGACCACGTTGGTCGACCTGATCAGCTGTGCATGCGCTGATGATAATGCCGCATATGCGAGGCGAAAGTCTCCTGTTGCTTCGCATGAGCCGCAACTGTGATCTGTGCAGGTTGCATGTGCGTTTGTACGGCACGCGGGTCCGGGTACGGTCATCCGGGAGGTGGTAGCCCGTGAGCCAGTCCCTCGCAGCCACCGGTACGGCCGCAGGCCCCGTGGCGGAACTCGCCCTCGGCGGCGATCTGACGTGTCCGGCCCGGCTGACGGTCCCCGACCTGCTGGCCTGGCCCCAGCACGAGGCCGACGTCAGCTTCGAGTGCTCCACCAGCGGTGTCCAGCACCACCGTTTCACCGGCCCGCTGCTGCACGACGTGCTCGCGGACGCCCGCCCGTTCTTCGACCCCGGCCGCCGCAAGGACCGTCTGCGCTTCCTGATCGCGGTCTCAGGCGCGGACGGTCACCACGCCCTGCTGTCCTGGGCGGAGATCGACCCCGACTTCGGACAGGCCCCCGTCCTGCTCGCGGTCACCATCGACGACACCCCGCTGGACCGTGCCGGCCCCCAGCTCGTCCTGCCCCAGGACCGCTGCGGCGCCCGGCACATCAGCGGTATCACCGCCATCCGCGTGGACGGCGGCTACACCGCGTGGGCGTGAACCACTGGGCGTGAACCAGGCGGAGGACCGCTTCGCCGCTGACGCACCTCGATATGCGGTTGCCGTCTCCCGCATGCTGCTCCGCCCGGGCCGACGGGTACTGGACGCGGGGTGCGGCAGCGGCCGAGCCACCTCCGCGCTGCGTGCCGAGGTCGGTGCCGATGGCGTCGTGCTCGGCGTGGACCTCACCCGGCAATGCTCGCGTGCGCGGCGGAGAAGGACGTACGGACTTCTGGTCGCCGATGCCTGCCGACTCCCGCTGCGGGCCGGGACGTTGGACGGCGTCTTCAGCGCCGGCCTGGTCGATCACGTCCCCGACGCTGTGGGCGCCCTGCGTCGATCACGTCCCCGACCCCGTGGGTGCCCTGCGGGCATGGGCCCGGGTGACGGCACCCGGCGGCGTTCTGCTGCTGTTCCACCCCTCCGGCCGCGCCGAACGCGCACGGGGAGGCCCCCGCTCAGACCCGGTCGACGTGCACGTTCGTCGACTTCACCCGGGCGGTGGCCTCCACCCCGACCTCCAGCCCCAGCTCCTCCACGGCCTCCCGAGTCAGCAACGACACCAGCCGGTGCGGGCCGGCCTGAATCTCCACCTGGGCTGCCACGTCGCCGAGCTTCACTGCCGTCACGATGCCGGGGAAGGCGTTACGAACGGATGTGTACGAGGTGTCCCCCTCGGCGCCGCCGCTCTTGGCCAGCTCCACGGAGAAGGCAGCCAGGTCCTTCCCGTCGATCAGCCGCCGACCGCTCTCGTCCCGGTGCGTGGCGACCCGCCCGGCGTCCGCCCATCGCCGCGCGGTGTCCGGACTCACACCGAGGAGCCGTGCGGCCTGGCCGATTGTGTAGGACTGCATGCGCATCAAGATAGGGGCCGCATCCCTCCCGGGCGCGCAGCGGCCAGGGCCGTCCCTGAACACCCCGAAGGCGGTCGGTCGTTCGATGCCTGGAAGGCATGGGCGTCAGGGGCCGTTAGCAGCCGCTGCTGCCTGCCGTCGTTGACGTCAGGTGCGGATGTCAGGCCGGCCGAGACACGATGTTCACTGCTCGGTAGTCGTAGCCGTCCTGCTTGAAGCCCGGGGCTTCCCACTGGAGATCTACACGTTGCCCCGGTGACAGCGTACGGAAGCCCTCCGTCTGGATGTCGGAGTAGTGGCCCCAACAACCGCCGGGCGTCTCGGGAGAGTCGAGTACCCCCCACCCCTCCTCGTCGTACCACTCACGGACTGTCGCGGTCACCATGCAGCGACTATACGAGTGCCGGCTGCGCCGTGGACGTATCGCGACTGCAGCTTGGGAAGCTCAGGGCGTTTAGGGCTTGCTACAGGCTGACCTGCGGCTGCGCGACGCAGAGGCGCGGTAGAACGGGTCCGGCTGAAGGCCCGCTCGACCTTCGCCCAGATGGGCCGCCACTATCGGCATCGCCTTGCCGTACTCGATCGGGTCGGTGGCCATGGGGCCAGCCGACCAGGGCCTACCTACAAGGTCAAGGCGGGTGGCAGACCATCAGCTTTGCCTTCTGGCGACCATGGCGACGCCCCCGGCCATGGAAGTCGCCTTGGAGCCGGGGGCGTCGGTGTCGATATCGGGGCACCGGCGGCGATGGCGCTCTCAGCTCATCGCCGCCGGTGGGGGGTCAGCGGTGGCCGTGCCCGTGCCCGTGCCCGTGGCCGTGGCCGTGGCCGCCGCCGTGGCGGTGGTGGCTCCAGGACTCGTTGTCGATGAAGCGTCCGCGGTCGTTGCGGAGGGTGGCGGTGTCGGAGCGGTTGTCCCACACGTAGTCGCGGCGGTCCTGGTACAGGTCACTGTCGGTGTCGCGGCCGATGCCGGTGTGGATGCGCACGGTGGCGCGGCCTTCGAGGCGGTAGTGGTTGAAGGTGTAGGTTTGGCCGTCTTCGTTCCGGAGGGTCCAGCCGTCGAGGTTCACGGCGCGGCGGGCGGTGTTGGTGATCTCCACCCACTCACGGTTCAGGGAGCGGTTGGAGTGGTCGTCGCGGCCGGGGGAGTTGTACTGGACGTCCGAGATCTTCACCTTCGGCCGCTCGGGGCGGGCGTGGTCGGCGGCGGATGCCGGGAGGGTCACCACCGAGACGAGGGCGCCGGCGGTGAGTGTGGCAGCGGCGATACGGCGAGCGGTGACGGATGCGAAAGCGGACATGAGGTCCCCTTACGGTGCGGACACCCTCCCCGGCGCAGCCACCGTGGCCTTCCCGGGGATGTTGGTGCGTGTGCGGTCGCGGCCGGCTGGCCGCACACGCACTCTGTCCATCCAGTGAAGAAGTCGTGGGGGAAACATGGCTCCTGTTACCTGTTGTCCAACTTTCCATAACTCTCGGATGTAACGTCCACCTATTCACTTCGGGCGCGAAGTTGACGCCTTCGCAGACCCACGCCCCTTGTGGGCATTGCGGTGCGAGGTCTCTTCGCCAGGTTCCACCACCCCCCAAACGGCAAGGGGTGTCACCCGAAAGTGAGTAACAGCGCAGCTCCAAGTCGCCATCGCCGGCGACCCCCGACACACAGAGGGCCGGTCAGCCGGTCCAGCTCCTCTGTTCAACGAGCAGCGGCCTCACCGGTGCCGTCGGCGTCGTGGAGCGGACCAGCCCGGACGCTGCCGACGAGGCGGGGACAGCGCCGCGCGACCACGTAGACCGCGAGGCGCGTGCCGGATTGTTGGGTGCGCGAGCACACGTCGACGTCATCAGCTGTCGGACGTGCTGCACCATGGACGACGAGGGCGCGAACCTGAACCTCCCCTGCGCGGACCAGGACCGGTTGCACGAGGAGTACCAACAGGCGTCCCGAGCCGCCGCACGAGGAGGAGACCGGTGAACGGGTCCCAGAGCGTGGTGGAGCAGAGGCTGCCGCTCCCCGAGGCGGAGCCGGTGAGCGGCTGTGCAGAGTGCCAACGGTTCGCCCGCCAACGGGAGGCCACCAGGTCGGAGAGCGACATGTCGCGCGTATCCGACTGCAACGTCCACATCCGCCGCCATCCTCACGGGCCGGGCGTGGCGGGCCCATGGCGCGGGCGATCCGAATGATTGCCCGGCAGAGACGATGCGTGCGGTTCGGGCTCCATGCGCTCTCGCCCAGAACTACGGCAGTGGCCGCGGCCTGCGCGACCGCTCCCGTGGGGATGCGGATTCTATGTGGCATTCGATCATGAGGCAGGCCCCCCGTTCGAATAGAACGAGGGGCCCGTGACTCTCTGACCTGCTACTTAGGCTGTGCCCCCGGCAGGATTCGAACCTGCGACACCCGCTTTAGGAGAGCGGTGCTCTATCCCCTGAGCTACGAAGGCAGTGGCAGTGGACGCAAGCAGCGACATGCCCTGTGGTCTGGGAGGACCACAGGCGTCAGCGTACCGGATGCGGGTCGGACGGGTGTGGGGGTCGGGTCAGGGAGGCGCGGTGGGTGGGTGTGGGATCGGGCGGGGATGCGGGACGAGCGGTGGGTGGCTCGGGGGAGATGGCGGTGCGCGCGGGGCGAGACGGCGGATGGACGGGCAGGGGCCGGCCAGGGAGCTGTCAGGGGTCGGTCAGAGGGCGGTCCGAGGTCGGTCAGGGGTCGGCCCGAGGTCGGCCATAAGGGGTCATAGGCCGGTCCGAGGTCGGCCATAAGGGGGCATAGGTCGGTCCAAGGGCGGTCAGGATGTTGGGACCCGGGTGAAGCGGGACGCTGTGTGGAGGTCCTTCTGGATGCGGGTCGCCGTGGTCGTCAGTTCCGGGAGGAGGTCCGTCACACACTCCTCCGGAGTGTGACGGCTTGCGTGCATCGCCGTGTTGAGGGCCGCCACCACCCTTCCCGACCGGTCGCGGATCGGGACCGCAAGGGAACGGAGGCCCTCTTCCAGTTCCTCGTCCACCAGGGCGTAGCCCTGCGAGCGGACCGAGGTCAGGAACCGCTCCAGCGTCTCGTTGTCCGTGATCGTGTGTGGGGTGAGCGCCCGCAGGTCTTCCGGCCGGGGGAGGGGGACGGAGGGCGGCGCGTCCGCCAGCAGGACCCTGCCCATCGCCGTCGCGTACGCAGGCAGGCGGGTGCCCACCGTGATGTTCACGCTCATCACCCTGGCTGTCGCCACCCTTGCCGTGTACTGGATCTCCTCGCCGGAATGCGACAGCACCGCCAGTGACGTCGATTCGTGGATGCGGGACGTCAGATCGGCCAGGTGGGGCTGGGCGATCTCGGGGAGGGACGTACGGGACAGGGGCGGGAAGCCGAGGGCGAGGACCCGGGGGGTCAGGGTGAAAGTGCGGCCCGTCGTGGCCACCAGGCCCAGGTGGTCGTAGGTGATCAGGGCGCGGCGGGCCGTCGCCCGGGCCAGGCCCGTCGCCCGGGCCACCTCCGTGAGGGTCAGCTCCGGCCTGTCCTCGCCGAAGACCGTGAGGACCGTCAGGCCACGCGCCAGGGATTCGATGAACTCGCGGCCCAGTTGCTGCTTGGACGCCCCCGTCCAGCGCGCCAGGTCCGACGGGGGAGGGCCGGGCTCGGAGGGTGGGGTGTTCCGGAGGTCCCGTTCCATGGCCCGCACCGCGGACCGCAGCCTCGGGAGCAGCGTCGTACGCAGGTGGTGTGCGGTGTGGCGGCTCGTGTGGCTGACCACGCTCGCCACGCACGCGGTCCCGCCGATCCCGCCGTCCGCCCCCGGGGCTCGGACCGGTACCGAGACCGCCACCAGACCCGGCTCGATGAGCTGGTCGTCCACGGACCAGCCGTTCGCCGACGCCTCTTGGGTACGGCGTCGGAACGTCTCGTCGTCCCGCGCGTCCGCTCCGTGTCTGCGCGGCGGTACGGCCGTGAAGGACAGGTCTCTCGGGTCCGCCCGCCTGCGGTGTCGCCAGCGTTGCCAGTCCGTGGCCGTCCACTCGGTCGCGAACAGCGGGCCGGGCGCGGTGCGTTCGGCGGGGAGCAGGTCGCCGATGCGGAAGCTGAGGGACATCGCGCGGCGGCGGGTCGCCTGGTGGATGAAGCGGATGCCGTCGAGGTCGGCGACCGCGAGCGAGACCGACTCGTCCAGTTCGTCGGCCAGGGCGTCCGCGTGCGGGGCGAGCAGAGCGGGCAGGCGCAGGGCCGACAGGTAGGCGTTGCCCAGTTCCATCAGACGCGGGGACAGGTGGACGTCCCTGCCGTCGAAGCGGACGTAGCCCATGCGGGCGAGCGTGGCCGTGATCCGGTCGACCGTGGAACGGGCGAGGCCGGTGGCGCGTTCCAGCCCGCTCAGGCTCAGAGTGCCGCCCGCCTCCGTCAACTCCCGCAGTACCGCGATGCCGCGGACGAGAGGGGTGACCGCCTCCCCGGGTACGCCCCCCTGCCCCGACTCGTCGGCCGGCGGGGCGGCACCCTCCTGGGGCTCGGGCATGGGCTTCGCTGGCATCGGCTCTCCGTACTGCGCTCGCGACGGTCGCGGCAGGCCCACCGTAATCCGAGCAATCCGAGTGATCCGAGTGATCCGAGTAATGCCGGTCACTGGGGCGCCCCGGCCCAGCCTCCGCCCCACTACTCCCTCGTCACCCCCCTATTCCCTCGCCCCCTACTCCCTCATCCCCCACTACTTCCGCGTCACCCGCACCCGATACCCCCCCTCCACCCCTGCCCCCGCCCCCACCCCCGCCACTCCCGTCTCCACACCCGTCACATCGATCGTGATGCCCCGGGCCGCGTCGCGGAACGTCTCGCCGGGGGTGAACGGCGCGTCCGACAGTTCCGCGTGGACGTTCGGCGCGCGCGTGCAGCCCCCGCTGTCGGGGCGGGAGTCGGTGACGGTGACCGGGCCCATGCCCGTGTCCACCTCCGCGTCGACCTTGTAGATCAGAACGCCCGGCCGGCACACCGCCTCGTCGTTGCCGGCGTGGGTGCGCATTTCGACGGCGTAGCCGGTGCGGGCGTCGAGGGGGACGAAGACCAGCTTGGAGCCACCGGCCCGGGCCAGCGGCGTCAGGGTGTACTCCGTGGTGCCGGGGGACGCCGCGCAGTGGACCTGGGCGGCGTCGAGCCAGCCCAGCTTCCACTTGTGCCAGCCGAGGAAGTCGTTGTTGGCGCCCCAGTCCTCGCTCATGATGTCCCAGTGGCCGACCGCGCCCCCGCCCTCTGCCGTGTACAGGTCGGGCAGGCCGAAGACATGGCCGTTCTCGTGGGGGAGGACCCGGTAGCCGGTGCGGTCGTAGGAGCCGGAGCCGTCGTCCTGGCGGGAGTAGACGAAGGACGCGTTGGCCACGGGCAGGCCGTCGGCCACCGGGGCGTCCGGGTTGCCGGCGAAGGTGACGGACAGGACCGTGTCCAGGGCGGAGGGGCCGGCGTTGGGGCTCACCAGGACGTTCAGCAGGTCGTACGCGTGGAAGTCCACGTCAGGGTCGGCCACTTCCACGAGGTCCTGGACCAGGGTGCGGTAGCCGGGCTCGAACGGGGCCCCGCGCTCTATGCCGTACTCCCGGAAGGACTTGGGCATCCGCAGCCAGCCGGGGATCGGTGTCTCGGGGCGGTAGTCGAGGCGGCCGTAGGAGCTGGTGCGGAACCACTCGCGGGTCTGCGGGAAGAACTCGCGGAAGCGGTCCTGGGCGTCGCCTTCGCCGGGGGCGTCGGAGAAGTCGACCATCAGGGTGAGGGCGCGGACGGTGCCCGTGGAGCGGGTGTAACCGGTGGCGGTGGGGATGCCCTCGGACATCTGGACCTCGCGTGGGCCGCGGATCATGCAGGGGCCGTGTGCGGGGGTGTGGGACAGGACGATCGGGCCCGCTCCTGCCGTACTGCTGTCCGGCCCGAGCCGGCCCGTGCCGGCCGAGGTGCTGACGGTGAAGGTCAGGGCGCTCACACAGGCCAGGGCCGCCAGTCGGCGCCGGGGTATCCGGCGTCCCGGCGGGCCCGTGCCGCCCGGGCGGGGGCGCCGGGGCGGCGGCTGTATGCAAGGGACCTGCAAGGGACCTCCCGCGCCAGGGCAGCCTCCCGTCTCCGGCTGCACCCTTGCGATCACCCTGCGTCGCGGGGTGGGGGGACGCGCGCTGGAAGAGACCGATCGTGGGTTTCCCGTCAGTAGCGGTCGGGAGCGCGTCGGCCGATTTGTGAGCCAGGTCACAAACAATTTCCTCGGGAGCGGGAAATACCGGGGACCTACTCCCCGTTTAGCCATGTGTCCGACCGAAACGGGGACCCGTTCCCCGGATCGGAGTACCAGCCACTTCCCATCACGAGGAGTACGCCGTGCAGACCGCCAGTCCCGAAGCGCGCAAGGTGCCCCGGCCTCGCGCCGACGCCCTGCGCAACCGGGAGCGGATCGTCACCGCCGCCCGGGAGATGTTCGTCGAGCACGGCCCCGAGGTGCCGCTCGACGAGATCGCCCGCCGGGCCGGCGTCGGCAATGCCACGGTGTACCGCAACTTCCCGGACCGCGACGCACTCGTCCGCGAGGTCGTCTGCTCCGTCATGGACCGTACGGCCGCGGCCGCCGAGGTCGCGCTCACCGAGACCGGCGACGCGTTCGAGGCGCTGGAGCGCTTCGTGCACGCCGCCGCCGACGAGCGGATCAGCGCGCTGTGCCCGATGGTCTCCAGCACGTTCGACCAGCACCACCCGGACCTGGAGGCCGCGCGTGAACGAGTCGAGCGGCAGGTCGCGGAGGTCATGGACCGCGCCAGGTCGGCCGGGCAGCTCCGGTCCGACGTGGACGTGGGGGACGTCATGATCGCCGTGGCCCAGCTCAGCCGGCCCCCGGCCGGTACGGACTGCTTCCGCGCCGACCGTTTCGTCCACCGCCATCTTCAGCTGTTCCTGGACGGCCTGCGGGCTCCCGCTCGCTCGGTCCTGCCGGGTACGGCCGTGACCCTGGAGGACCTGCGCCGGCCCTGACCGATCAGCACACCCGGATCCGTCCGACCCGACCGAGCCCGATCGCTTCAACCGACCGCTTCAACCGATCGCCTCAGCCCGATCGCTCCAACCGATCGCCTCAGCCCGATCGCTCCAACCGACCGCTTCAACCGATCGCCTCAGCCCGATCGCTCCAACCGATCGCCTCAGCCCGATCGCTTCGACCCGATGAGTTCAGGCCGCCCCACCCGTCTGAACCCTGAACGACAGTCCCTGCGGCCATCCCCGTGGACGAGCCGTCACCTTTCGTCACCTTTTTCCGTCACGAAGTCCCGAAGTGGGTATCCCCATGTCTGAAACAGCCTCGAAGACCCTCGCCGCACCGGCCAGAGAGCCGGACGCCGGCCGCTGGAAAGCGCTCGTCTTCATCGCGCTCGCCCAGCTGATGGTCGTCCTGGACGCCACCATCGTGAACATCGCCCTGCCCTCCGCCCAGCAGGACCTGGGCATCTCCGACGGCAACCGGCAGTGGGTCGTCACGGCCTACGCCCTCGCCTTCGGCGGTCTGCTCCTGTTCGGCGGCCGGATAGCCGACCTGTGGGGCCGCAAGAAGGCCTTCGTCGTCGGCCTGGGCGGATTCGCCGCCGCCTCCGCGCTCGGCGGCGCGGCCACCAACGAGGCGATGATGTTCGGCGCCCGTGCCCTCCAGGGTGTCTTCGGCGCCCTGCTCGCGCCCGCCGCGCTCTCCCTGCTCGCGGTGATGTTCACCGACGCCAAGGAGCGCGCCAAGGCGTTCGGCATCTACGGCGCGATCGCCGGTGGTGGCGGTGCCGTCGGCCTGATCCTGGGCGGCTTCCTCACCGAGTACCTGGACTGGCGCTGGACGTTCTTCGTGAACATCCCGTTCGCCATCGTCGCCGCGGCCGGTGCCTACTTCGTCATCCGTGAGCCGGAGGGCGGCCGCAACCGCTCCCCGCTCGACATCCCCGGCGTGATCCTGTCCACCCTCGGCCTGGTCGCCCTCGTCTACGGCTTCACCCGCGCCGAGTCCGACGGCTGGAGCGACTCCCTCACCGTCGGCATGTTCGTCGCCTCGGCCGTGCTGCTGCTCTCCTTCGTGCTCGTCGAGTCGAAGGTCAAGGCCCCGCTGCTGCCGCTGCGCGTGGTCACCGAGCGCAACCGCGGCGGGATCTACCTCTCCCTCGGTCTCGCGATCATCGCGATGTTCGGCCTGTTCCTCTTCCTGACCTACTACCTGCAGATCGTGAAGGGCTACTCGCCGGTCAAGACCGGGTTCGCCTTCCTGCCGATGATCGCGGGCATGATCACAGGCTCCACCCAGATCGGCACCCGCCTGATGACCCGGGTCGCGCCGCGCCTGCTGATGGGCCCGGGCTTCCTGGTCGCCGCGCTCGGCATGCTGCTGCTGACCCAGCTGGAGACCGGCTCCTCGTACGCCGCCCTGCTGCTGCCGGCGATGCTGCTGCTCGGCCTCGGCATGGGTACGGCGTTCATGCCGGCCATGTCGCTGGCCACCCAGGGCGTCGAGCCGCGGGACGCCGGTGTCGCCTCCGCGATGGTCAACACCTCGCAGCAGGTGGGCGGCGCGATCGGCACGGCCCTGCTGAACACCATCGCCGCCTCGGCGACCACGGCGTACGTCGCCGACCACATCGCCGGGGCGACCAGCCGGTCCCAGCAGCAGCTGGTCCAGCTGGAGGCCATGGTGCAGGGCTACACCAGCGCCATCTGGTTCGCCGTCGGCATCCTCGTGGTGGCCGCCGCGATCGCCCTGACGTTCGTCAACGCCGGCCGCCCGGGCGGTACGACGGTGGCGTCGTCCTCCGAGGAGGGCACGGCGGACGAGGTGCAGATCCCGGTCGTCGCCCACTGACGCCCGCGCACCGCACCCCTTCGGGCCACCCGTAGGCACGAGGAAGGGGACGCCTCGCACCTACGGAATCCAGGACCTGCCCCGGCTCCGCGCGGCTCAGCGGAGCCAGGGCAGGTCCGCACCCGCTTCGGCCGGCTGAAGTCCCTCGGCGACGATCCGCATGATCTCGCCGAGGGACTTCTGCTGTTCCGGCGAGAGCCGGTCGAACACGGCCTGGCGCACGGCCTCGACATGCCCGGGCGCGGTCTGCCGCAGGACATGGAGGCCCTCGTCGGTGAGGACGGCGAACTGGCCCCGCTTGTCGTCGGGGCAGTCCTCCCGGCGTACCCAGCCGTTCTTCTCCAGGCGCGCGACGGCGTGCGAGAGACGGGAGCGGGTGATCTTCGCCAGCATCGCCAGTTCGGTCATCCGCAGGCGCCGCCGCGGCGCCTCGGCGAGCTTGACCAGAAGGCCGTAATAGACGTGCGGCATGCCCGCGTCGCGCTGGAGCTGGCGGTCGAGATGGTCGTCGAGGAGGGTGGCGCCCTCCATGAACCAGCGCCAGACGCGCTGCTCCTCGTCGGTGAGCCAGCGCGGTTCCTGGGGTGGGGCGGTGGAGCCGGTTGTCGGTGCGGATGCGGGTGCCTTCATGTGTTCCACTCTACGTGGCCCCTCCTTGAACTTTAAACAAATGGCCCGTACAGTTTTGTCAGGGAACCATGTTTTGGAAGGAGCCGCAGCATGTCCGCCGCCACCCAGGAGCGCATGCCCGCTCTGTACCTCAGCCACGGCGCGCCGCCCCTGGCCGACGACCCGGTCTGGCCCGGTGAGCTGGCCGCCTGGGCCGCGGGCCTGCCCCGCCCCAAGGCCGTACTGATCGTCTCCGCCCACTGGGAGGAGGCCCCGCTCGCCCTCGGCGCGACGGAGACCGTCCCGCTCGTCTACGACTTCTGGGGCTTCCCCGAGCACTACTACCGGGTGAAGTACGACGCTCCCGGCGCACCGGAGCTCGCGGAGTCCGTACGCAAGCTGCTGTGCGCCCCCGGCATCCCCGTCCAGGACGTCCCCGACCGCGGCCTCGACCACGGCGCGTACGTCCCGCTGGTCGAGATGTACCCGGAGGCCGACCTCCCGGTCCTTCAGGTGTCCATGCCGACGCTCGACCCGGTCCGGCTCATGGAGATCGGCCGCAAGCTCGCCCCGCTGCGGGACGAGGGCGTACTCATCGTCGGCTCGGGCTTCTTCACCCACAACCTGGCCGCGCTGCGGCAGGGCGGCACCCCCGCGTGGTCGGCCGAGTTCGACGACTGGGGGCGGCGGGCGCTGGAGGCGCGCGACGTGGACGCGCTGCTCGACTTCACCCGCAAGTCCCCCGCGGGGCAGCTGGCCCACCCGCGCACCGAGCACTTCGCCCCGCTGTTCGTGACCATGGGCGCGGCCGACGCGGCCGGTGAGCTGGACACGCAGAAGTCCGTGATCGACGGGTTCTGGATGGGGCTGGCGAAGCGGTCGGTGCAGTTCGGCTGAGGCGGACCAGGGCGGCGGCGAGCCGGCGGAGGTGCTCTACAGCGGCTTCTCGTACCAGGCCACGTCCCAGTACCTGCCGAACTTGCGGCCGACCTCCCGGTACGTGCCGACGTGCTGGAACGCGAACCGTTCGTGCAGCCGGACCGACGCCTCGTTCGGCAGCGCGATGCCCGCGTAGGCGCGGTGCAGGTCCTCGCCCGACAGTGCCTCGAAGAGGGTCCTGTAGAGGAGTGTGCCGACGCCGCGCCGGCCGGCGTCCGGAGCGACGTACACGGTCGTCTCCACGGACGTGGCATAAGCGGGCTTCATTCGGAAAGGGCTGGAAGTGGCGTAGCCCAGGATCTCCTGTGTATCGGGCTCCGTGGCAACCATCAGGCGGTGCGGCCCGTCTTCAGGGTGGGAGAGCAGCCAAGGGCGGCGCTCCTCCGGAGTGAAGATCGCCGTATCGAATGTGATCGCTGTCTCATCCACATAGTGGTTGTAGAGGGCCGTGAGGGCCTCGAGGTCACTCTCGACCCCCGGCCTGACCTGCACCTCTGTGGACTGTGACGGCATCTGGCCTCCCTGTGTGGCCGGACAGGGTACTGCATGATCAGAAAAATCGGGGGCCGGGTTGGGAATTCTGTCCTGATTCCAGTCGTTGTTTCCAACGGATGCAGGGCACCCGAGGAGAGTCCGGAGAGTCCCGGAAGACGGAGTCCCGCGTCCGAAGGACCACCCGCTGACCTCACCATCGCAAGGGAGCTCGCATGGCAACCCGTGCCGTCGCCCGTCGTCAGTCCGCCACCGGCGAGACGGCCGACGCGGCAAGCAGTGTTCGCGCCCATGGCGGCGAGATCGCCGACCGCGACCTGGTCGGCATGTACCTCGACGAGATCGCGCGCACACCGCTGCTCGACGCCGCCAAGGAAGTCGAGCTGTCGCAGATCATCGAAGCGGGTGTGTTCGCACAGCAGATCCTCGACGGCCTGGAGGAGAACAAGGCCGGGGCTTCCCCCGAGGAGCTGCAGGCCCTGGTCGACGCGAGCGAGCGCGCCAAGGACGTCTTCATCCGCTCCAACCTGCGCCTCGTCGTCGCCGTCGCCCGCCGCTACCCCCGCAGCGGCCTGCCGCTGCTCGACCTGATCCAGGAGGGCAACGCCGGCCTGGTGCGCGCGGTCGAGAAGTTCGACTACCGCAAGGGCTTCAAGTTCTCCACGTACGCGACGTGGTGGATCCGCCAGGCCATCACCCGCTCGATAGCCGACCAGTCCCGCACGATCCGCCTGCCCGTCCACCTCGTGGAGGAGCTCGGCCGGATCCGCCGTGTGCAGCGCGAGTTCAACCGCGAGCACGGCCGGGACCCGGAGCCCGCGGAGATCGCGGCCGAGCTCGGCTCCACGCCGGAGCGCGTCACCGACGTCCTGGACTGGGCCCGCGACCCGGTCTCGCTGAACATGTCGGTCGACGACGAGGGCGAGACCCAGTTCGGTGACCTCCTGGAGGACACCTCGGCCGTGTCGCCCGAGCAGTCGGTGCTCACCTTGCTGCGCAGCGAGGAGCTCGACGACCTCATCGGCCGCCTCGACCAGCGCACGGCGTCGATCATCAAGATGCGCTACGGCATCGAGGACGGTCGCGAGCGCACCCTGACCGAGGTCGGCAAGGAGCACGGTCTGACCCGCGAGCGCATCCGGCAGATCGAGAAGCACGCGCTGCTGGAGCTGAAGAAGCTGGCCCGCAGCACCGGGTTCGACGCGGCGGCCTGACCCTCGACGCGGTGTCACCGATGGCGGGCACCGGTCCACTCGGTGGGCGTCCGGGCGTACGAGCCGTTCCCACGGCCAGTGGTGACGGACCGTGTACGCCCGGGGGCCACCGCGTACGCCGGGTGGCGAAAGACCGCGCAAACATGGCGTTGTAACGCTGCTTCAATCCGCGGACTCAGGGAACAAGACTTCTGGGTCCACCAGTTCGGACCCGGGGCCACGCCCCTCGAACCCCGAATGCCACGTCCCGTCGCACTCCCCCCGGCGCCGGGACTTTCCCCGAGACCGGGCTTCGGCGTCCTTCCCCCCGGACGCCGGGGCCCGGCTCTCTCTGTTTCTGGAGGGCGGGCCACCCCGTACCTGAACCACGGGGTGGCCCGCCAGTGGCAGATTGTGTCACATGGGCATAGCCTGCCGGGCGTGAGCAGCACCACCCCGACCCCGCCTCCGTCCTCACTGACCGAGCGGCGGAAGGCCGAGACACGTATGGAGATCGCCCGGGTGGCAGCCGGTCTCTTCGTACGGCACGGCCTGCGCGCCACCCGTGCGGAGGACATCGCCCAGGCTGCCGGTATCGCCCCGCGCACCTTCTACCGGTACTTCGCCACCAAGGAGGAAGCCGTCGCCCCGCTCTACGCGACCGGCGCCCAGCGCTGGGTGGAGGCGGTGCGTGCCGCTCCCTCCGACGCCGGTGTGCTGCGAGCGCTGGAGGACGGGGTGCACCGCACCCTCACCCCGGGCGTCGGCGTCTCGGTGTCCTCCTGGGAGTGGGTCCGCACACTCCTGCGCCTGGCCGAGGCGACCCCGTCCCTGGGCAGGGTGTGGGCGGAGGTGTGCCAGGCGTCCGAGCGGCGCCTGGGGGAGGTGCTGGCGGAACGGGTGACACGTGCAGGGGCCTCCGGGGGCGGCGGGGTGTCCGAGACCGGTGGGGCCGGGACCGGTGGGGCCGGGACCGGTGGGGCCGAGACGGGCCGGGCCGGGACCGGCCGGGCCTCCGGAGTCGGCGGGGGCTCCGGAACCTCAAGGGCCGGCGACAACGTTGCCGTGGCCGGTGAGGCCCTCGTGATCACGCCTGAGATCCGCTTCGCCGCCGCCGTCGCCGGTGCGGCCGTACGGGCCGCGTTGGAGGCCTGGGCCGCGGGGGACGGGCCCGTCGAGGGTCCGGACGGCCCGGTGGAACTCGCCCTGCGCAACCTCGCTGCCCTGCGGGACTTCCCGTGGGGACAGTGACGCGACGGCTCACACCCCGCCCGCACCCCGCACCCTGTCTCCGTCCGGCGCTCCACCGGCGTCCGGCGCTCCACCGGCGTCCGGCGCTCCACCGGGGTCCGGCGCTCCACCGGCGTCCGGAACCCCGCCCGCGCCCGGCACCCCGCCCACGCCCGGCTCTCCGTCCGCGTCCGGCGACGCCCCTGCCGCCCTGCTCAACCGTGCCCCCAACTCCCTGACCGCCGTCACGAGTTGTTCCGGCTCGTGCACCACGAAGTCGCACTCCAGCATCGCCAGCCGGAACGCCACCCACTGCACGGCGTCGCCGATGGATCCCCGCAGTCGGCAGCTGCGGTCGTCCAACGGCTCGGGCGTGCCCAGCCAGTCGGGTACCCGGGCGGCGACGAAGCCGGCCGGTGCGGCGAACGTGACCTCGAAGTCGTAGGACGAGTGCCGGAGTTGCATGGAGCGCCGCAGGTACTCCGCCGCGTCGCCCGTCGGCAGCTCGCGCGGCACGAAGCGGGCTCCGGTGGCGAACGGCTCGCTCACCCGGTCGACGCGGAACGTGCGCCAGTCGTCCCGGTCGATGTCGTACGCCACCAGATACCAGCGGCGGCCCGTCGACACCAGCCGGTAGGGCTCCGTCAGGCGTCGCGACTCCGTGCCGTCCGCTGCCCGGTAGGCGAACCGCAGCCGTTCGTGCCCGGCCACCGTCGAGGCCATGACGGTCAGCGTCTCCGGAGCGATGCTCGGCCCGTCCCCGCTGGTGAGGGGCGTCGTCGCGGCCTGGAGGGTGGTCACCCGGTGGCGCAGCCGGCCCGGCAGGACCTGCTCCAGCTTGGCCAGTGCCCGCACCGAGGCCTCGTCCAGGCCCTCCACCGCGTGCCCCGCCCCGGCGCGCAGCCCGACGGCGATCGCCACGGCCTCCTCGTCGTCGAGCACGAGCGGCGGCATGGCCTTGCCGGCGACCAGCCGGTAGCCGCCGTCGGCGCCCTTGGTCGCCTGCACGGGGTAGCCGAGCTCGCGCAGCCGGTCGATGTCCCGCCGTACCGTGCGCCGGGACACCCCGAGCCGGTCGGAGAGCTCGCCGCCGGGCCATTCACGGGGCGTCTGGAGGAGGGAGAGGAGGGTCAGCAGCCGAGCCGGGGTGTCCGTCGTCATACCGATGAGGATGACGCACCAATAGGACACGATCTGACCTACTAGGGGTCTAACTTCGAAGCATGAACTCCACCGACACCACCCTCGGCACGGCGGGCGGCGGGACCGACCGCCGGCGCTGGTTCGCCCTCGCGATCGTGATGACCGCGGCCTTCATGGACCTCGTCGACGTGACCATCGTCAACATCGCCATACCGTCGATCCGGCAGGAGTCCGGCGCCTCCTTCAGCCAGATCCAGTGGATCACCGCCGGTTACGCCCTCGCCTTCGCCGCGGGCCTGATCACCGGCGGACGGCTCGGGGACATCCACGGGCGCAAGCGGATCTTCCTCGCCGGCATCGGCGGGTTCACGCTCGCCTCCGCACTGTGCGGCCTCGCGGTGAACCCGGAGATGCTGGTCGCCTCGCGCTTCCTCCAGGGCGGCATGGCGGCGCTGATGGTGCCGCAGGTGCTGTCGATCGTGCACGCCACCTTCCCGGCGCACGAGCGCGGCAAGGTGTTCGGTCTGTTCGGCGCGGTCGTCGGCCTCGGGGCCGTGTCCGGTCCGCTGCTGGGCGCGCTGCTGACCGAGTGGAACCTGTTCGGCTGGGAGTGGCGGTCGATCTTCCTGATCAACCTGCCCGTCGGTGTCGCCGGACTGATCCTCGGCAGCCGCTTCATCACCGAGTCCAAGGCGCCACGCGCACTGAAGCTGGACCTGGTGGGCGTCGCGCTCGTGACGCTGGGTCTGCTGATGCTGCTCTACCCGCTCATCCGCGGCCGTGAGCTGGACTGGCCGGTGTGGGGGTATGTCTCGATGGCCGGCTCGCTCGTCGTCCTCGCGGTGCTGGTGGCGTACGAGAGGCGCAAGGCCGCTCGGGACGGTTCCCCGCTGATCGAGCTGTCGCTGTTCAAGGTCAAGAGCTTCGCGGCCGGGATCGCCGTGCAGACCGTCTTCGGGATCGCGCTGGGCGTGTTCTTCCTGGTGTGGACGCTGTACATGCAGGTCGGGCTCGGCTGGAGGCCGCTGAAGGCGGGCCTGACCGGGGTGCCGTTCTCGATCGCCGTGTCGGCGGCCGCCGGGATGTCCGTGCAGATGCTGGTCCCGCGTTTCGGCCGCAAGGTGCTCCAGGCGGGTGCGCTGGTGATGGGCGCCGGAGTGCTCCTCTACATCTGGGAGTCCGGGCACTACGGCCTCGCCATCGCCCCCTGGCAGATGGCTCTGCCGCTGGTCGTGATGGGCGTCGGCATGGGGCTGATCGTCGCGCCGCTGACCGACGCGGTGCTCTCCGAGGTGCCGCGCGAGCACGCCGGTTCGGCGTCGGGGCTGATCAACACCGTGCAGCAGATGGGCAACGCGCTGGGGCTCGCCCTGGTGTCGGTGGTGTTCTTCGGCACGATCTCCGACCACCTGCGGCGGGAGCAGATCGGTCCGGCCTTCGTGGACGCCTTCCAGAACGCGCTCGGGTACGTCGCCGCGGTGCTGGGGGCCATCTTCCTGCTGATGTTCGCGCTGCCGAAGCGGCCCGCCCAGCACGTGGAGGGCGAGCAGGCGCCGGCGGGGGAGAAGGAAGCGGTGCTGGTCTGACCGCGGGAAACGGGCCCGGCACCTCGGTGCCGGGCCCGTTCGCGTGTCAGGAGACGGGAAAGGGAAACGCACTTCCCGCTTCTCGCCTCCACCTTCTGATCATGCCCGATTGAGTCCGAACCTGTTTACTTTGCGGAAATCTCGGCGTAGCCTCCCGCTGAAACCACACGTTCGGGCATGAGGTGGAGGCGAACGGACATGTACGCACCGGAGCGGCAGCAGGAGATCCTCCGGCTCGCCCGTGACGGCGGCCGAGTGGATGTCGTGTCTCTGGCCGAGGAGTTCCAGGTGACGGCGGAGACGATCCGCCGGGATCTGAAGGCCCTCGACCGCGCCGGACTGGTCCGCCGGGTGCACGGCGGGGCCATCCCGGCCGGGCGCCTGGACTTCGAGCCGGATCTGGCGGAGCGCGAGACGACCGCCGCCGACGAGAAGGACGGCATCGCCAAGGCGGCCCTCGCGGAACTGCCCGCCGAGGGCACGGTGATCCTCGACGCCGGGACGACGGTGGCCCGGATGGCTGCCGCCCTCCCTCTGGAGGCCTCCCTCACCGTCGTCACGCACAGCCTCCCCATCGCGGCCCGCCTCGCCGATCACCCCGGCATCCAGCTCCACCTCATCGGGGGGCGCGTACGGCACCGCACGCGCGCCGCCGTGGACGCCTGGGCGCTGCGGGCGTACGGCGAGATCCGCGCCGACGTGCTGTTCGTGGCCGCCAACGGCTTCTCCGCCGAACACGGCCTGACCACCCCCGACCTCGCCGAGGCCGCCGTGAAACGCGCGGCCGTGGCCGCCGCCCGCCGGGTGGTGCTGCTCGCCGACTCCTCCAAGCACGGCCAGGAGCACTTCGCCCGCTTCGGCGACCTGAGCGATGTGGACCTGCTGATCACCGACAGCGGGCTGAGCCCCGAAGACACCGTCGCGATCGAGCGCGGCGGCACGGAAGTAGTGCGCGCATGATCCTCACCGTCACCCCCAACCCGTCCCTGGACCGCACCTACGAGGTGCCGTCCCTCGACCGCGGCGAGGTCATCCGCGCCACCGGCGAGCGGATGGACCCGGGCGGCAAGGGCGTGAACGTCTCGCGCGCCGTCGCCGCGGCCGGCCGGCGCACCGTGGCGGTCCTGCCCCTGGGCGGCGCCCCGGGCGCCCTGGTCGCCGACCTGCTCGACCAGCAGGGCATCGAGGTCGCGCCGGTTCCGGTCGCCGGGGCCACCCGCTCCAACATCGCCCTCGCCGAGTCCGACGGCGTCCTGACGAAGATCAACGCGCCCGGCCCCGAACTCTCCGGCGCCGAGCGCGAACTGCTCCTGGAGACCGTACGGCAGCAGTCCCGCGACGCCTCCTGGATCGCCTGCTGCGGCAGCCTCCCGCGTGGCCTCGCCCCCTCCTGGTACGCCGACCTGGTCGCCCGCGCGCACGCCGCCGGGGCACGGATCGCCCTCGACACCTCCGGGCCCGCGCTGCTCGCGGCCCTGCGTGAGCGGCCCGACGTGGTCAAGCCGAACGCCGAGGAACTCGCCGGAGCCGTCGGCCGCCCCCTCGCCACGGTCGGCGACGCCGTGAAGGCCGCCGAGGAGCTGCGCGAGATGGGCGCCCGGGCCGTCCTGGCCAGCCTCGGCGCCGACGGGCAGCTGCTCGTCTCCGAGCAGGGCGCCTGGTTCGCCGGCGCCCGCGTGGCCGCCGTCCGCAGCAACGTCGGCGCCGGTGACTCCTCCCTCGCCGGGTTCCTGATCGCCGGAGGCCAGGGCCCCGAGGCCCTGGCCTCCGCGGTCGCGCACGGCGCCGCTGCCGTCCAGCTGCCCGGCAGCGTGATGCCGACGCCGCGCGACCTGGACCAGGCAGCGGTGACGGTCACGGCCGAGATCCCGGCGGACCGTGTGCTGAAGGAGCCGGTGTCATGACCTACGACGAGCAGGGCGCGCCTGCGCCCGAGCGGCGGGCCCCCTCCCCGTTACTCGCGGGCCGCGCGTCCACCCCCGTCACCCCCCACCGCACCCCCGTCCCCCTCCCCGCCCACCCCTCCCACCGGGCGATACGCGTGCTAAGGAGCCCGCGATGAGCGACATGATCACGGCGGACCTGGTCGACCTCGGCCTGTCCGCCGACACCAAGGAAGCGGCGGCGCGTGCCCTCGCGGAGCGCATGGTGGCCCTGGGCCGGGTGACCGACCTGGACGGCTTCCTCGCCGACGTGGCCGCCCGCGAGGCCCAGATGCCGACCGGCCTCGACGGCGGCATCGGCATCCCGCACTGCCGCAGCGAGCACGTCACCGAGCCGACGCTCGCCTTCGGCCGCAGCGCCCAGGGCATCGACTTCGGCGCCCCGGACGGCCCCGCCGACCTGATCTTCCTGATCGCCGCGCCCGCCGGTGCGGACGACGCCCATCTGACGATCCTGTCCTCGCTGGCCCGGCAGCTGATGAACAGCGAGTTCACCGACGCCCTGCGCGCGGTGGGCGACGCGCAGGCCGCGGCGGCGCTGATCCGCGGCGACGAGCCGCAAGCACCCGCACCCGCGGGTCGCGAAGACACCGTGGCGTCGGCGGGAGCGGCCTCTCCCGCCGCCGCCACGGTCACAGCTGAAGCCGAAAACGCAGCGGAAGCCGGCGGCACCGCGGAAGCCCGCGGCAACACCGCGGAAGCCCGCGGCACCGCTGAAGCCCGCGGCAACACCGCGGAAGCCGGTGGCACGGCCGGGGGCGAGGAGCGGCCGTTCCGTATCGTCGCCGTCACCTCCTGCCCCACCGGCATCGCCCACACCTACATGGCGGCCGAGTCGCTGGAGAACGCCGGTCGCGAGGCGGGCGTCGAACTCACCGTGGAACCCCAGGGATCGGCCGGTTTCACGCGGCTCGACCCGCAGGTCATCGCAGCGGCGGACGCCGTGATCTTCGCCCACGACGTGCCCGTACGGGAGAAGGAGCGGTTCGCCGGCAAGCCCACCGTCGACGTCGGGGTGAAGGCGGGCATCAACCGCGCCGCCGAACTCATCACCGAGGTCCGCGAGAAGGCCGCGCGCGGCGAGGTCACCTCCGGATCCGCCCCGGCCACTCCCGTGGAGCGCGCGGGCGAGTCCAACGAGGGCTACGGCACCAAGCTGCGCAAGTGGCTGATGTCCGGCGTCAGTTACATGGTGCCGTTCGTCGCCGCGGGCGGTCTGCTCATCGCCCTCGGGTTCGCGATCGGCGGCTACAAGATCAACAAGGCCCCGTCGGTGATGGACCACTTCCTGTGGACCCAGGCCGACAGCTGGGCCGCCCTGCTCTTCCAGATCGGCGGCGTCGCCTTCGGCTTCCTCGTCCCGGTCCTGGCCGGCTACATCGCCTACGGCATGGCCGACCGGCCCGGCATCGTCCCCGGCTTCGTCGGCGGCATGATCGCGTTCAACATCAACGCCGGTTTCCTCGGCGGCCTGGCGGCCGGTCTGATCGCCGGTGGCGTCGTGATGGCCATCCAGAAGGTGAACGTCCCGGCGGCGCTGCGCGGCATCATGCCCGTGGTGGTGATCCCGCTCATCTCCTCGGCCATCGTCGGGTTCCTGATGTTCGTCGTCATCGGCAAGCCCATCGCCGAGGCCCAGAAGGGCATGACCGACTGGCTGAACGGGCTGTCCGGCAGCAACGCCATCCTGCTCGGCACCCTCCTCGGCCTGATGATGTGCTTCGACCTCGGCGGCCCCGTCAACAAGGTCGCCTACACCTTCGCCACGGCCGGTATCGCGGTGGCCAGCCCCAGCGACTCGGCGATGAAGATCATGGCCGCGGTGATGGCGGCCGGTATGGTCCCGCCGCTGGCCATGGCCCTGGCGACGACCGTGCGGGGCAAGCTCTTCACCCAGACCGAGCGCGAGAACGGCAAGGCCGCCTGGGTGCTCGGCGCCTCCTTCATCTCCGAGGGCGCGATCCCCTTCGCGGCGGCCGACCCGCTGCGCGTCATTCCGGCCTCCATGGCGGGCGGCGCGGTCACCGGCGCCCTGTCGATGGCCTTCGGCGCGACCCTGCGCGCCCCGCACGGCGGCATCTTCGTGGTCCCGCTGATCGGCAACCCGTTCCTCTACCTGATCGCCATCGCCGCGGGCGTCTGTGTCACGACGGCCCTGGTCGTCGTCCTGAAGGGCATGCGCAAGCCGGCCCCGGGCACCGCAGCGGCCTCCGGTGAGAGCGGCGCGGTCCAGGCGGCGGAGACGAAGCAGCCCGTCGCGGCGTGAAGCGGCTGGAGGTTCGCCCCTTTCGGGGTGTGTGAACCGTTCATGCCACCTGCGAGATAGATCACGAAAATCACGGCCCGGGACCGAAGTCCCGGGCCGTGGTGTCTACTGGGCACATGCCCGAGCACGCCTCCCGCCGGCCCGAAGGCCACCCGCTCCCCGCCCTCCCGCAGCAGCGGCAGACGGGCCCCCGGTCGGAATCCGCGGAGCTGACCACCGAGGAGAGACGCGCCTTCGAGGAACTGGTGCGTCGACTGGGTGACGGGGCGCTCTAGCTGCAGGAGGCCACGACGTCGGTGACGCCGCCCGGTAGTCGTGCTGCGGGTGGTCGGTTCCGGAGCGGTTCCTCGACAGCTCCACTCCACAACCGGAGGCCTTCACTCGTCACCCGATTCAGACAGTGTCAGAGCACAAACTCGACCAACCTGCCTGGGCAGTACAACTAGGACAGCTGTGCCGCCCGCCGCTCCATCGCCTCGCGTGCCGCGTCCTCGCTGGCGTACACCTCGCACATGTGCCGTCCGTCCGGCGTCGCCGTGTGCTCGACCTCCCAGAGGGAGACCTCGTCGCCGTCGCGCAGCAGGAACGCGTGCTCGTAGAGCGAGAAACCCAGCCCTGCCCGGCCCGCGCGGCACGGCCGGCCGAAGGCCTGGGTGATCTGGTGCCCGGACGCCGTGGCCAGCAGGGCCGCCGTGTCCACGCCCGGCCGGTCCACGTTCTCCGCCCGGCGCAGTAACCTGCGCGCGTGGTCCGCCGAGTTCTCGGCGGCGTACGCGTGCCGCGGGGCGGGGACCGGTGACAGCTGCACCGTCACCGGCAGTTCGAAGTCCGGGGTGTCCTGCGGCAGTGCCAGCCGGGCGGTGGCGGCGCGCAGCTCCTCCTCGTCGACGTACACCTCGTGCTGCGGTTCGCTGCCCGGCGCGGTGTTGTGGACGAGCTCCCACAGGGTGAGCGCCGAACCGTCGGCGAGCAGCCACGTGTGCCGGTACGTCTCCCGGTGCAGGCCCGCGCTGTGGTGCGCGGAATGCAGCGAGCTGTCGTGCGCCAGCGCGCAGTCCAGCCGCCTTATCGCCTCGTCCGGTAGCTCGAAGGAGTTCAGGGCACGGCCGAGGAGTCGCGCGAGGTGCTCCTCCGGCGTCTCGGGCGAGTCGTGGGGTTCGTACGCTGCCGTCTCGTACGGAACGCTCAAGGTTTCTCCCGGCGTTGCTGCATGTCACCTTGTGGGTGCATACCGTAGCCCCTCGGTCGGACATCATGTCCGGGAACCGAGAAAACGTACGTCCGGTAAAACGCGCGGGCCGCGCGAACAGTTCCCGCGCGGCCCGATCGGTCCGTCAAAAACCCCTGTTGGGAGGGTTGTTCAGGTGTGCTTACCGCCGGTCAGGAAGCGCTGTCCGCGGTCCACTGGCTCCACGCCATGTTCCAGCCGTTCAGCCCGTTGTCCGGCGCCACCGTCTTGTCGGGGGAGTTCTTCACGATCACCACGTCCCCGATGAGGGAGTTGTCGTAGAACCACTTGGCGGGCGTGTTGCCGCCCGCGCCCTGGACGTCGGCGAGGCCCACGCAGCCGTGGCTGGTGCCCTGACGGCCGAAGGGCGGGTTGCCCTTGTTGTACCAGTAGTTGCCGTGGATGAACGTGCCCGAGGTCGTCAGACGCATCGCGTGCGGCACGTCCGGGATGTCGTACTCGCCACCCAGTCCGACCGTCCGGCTGTTCATCCGGGTCTGGACGAACTTCTCGGAGATCACCATCTGCCCGTTGTAGGTGGTGTGCTCCGGGCTGCCCGCCGAGATCGGGACCGTCTTGATGGTCTTGCCGTCCCGGACCACCGTCATGGTCTGTGTGTTGACGTCCACCGTGGAGACCTGCGAACGGCCCACCGTGAAGGTGACCGTCTTCTTCTGCACGCCGTAGACGCCGTTCGCACCCTCGACCCCGTCCAGGTCGATCTTCATCGTGACCTTGGAGCCGGCCTTCCAGTACTCCTCCGGCCGGAAGTCGAGCCGCTGCCCGTTGAACCAGTGCCCGACGACCTGCTGCCCGCTGCTGGACGTCACCGTGATGTGCGACTGCACGGCCTTGCGGTCGGTGATGGCCTTGTCGAAGGTGAACGACACCGGCATCCCCACGCCGACCGTCGTGCCGTTGTCCGGCGTGTACGTGCCGATGAAACTGTTCGACGAGGTCACCGTCGTGAAGATGGAGTTGGCCGCCGCCGTCCGGCCGTCCGCGTCCTTGGCGGTCGCGGATATCTGGTACTTGGTCCCGCGCTCCAGCTGCTCCTTCGGCTTCCAGACCTTGCCGTCGCCGGAGAGCGACCCCTCGACCGCCTGGCCGCTGCCCGCCACCGTCATCTTCACGTCCGTCAGCTTGCCGTCGCTGACCTTCACGCCGGTCGCGTTGATGGACGCGCCCGTCGAACCGTCCTTCGCCGAGATGGCGATCTTCGCGACGGACGTCTTGGTGCCGCCGTTGCCGCCCTTGTCGTCGTCCTTGGCGTTGGCGCTGCCACCGCAGGCGGTGAGGGTCAGGGCGCCGACCACCAGGGCGGCACAGGCCCCCAGAGTGCGCCGCGCTGAAATGTTCGGCGTTGTCACGGGCTGCTCCCAGTTCGTGTGATGTTGCGTGATCCGCTCCAGTACGTGGGAGTAGAGGGGCCCGGGGGCCAGTCGGGTTCCGTCCGTTCCCCATGAAGGCCGTCACGTGACAGAACCGCGACATTTTCCGGGTCCGCTGTGCCTCCCCTGTGCGCGGCACGCCCGTTCAACGGCCCCCGTACAACTCCCCGTACGACGGCCACGCCCCGCCCGGACCGTCCACCGGCTCCGCGGCGCGCACGGCCCGGACGATCGCGCGCGTCACCATGTCGGCACCCGCCGCGAGGACCTCGTTCAGGGCGAGCGGGTCCGCGGCGTCCAGGGTGCGGTCGCCGGTCGCCAGCGTGAACACCGTGTCCCCGTCGTTGAGGAGATGCACCGGACGCACCGCGCGGGCGATGCCGTCGTGCGCCGTGCCAGCCAGCTTCTGCGCCTGCGCCTTGGACAGATCCGCGTCCGTGGCGACCACGGCGAGCGTGGTGTTGAGCGGCGGTGGCGTGCTCCTCGCGGCCGTCTCGGCGAGACGCCGCTGCGCGGCCGCGTGGACCTCCGCCCCCGGGTACTCCACCCGGCCCTGGAACAACTCCCCGTACAGCACCCCCGTTTCCGGATCCACCGTCGACCCCGCCGCGTTGGCCACCACCAGCGCGGCCACGGTGATCCCCGAGCCGAGCACCGTGCTCGCGCTGCCGACACCACCCTTCACCACCCCGACCACGGCTCCCGTGCCAGCGCCCACGCACCCCTGGGGCACCGGGGCGCCCGGCTCGCTCGCCGCGGCCGCCTCGACCGCCGCCCGGCCGGTCGCCGCGTCCGGCCGGGCCCGGAAGTCACCGCCCCGCCCCAGGTCGAACACGCACGCGGCGGGCACCACCGGCACCACATGCGCCGGAGCCGCCCCGACCCGGATCCCGCGCCCCCGCTCCTCCAGCCAGGCCATCACCCCCGCAGCGGCGTCGAGCCCGTAGGCGCTCCCGCCGGTCAGCACGACCGCCTCGACCTTGCGCACCACATTGCGCGGGTCGAGCGCGTCCGTCTCCTTGGTGCCGGGCCCGCCGCCCCGCACGTCCACGGCGGCCACGGCCCCGCCCTCCGGGGCGAGTACGACCGTGGTGCCGGTGAGCCAACCGTCGCCGGCGCGTGTCGCGTGCCCCACCCGCAGGCCGGAGACATCCGTCAGTGCGTCAACTGTCATGAGGCACAGTCTCGTCCAGCCCTCGGCCTCCGTGGACGCACCGAGCCGGTGGACGCCGCCTCGAGGCGGTTGACGCGGGCGTGCAGGAGGCAGTGGGCATGCAGGGGGGACAGTGGGCATGCAAGGGGACAGCAGGCGGGCAGGGGGGCAGCGGGCGTGGCGAGGAGAGTGGGGGTGGAGAGAAGAGCGCGCCTGGAGGGAAAAGTGGAGGCGCTCACCCGATGCGCGTCGCCGGCCCGCTCTCCCCGGCCGCCCGGCGCGCGGCCACGGTCTCTCCGGCCACCACCGACAGCGCGCAGACCACGCCCGCCGCGAACACCGCCCAGTGCCCCAGGAACGTGCAGCAGATCACCAGCAGGGCCGTCGTCGGCAGCACCAGCTGCTGGGTGATGCCCCGCTTGAAGTGGCGCGAGTGCAGGGCCCACACCGTGAGCAGGTAGAGGGCCGTCGGCAGGGTCACGGCAGCCGACGCCGCCAGGGTGGAGAGGTGCGCCTTGCCGACCGTCTCCTCCACCGCGACCTCCAGCCCGGCCCCGATCGCCGCCGCGGAGGCGAACACCAGGTAGTGGCCGTACCCCCACAGGAACGCCTGCCGGTTGGACCGCAGATGGCCGTGGATCGGCACCACGAAGTAGATCCACCAGGCCGCGAAGACGACCAGCAGCCCACCTGCCGCGATGGGGAGGAGCTCGCCCAGCGCGTCGTTCTCGTCGATGCCGGACTTCACCGCGACCGTGGCCGCCGCGACGGTCTCGCCGAGGACGATGATGGTGAACAGCCCGTACCGCTCCGCGATGTGACGGGGATGCCAGGACGTGGTGTGGCCCCTCTCCGCCAGGGGCGGCACGCACATCTCCAGAAGCGCCATCACCAGGAACCACCAGGGCCGGGCCCCCTCGGGCAGGAACAGCAGCCCCAGCCAGCCGACCTGGCACGCCAGCACGCCGCCGGCGTAGCGCAGGGCCGTCGTGCGCTCCGGGCCCTCCCCGGCCCGGGCCGCCCGCAGCCACTGCGTCGCCATGGCCACCCGCATGATCGCGTAGCCCAGCCAGACCACGAGGTAGTCGTGTTCCTCGAACGCCCGCGAGACCCCCGCCGCGAGGACCAGCACACCCGCGATCTGCACCAGCGTGACGACCCGGTAGAGCACGTCGTCGTTGTCGTACGCCGAGGCGAACCAGGTGAAGTTCATCCAGGCCCACCACAGGGCGAAGAAGACCATCGCGTAGTCGAGGATCCCCTGGCCCGCGTGCCCCTCGGCGACGGAGTGCACCAGCTCGATGCCGGCCTGGGCGACGGCCACGACGAAGCACAGGTCGAAGAAGAGTTCCAGGGGCGAGGCCGTGCGGTGCGCCTCGTCGCGGCCGCGGGCCCTGAGGCTGCGCAGCGGTCCCTGGCCGCCGGGCGCGCCGGAGGGGACGGGCGGGGGAGCGGGGCTGGACGTCATGCGTCCCAGCACAGCAGAAGGCACGGGGAATGTCTCCGCGACCGTACCCTGGTTGCATGAGTAGCGCCCCCGGCCCCGAGCCGCGCGAGCCGAAGCCCGCGCTGGTCTTCGACGACCCGCTCGACCAGCAGTCCTCCGACGACACCGACCGCGGATGGGGCGAGCGCACCGACTCCGGCGGCAGTGCGGCGGACCTAAAGCGCTTCCTGGACGAGAAGCCGCCCCACCACATCTGAACCGCCCGGGCAGCTGACCCCGGCCGCTTCCGGGCCGCCCGAGCCCGCTTCCGGGCCGCACCCACCCGCTTCCGGGCCGTCCGGACCGCCGCCCGCAGCGCCGTTACTGCCGGTCGTGTCCCGAGCCGCGCTGGGCGACCAGGGCGTCCCGGATCTCCTTCAGGACCTCCAGCTCGGTCACCTCGATGATCTCCTGCGTGCCCTCCTTGGCTTTCCGGCGGGCCTCCTGCCGGGCCAGGTACTTCGCCATGGGCAGGACCATCAGGAAGTAGACGACCGCCGCGGTGATCACGAAGCTCAGGGCGGCGCCCAGCACGGAGCCCCACAGGATCTGGATGCCCTTCTCGCCCTCGCAGGTCGTGCTCAGGCACGAGCTGTAGTGGTCGAGGTTCTTGGTCCCGATGGCACCGACGACCGGGTTGATGATCCCCTTCACCACGGCGTTCACGATGTTGGTGAAGGCGGCACCGATCACCACCGCCACCGCCAGATCGACGACGTTCCCGCGCATCAGGAAGGCCTTGAAGCCCTGCAGGATGCTCGTCTCCTTCTTCTCGCTCACCTCGGGGCGTCTCCTCACACGAGCAGCTTGTGGAACAAAACGCTCCGCAACCTACGTCAACGCCGGCCCGCACCGAGCACCTGGGTCCCTCCCGAGTCACCACAACGTCACCGCCAACCGTCCTGTGGCACCGGCACCGGCCAGCCGCGCCGCGACGGCCCGGGGCACCGAGAGCACGACCAGCGCTCCGCTGTCGCCCGCACCCTCCACCGGCTCCGGCACCTTCGTCACCCTGGCCCCGCGCGCGACCACCCGGGCGTCGCCACCCGGCACCGCCCCCTGCGCGGCGATGACGTCGACCCGGTCACCGGGCCGCAGCAGCCGCACGGTGGCCGCGTCGGAGATCCGGACCGGGGCAGCCACCGACCCCGCGGCACGGCGCGGGTGCGCGGACTGCTGCCCGGACAACGTCGCCGTGTCCGCGGGAGGCCGGGCCCGGGGGTGACCACGGGCCCCGTCGGTATCGCGCGGACCCGCCGCCACGAGCGCCGTCGCCGTGATGGCGAGTCCGACGGCCAGGGCGCGTCGCCGGTGCCGGACGAGCCGGCCGGAGCGGTGACCGCCGCGCACCCGTACCGGGGCGAACCGCGGCACCTCACGGGTCGCGGGCACCTCCGCCCCGGGCGGGCTCGAGGCGAGCGCCCAGGAGGGAGGAGAGGACACGACCGAGGAACGAGCGAAGGGCACGGAGACCACCACCTGCGACGAGGGACCGGCTTGCGCTCCCCACGATGAGGCGTCCCGACGCCGCCCGCTCAGGCCTGTGGACCCACCACCGGGCTGTGGACAACTCCCTCACCCGAACGGCACGTTCCACCCTCCCCCGCAGACCGGGAGCGGCCCGCCGCCTACGGCAGCACGAACCCCGGAGACCGGGACCTGCGGCTACGGCGACTCGACCCCGGAAACCGGGACCTGCCGGCTACGGCGACTCGACCCCGGAGACCGGGACCTGCCGGCTACGGCGACTCGACCCCGGAGACCGGGACCTGCCGGCTACGGCGACTCGACCCCGGAGACCGGGGCCCGCCGGCTACGGCAACTCCACCCCGGAAACCGGAGCCCGCCGCCTACGGCAGCACGAACCCCGGATCCATCCCGCCCAGCGCACTCACACACAGACAGTCCCGCTCGCCCTCCCCGGGCAAGCCGGCCACCGCGTCGAACAGCACCCCCCGCAGCCGGTCCACGTTCGCCGCGAACACCCGGAGCACCTCGTCGTGGGAGACCCCCTCGCCCGTCTCGGCCCCCGCGTCCAGGTCGGTCACCAGGGTCAGGGACGTGTAGCAGAGCTCCAGCTCACGGGCGAGTGCCGCCTCGGGATGGCCGGTCATGCCCACCACCGACCAGCCCTGCGCCTGGTGCCACAACGATTCCGCACGGGTCGAGAAGCGCGGCCCCTCGACGACGACCAGCGTGCCGCCGTCCACCGGCTCCCAGTCCCGGCCGCGCGCCGCCTTCAGCGCGACGGCCCGCCCGGCGGGGCAGTAGGGGTCGGCCAGCGACACGTGCACCACGTTCGGCACCGAGCCGTCGGGCAGCGGCAGCCCGTCGAAGAAGGTGCCCGCGCGGGACTTCGTGCGGTCGACCAGCTGGTCCGGGACCAGCAGCGTGCCCGGCCCGTACTCGGGACGCAGGCCGCCCACGGCGCACGGGGCGAGGACCTGGCGCACCCCGACCGAGCGCAGCGCCCACAGGTTGGCGCGGTAGTTGATCCGGTGCGGCGGCAGGTGGTGGCCCCGGCCGTGCCGTGGCAGGAAGGCGACCCGCCGGCCGGCGACGTCACCCAGGAAGAGGGAGTCGCTGGGCGGCCCGTACGGGGTGTCGACCTGGATCTCGGTCACGTCGTCGAGGAAGGAGTAGAACCCCGAGCCGCCGATGACGCCGATCCCGGCGCCTGCCTGGTCCGTCACGTTCGCCTTGTTCGCCATGCCCGCACCCTAACCGCAGGCGGAAACGCCGAGGACCCCGTCGCCCGAAGGTGACAGGGTCCCGTAAGAATCAGGCCTTACGCGGCGGTGGTGCTGCTGGAGGAGCTGCTGGTGCTCGACGACGAGCTGGAGCCGGAGCCCGACGACCCGGAGCTCGACGAGCCGGAGTCGGAGGACGACGACCCGGAGGACGAGGTGCTCGACGACTTCGCCGGGGAGCTGCTCGACGAGGAGCCGCGGCTGTCGTTCCGGTAGAAGCCGGAGCCCTTGAAGACGATGCCGACCGCCGAGAACACCTTCTTCAGGCGGCCCTTGCAGTTGGGGCACTCGGTGAGGGCGTCGTCGGTGAACTTCTGCACCGCCTCGAGGCCCTCGCCGCACTCGGTGCACTGGTACTGGTAGGTCGGCACTGTCTTCCTCCTGGCACTCTCACTCGATGAGTGCTAACGACGATCCATAGTGACGTATTCCGGCCGCTCAGTCCACTGCCACCGGCACGCGGTGACCCACGCCACGTGCGACCGTCCGGCCGTTGCCCCGCGCCACGAGCCGGGAACGCAGGGCCAGGAGGGTCACGAGGGCCAGCAGCGTGCCGCCCATCGGCACCAGGAACCCGGCGCCTCCCCAGAAGCGGTCCTCCAGCTGCCCGGCGACCGTGACGGCGGCGGCCTGGCCGAGCGCCACCGCTCCGGTCAGCCAGGTGAAGGCCTCGGTGCGGGCACCGGCCGGGACCAGGCTGTCGACCAGGGTGTAGCCGGTGATCAGGGAGGGTGCGATGCACATGCCGACCAGCAGGCCGAGGCCCGCGAGGACGAGCACGGAGTGGGCTGCCCACAGGCCCGACGCGGTCAGGGCGAGCGCCGTGTAGCCGACGACGAGGCGCCGCTGCGGGGCCGCCTTCCAGGCGATCGCGCCGCAGACCACACCGGAGAGCATGTTGCCCGCGGCGAAGACGCCGTAGAGGACGCCGTTCAGGCCCGGTTCGCCGATCGACTCGGTGAACGCGGCCAGCGAGACCTGCATGCCGCCGAAGACGGTGCCGATGCCCAGGAAGGTCACGATCAGCACGCGCACCCCGGGGACGCGCAGGGCCGAAACGTGCTCCACGCGCGCGTGCCCGTCGCCGGCGACCGAGGGCTGCGTGCTCTTCTGCGCGGCGAAGAGCAGGCCGCCGATCAGGGTCAGCGAGGCCTCGGTGACGAGTCCGGCGGCCGGGGCGACGGCCGTGCACAGGGCGGTGGCCAGCAGCGGTCCGACCACGAAGGTCAGTTCGTCCGTGACGGACTCGAAGGCGGCCGCGGTGGTCATCAGCGGCGAGTCCTTGAGCTTGACGCCCCAGCGGGCCCGCACCATCGGGCCGACCTGCGGCACCGAGGCGCCGGTCGGGACGGCCGCCGCGAACACCGCCCAAAGGGGCGCGTCGAGCAGCGCGAGCGCCGTCAGCGTCAGCCCGGACACCGCGTGCAGCAGCACCCCGGGGACCAGGACGGCGCGCTGCCCGTAGCGGTCGGCGAGGCGGCCGCTGTAGGGCGCGAACAGCGCCATGGAGACACCGGTGACGGCCGCGGCGGCGCCCGCCGCTCCGTAGGAGCCGGTGGTGTGCTGCACCAGCAGCACGATGGAGATGGTCAGCATCGCGAACGGCTGGCGTGCCGCGAAGCCGGGGATCAGGAACGTCCAGGCGCCGCGGGTGCGCAGCAGCCGGCCGTATCCCGGGCGGGCGGAAGCCGTCGGGTTCTCCGACGCCTTCGAGGTGACCGTGGACGCCACGGCCCGTGCCTTTCTGCCGCCTGGTAGCGCGGCCCCGTAGCGGGCGGCGCCGAGAGCTGTCCTCTTGCGCGGAACTGCGGTAGATGCCGGGGCCCGGTGAGGAGGGGTGTCCCGACCGCCATACGGTCGCGCCAGCTCTGCGTCAGGCAGAGTTGGTTCGATCTGGGTACGCCTTCATCGTACAGGGATCAAGGTGGGGTGTGCCTGTGAAAGTGAGCACCATGGGACTGCTGCCCTGTGAATCACAAAGGGTGCGAAGTGCCCTCTCAAGCGCTGTTCCGGCCCGTCCCCAGCCAGCCGGCCAGCTTGCCGCCGTGCCCCACGGCCCGCAGCCGGCTCTCGGTCGCGTCCCGGACGGGGTCCGTGGCGACCACGAGGAGCTCGTCCCCGCGTTGCAGAATCGTCGTCGGCAGCGGCACGAAGGACTCGCCCCCGCGCACGATGAGCGTCACGGCGGCGCCGTGCGGCAGCCGCAGCTCGGCCACCTCCACACCGTGCATCTTCGATTCGCCGGGGATCGCCACGGACAGCAGATGCCCGCGCAGCCGCTCCAGCGGCGCCGACTCGATGCCGAGGTCGGCGGCCTCCGAGCCGTCACCGAGCCGCAGCTTGCGGCCGAGCCAGGGCAGCGTCGGGCCCTGGACCAGGGTGTAGACGACCACCAGCACGAAGACGATGTTGAAGATCCGGCGGCTGGCGTCGACGCCCTGCACCATGGGGATGGTCGCCAGGATGACGGGCACGGCGCCGCGCAGTCCCGCCCAGGACATCAGGGCCTGCTCCTGCCAGGGCACCCGGAACGGCGACAGGCAGAGCACCACGCTCAGCGGCCGGGCCACCATGGTCAGGACCAGCCCGATGACCAGCGCGGGCACGATGTCGTCGCCCAGCTCGTGCGGGGTGACCAGCAGGCCGAGCAGGACGAACATGCCGATCTGGGCCATCCAGCCGAGCCCGTCGGCGAACCCGCGCGTGGCGGGCCAGTGCGGCAGGCGCGCGTTGCCCATCACCATCGCGGCGAGGTACACCGCGAGGAAGCCGCTGCCGTGGGCCAGCGCGCCGGCCGCGTACGCCACCACGGCGATCGCCATGACGGCGATCGGGTAGAGGCCGGACGCGGGAAGTGCCACGTGCCTGAGGCCCCAGGAGCCCAGCCAGCCCACCGCGAGCCCGATGGCCGCGCCGATGGCCAGTTCCCCCACGATCACGCCCAGCAGCGTGTACCAGTGGTCGACCGGACCGGCCGTGGAAAGGGACACCACCAGGATGACCACCGGGGCGTCGTTGAAGCCGGACTCCGCCTCCAGCGTGCCCGTCACGCGCGCGGGCAGCGGGATCTTGCGCAGCACGGAGAAGACGGCCGCCGCGTCCGTCGAGGAGACGACCGCCCCGATGATGAGTGCCTGCCGCCACTCCAGCCCGATCAGGTAGTGCGCGGCCGACGCCGTGACCCCGACGCTCACCGCGACACCGGCCAGCGCCAGTGCCGTGGCGGCCGGCAGGGCCGGCTTGATCTCCTTCCACTTCGTCCCCAGACCGCCCTCGGCCAGGATCACGACCAGGGCCGCGTAGCCGATGACCTGGGTCAGTTCGGCGTTGTCGAAATGGATGTCGCCGACGCCGTCCTGGCCCATGGCGACGCCTATCCCCAGGTACACGAGCAGGCTGGGGAGCCCGCTGCGCGAGGAGATCCGTACCGCTGCGACGGCGACGAGCAGGACGAGCGAGCAGACGAGCAGGAGCTGGTTGAGGTGGTGAACAGTCAGCGGCCGAATCCTTCCCTGGCCCGCACGCACGCGCGCGTGGGCTCACGTACATCGCACATGAAGCTGTGGCGCAGCGCGCCAACTACTTCGTTACCTTACCTAACTCTTGACGATTTCTTGACGCTTACGGGGGCAAGATCGAACGTCAGTCCGCGCCGGTTCCCGACTCCGCGTCAAGGGGCGGAAGGCCCTGCGCCTATCGTTGCTCCAGCGCTCAGTTAAAAGCACAGCCGAACCTGCCGCTCGCGTTAGGACAGCAAGGACAGCGATGCCCACCGACACCACCGCCTCCACGGGCCAGCAGCCCGGCAAGTCCGGCAGGAGAAAGGGGCGCAAAGCCCGTCTTATCGTGCTCGTCCTGGTGCTGGCCCTCATCGGGGGCGTGGCGTACGGGTCGTACTGGTCCATCAGTACCGTCCGGGCCTCCTTCCCGCAGACCAAGGGCACCCTGACGCTGAAGGGCCTCTCGGGCCCCGTCGAGGTCAAGCGCGACAACTACGGCATCCCGCAGATCTACGCGTCCTCCGACGCGGACCTGTTCATGGCGCAGGGCTATGTCCAGGCGCAGGACCGGTTCTACGAGATGGACGTCCGCCGCCACATGGCCTCCGGCCGGCTGTCGGAGATGTTCGGCAAGAGCCAGGTCGACAACGACGAGTTCCTGCGCACCCTCGGCTGGGACCGGGTCGCCAAGCAGGAGTACGACACCAAGCTGTCGGCCTCCACGAAGAAGTACCTCCAGGCGTACGCCAAGGGCGTCAACTCCTACCTCCAGGGCAAGGACGGCGAGGACATCTCCCTGGAGTACGCGGCGCTGGGCTTCACCAACGACTACAAGCCGCAGGCGTGGACCCCGGTCGACTCGATCTCCTGGCTCAAGGCGATGGCCTGGGACCTGCGCGGCAACATGCAGGACGAGATCGACCGCGCCCTGCTGACCAGCCGCCTCGGCCCGAAGCAGATCGCCGACCTGTACCCGCAGTACCCGTACAGCCGCAACAAGGCGATCGTCCAGGAGGGCCAGTACGACGAGCTGGCGGGGGCGTTCGAGCAGGGCGGCACGAGCGGCACGTCGGGCACGTCCGGTACCTCCGGCGCGAACGGGACCGGCGGCACCTCCACCGGCACCGCGTCGAGCGGCTCCGGCACGGGCGGCACCGGCACCGGCTCCGGTACGGCGGGCTCCGGCTCCGGCGCCTCGGGCACCGCCGGCCTGGACAGCCAGCTCGGCGGTCTGACCCAGGTCCTGGACGACCTCCCGCCGGCCGTCGGCGTGAACGGCGACGGCATCGGCTCCAACTCCTGGGTCGTCGGCGGGCGGTACACCATCACCGGCAAGCCGCTGCTGGCCAACGACCCGCACCTGTCGCCCTCGCTGCCGTCCGTCTGGTACCAGATGGGCCTGCACTGCCGCAGCGTCTCCAGCAGCTGCCAGTACGACGTCAGCGGCTACACCTTCGCCGGAATGCCCGGCGTGATAATCGGTCACAACCAGGACATCGCCTGGGGCATGACCAACTCCGGCGTGGACGTCACGGACCTCTACCTGGAGAAGATCACCGGCAACGGCTACCTGTACGACGGCAAGATCAAGCCATTCGAGACCCGCGAGGAGACCATCAAGGTCGCCGGCGGCTCGCCCAAGAAGATCGTCGTCCGGGAGACCAACAACGGACCCCTGCTGTCCGACCGCGACGAGGAACTCGTGAAGGTCGGCAAGAAGGCCGCCGTCGACACCGCCGCGCCCGACAGAGGTGACGGCTACGGCGTCGCGCTGCGCTGGACCGCCCTGCAGCCCGGCACCACCATGGACGCCGTCTTCGCCATGGACAAGGCGAAGAACTGGGGCGACTTCCGCAAGGCCGCGTCGCAGTTCGAGGTGCCCTCGCAGAACCTGATCTACGCCGACAACGAGAACCACATCGGCTACACGCTGCCCGGGAAGATCCCGATCCGCGCGAAGAAGGACAACGGCTCCATCCCGGCGCCCGGCTGGGACCCCGAGTACCGCTGGACCGGCTACATCCCACAAGGTGCGCTGCCCTACGAGTACGACCCGAAGCGCGGCTACATCGTCACCGCCAACCAGGCCGTGATCGACCCGGACAAGTACCCCTACACGCTCACCGCGGACTGGGGCTACGGCGCGCGCAGCCAGCGGATCACCGACCTGATCCAGTCGAAGATCAAGGACGGCGGCAAGATCTCCACGGACGACATGCGCCAGATGCAGCTGGACAACAGCAGCGAGATCGCCCGGCTGCTGGTGCCCACGCTGCTGAAGATCGACCCGGAGAACAAGGACGTCCGTGAGGCGCAGAAGCTCCTGGAGGGCTGGGACTACACCCAGGACGCCGACTCCGCGGCGGCCGCCTACTTCAACGCCGTCTGGCGCAACGTCCTCAAGCTCGCCTTCGGCAACAAGCTGCCCAAGGAGCTGCGGCCCAAGGGCCAGTGCCTGTGGGTCGATCCGGTCAACAACACCGGCCCGGCGGACCAGGTCGAGAAGGTCCGCGAGTGCGGCCAGCGCGACCCCGACCAGGCGCAGCCGGACGGCGGCGACCGGTGGTTCGAGGTGGTCCGGCAGCTCATGAACCAGCCCGACAGCGACTGGTGGACCACCCCCGAGGTGGGCACCCGTCCGGCCGCCCACAACCGCGACGAGCTGCTCAAGCGGGCCATGATCGACGCCCGCTGGGAGCTGACCGCCAAGCTCGGCAAGGACATCGACACCTGGAGCTGGGGCCGGCTGCACCGCCTGTTCCTGAAGAACCAGACCCTCGGCACCGCGGGCCCCGGTTTCATCCAGTACGCCCTCAACCGCGGCCCCTGGGAACTGGGCGGCGGCGAGGCCACCGTCAACGCGACCGGCTGGAACGCGGCCGGCGGCTACGAGGTGGTGTGGGTGCCGTCCATGCGGATGGTGGTGAACCTCGGCGACCTCGACAAGTCGAAGTGGATCAACCTCACCGGCGCGTCCGGGCACGCCTACAGCGCCCACTACGTCGACCAGACCGACAAGTGGGCCGACGGCGAGCTGCTGCCATGGGCCTTCTCGGACCAGGCGGTCGAGAAGAGCACGGCCGACAAGCTGGTGCTCAAGCCCTGAGCCACTGACACCGCAGGACGAACGGCCCTCCACGCGCGCGTGGAGGGCCGTTTCGCGTCACGGCTCCCGGGCGAACCGCCGCACTCCCGACGGTGTCACCACCGCGTGCACCGGACGGTCGTGCGCTTCCTCCGGGACGTGTCCGACGACCTCGGAGTCGTACAGCAGCACCACCAGGGCGGGATGGGCGCCCGCCCGCTCCAGCCGTGCGAGGACCCGGTCGTAGGAGCCGCCGCCCCGCCCGAGCCGCATCCCGCGCGCGTCCACCGCGAGGCCCGGCAGCAGGACGGCGTCGGCGGCGGTCACGGCGTCCGGCCCCAGGCGCTCGCCCGCCGGCTCCAGGAGGGCCATCCTGGAGCCGTGCCGGACGGGCGCGAGCGAACCCTCACCGTCGTACGCGCCCCAGTCGAGGTCGTTGTCGGGCAGCAGGACCGGAAGCAGCACGCGCATGCCCCGGGCACGCAGGGCGTCCAGTAGCGCGAGAGTGCCGGGTTCACTCCCCACGGAGACGTACGCCGCGACCGTGCCGGCCTCCGCCAACTCGGGCAGCTCCAGCGCCCGCCCGGCCAACGCGGCCGACGTTTCCCGCAGGTCATCCGCCGTCAACCTGCTCCTCACCTCGAGGAACCCGTGCCGCAAACTCCGCTTGTCAGGCTCGCCCGGACGTGCCATGGGCCTCAAAGGTTGCTCCCGTACCGTCGCAATACGCTCATATGAGCTTCTATGAACCGGAGCCGCAGATTCCATGCAAAGGCACCGGATAGGGTGGCCGACATGACTCAGCACCCTCGGATCAGCAAGGCTGTCATTCCCGCAGCAGGCCTCGGCACCCGGTTCCTGCCGGCCACCAAAGCCACTCCCAAGGAGATGCTGCCGGTCGTGGACAAGCCCGCGATCCAGTACGTGGTCGAGGAGGCGGTCGCCGCGGGTCTCGACGACGTCCTCATGGTGACGGGCCGCAACAAGCGCCCCCTCGAGGACCACTTCGACCGCAACTACGAACTGGAGTCGGCGCTCCAGAAGAAGGGCGACGCCGGCCGCCTCGCCAAGGTGCAGGAGTCCAGCGACCTCGCGACCATGCACTACGTCCGCCAGGGCGACCCCAAGGGCCTCGGCCACGCCGTCCTGTGCGCCGCCCCGCACGTGGGCGACGAGCCCTTCGCGGTCCTCCTCGGCGACGACCTCATCGACCCCCGCGACCCGCTGCTGCAGCGCATGGTCGAGGTCCAGGAGCAGCGCGGCGGCAGCGTCATCGCGCTCATGGAGGTCGCCCCCGAGCAGATCCACCTCTACGGCTGTGCGGCCGTGGAGACCACCGAGGACAGTGACGTCGTCCAGGTCAGCGGCCTCATCGAGAAGCCCGACCCGGCCGACGCGCCCTCCAACTACGCCGTCATCGGCCGCTACGTCCTCGACCCGCACATCTTCGACATACTGCGCCGGACCGAGCCCGGCCGCGGCGGCGAGATCCAGCTCACCGACGCCCTCCAGCAGCTCGCCCAGGACGAGAAGATCGGCGGCCCGGTGCACGGCGTCGTCTTCAAGGGCCGCCGCTATGACACCGGCGACCGCGGCGACTACCTGCGTGCCATTGTCCGACTCGCATGCGAACGTGAAGACCTGGGCCCGGACTTCCGGGCCTGGCTTCGCAGTTACGTAGCCGAGGAGATGTAGCACGTTGAGCAGCGTCGCGCCCCGCGTCACCGGCCAGGACGACTTCGGCCCCGACCACCTCTGGTCGGTGGACGAGCACCTGGAGGACATCCTCGCCACCGTCCGGCCCCTGGAACCCATCGAGCTGCACCTGCTCGACGCCCAGGGCTGCGTCCTCGTCGAGGACATCACGGTGCCGGTGTCCCTGCCTCCCTTCGACAACAGCTCGATGGACGGCTACGCGGTACGGGTCGCGGACGTGGCGGGCGCGAGCGAGGAGTTCCCGGCGGCCCTGGAGGTCGTCGGGGACGTCGCCGCGGGCCAGGCCGAACTGCTCCACGTGGGCCCCGGTCAGGCCGCCCGCATCATGACCGGCGCGCCGCTGCCGCCCGGCGCCGAGACGGTCGTGCCCGTCGAGTGGACCGACGGCGGACTCGGCGAGGGCCCGGTGCACGGCATGCGCGCCCGCAGCCTCGGCCCCGAGGGCGCCACCGGGCACGTGCACGTGTACCGCCCGGCCGAGGCCCGCGCGCACGTGCGCGCGAAGGGCAGCGACGTGAAGGCCGGCGACCGCGCCCTGGAAGCCGGCACCGTCCTCGGCCCGCCCCAGATCTCCCTGCTCGCCGCGATCGGCCGCGGCACCGTCCGGGTACGCCCGCGCCCGCGCGTGGTGGTGCTCTCCACCGGCAGCGAACTCGTCCCGCCGGACACGGAACTGGGCACTGGTCAGATCTACGACTCCAACAGCTTCGCCCTCACCGCCGCCGCCCGCGACGCCGGCGCCATCGCCTACCGCGTGGGAGCCGTCGCCGACGACGCCGAGACCCTGCGCTCCACCATCGAGGACCAGCTCGTCCGCGCCGACCTGGTGGTGACCACCGGAGGCGTGAGCGTCGGCGCGTACGACGTGGTCAAGGAGGCCCTGTCCCACGTCGGCGACGAGGACGAGGCCGGCAGCGGCATCGAGTTCCGCAAGCTCGCCATGCAGCCCGGCAAGCCCCAGGGCTTCGGCTCCATCGGCCCCGACCACACCCCGCTGCTGGCCCTGCCCGGCAACCCGGTGTCGTCGTACGTCTCCTTCGAACTGTTCGTCCGCCCCGCGATCCGCACCCTCATGGGGCTGAAGGACGTCCACCGCCCGACGACCCGGGCGACCCTGGCCGCCGGCAAGGCGCTGACCTCCCCGAAGGGCCGCCGCCAGTTCCTGCGCGGCACGTACACCGACGGCAAGGTCACGCCGGTCGGTGGCGCCGGCTCCCACCTGGTCGCGGCCCTCGCTCACGCGGACGCCCTGATCACCGTCCCCGAGGACACCGTCTCCGTCGAACCCGGCACCGAGGTCGAGGTGGTCCTGCTCGGCCGATAGCCGCTGGTTGGGGGTACCGTGTCGCGCACAACAGGCCCGTGCGCCGCACCGCGACGGGCCCGGACCGGGAGCGCCACACAGCATGAGCACGCAGGACCCACCCCCGCAGGACGGCCGTACGCCGGACCGGCTGACGCACATCGACGAGGCGGGCGCCGCCCGTATGGTCGACGTGTCGGAGAAGGACGTGACAGCGCGCACCGCACGCGCCAGCGGGCGCGTCCTCGTCTCGCCCCGCGTGATCGAGCTGCTGCGCGGCGAGGGTGTCCCGAAGGGCGACGCCCTCGCGACCGCGCGGATCGCGGGGATCATGGGCGCCAAACGCACCCCCGACCTGATCCCGCTCTGTCACCCGTTGTCGGTGTCCGGTGTGAAACTGGACCTGTCGGTCGCGGACGACGCCGTGGAGATCCTGGCCACCGTGAAGACGACGGACCGCACGGGCGTCGAGATGGAGGCCCTCACCGCGGTCTCCGTCGCCGCGCTCACCGTGATCGACATGGTCAAGGCGGTCGACAAGGGAGCGGTCATCACGGACGTACGGGTGGAGGAGAAGACGGGCGGCAAGTCGGGCGACTGGAGCCGGTCATGACGTACCGCGCGCTCGTCGTCACGGCCTCCAACCGGGCCGCCGCCGGGATCTACGAGGACAAGGGCGGCCCGCTGGTCTCCGACGGCCTGAAGGGCTTCGGCTTCGAGGTCGACGGCCCGCAGGTCGTCCCCGACGGCGACCCCGTCGAGGCGGCCCTGCGCGCCGGTGCCGACGCCGGCTACGACGTCATCGTCACCACCGGCGGCACCGGCATCTCGCCCACCGACCGCACCCCCGAGGCGACCCGCCGCGTGATCGACCACGAGGTGCCGGGCATCGCCGAGGCCATCCGGGCGTTCGGCCGGGAGAAGGTGCCGACCGCGGCGCTCTCCCGGGGCCTGGCCGGAGTGGCGGGGGAGACGCTGATCGTCAATCTGCCCGGCTCCAGCGGCGGCGTGAAGGACGGCCTCGCCGTCCTGGAACCGCTGCTCGTCCACGCCGTCGAGCAGCTCCGGGGCGGCGACCACCCCAGACCCGGCAGTGGGGGTGCGAGCTGAACAGCCCATCCTGGCCCGTGGAGCTGGTGGACGGCGACATCGTCCTCAGGCCGATAAAGCTGCGCGACCAGCGGGCCTGGCGCGAGGTCAACCGGCGCAACCGCGACTGGCTGCGCCCCTGGGAGGCGACGATCCCGCCGCCCGCACCGGGCGGGCCGATGACGCACCGCCCCACCTTCCGCCAGATGGTCCGCCACCTGAGGTCGGAGGCGAACGCGGGCCGGATGCTGCCCTTCGTCATCGAGTACCAGGGGCGGCTGGTCGGGCAGTTGACCGTCGCCGGGATCACCTGGGGCTCGATGTGCTCCGGGCACGTCGGGTACTGGGTGGACGAGTCGGTGGCCGGCCGCGGGGTGATGCCGACGTCGGTGGCGCTCGTCGTGGACCACTGTTTCCGCACCGTCGGACTGCACCGCATCGAAGTCTGCATTCGCCCCGAGAACGGGCCCAGCCGCCGGGTCGTGGAAAAACTCGGATTCCGCGAGGAGGGGCTGCGGCCCCGCTATCTCCACATCGACGGCGCGTGGCGCGACCACCTCGTCTTCGCCCTCACGGCGGAGGAGGTGCCGGAAGGCTTGCTGAAGCGCTGGCACCGGGCGCGGTCACAGAGCAACCCCGGAATGCGGCACCACCCCGGAAATTGAATACATGTTCGAAATTGATCGGCCGATGACCATCTCAGGGCAATGAATTCCCGGCCTGAGCGGTCTGCTGATCGCATCGGTCACAAAAAAAGTTCGAAATATCAGCCAGATCGTGCGACACACCGGCTCAATTGGCAGATGGCCTCACACAAACCCCTCTACGGTGTGAGACGTGAGCAGCAGCGGCCTCATCTACGCAGTCATTGTCGGGGCCTGGGCCGCCTACTTGGTGCCTATGTGGCTCCGTAGGCAGGACGAGCTGAACGAGGCCCGTCCGACGGAACGCTTCAGCACCGCCATCCGGCTGCTGTCCGGACGGGCGGGAATGGAGCGCCGGTACGCCAAGGACCTGCGGGCGCGCTCCACCGACGAGGGGGAGCAGGGCGCCGACGCCCCGGACGCGGTCACCGACTCGGTGGACGTCCGGGCCTTCGCCGTGTCCAAGACCCGTCCGCAGACCCAGGCGCCCGTACCGTCGCCCGCCCCCGAGCAGCCGTCCCACCCGGCGACCCCCGAACCCCAGGCCCGGCAGTCGCCCGCACCCAACGCGGCGCGCTCCGGGCGCCCCCGGGAGCGGGTGCCCGCCGCCCGGCGCGGCCCCTCGGCGCAGGCGAACCAGGCGGCCGCGGCACGAGCCCGGCGCTCGAAGGTCCTCGCGCGCCGTCGGCGCACCACCACCATGCTGTTCCTCGCCTTCACCCTCGGCGCGATCGTCGCCGCGGTCGGAGGGCTCGCGTTCCTGTGGGCCCCCGGTGTGCCCGCGGTCATGCTCAGCGTCTACATCGCCTATCTGCGCTCCCAGGAGCGCCGCCGCTTCACCTACCAGATGGACCGGCGGATGGCCGAGGCCGCGGCCCAGCGCCTGCGGGAGCGGCAGCGCCAGCCCCGCCGGCGCGCCCTGGCCGACGAGGAGGGCGACGAACCGGAGGAGGGACCCGAGTCGGTGGCCGACCCCGGCCTCTCGGCCCTCGCGGCGGACCGGCGCGCCCTCGTCGAGCAGACCGACCACGCGGAGTGGGTCGACCAGCAGCGCGAGCGCCGGCGGCGGCCCGGTCAGGGCGGCGACAGCTGGGAGCCGGTGCCGGTCCCCCTGCCGACCTATGTGACGGCCCCGGTCGCGCCGCGGGCCACCAGTGACGTGGACCTCGGGGCCCCCGACACCTGGAGCTCGGCCCGGTCGAGCACGGTGAACCCGGACGCGGAGAACGACTCGGGCGCCGACCACCCGGGCGAGCCGCACCCGTCCGCCCACGGCACGGACGACGGCGACGGGCGCACCGACGCACACCCCCACGCTCGAACGCGCTCGCGCGGGGAGACCCCCAGGGCGGCCTCCGCCCGCCGGGCCCGGGAGCGCGGCCGCACCCCGCTGTTCGACCAGTACGAGGACGGGGAGCGGCCCCGGGCCGCGAACGAGTAGCGCCGCGAAGCCGCAGGTGGACGCCCCTGGGGAACGGATTTCCAAGCAGGCCGATCGGGGTGCTAAAGTTTCACTCGTTGCAAGGGCCTGTGGCGCAGTCCGGTAGCGCACCTCGTTCGCATCGAGGGGGCCAGGGGTTCAAATCCCCTCAGGTCCACGCAGCTCAGAGCCCGGTCGGGAAACCGACCGGGCTCTGACGTATGTTCAGGCCCGGGCGGTGGGCGACGGGTGGCGGTGGCTCGCGCCGCGTGACACGGGCCACAGCCAGGACCGTCGCTGAGTGCCTGTCAGCCGGCCGGCCGCAGGTCCTTGGCGAAGCAGCGGCTCGCCTCGTGGAAGCGGTAATAGCCGAACTTGCCGCACGGCTCGTAGCCGCTGGACGTGTACAGGGCAATGGCCTCGGGCTGCTTGGTGCCCGTCTCCAGGACCATGCGGCGGCGGCCCGCGGCGCGGGCGTCCTCCTCCAGAGCGGCCAGCACGCGCCGGGCCAGACCCCGGCCGCGCATGGCGTCGACCACGTACATGCGCTTGAGCTCGGCGTCGCCGTCGAGGTTGCCCTCGCCGTTGCTGTCCTGGGAGCGCCAGCCGCCCGAGGCGACGGGGCTGTCGTGCTCGTCGTACGCGATCAGGTACACACCCTTCGGCGGATCGAAGTCCGCTGCGGCCATGGGCGTGGCGTCGCCGTCGTCGCCGTAGCGGACGGCGTACTCGGCCTGGACCTGGTCGTTCAGCTTCATGGCGTCGGGGTGGTCGAAGGAGACCCGGCGTATGTGCATGGCCGCTACCGTATTCGATCCGGAACTGGACCTCGTCCAGTGTGCCGGTGTCGTGCCGGGGTGCTCACTGTGACCTCCGACAACGGGTCCTGCCGCTGGGGTCGCCGGTGATGTCGAGGAGAGTGCTTTGCTGACAGTGACCTCTGTGAATGTGAACGGGCTGCGTGCCGCCGCGAAGAAGGGCTTCGTGGAGTGGCTCGCGGCGACCGAAGCCGATGTGCTGTGCCTGCAGGAGGTGCGCGCCGAGCCGGAGCAGCTGCCGGAGCACGTCCGTGCGCCCGAGGGGTGGCACGTGGTGCACGCACCGGCCGCCGCCAAGGGCCGGGCCGGGGTGTCCCTGTACAGCCGCCGCGAGCCCGACCGGGTCCAGGTCGGCTTCGGCTCGGAAGAGTTCGACGGCAGCGGGCGGTACGTGGAGATCGACCTCCCGGGGATCACGGTGGCGTCCCTCTATCTCCCCTCCGGCGAGGTCGGCACCGAGCGGCAGGACGAGAAGGAACGCTTCATGGGCGAGTTCCTCACCTACCTCAAGGGGCTGCGGGAGCGTGCCGCCGCCGACGGGCGCGAGGTGCTCGTCTGCGGCGACTGGAACATCGCCCACCAGCGGGCCGACCTGAAGAACTGGCGCGGCAACCAGAAGAACTCCGGATTCCTGCCGGAGGAGCGGGAGTGGCTGGGCCGCGTCCTCGACCCGGCCGACGGCGGCTACGTCGACGTCGTACGGGCCCTGCACCCGGACGTCGAGGGGCCGTACTCGTGGTGGTCGTACCGGGGGCGGGCCTTCGACAACGATTCAGGATGGCGGATTGATCTTGCCGTGGCGACTCCTCGGCTTGCGGCACGTGCCGTCAAGGCAGTGGTGGAGCGAGCGGCCAGCCACGAGGAGCGGTGGTCGGACCACGCACCGGTGACAGTGGCCTTCGAGAGGTGACAGGGATCGAGCGAGACGTGCGGGAGCGCGGCCTCGCTCGTCCGACAGTGCTCGCGGCTCAGTGCGCAGCGTCCAGGCGGTCACCGAGAGTAAAGGTCAAGCGCGAGGTGTCCGGTCCCATGAGGCGGGTGGCATCACCACCGCAACGACCCTTGGCGACGGTGACACGGACGCCGTATTCGAGAAGAAGCGCCCGCGAGACGGCCCCATCTGTCGCTGTGGCCTCGCGGTAGCGGTACACCGTGTAGTTCTCAAGCCAGTCGGACCGCATGGCTGCGGAAGCCGTGCACACCTGGCTGCGCGCGGTCGCGCGGCACACGTAGTCGCCGTACGGGTACCCCTTGCGCGCGGCAAAGTACATGCGCCCGCCGCAACCCGAACAGTGTGCGATTCCCGTGAGCATCGCAGGCGTCCGACTTCGGGGGCGGCGGGTCCCGTTGGAACGAGCCAGAAGAACCACCTGCAGCGTCTGGAACTCCTGGGCGGACAAAACCGGCTGTCCGATCAGTACGGGAGCGCCGGACGCATCGCGGACTGTCTCGCCTCCATGCGTCCGGTGACCCATCAACGAGGGACTTCGGAGAACCTTGGACAGCGTGCCTGAGGTCCAGCGGAATCGGTCGAAGTCGCGTCCGTGCCGGCGACCCCCTGTCGGTGCTCCTTGAAGCTGGGCATGGCGATCGCGTGGGACGAGCACACCCGCATCGTTCAGCCCGCGTGCGATGGAGACCAGCGACCGACCCGCATGCACCTCTTGCACGATCTTGTGGACAAGGGCGGCGGTCACGGGGTCGGGGGCCAAGCTCCAGCCGCTGCCGGAGGGATGGGGTGCCTTCCGGTAACCGAAGGGGATCAGCCCGCCGCCGTAACGGCCGGCCGCGCGCAGCGCTGCGTGGCTGCTGCTGAGTCGCTCGGAGATGGTGCGTGCCTCCACCTCGGCCTGGTGTGCCAGATCCACGCAACGCCGGATGGTCGAACCGTCCGCCTGTGGTGTGACGACAAGCGGAGCGTCGGTGTCCGGCATGCCGAAGACGAGTGTCCGGGCGTGCTGCCGTCCCCACGCGATCAACTCGGCCATGTGTGCTACTGACCGCACCGCGCGATCCACATGTGCCCAGACGACGGCTTCGTACTCGTGAGGCCGACCCAGCCACGACGACAGGGAAGGCCTCTCGAACGGGGATGTCCGGCGGGCCGATACGCCGAGGTCGGAAGCCTCGGCGACGAGTGTGAAACCGAGTCTGTCGGCGCAGCGCTGGATGGCCGATCGCTGTCGGCCCGGCGAAGTGGTCACCCCGGTGAGGTAACTGAGACGCAGAGCGGCAAGGGCCCTCGGTTGCCCGGCAGGCGGGGGAGACGGGCTGCGCGGGGCTGGTCGGAGGCTACGCTCGGGCATGTCGACGCTCCTTGGTGGTGTCGGCCACACCCCGGGGCTGCTGACACAGTCGCCGGGGCTTTTCGATCCCACTCTCGGAGTGCGAACGCCAGCTCGGGCCGCATCAGTCTGAAGGTGACCCGATGGAGTGAATGTCGGTCTGAGCCTGGTTGCGCATCCTCCGGTCCAACGCCAGTGACAGTTCCGCCTCCACCACGCTGCGGGCCAGGGGGCGCAGGCGGGGGAGGTCCTGGGCGGAGGTGTGGCGCAGGACCAGGTCGGTGAAGAGGTCGGCGAGGGCGTCGGCGTGGGTGCGGACCTGCTGGGCGGCGCGGAGGACCTCCGCGAGGGGGATGCCCTCGTGGACCAGGGCCGATGAGACGTCCAGCAGGCGGCGGCTGATGTGGACGATCTCCTCGCCGTCGGTGCCGAGGTAGCCGAGTTCCATCGCGGCGGCGAGGTTCTCCGGTGTGGCCTCGCCCGCGTAGCGGTCGGCGAGTTCCTCGGGGGTGAGGTGGACGGGTTCCTCCTCGGTGGGGCCGCCGACGCCGAGCAGGTCGCCGACGTCCCGGCCGTGGTCGAAGGCCTCCGCCAGTTCCGCGATGCCGTTGAGGGTGTGGCCGCGCTCCAGCAGGGCCGTGATCGTGCGCAGCCGGGCCAGGTGATGGTCGTCGTACCAGGCGATGCGGCCCTCGCGGCGGGGTGGCGGGATCAGTTTGCGTTCGCGGTAGAAGCGCAGGGTGCGCACCGTGATCCCGGCGAGCCGGGCCAGCTCTTCCATGCGGTATTCACGCTTCTCGGCCACCTGGGCACCTTAAGGCGTACTGCGGGTAACTTCCGTGTCCCGCCCCCTACCCATCAGTACGCCGATGCCCTACGCTCCCATTGCGCCAGTGTTCACTGGCACGGTTCTCGTGGTGCGTGGAGGTGTCGGCATGGGCGAGCGCGAGCATGTGCGGGTCGCGGTGGTCGGGTCCGGGTTCGGCGGGCTGGGGGCCGCCGTGCGGCTGCGCCGCGAGGGTGTCACCGACTTCGTCGTCCTGGAGCGGGCGAGCAGTGTCGGCGGCACCTGGCGGGACAACAGCTACCCGGGATGCCGGTGTGACGTGCCCTCGCACCTCTACTCGTTCTCCTTCGCGCCCAACCCCGACTGGCCGCGCACCTTCTCGGGGCAGGAGCACATCCGCGCCTACCTGGAGCACGTGACGGACGTGTTCCGGCTGCGGCCGCACATCCGCTTCGACTCGGAGGTGAAGCGGATGAGCTGGAACGCCGAGCGGCTGTGCTGGGACATCGAGACCAGCAGCGGCAACCTGTCGGCGGACCTGGTCGTCTCGGCGACGGGGCCGCTGTCCGACCCGAAGGTGCCGGACATCCCCGGGCTGGAGTCCTTCCCGGGCAAGGTGTTCCACTCGGCCCGCTGGGACCACGACTACGACCTGCGCGGCAAGCGCGTCGCGATGGTGGGGACCGGCGCCTCGGCCGCCCAGATCGTGCCGTCGATCCAGCCCGACGTCTCGCGGCTCACCCTGTTCCAGCGCACGGCGCCCTGGGTGATGCCCCGCATGGACCGGGCGATCGGTGACACCGAGCGGTGGGTGCACCGGCGGCTGCCCTTCACCTCGCAGGTGCGGCGCGGACTGCTGTGGGGCATCCGCGAGTTGCAGGTCCAGGCGTTCACCAAGCATCCGGGGCAGCTCGGCCTCGTCGAGGACATGGCCCGGCGCAACATGGCCCGGTCCATCAAGGATCCCGCCCTGCGGGCGAAGCTCACCCCGGACTACCGCATCGGCTGCAAGCGGATCCTGTTGTCCAGCGACTACTACCCGGCACTCGCGCAGCCGAATGTGGACGTGGTCGCGAGCGGGCTGGCCGAGGTCTGCGGCTCGACCCTCGTCGCCGCCGACGGCAGTGAGGCCGAGGTGGACGCGATCGTCTTCGGTACCGGCTTCCACGTCACCGACATGCCCATCGCGGAACGGGTGGTGGGCGCCGACGGGCGGACCCTCGCCGAGACGTGGAAGGGCGGCATGGAGGCCCTGCGCGGCGCCTCCGCGGCCGGCTTCCCCAACTGGATGACGGTCATCGGGCCCAACACCGGCCTCGGGAACTCCTCGATGATCCTCATGATCGAGTCCCAGCTGAACTACCTCGCCGACTACGTCCGCCAACTCGACGTTCTCGGCGGGCGGGTCGCCCTCGACGCCCGCCCGGACGCCGTGCGCACGTGGAACGACCGGGTGCAGGAGCGCATGAAGCGCACCGTGTGGAACACCGGAGGCTGCACCAGCTGGTACCTCGACGCCAGCGGCCGCAACACCACCATCTGGCCCGGCACCACCGGGGAGTTCCGGCGGGCGACGCGGCGGGTGGACCTCGCCGAGTACGACGTCCTGCGGGCGTCCGTGCCGGAGAAGCCCGCCGTGGCGAAGGCCGGGGCGGACGCGTGAGCCGTCTCCCGCACGTCGACTCCGGCCCCTACGCCCCGCCCGCCCCGGCGCGCGAGCTGACCGCCGTCTCCGCCGACGGGGCCCGGCTGCACGTCGAGATCCACGGGTCCGAGGACGCCCCCGCCGTCGTCCTGGCCCACGGCTGGACCTGCTCCACCGCCTTCTGGGCGGCGCAGCTGCGTGACCTGGCCGCGGACCACCGGGTCGTCGCCTACGACCAGCGCGGCCACGGCCGCAGCCCCGCGAGCCCCGCGTGCAGCTCCGACGCGCTCGCCGACGACCTGGAGGCGGTACTCCAGGCGGCCCTCGCGCCCGGCGAACAGGCGGTGATCGCGGGACACTCCATGGGCGGGATGACCGTGATGGCGGCCTCGGGAAGGGCCGCCTTCCGGGCGCACGCGGCCGCCGTCCTGCTGTGCAGCACGGGCAGTTCGCAGCTGGTCGCGGCCTCCACCGTCGTCCCCCTGCGGCCCGGGCGGGTGCGGACCTGGCTGACCCGGCGGATCCTCGGCTCCCGCGCCCCGCTGGGGCCGGTCACGCCTCTGGCCCGCCGGATTCTCAAGTACGGGACGATGGGGCCGGGTTCGGCCCCGCACATGATCGAGGCGTGTGCCCGGATCGTGCACGCCTGCCCCCGCAAGGTCCGCCACTCCTGGTCGCAGGTGCTGGACCTGCTCGACCTCGATCACGGCGTGCGCGAGCTGGACGTGCCCACGGCCGTGCTCGTCGGTACGGCGGACCGGCTGACGCCGCCGGTGCAGGCCCGGGCCCTGGCCGCCGCCCTGCCGCACTGCACCGGGCTCGTCGAACTGCCCGGCATCGGCCACATGACGCCCGTGGAGGCGCCCGACCTGGTCAGCGGCACCGTCCGGGAGCTCGTCCGCGCACACGTCGAGGTCCGCCCGCATGTCGAGGGCCGCGCACACGTCGAGGGCCGCGCACCCGTCGAGGACCGCGCACCCGTCGAGGCCCACGCCGAAGTGCACGCACACATCCAGGCCGTAACCGAGGAGAGCGCATGAGCAGGGTCAGCCTTGAGGGCAAGGTCGCCGTGGTGACCGGAGCGGCGCGCGGCGTCGGGGAGTTGCTGGCCCGCAAACTGTCGGCGCGTGGCGTGAAGGTGGCGCTGGTCGGCCTGGAGCCGGACGCGCTCAAGGAGGTCTCCGGCCGGCTGCACAGCGACAGCGACCACTGGTACGCCGACGTCACCGACCACGAGGCGATGGCCCGCGTGGCGGGCGAGGTCGAGGAGCGCTTCGGCCGGGTCGACATCGTCGTCGCCAACGCCGGTGTCGCCACCGGTGGTCCCTTCGCGGACTCCGACCCGGAGTCCTGGCGGCGGGTGATCGAGGTGAACCTGATCGGTTCGGCGGTGACCGCCCGGGCCTTCCTGCCGCTGCTGACGCGCAGCCGGGGCTATCTGCTGCAGATAGCCTCCCTCGCCGCGATCACCCCGGCGCCGATGATGACCGCGTACTGCGCGTCCAAGTCGGGCGTGGAGGCGTACGCGCACAGCCTGCGGGCCGAGGTCGGGCACCGGGGCGTGAAGGTGGGCGTCGGCTATCTGTCGTGGACCGACACCGACATGGTGCGCGGGGCCGACCAGGACGACGTCATGCGGGAGTTGAGGCAGCGGCTGCCCTGGCCGTCCAACAAGACGTACCCGCTGGGGCCGGCCGTGGACCGGCTCGTTGAGGGGATCGAGCGCAGGTCGGGCCATGTGTACGGGCAGTGGTGGCTGCGGGGGATGCAGGGCGTGCGCGGCTACCTGCCGGCGGTCATCGGAACAGTGGGCCAGCGCGAGATGCGGCGGTTCGCGGACCGGCTCACGGGCATGCGCACGGGCCTCGTCGGGGCCGGGGGAGCGGCCGACGAACAGCAGCGGACTACGCTCCGTAAGTGATCGACATGCGCAGGGTCACGGCCCGTGTGAATCTGATCGAGCCAGATCCCCTCACCCCCAACGGGAGTGAACCCACATGGGTATGAAGGACCAGTTCCAGGAGAAGTCCGAGCAGTGGCAGAACCAGGCTCGCCAGAAGGCGGACCAGGCTCGCGAGCAGATGCAGGGCCGCGGCCGCCGGCGCGACGAGGACATGGACCCCTCGCAGCCGCAGCGCGACCGTGAGCGCTCGGAGCCGCAGCGCGACCGCGAGCGTGAGCGTGACGAGGACCGCTTCGACCAGGACTTCGACGCCTGACGTTGCGTGCCGAGAGGACTGGGGCGTCCCCGTGCGGGGCGCCCCTTTCCCCTGTCCGGTCCGGGTCCGGGGCGTTCACGTCCTGGGCGGCAGTTTCGGGCGGGAGCGGTCCGGTACGTCGCTGTAGGTCGGCGGTGTCGCCGGGGGGTCGGTCTCCAGCAGCCCGAGTGCCAGTTCCACCGCGTCGGCCAGCTGGGCGTGGCGTCCCTCGGCCCAGTCCAGCGGGGTGCGCAGGATGTCGATGTCGGGGGCGACGCCCTTGTTCTCGATCGACCAGCCGTACGCGTCGAACCAGGCGGCGTTCATCGGTACGGTGATCACCGTGCCGTCGCCCAGCTCGTGACGGCCGGTCATGCCGACGACGCCGCCCCAGGTGCGTTGTCCCACGACCGGGCCGAGCTTCAGCAGTTTGAACGCGGCGGTGATCATGTCGCCGTCGGAGGAGGTCGCCTCGTCCGCCAGGGCGACCACCGGGCCCCGGGGCGCGTTCGAGGTGTACGAGACCGGCTGGGCGTCGCGGGTCAGGTCCCAGCCCAGAATCGTCCGGCTCAGCGTCTCGATGACGAGTTCGCTGATGTGGCCGCCCGCGTTGCCGCGCACGTCCACGATCAGTGCGGGGCGGGACACCTCCATGCGCAGGTCGCGGTTGAACTGAGCCCAGCCCGAGCCGCCCATGTCCGGGATGTGCAGATAGCCGCAGCGTCCACCGCTCAACTCGCGCACCACCGCCCGGCGTTTGGCCACCCAGTCCTGGTAGCGCAACGGGCGCTCGTCGACCAGCGGGACGACGGCGACCCGCCGGGGCGCGCTCCCGGCCTGCGCCGGGCCCGCCGCCGGATCATCGACGGAAACCGCCGCCAGGCCCGCCGCCGGGTCATCGGCCGAAACCGCCGCCAGGCCATCGGCCGAGCCCGCCGTCGAAGCCGCCGTCGAGTCCCCGGCCGAGTCCGCCGCCAGGCCCGCCGCCGGGCCATCGGCGGAAAGTGCGGCCGGGTCCGCCGCCGGGTCATCGGCGGAAACCGCCGCCAGGCCCGCCGCCGGGCCATCGGCCGAGTCCGCCGTCGAAGCCGCCGTCGAGTCCCCGGCCGAGTCCGCCGCCGTGACACCAGCCGGGTGCACCGCCGGTTCGAAGGTCAGCTCCACCGTCGTGCCGCCCGCGCCGGCCAGCAGCGGATACGGGCCCGTGTCCGGGTCCACCGGGCGGCCGTCCACGTGGGTGAGGACCGCGCCTTCCCGGATGCCCGTGCCGGCCAGCGGGGAGCGGGCCTTGGAGTCGGAGGAGTCGCCGAGCAGGATCCGCTTCACCGTCCAGCCGCCGTCCCTGCGGACGAAGTTGGCCCCGAGCAGGCCCTGCCTGCGCTGGTAGTGGGGCGGGCCCTCGTTGCGCCGGGCGGCGGTGACATAGGCGTGGGACGTGCCCAGTTCGCCGAGGGCCTCGCGCAGCAGGTCGGCGAACTCGTCGGGCGACGCGACCCGTTCGACCAGCGGGCGGTACTGGTCCAGCACCCCGTCCCAGTCGATGCCGCACATGCCCGGTTCCCAGAAGTAGGCCCGGATCAGCCGGCCGGCCTCCTCGTAGGACTGTCGCCACTCCGCCGCCGGGTCGACCGTGTGCAGGATGCGGCGGGCGTCGATCCACACGGTGGAGTCGCTGTCGCCCTGCTCGGTGGCCGGGACCGCGCGCAGTTCGCCCTCGTCGACGATCACCAGCCGGCTGCCGTCGCCGCTGACCGCGAACCAGTCGAGGTGCTGGGCGAGTTCGGACCTCCTGGCCTTGGTGATGCCGAAGTGCTCCAGGGTCGGCCGGCCGCTGGTGTCGTCGGGGTTGGCGAACGTCTCACCGAGGGCGCCGGAGATCGGCCAGCGCAGCCACACCAGCCCGCCGCCCGCGACCGGACGCAGCGCCGAGTACTTGGAGGCGGCCACCGGGAACGGCGTGACGCGGCTCTCCAGCCCCTCGGCCTCGACGGTCACGGCGGCCCCGTGGTCCCCGTCGCCGTCGTCCTCGACCGGGTCCAGGCCACCGGCCGCCGGGCGGCCCTCGGGGTTCACGGCGAACGGTGAGGGCGTCGCGGAGGACAGCGGCACCAGGTACGGGCGGCAGCCCAGCGGGAAGGACAGGTCGCCGGTGTGCACGTCGTAGACGGGGTCGAAGCCGCGCCAGGACAGGAAGGCGAGGTACCGGCCGTCGCTGGTGAAGACCGGGTTCTCGTCCTCGAAGCGGCCGCCCGTGACGTCGACGACGAGCCGGTCGGCGAGCCGGGCCATCTTGATCTGCCGCAGGCTCCGCCCGATGCCCGGGTGCGACCAGGTGAGCCACGTCCCGTCGGGGGAGAACGCGAGGTCGCGCACGGGTCCGTTGACGGACCGGATCAGCTCGGTGACCTCGCCGCCGGAGTCCTCCGTGACGTCCACGAGGAGGAGCCGGCCGTCGTGCGAGGCGACCGCCAGCCGCTCGCCCTCCGGGTCCGAGACCAGCTCGTGCACGCGGCCCAGGCGGCCCGGGGCCGGCCGCCGGGGCGCCCGGGCGCCGCTGGCCCGGGGCAGGGAGGCGATCTCGATCGCGTCCTCGCCCTCGGCGTCCGTCACGTACGCCACCCGCCCGCTGCCGCCGAGCATCTCCGGCAGCCGTACCCGGACGCCGGGGGTGTCGGTGAGGGTGCGGGCCGGGCCGTCCCGGTGGGTCAGCCAGTACAGGCTGCCGCGCACGACGACGGCACTGGCCCGTCCGGTCTCGTCGACGGAGAGCCCGTCGAGGTGCCGGGACGCCGCCACCTGGTAGGGGCGCCGCCCGGCCCGCGGCCCGATCGGCCGTACGTCCAGCCGGTGCGGCTCGGAGTCCGGGGACAGGTCGTCGACCAGCCACAGGTCGCCCCCGCACTGGTACACCACCCGGGTGCCGTCACTGGCGGCGTGCCGGGCGTAGAAAGCGTCGTGGTCGGTGTGCCGGCGCAGTCCGGAGCCGTCGTAGGCGCAGGAGTAGAGGTTGGCGACGCCCTCGTGGTCGGAGAGGAAGGCGATGCGGCCGCCGACGAACATGGGGGAGTGCAGGTGGCCTCCGATGCCTTCGAGGAGCCGTTCGCCGTGCAGCCAGAGCCGGCCCGTCGCCCCGCCGCGGTAGCGCTTCCAGGAGGCGGGTTCGTGCGGCGGGGTGCCGGTGAGGAGGAGGGACTTGCGCTCCCCGTCCACGTCGGCGACCTGGATGTCGGCCACCGGTCCCCAGGGCAGTTTGCGGCCCGGGTCGCCGCCCGGGGTGATCTTGTAGGCCCACGTGAAGTAGGAGAAGGGCTCGCCGTGCGAGGCCACGGCCAGGATCTCGCCCTCCGGGGTCCAGCCGCAGACCCGGGTGTCGGCGCTGCCCCAGTGGCTCACCTGGCGGCCCGGCCCGCCGTCCACCGGGACGACGTGGACCTCGGGCACCAGGGTGCGCCAGCTCGTGTACGCCAGGTGGCGGCCGTCCGGCGAGAAGCGCGGGTGGCCCGCCTTGGTGCGGTCGACGGTGAGCCGCCAGGCCCGGCCGGGGGAGTCGAGCGGGGCGAGCCACAGGTCGTCCTCGGCCACGAAGCACAGCAGGTCGTCATGGAGATGCGGCAGACGCAGATAGGTCACGTCCTCATGCTTTGCCCGGGGGCATACCCGGGCAACTCAGGGCAGAAGTCCGAGAGTGACGCACTATACGTACGAAACCGTTTCGTTTCTATGAGGGGTGCGCTACATTCGTGACGTACGAAACCGTGTCGTTCGGAGCAGGAGGGCGAGAGGGATGGCCGAGGCCGCCGCCGCGCGTCGCAGCCGGATCACCCCCGAGCGTGAGGCCGAGCTCTACACGGCCGTGCTCGACCTGCTCCGCGAGGTCGGCTACGACGCCCTCACCATGGACGCCGTGGCCGCGCGCACCCGGTCCAGCAAGGCCACCCTCTACCGCCAGTGGGGCGGCAAGGCCCAGCTGGTCGTCAAGGCGCTCCGCCACAACAAGCCGGTGAAGAGCCTCGACGAGGTCGACACCGGCTCGCTGCGCGGCGACTTCCACGCCCTCCTGGCGCGTGCGGACGACGCCGAGATGGCGCAGAACGGCGCGCTGATGCGCGGCCTGGCCACGGCCATGCACGCCAACCCCGACCTCCACAGCGAGTTCCGCAGCCAGATCATCGAGCCGGAGATCGCCGACTCGCGCCGCGTGCTCCAGCGCGCCGTCGACCGGGGCGAGGTCCGCGCGGACTGCCCCGCGCTGGAGTTCGTGGTGCACATGATGCTCGGCGCCTTCGTCACCCGCGCGATCGTCGACGACCGGCCCCCGACGGCGGCCTTCGTCACCTCGTACATCGACGCCGTGGTCCTCCCCGCCCTCGGCGTGCCCGCCGAGTAGTCCTCCGCGGCCGGCGGCGAGCCGAGCCCGCGCGCTCCGAACCCACTCGCGTGCGCGCTACACGGACTACTACCGTGCTCCCCATGACGACGACAGCCGCCACTGACGCCGATGACCGCGGAGCCAACCCCCGATTCGCCGAAGCCCTGCGGGAGCTCGGGCTCGGGGACCTCGTGGGCCAGGTCCGCCGCTTCCCCGACGCCACCCGTACCGCCGCCGAGGCCGCCGCCGCGATCGGGTGCGAGCTGAGCCAGATCTGCAAGTCGCTCATTTTCGCTGCATGGGGGTCCCCCCTGCTCGAGCGGAGCCGAGAGCTTGGGGGAGGTGTTCCGGTGCTCGTGCTGATGGACGGCGCCTCCCGGGTCGACCTCGAACTCGTCCGCAAGGAGCTCGGCGCCGACAAGGTCACCCGGGCCAAGGTGGACGTCGTGCGGGAGACCACCGGGTACGCCATCGGCGGCGTGCCGCCCTTCGGGCACCGGACCAGGACCCGGGTGCTCGCCGACCGGTCCCTGCTGGAGCACGACGTCGTCTGGGCCGCGGCCGGGACGCCGTACGCCGTGTTCCCCATCGCCCCGAAGGACCTCGTGACGTACGCCGACGGCACCCTGGTGGACGTGCGCGAGCCCACCTCGTGACCCCTCTGGTCACCGCGGCCGTCCTGCTCGCCGCGGTCACCCACGCCAGCTGGAACGCCATCGCCCACAAGATCACCGACAAGCTCGTCGGCTTCGCGCTGATCTCGGGCGGCGGGGCGGTCATCGGGCTGGCCCTGGCACCCTTCGTGGCGTTCCCGGCGGCCGGGGCCTGGCCGTACCTGCTCGGTTCCGCCGCCGTCCACATCGGCTACTACGCCCTGCTGATGACGTCCTTCCGGCTGGGGGACTTCGGGCAGGCCTATCCCATCGCCCGGGGCACCGCGCCCCTCGTCGTGACCCTGCTCGCCGCCCTCTTCGCACACGAGGTGCCCGACGGCTGGGCCGCCGCCGGGATCGCCCTGTCCTGCGCGGGGCTGACCGGCGTCGCCCTGTGGGGGCTGCGCGGGCGGCGGCCCGACTGGGCGGCGATCGGGGCGGCCCTGGCGACCGGGCTGACCATAGCGGTCTACACCGTCGTCGACGGGCTGGGCGTGCGGGCCTCCGGGTCATCCCTCGGGTACATCGCCTGGCTGATGGCGGTCCAGGGGGCGGTCATCCCGGCGTACGCGGTGTGGCGCTGGCGCGGCGAGACCGTCGCCCTGCTGCGGCCCTTCGCCGGGGCCGGGCTGATCGGCGCCGCACTGTCCGTCGCCGCCTACGCGCTCGTCCTGTGGGCCCAGACCAGGGCCGAACTCGCCCCCATCGCGGCCCTGCGCGAGTCGTCGATCATCGTGGGCGCGGCGATCGGGGCCGTGTTCTTCAAGGAGCGGTTCGGGGCGCCGAGGATCGCGGCCGCCGGGCTGCTGGTCGTCGGGATCGGGCTGATGCTGCACTCCGGGTAGGGGCCTGCCAGGCGGGTGCGTCCGGCCGGTGCGAGGAGCACCCTGGAACTAAGCGTTCCGGAGGTGATCGTCATGATGCACACCACCGTGGGGTGGCACGTCGAGATGGAGTTCACGGAGGACGACCAGCACACGCGCGCGGCCGCGATGGTCCGCCTGCCCGACGGCAGCGAGGTACGGGCGCACGGGCACGCGAGCCGGCACCGGACCGACTCCAACCAGCCGAGAGTCGGGGAGGAGATCGCCGGGGCCCGGGCCCTCAACGAACTCGCCATGCGATTGCTCACCAAGGCCCACGAGGAGATCGACCAGGCGTCCGGACGGACCTCCCACCCCATCCACGTCTAGGGTCCGTTCGAAAGCGGCGTCGTCGCCCGGACGGCCAGGCGCGTCGCGTGAACAAAGCCGGCAGGCGCCACTTTCGCACCAGACCCCGGCGGACCGCAGAGCGGCTAGAGGTCCAGAACGCTCCGCACCGCCCGCACCAGCCCCTGCGCCCGCGGGTCCGCCGTCACCGTCTTGCGGAAGCCGTTGGTGACGTAGCCGAAGGCGATCCCGGTCTCCGGGTCGGCGAACCCGAGGGCGCCGCCGCGGCCGGGGTGGCCGAAGGATCCGGGGGTGAGGAATGGCGAGGCGCTGCCGTGCAGCATGTAGCCGAGGCCGAAGCGGGTGCCGACCACCAGGACCCGGTCGGGGCCCGCCGACTCCTCGGCCCTGGCCAGTTCCACCGTCTCCGGGGTGAACAGGCGGGTGAAACGGCGCCCTGCGCCGGAGGTGTCGCCGATCAGCGTCGCGTAGAAGCGGGCCAGCCCGTCCGCCGTCGCCATGGCGTTCGTCGCGGGGAGGGCGGTCGCGCGGTAGGCGGGGTCGTTCTGGTCCGGGAACGGGGAGATCGCGGCGAACGCCCGGCGCGTGAGGGAGGCCGGGTCCTCGTAGGCCTCGGTCACCGAGCGCTTGGGGCGGGCCCGCAGACCACCGGTCGGCTCGGCTCCCTCGACGCGACCGACCCGCCCGACCCGGCCGGCCTCCGCCTCCGGCAGACCGAGCCAGAGGTCCAGCCCCAGCGGGCCGGTGATCTGTGACGCCAGCCACTGCCCCGTGCCCTGCCCGGTCACACGCCGCACCAGTTCGTCGACCAGCCAGCCGTAGGTGAGCGCGTGGTAGCCGTGGCCGGTGCCGGGCTCCCAGGCCGGGGCCTGTCCGGCGAGCGCCTCCGGGCCCCGCAGCGGGTCGAGCGCCTCCTGCGGGGTGAGCGGCCGGTCCAGGACCGGCAGCCCGGCGCGGTGGTTCAGCACGTGCCGGACCAGCACCCGCTCCTTGCCCCGCGCCTTGAACTCCGGCCAGTAGTGGCCCACCGGCGCGTCCAGGTCCAGCTGCCCGCGCTGGTGCAGCAGCAGGAGTACGGCGGCGGCGACACCCTTGGTCGCCGAGCGCACGACCTGGGCCGTGCCGCGCTCCCAGGGTGCGGTGCCGTCGACGTCCTTCGTGCCGCCCCACAGGTCGACGACCTTGTGCCCGTCCCGGTAGACGGCGACCGCGGCGCCCCGGTCCCCGAGCGTGCCGAAGTTCCGTACGAACGCGTCCCTGACCGGCTCGAAGCCCTCGGCGACTGTGCCGTTCACGTCCACGTCGGTACTCCTCCTGGTGCGGGGCTGCTCCCCCCTAGCCAAGCAGGATGGTCACGTCGATGTTCCCGCGGGTCGCGTTCGAGTACGGGCAGATCTCGTGGGCCGCGTCCACCAGCCTGGTCGCGAGGTCCGTGTCGACGACCGGCAGCGAGACGCTGAGGGCGACCGCGAGACCGTAGCCGCGCTGCTGGTTGGGGCCGAGGCCGACCTTCGCGGCGACCGTGGAGCCGGACAGGTCGTAGCCCTCGCGGTTGCCGACGAGGATCAGGGCGTTGTGGAAGCAGGCGCTGTAGCCGGCCGCGAAGAGCTGTTCCGGATTGGTGCCGTTGCCGTCGCCGCCGAGCTGCGGGGGCATCGCGACCCTGAGATCGAGCTGACCGTCCTGGCTGGTCACATAGCCCTCGCGGCCGCCGTGGGCGGTGGCCTCAGCCACGTACATGATCTTCGTCGGGCGAGTGTCGACGGCGGGGCCGTCAGTCATGCTGCCCTCCCCCGGAATCAAGTGCGCACAAGTACATCGTGCACAAGGTACTGGCCGGTAACTCCGCTGGCGTGAGCAGGGGGTGGGCAACCGGGGGTAACCCTCGGCGGGGCGGTCACGGGCAGGCCGGCGGGACGGTCACGGACGGGCCGGTGTCACCGGGACCGAACGCGGGTCGAAGCCGAACGGCAGCTCCAGGCGGTGGGCCCGCATCAGCTCCTCGTCCGAGAGCAGCTCGCCGGTCGGCCCGTCGGCCGCGATCACCCCGTCGCTGAGGATCAGGGAGCGCGGGCACAGCTCCAGCGCGTAGGGCAGGTCGTGCGTGACCATCAGCACGGTCACGTCCAGGGAGCGCAGGATGTCCGCCAGTTCGCGGCGGGAGGCGGGGTCGAGGTTGGAGGAGGGCTCGTCGAGGACGAGGATCTCCGGCTCCATCGCCAGCACGGTCGCGACCGCCACCCGGCGGCGCTGCCCGAACGACAGGTGGTGCGGCGGGCGGTCCTTGAACTCCGCCATGCCGACCCGCTCCAGCGCACGCTCGACACGGGCCTCCAGCTCGGGCCCCTTCAGCCCGGCCGCCGCGGGCCCGAACGCCACGTCCTCGCGGACCGTCGGCATGAACAACTGGTCGTCCGGGTCCTGGAACACGATGCCGACCCGGCGCCGGACCTCGGCCATGTTCCGCTTGTCCACCGGCAGCCCGGCGACCCGCACCGTGCCGGCGCCGCCGGTCAGGATGCCGTTGAGGTGCAGCACGAGGGTCGTCTTGCCGGCGCCGTTCGGCCCGAGCAGCGCCACCCGCTCGCCGCGCGCGACCGAGAAGTCGACGCCGAAGAGGGCCTGGTGTCCGTCGGGGTAGGCGAAGGCGAGGCCGAAGACCTCCAGAGAAGCAGTCACAGGGTCCATCCCAGCAGACAGACGAGCAGGGCGGCGCAGGGGAGGGCGAGGGCGTACGACCACTGCGCCCGGGACGCGGTCACCTCGTCGATGACGGGCATGGAGCCGGCGTAGCCGCGGCTGACCATGGCCAGGTGCACTCGCTCGCCGCGCTCGTAGGAGCGGATGAACAGGGCGCCGGCCGACTTGGCGAGCACGCCCCAGTGCCTGACGCCCTTCGCCTCGAAGCCGCGGGACTCCCGGGCGATCCGCATGCGCCGCATCTCGTCGGTGATGACGTCGCCGTAGCGGATCATGAAGGACGCGATCTGCACCAGGAGCGGCGGGAGCTTGAGACGCTGCAGGCCCAGCAGCAGTTCGCGCAGCTCGGTCGTGGCGGCCAGCAGCACCGAGGCCGCGACGCCGAGCGTGCCCTTGGCGAGCACGTTCCAGGCGCCCCACAGGCCGTTCACGCTCAGGGACAGGCCGAGGACGTCGACCCGCTCGCCCTCCGCCACGAACGGCATGAGCACCGCGAACGCGACGAACGGCACCTCGATCAGCAGCCGCCGGAGCAGGAAGCCGGCGGGCACGCGCGCGGCGTACGCGACGGCCCCGAGCAGTACGGCGTACAGCCCGAACGCCCACATCGCCTCGCGCGGCGTCGACACCACGACCACCACGAAGGCGAACACGGCCGCGAGTTTGGTGTGCGGCGGCAGGCCGTGCACGGGCGAGTGCCCGTGCCGGTACAGCTTGTGCGCGTGCCCGGCTCCCATGTCAGACGCTCGTCATGCTCGTGGTGTCCGACGGGGAGGCGCCGTCCGTCCGGCGGCGTCGCACCACCCAGAACACGCCGGTGCCCGCGACGACCGTGACCCCCACGCCGATGACACCCGCCAGCCCTCCGGACAGGCGGGCATCGTCGACGTCCTTGACGCCGTAGTCGGCGAGCGGGGAGTCGGACGTGGAATGCTCCTCGGTCTTCTTGTCGATGCCGTGGTCGGCGGCGACCTTCTCCAGGCCGTCGGGGTTCGCCGAGGCGTAGAAGCTGACGAAGCCGGCCAGGACGAGGGAGGTGACCAGGCCCGCGGCCCACACCTTGCGGTGCGAGGTCCGGGCGGCCACGGGGGCGGGCTCGGGCTGCGCGTCGGGCGCGTCGACCAGTTCGCCGTTCACCCGCAGCTTGAGCTTCCGCGTCAGACCGCGCGCGCCGTACACCAGGTCCGGGCGTACGGCGATGACCGCGCCGACGGTCAGTGCGGTGATCACGGCCTCGCCGATGCCGATGAGGACGTGCACACCGACCATGGCGGTGGCGACCTTGCCGATCGCGACGTCGGTGGTGCCGCCGATCGCGAACATCAGCGTGAAGGCCAGTGCGGCGGCCGGGACGGAGACCAGGGCCGCCACGAACGAGGCCACCGTGACCGACCGGCGGGTGCGCGGCAGCACCTTCACCAGGCCGCGGAAGAGGGCGTAGGCGACGACCGTCGTGACGATCGCCATGTTGGTGATGTTGACGCCGAGCGCGGTCAGACCGCCGTCCGCGAAGAGGATGCCCTGCATCAGCAGGACGACGGAGACGCACAGGACGCCCGTGTAGGGGCCGACGAGTATCGCCGCCAGCGCACCGCCGAGCAGGTGGCCGCTGGTGCCCGCCGCGACGGGGAAGTTCAGCATCTGCACGGCGAAGATGAACGCCGCGACGAGTCCGGCCAGCGGCGCCGTGCGCTCGTCGAGTTCGCGGCGTGCGCCGCGCAGGCTCACGGCGACGGCGCCCGCGGCGATCACACCGGTGGCGGCGGAGGTGGGCGCGTTGATGAATCCGTCAGGTACATGCACCGTTCGATGATGTGGCTTGATGCGAATGGTTTGCAAGAGCGTGAAGCTCGTTTTATCTCACTCGTGATATGTCCGGCCGCACGGGCGGAATCCGGAAAATATGCGACATTGGAGAGGGAGTGGACGCACGGTTTCCACTCGGATTGCGCACGGTGAAGGGGCCGTCCGATGTCCGTAGTCGAGCAGTACGCGCGTGCCCACATCGTCTCGGACGCGGCCGTCCCGCTCGTCGACGAGCTGGAGGCGGTTCCGGTCAGGCTGCGGTACGACCCCGACCACGACCCCCGGAAGGTGCGCGTGGCGCTGCCCGGGGCCGGTGGAGGGGAGTGGACCGTCGGCCGCGAACTGCTGGAGGAGGGGCTGCGGGCGCCCGCCGGAGGCGGCGAGGTGCGGGTGTGGCCCTGCGGCCGGGTGCAGGTCGTCGTGGAGTTCCACACCGCGCAGGGGGTGTCGGTGGTGCAGTTCGAGCGGCACGCGCTGCTGCGGTTCCTGAGGCGGACGTACATGGCCGCCGCGCAGCCCGTCACCCATTGAGCCCAGGCCTCGGCTGCCGGCCCGGGCTGCCGGTATCGGCCGCCCGTCCCGGTTGCCGTCTCAGCCGCCCGTCTCAGCCGCCCATCTTCAGCAGCGCCGCCACGATCGGGCCGGCCGTCGAGCCGCCGTGCCCGCCCTGCTGGACCACGCCCGCGGCGGCCAGGTCGCCCCGGTAGGCCGTGAACCAGCCGTTCGGCTTCTTCTGCCCGTCGACCTCGGCGGACCCGGTCTTCGCGCCGACGTCACCGCCGACCCCGGCCATCGCCTCCGCGGCCGTACCGTACGCGGCCGTGTACGACATCAGCTCCCGCAGCTGGGACAGGGCGCTCGCCGGCAGGGTGCGGGAGGCCTTCGCCAGCTTGCGTCCGTCCACGTCCGGGGAGACCAGGTAGGGCTGGTGGAAGGTGCCGGCCTTGACCGTCGCCGAGACCGACGCCATGTTCAGCGGGTTCATGCGGACCCCGCCCTGCCCGATCAGCGAGGCGCCCATCTGCGCCGCCGACTGCACCGGCACCGCGCCGTCGAAGGACGGCACACCGATCGCCCAGTTGTTCAGCCCCAGGCCGAAGACCTGCTGGGCCTCCTTGGTCAGGTCGTCGTCCCTGAGCTTCGGGGCCTGGCTGATGAAGGCCGTGTTGCAGGACCGGGCGAAGCTCGCCTTGAAGGTGCCGTTCTTGATCTCGAACTTGTCGTCGTTCTGGAACTTCCAGTGGCCGTACGTGAAGTACTTCGGGCACGGGTGCTTCTTGTCCGCCGCGGCCAGGCCCTTCTCCAGCAGCAGCGAAGAGGTGATGACCTTCATCGTGGAGCCGGGGGCCAGGGAGCCCTGGAAGGCGGTGTTGAAGCCGGGGGAGGCGTTGGCCGCGGCCAGGATCTCGCCGGTCGACACCCGCAGCAGGACCACCGAGGACCTGGCCTTCTTCGCGACCTTCTGCTCGGCCGCCGCCTGCAGGGCCGGGTCCAGCGTGGTCTTCACCGTGCCCGGCGTGCCCTCGCTCAGCTCCAGCAGGGTCTTGTCGGAGAGGTCCTTGGCCTTGGCGGCCTTGCCGCGCACGACCCGCAGCTCGATACCGGCCTTGCCGCCGGCCTCCTTGCCGTACTTCTCGCGCAGTCCGTCCAGGACCGGGCCGAGGGAGGCGTACTTCTTCGTGGTCAGCTCCCCGCCGTCCCGGTCGAGGGCCTTGACCGGGGGCGTGCCCGCCTCGCCGGTCACCAGGGTGTCGCCGTCCTTCAGGTCCGGGTGGACGACCCCGGAGTGCCAGTCGACCAGGGGCTTTCCGTCGGAGGTGCGGCGCGTCACGGTCAGCGCGCTGTCGTACGTCAGCGGCTTGTCGGTGCCCTTGTAGGACACCGTGCCCTTGACGGAGAACGGCACCTTGTCACCGGCGGGCTTGCCCGGGGTGAGGGTGACGTCCTTGACGTGGGCGTCCTTGGTGTAGCCGGTGAGCAGCGGCCGGGCCGCGGAGGGGTCGTCGGTGGTGGCGGCGGCCTGCGTGATCTTCCCGGACTGCCAGGCGGTGAGGAAGGCGGTGGCGGTGGTGGTGACCTCGTTCGGCGTCAGCGGGCCGGTCTTGACCTTGGCCTTGTGGTCCGACGCCCGCGACCCGTCGTCGGCGGCGGCACCGCCGCCGTACAGCGCGTAGGCGCCGAACCCGGCACCGCCGACGACCACGGCGATCATCCCGCCGATCACGGCGGGTCTCGTCTTCCGTCGCTCGGCGACGCGCCTTCTGTTGCCCACTGCTGTTCTTTCCTCCGCGAATCCCCAGGGTCCCCGTCGCCCTCAGCTGTCCCACATCCCAACGACGGCCACCACCCTAGAGTCCCGTTCCTCGAAGGTGAGATCAGCCACCGGTTCGTAGCACGGCTGCGACAATCGGCCCGGCCGCGTCGCCGCCGTGGCCGCCCTCCTCGGTCATGGCCGCCGCCGCGATGTCGTCCCGGAACCCGGTGAACCAGCTGTTGGACTTGGCGTTGCCGTCGACCTCGGCGGAACCGGTCTTGGCGCCGATGTCACCGCCGAGTCCGCGCATGGCCTCCATGGCAGTGCCCTGCGCGGCGGTGAGGCGCATCATCTGCTTGAGCTGGCTCGCGGTGCTCGACCGCAGGCCCTCGGCCTGTGCCAGTTCCCGGTCGTCCAGCTTCGGAGAGACCAGGTAGGGCTGACGGAAGGCCCCGGTGATGGCGGTCGCGGTGACCGAGGCCATGTTCAGCGGGCTCATCTGGACCTGCCCCTGTCCGATGGCGCCGGCCGCCCGGTCCGGCCCGTCGACCGCGGGCACGCTGCCGTCGAAGGAGACGATGCCGGTCTTCCAGTTGTCCTGGCCCAGCCCGAAGCGGTCCTCGGCCTCCCGGGTCAGCGAGGCGTCCGTGAGCGGCTTCTCGTCGATGAGCTTGATGAAGGCGGTGTTGCAGGACCGCATGAAGCTGTTGGCCAGCGTGGCGTTCTCGTTGGGCTTCATACTGGTCAGGTTCTTGAAGGTCTGGCTCTGCCACACGGCGGTGTCGGGGCACGGCGCCGGGCCGTTCATCGAGGTCACGCCGTTGTCGATGAGCATCGCGGCGGTGATGATCTTCATGGTGGAGCCGGGTGCCGACTGGCCCTCGAAGGCGGCGTTGAAGCCGTCCGTGCGGTTGTTGGCCACGGCCAGCACCTCGCCTGTGCTGGGCTTGACGGCGACCACCGACGACTGGGCGAACCGCTTGACCGCCTTCTCGGCGGCCGCCTGCGCGCTCGGGCTGATCGTGGTGGCGAGCTTGCCCGGCTTGCCCTTGGCGAGGGTGAGCAGCGGGGTGTCGGGCGCGCCGTTGCCGTCGTGCCGGACGACCAGCTCGATGCCGGGGGTGCCGCCGGCCTGCTCGCCGTACTTGTCGCGCAGGGCGTCCAGGACCGGGCCGAGGGAGGGGTACTTCTCCTTGGTCAGCTCGGAGCCGTCGCGGCCGACGGCCTCGATGGGCGGGGTGGCCGACTGCTCGGTGACGAGCGTGTCGTCCTTCTTCAGCCCGGGGTGCACGACGGAGGGCTGCCAGTCGACCAGCGCGCGCCCGGTGGTGAGCCCGCGCACGACCTTGAGCTCGCTCCGGTAGCTCAGCGGCGCGGACTTGCCGTCGTAGGCCACCTTCGCCTTCACCGTGTAGGGCACGGTGGTGCCCTTCGCCGCACCCGGCGTGATCTTCACGTCGGTGATGTGGGCGTCGTCGGCGAAGGCGCTGAGCAGCTGCTCGGCGGCCGTGTCGTTGTTGGTGTACGACGCCGCTTGCGCGGACGCTCCCGTCTGCCAGGCCTTGAAGAACGCGGCCGTGGTCTCCTTGACCTCGTCCCTGCCGGGCGGCCCCGTCCGCTTCTGAGCGGCGACACCGCCCGCGCCGTCGCCGTCACCGCTCAAGGCACTCACGATGTTGTAGGCGCCGTACCCGGCCCCACCCACCATCACCGCGAACACCCCGCCTATGACGGCGGCTTTGACCCCCTTGCTCATAGGGTGGTCCCCTCCCCGTTGAGCCTTCCGCGTCCCATTGAACGCGTTCAGAAAGCTCGAATCCCGGGAGCACTCTATGCGTAAGCGGTTACTAACGGGACAGGCGTTTCGATTTTTGACCGAACGTAGATCACACCCACGTATCCAGCCACATCCGCGACCGCCACTCGTCGATAGGGATGGCGGTGCCCGTGTACAGCGGCCAGAAGTAGATGAAGTTCCAGGTGATCAGGAGGACCAGGACGCCCGCTGCCGTGGCGCCCGCGACGCGGCGGGTGTCGGAGGAGCGGGGTGGACCGACGATCGCGCCGAGCAGCATCGCCACCGCCAGGCACAGGAACGGCAGAAAGACGACGGCGTAGAAGAAGAAGATCGTGCGCTCCTGGTACATGAACCAGGGCAGGTAGCCCGCCGCGATGCCACAGGCGATGGCGCCCGCGCGCCAGTCGCGGCGGAAGAACCAGCGCCACAGGACGTACAGGACGGCGAAGCACGCGACCCACCACAGCAGCGGCGTGCCGAGCGCGAGCACCTCGCGGGCGCACTTCTCGCCCGCGTCGGCGGGGCAGCCGTCCTTGCCGGGGGCCGGGGACTCGTAGAAGTACGACACCGGCCGGCCGAGGACGAGCCAGCTCCACGGGTTGGACTGGTACGTGTGCGGCGAGGAGAGCCCGACGTGGAACTCGTAGACCTGGTGCTCGTAGTGCCACAGGCTGCGCAGCCAGTCGGGCAGGAACGTCCAGTTGCCGCCCTTGCCGCTGGTCGCGGCCCAGTTGCGGAAGTAGCCGCCGGAGCCGTTCGTGGCGGACAGGATCCAGCCGGTCCAGGACAGCAGGTAGGTGACCAGGGCGACCGGGACCGTGGCGAGGAACGCGAGGCCCGTGTCGCGCTTGAGGACCGCCGCGTACGGGTGACGGGCACCGGCGACCCGCCGCGAGCCGACGTCCCACAACACCGCCATCAGGCAGAACGCGGCCAGGATGTAGAGGCCGTTCCACTTCGTGCCGATGGCCAGGCCCAGCATCAGGCCCGCCGCCCAGCGCCAGGGGCGCCATCCCAGGCGGGCCGTCTCGGCCGTGTGCCGGTCGGGCCGGGCCCGGCCGTCCTCGGCCGGCGGCAGCGCGGCGGCGAGTCTCCCGCGGGCCTTGTCCCGGTCGACGAGCAGGCAGCCGAACGCCGCCAGCACGAAGAACATCAGCACGCCGTCGAGCAGTGCCGTGCGGCTCATCACGAAGTGCAGGCCGTCCACCGCCATCAGGAGGCCCGCGAGGCACCCCAGGAAGGTGGAGCGGAACAGGCGGCGGCCGATCCGGCACAGCAGCAGCACGGACAGCGTGCCGAGCAGCGCGGTCATGAACCGCCAGCCGAAGGGGTCGAAGCCGAACATCAGCTCGCCGAGCCCGATGACGTACTTGCCGACCGGCGGGTGCACCACGTACGCCGCGTCCGCCGGGAGCGTGACGTGGCCGCCCGAGGACAGGACCAGGTCGTTGGCGTTCTTGTCCCAGTTGAGCTCGAACCCGCGGTGGACCAGCGCCCACGCGTCCTTGGCGTAGTACGTCTCGTCGAATATCACCGCCCTGGGGCTGCCCAGGTTCCAGAACCGCAGCACCCCCGCCAGCAGTGTGACGAGCAGCGGGCCGATCCAGCCCGACCAACGCACCAGCCGCACCGCGAGCTTGTGCGGGACGCCGAGCGCCGCCCACAGGCGCGGGGAGGGCTCGGTGTACGGCGGCACCAGGCGGTCACGGACGTCGCGGGCGTCGCTGCCGGGCTGCCCCTGGTAGCCGAAGCGGCGCAGCCGCTGCTGCCAGGACGGCCGCTGGTCGAGCGGCGCCTGGCCCTGACGGGTGTCCGTGGAGGACGCGGTACTGGTCACCGCGCCATCGTAGGGAACCGTTCTGTGTGAGTCCCGTGCATGGCCGTATGCGTCCGCATCGTCCGCCCCTGGGAGGAGTCCCCGGTTGCCGCCCCTGGGAGGATGGGGGCGTGATCGGAACCCTCGTACTCGCAGGCACCCCCATCGGCGACGTCGCGGACGCCCCGCCCCGGCTCGCCGAGGAACTGGCCGGAGCCGACGTCGTCGCCGCCGAGGACACGCGGCGGCTGCGCCGGCTGACCCAGGCGCTCGGCGTCACCCCCAAGGGCAAGGTGGTGTCGTACTTCGAGGGCAACGAGGCCGCCCGGACGCCGGAGCTGGTCGAGGAACTGGTGGGCGGGGCGCGGGTGCTGCTCGTCACGGACGCGGGCATGCCGTCGGTGTCCGACCCGGGGTACCGGCTGGTGGCCGCCGCGGTCGAGCGGGACGTGCGGGTCACCGCCGTGCCCGGGCCGTCCGCGGTGCTCACCGCGCTCGCGCTGTCCGGGCTGCCCGTCGACCGGTTCTGCTTCGAGGGGTTCCTGCCGCGCAAGGCGGGGGAGCGGCTGGGGCGGCTGCGGGAGGTCGCCGGCGAGCGGCGCACGCTCGTCTACTTCGAGGCTCCCCACCGGCTCGACGACACGCTGTCGGCCATGGCCGAGGTGTTCGGGGCGGAGCGGCGGGCCGCGGTGTGCCGGGAGCTGACCAAGACGTACGAGGAGGTCCGGCGGGGCGGGCTGGGGGAGCTGGCCGCGTGGGCCGCGGAAGGTGTGCGCGGGGAGATCACCGTCGTGGTCGAGGGGGCGCCGGAGAAGGGGCCCGAGGAGGTCGGGCCGGAGGAGCTGGTGCGGCGGGTGAGGGTGCGGGAAGAAGCGGGGGAGCGGCGCAAGGAGGCGATCGCCGCGGTGGCGGTGGAGGCCGGGGTGCCGAAGAGGGTTGTCTTCGATGCGGTCGTCGCCGCGAAGAATGCGGCGGGGTGACACGCGACCGGGTTCGGGGTGGGGCTTCGGGTGCTTCGCGGGGCGCGGGTTGTGGGGGGTTGATCGCGCAGTTCCCCGCGCCCCTGACGGTGCGCTTCTTACGGGGCGCTGACAGCCTCTGAGCAGGGCGCATGTCGTTTGAGCGTGCGCCCCATGCGGGAGCAAAGCGCAAGGGGCGCAGGGGCAAGGGACGCCCAAATCGGGGCCAATAGTCGACAGGTCTGCTGCCATCGGTCCGGCCGAGGAGTCCACTGGGTTGCGGGGACGGAATCGTCCTCACGCCACAGCGGACCAACAGGAGCTGGCATGAGTGAGATCGCAGGGCAGACCGGGCTCCGCGCCGGTGCGACCGCAGTCGTCAACGAGTCCTACTCCTTCGCCTGCATGCGGTGCGGGCACGGCTGGGAGCAGTCGTACGAGATAGAGCACCACACGGACGCCGCGGGTCACGAGTTCGTCCTCTACGTGGCCGACGGCAAGGTGGTGCCCTCCCCGTTGAGCAAGCCCGAGTGCCACAACTGCGACAGCCACGTCGTGCGGATCATGCGGCCCGGGCGGGTCGCGTCGGCGCGTGACGCGGCGCACCGGCCCCACCGCGTGCCGCCGCCCGCCGGGCCCGTGGAGGGGCCCACCACGGACGCCGAAGCCGAAACGGCGGCCGGCCAGGAACGGCGCGAGCACCACCACTGGCATCTGTCCGACCTGCTGCACCCCTTCCAGCGCAAGGCGAGCTGACCCGTCCGGCTTCCCTTGTCGACGCCCTCCCCGGTCCTCCCCCACCGGGGAGGGCGTACCCCTTTCGTAGGATCGGTGCATGCCTTCGAATGCCTCCGGCCGCCCCGACAAGAACGCGGCCCCGCCCCTCCCGGAGCCCCTCCGGGTGCCGGTCGCCGACTCCCACACCCATCTGGACATGCAGTCCGGCACGGTCGAGGAGGCGCTGGCGAAGGCGGCGTCGGTCGGAGTGACGACGGTCGTGCAGGTCGGCTGCGACCTCAAGGGATCGCGCTGGGCGGCCGAGACGGCTGCGGCCCACGACGCCGTCCACGCCACGGTCGCCCTGCACCCCAACGAGGCGCCCCGGATCGTGCACGGCGACCCCGACGGGTGGTCGCGGCAGGGCGCTCGCCGACCCGGCGGTCAGGCCGCCCTCGACGACGCCCTCGCCGAGATCGACCGGCTGGCCGCGCTGGAGCAGGTCAAGGGCGTCGGTGAGACCGGCCTCGACTACTTCCGCACCGGGCCCGAGGGCAAGGAGGCGCAGGAGCGTTCCTTCCGCGCCCACATCGAGATCGCCAAGCGGCACGGCAAGGCCCTCGTCATCCACGACCGCGAGGCCCACGCCGACGTCCTGCGCGTGCTGAAGGAGGAGGGCGCTCCCGAGCGGACCGTCTTCCACTGCTACTCCGGCGACGCCGAGATGGCCGGGATCTGCGCGGGCGCGGGCTACTTCATGTCGTTCGCCGGCAACGTCACCTTCAAGAACGCCCAGAACCTGCGGGACGCGGTGGCGGTGGCCCCGCTGGAGCTTCTCCTCGTGGAGACCGACGCGCCCTTCCTCACCCCCGCGCCCTACCGAGGGCGGCCCAATGCCCCCTACCTCGTGCCGGTCACCGTACGGGCCATGGCCGAGGTGCGCGGCATCGACGAGGACACGCTGGCCACGGCCCTCGGCGCGAACACGGCACGCGCGTTCGGCTACTGACCCGCCGCCCACCTCACCGTACGACTGTGCGTAGTCGCGTCGCTTTGGAGAGTGACGGCCGCTCCGCTAGGTTCTGGGGGCCCGATCCGGACCCCTCTGGACCCCTCCGGCCCCCTGGAGCGCGTCGGCGTGAGCAACTCCCGGTACGAGACGTACGAAACGTACGAGTCGCCCGAGGCGTACAAGGCATACGAGCCATATGACACGTACGAGCCGTATGCGGCGTACGAGTCGCATGCGTACGAGATGTACGGCCCCGCCTACGCCCACCCGGCGTACGGCGGGTCCGCCGTGCCGCCGGCCGATCTGCACAGCGCCGAGACCCTCACCTACGGGACACCGGCGCCCCCCGGCGCCCGCCCGGACACCTACCGGCCCTCCTACGAGGCGCCGACCCTGCCCGCGCTGCCCAGGCAGGGCGCTCCGGACGCCGACGAGCCCGCGCCCGGGCCCGCCGGGCACCCCGAGCCGGGCCCGGGAGCACGCGCCGGGTCGCGTGCCGCGGCGCGCACCGGCTCGCACCGCAGGGCCACACGCCGGCGCAGGACGCGCTACGCCGAGCGCCCGGACAGTCCCGTGCGGCGGCTGCTCCCGCAGGCCCTCGTCGTCGCCTTCCTGGCGGGCGGCACCACGGCGTTCGTCGCCGAGGACAAGGCGATCGAGCTGAACGTCGACGGCAACGCCCGGACGCTGCACACCTTCGCCGACGACGTCACCGAGCTGCTGGCGGACCAGGGGGTCGAGATCGGCGCCCACGACGTGGTGGCGCCCGGACCCGGCGCGCGGATCAGCAGCGGCGACGAGGTCGCCGTGCACTTCGCCCGTCCCGTGCGGCTCACCCTCGACGGACACCGGCGTGAGGTGTGGACGACCGCCCACACGGTGGAGGGCGCGCTGCGCCAGCTCGGTGTGCGCCAGGAGGGCGCGTACGTGTCCACGTCACGCTCCCGGCGCATCGGACGCGGAGGGCTCGCCCTGGACGTGCGCACCGAGCGCACGGTCACGATCATGGCGGACGGCCGCGCCCGCACCGTGCGCACCAACGCGGCGACCGTGCGCGAGGCCGTCGAGCAGGCCGGGATCACCCTGCACGGCCAGGACACCACCTCGGTCCCGCAGGCCGGCTTCCCGCGCGACGGGCAGACCGTGACGGTGCTGCGGATCACCGGCGGCAGGGAGGTCCGTGAGGAACCGATCCCCTTCCAGGTCCAGCGGTCGGAGGATCCCACCCTGTTCCGGGGCACGGAGGTCGTGGAGCGAGCGGGCGAGCCGGGACTGCGCCGGGTCACCTTCGCCCTGCGCACGGTCAACGGAGTGCCGCAGAAGCCGCGCCGGATCAGCTCCGAGGTGGTGCGCGAGCCGAGCCCGCAGGTGGTGAAGGTCGGAACCAAGCAGCGTCCGGCGTCGGTGGAGGGCGCCGACCACCTCGACTGGCAGGGCCTCGCCGCCTGCGAGTCCGGCGGCCGGCCCGACGCGGTCGACTCCTCGGGCACCTACGGCGGCCTCTACCAGTTCGACACCCGGACCTGGCAGGCCCTCGGCGGCACCGGCCGCCCCCAGGACGCCCCGGCGGCGGAACAGACGTACCGGGCGAAGAAGCTCTACGTACGGCGAGGAGCCAGCCCGTGGCCGCACTGCGGGGGACGGCTGCACGGATAGGCGCCCGCACAACCCCCCGTACCCTTGTCCCGTGACCAGCAGCCCCACCCCCGACGCCCTCCTGGGCCCCGCCGACATCCGCGAGCTCGCGGCCGCCCTCGGCGTACGCCCGACCAAGCAACGCGGACAGAACTTCGTGATCGACGCGAACACCGTCCGCCGGATCGTCCGCACCGCACAGGTCCGCCCCGACGACGTGGTCGTCGAGGTCGGCCCGGGGCTCGGGTCGCTCACCCTCGCACTGCTGGAGGCCGCCGACCGGGTCACGGCCGTGGAGATCGACGACGTGCTCGCCGGTGCGCTGCCCGCGACCATCACGGCCCGCATGCCCGAACGCGCCGACAGGTTCGCGCTGGTCCACTCGGACGCCATGCACGTCACCGAGCTGCCCGGGCCCGCCCCGACCGCGCTGGTCGCCAACCTGCCCTACAACGTGGCCGTCCCCGTCCTGCTGCACATGCTCGACACCTTCCCGACCATCGAGCGCACCCTCGTCATGGTCCAGGCGGAGGTCGCCGACCGGCTCGCCGCCCCGCCCGGCTCCAAGGTCTACGGCGTCCCCTCGGTCAAGGCCAACTGGTACGCCGAGGTCAAGCGTGCCGGTGCGATCGGGCGGAACGTGTTCTGGCCCGCGCCCAACGTCGACAGCGGCCTGGTTTCCCTGGTCCGGCGCACCGAGCCGCTGAAGACGACGGCGTCCAAGCGCGAGGTGTTCGCCGTCGTCGACGCGGCGTTCGCCCAGCGCCGCAAGACGCTGCGGGCCGCGCTCTCCGGCTGGGCCGGGTCGGCCGCCGCCGCCGAGGAGGCCCTGGTCGCCGCCGGGGTGTCGCCGCAGGCCCGGGGCGAGTCGCTCACCGTGGAAGAGTTCGCGCGTATCGCCGAGCACAAGGCGAACCGGCACCAGGAGAAGGAGACCGCGTGAGCGTCACGGTCCGCGTCCCGGCCAAGGTCAACGTCCAGCTGGCGGTCGGCGCCGCCCGCCCCGACGGCTTCCACGACCTGGCCAACGTCTTCCTCGCGGTAGGCCTCTACGACGAGATCACCGTCACCCCCGCCGACGAGCTCCGTGTCACCTGCGACGGCCCGGACGCCGACCAGGTCCCCCTGGACCGTACGAACCTGGCCGCGCGGGCCGCCGAGGCGCTCGCCGAACGCCACGGCCGCAGCCCCGGCGTCCACATCCACATCGCCAAGGACATCCCCGTCGCCGGCGGCATGGCCGGCGGCAGCGCGGACGGCGCCGGCGCCCTGGTGGCCTGCGACGCCTTGTGGGGGACCGGCGCCTCCCGCGACGAACTCCTGGAGATCTGCGCCGAGCTGGGCAGCGACGTCCCGTTCAGCCTGGTCGGCGGCGCCGCCCTCGGCATCGGGCGGGGCGAGCGGCTGACGACCCTGGAGACCGGCGGCACCTTCCACTGGGTGTTCGCGATGGCCGGGCGGGGCCTGTCCACCCCGGCGGTGTTCCGCGAGTTCGACCGGCTCGGCGAGGGCACGGACATCCCCGAGCCCGTCGCCTCCCAGGAACTCCTCGCCGCCCTAGCGAAGGGCGACCCGGACGCGCTCGCCGCCGCCGTCTCCAACGACCTCCAGCCCGCCGCCCTCTCCCTCTTCCCGGAGCTCGCCGGCACCCTCGCCGCGGGCCGGGCGGCGGGTGCCCTCACCGCACTCGTCTCGGGCTCCGGACCGACCACCGCGTTCCTGGTCCGCGACCCGGAGTCGGCCGCCGCGGTGGCACAGGCGCTGGTGTCGTCCGGGACGTGCAGGACCGTGCGCACGGCGTCGGGCCCGGCACCCGGCGCCACGGTGGCGGCCGCCGGTTAATCACGTGCCCCGGCCGCTGCCCGGCGCCTAGGCTCCCCCAGTCGATTCGACAGGGGGAGACACAAGAGTGCGAGAACTGGTCGCGGCCGTACGGCGCGGGGACGTGGAAGAGGTCACGGCGCTGCTGGAGTCCGGGGCCGACCCCGAGACCTTGGAGGACGGCCTTCCGCTCCTCTGCCTGGCCGTGGCGGCGTACGACGAGCCCGTCGCGGAAGCGCTGCTCAAGGCCGGAGCCGACCCCATGCGCCCGCTGCCCGACGGGAGCACCCCGCTGGCGCGGGCGGTCGACGGCGGGTCCCACATGCTCACCTACGCGCTCGCCACCAGCCGCATCCCGCTCTCGGCACCGGCGCGCGCAGACGTGCCGGCCCGGGCCCGGCGGTGGGCCGAGGCGGGCGCGGAGGCCGAACTGCGCCGCGTCACCGGCCTCACCGGGCCCGTCGAGCGGGTCCGGTTCGAGGACGACGAGGTCGGCTGGTGGAGCGAGCAGCTCACGCTCGGCCCCGTGACCGTGCGCGACGAGCACTGGGCCATCCTCACGTCCACGGAGGCCCGCTACGGCATCCGCACCCCCTTCGACGAACTGGTCGCCCGTGCCCTCGCCCACCCCGACCGGAACCACGTCGTGTGGAGCGAGGTGACGTCCACGCTCGGCAGGCGGACCGACGAGGAGACCTGGCAACGGAGCCGGGACCTGCTCGACCACCCCGACCGGACGCACCGGCTGCTCGCCGCCGACCTCCTGCTGTCGCTGATCCTCGGAGACCTCGCCACGGGCGACCAGCCGTTCTGGGAACGGGGGCGGGAGCTCGTGCCCTGGGCGGAACAGGAGGAGGACCCGCAGGTGCTGGCGGTCCTCCTGAACGCGATGACCCACGACAGCGCCCCCGAGATCGAGGCCGTGGGGCTGTCGCACCTCACCCACCCGGACCCGGAGGTGCGCGCCCTGGTGCCGGACACCCTGGAGCGCTCCGCGGACGGCCGCTCCCAGGTCCGTCCCGAGAGCCTCGCCACGGTGCTCACCCTGGCCCGCGACGAGGACCCCGGCGTACGCGAGGCGGCCTGCCGCTGGCTCGCGCACTACCGGGGGCGCGAGCCCGAGGTGGGGGACGCGCTGGTCGCGCTCACCCACGACGAGACGCAGCCGGTCCGCATCGAGGCCGTCTCCGGCCTGGCCCACCGCGACGACCCGCGCTGCGTGGAGGCCGAGCACCGGATCGGCCCCCGCGACCCGGATCAGCCGTTCGACGAGAGGCTGATGGACGTGTGGCGCTACCGGCGCCGCCGGGAGGACGCCGCCGGCTCCTGAACGCCCCGGCCGGAGCACCCCCGGGCGCGACTACCCTGGAGGGTCGATCCATCCCCCTTGGCAGGAGAGTAATGGCCGTCAACCTGGTCAATGTCGAGAACGTCAGCAAGGTGTACGGCACCCGTGCCCTGCTCGACGGCGTCTCCCTCGGCGTCTCCGAAGGGGACCGCGTCGGTGTCGTGGGCCGCAACGGCGACGGCAAGACCACACTCATCCGCATGCTCGCCAAGCAGGAGGACGCCGACACCGGGCGCGTCACGCACTCCGGCGGGCTGCGCCTCGGCGTGCTCACCCAGCACGACTCCCTCGACCCCGAGGCCACCGTCCGCCACGAGGTCATCGGCGACATGGCCGACCACGAGTGGGCCGGCGACGCCAAGGTCAGGGACGTGCTCACCGGCCTGTTCGGCGGACTCGACCTGCCCGGGTTCCCCAAGGGCCTGGACACCGTCATCGGCCCGCTCTCCGGCGGTGAGCGGCGCCGGATCGCGCTGGCCAAGCTGCTCATCGAGGAGCAGGACCTGCTCGTCCTGGACGAGCCCACCAACCACCTCGACGTCGAGGGCATCGCCTGGCTGGCCCGCCATCTGCAAAAACGCCGGTCGGCCCTCGTCTGCGTCACCCACGACCGGTGGTTCCTCGACCAGGTCTGCACCCGCATGTGGGACGTCCAGCGCGGCGATGTCTACGAGTACGAGGGCGGCTACTCCGACTACGTCTTCGCCCGGGCCGAGCGCGAGCGCATCGCCGCCACCGAGGAGGCAAAGCGGCAGAACCTCGTCCGCAAGGAGCTGGCCTGGCTGCGCCGCGGGGCGCCCGCCCGTACGTCCAAGCCGCGCTTCCGCGTCGAGGCCGCCAACGAGCTCATCGCCGACGTACCGCCGCCCCGGGACAGCAGCGAGCTGATGAAGTTCGCCTCGACCCGGCTGGGCAAGACGGTGTTCGACCTGGAGGACATCACCGTCCAGGCCGGCCCCAAGGTCCTCCTCAAGCACGTCACCTGGCAGCTCGGTCCCGGCGACCGCATCGGCCTGGTCGGCGTCAACGGCGCCGGCAAGACGTCGCTGCTGCGGGCCATGGCCCAGGCGGCCCGGACCGACGGCGAGACCCAGCCCGTGGGAGGTCACGTCCGCGTCGGCAAGACGGTGAAGCTGGCCTACCTCTCCCAGGAGGTCGCCGAACTCGAGCCGAGCACACGCGTGCTGGAGGCCGTGCAGCAGGTTCGCGAGCGCGTCGACCTCGGCAAGGGACGCGAGATGACCGCCGGGCAGCTGTGCGAGACGTTCGGCTTCGGCAAGGAGAAGCAGTGGACGCCCGTCGGTGACCTGTCCGGTGGTGAGCGCCGCCGGCTCCAGCTGCTGCGCCTGCTCATGGACGAGCCCAACGTCCTCTTCCTCGACGAGCCCACCAACGACCTCGACATCGAGACGCTGACGCAGCTGGAGGACGTCCTCGACGGCTGGCCCGGCTCGATGATCGTCATCTCCCACGACCGGTTCTTCATCGAGCGGACCACCGACCGCGTCTTCGCGCTGCTCGGCGACGGCGCCCTGCGCATGCTGCCGCGCGGCATCGACGAGTACCTGGAGCGACGGCAGCGCATGGAGGAGGCCGCCGCCTCCTCCGCCCCCGCCGCCGCGCAGCAGCAGTCCGCCGCCCCGGAGAAGAGCGCCGCCGACCAGCGCGCCGCCAAGAAGGAACTCCAGAAGATCGAGCGGCAGCTCGACAAGGTCTCCGAGAGGGAGGCCAAGCTCCACGCCCAAATCGCCGAAAACGCCACGGACTTCGCGAAGGTTGCCGAACTGGACGCCGAGCTGCGGGAGTTGGCCGGTCAGCGCGAGGAGCTGGAGATGCGCTGGCTGGAACTCGCCGAGGACGCGTGAAGGGTGCGTGAAGACGCATAACGGCGGCATCACGGGCCGGTTCTCCCTTGGGAACAGGGCGTGAGACGGCCCGCTCCGCTGTCGGAACCTGGTGATACAAAGAGTCGTCTTAGAACTTTATGAAGCGACTCTGAGCCTGTTGAGCATCTCAGGGCGTGGCTAAAAATCAGTGATCGAACGGGGGAGCCGCTGATGACTCAGCCGCCCAGTCAGCCGCCGCACGGTGGCTTCGGAGCACCGCAGAACCAGCCGCCACAGGGCGGTGGTCACGGGGCACCGCAGACCCCGCCACCGCCCCAGGGCCCGCCCCAGACTCCGCCGCCCCCGCAGGGCCCGCCGCAGCCCGGCTACGGCTACCCGCAGCAGCCGGGCCCGTACGGGCAGCCGCAGCAGCCCGGTCCGTACGGCCGGCCGCAGCAGCCGGGCCCCTACAACCCCGGCCCCTACGGCCAGCAGCAGCCGGGCCCGTACGGCCAGCCGCAGCAGCCCGGCCCGTACGGCCAGCCCGGGTACGGCTACCCGCAGCAGCCGCAGTACCCGGGTGCGCCCGGCACCCCGCCCGGGGGCGGCTCGAACAACCCCTTCAAGGGCAAGCCCGCCCTGATCATCGGCGCGGCCGTCGCCGCGCTGCTCGTGGTCGGCGGCACCGTGTGGGCCGTCACCGGCGGCGACGACGGCAACGGCAAGAAGAAGCCCGTCGCCCAGAAGACCGACGACCCCAAGGCCGGCTCCTCCGCCCCGGCCAACCCCGGGGACGGCAGCGGCGACGGCGGCGAGGACCCGGAGGACCTCAACGCGGGCCGCCAGGCCGGCGAGGCCAAGGTCCTCTGGTACAAGGAGGCGCCCGACGCCCCCGGCTCCGGCGCCGACGCCGACGGCATGTGGATCACCGGCAAGACCGCCGTGAAGGCCGCCTACAAGCAGCTCTTCGCCTACAACGTCGGTGACGGCAAACCGTCCTGGGACGCCATCACCTTCCCGCAGAAGATCTGCGCGACGTCGCCGCAGAAGACGTCCGACAACAAGATCGTCGTCGCGTACATGAGCGGCGCGAGCGACCGTGCCAAGTGCAACCAGCTCCAGGAGATCGACCTGGTCACCGGCGAGAAGGGCTGGAAGGAACAGGTCGCCGACGGCGCCCTGTTCGACTCCACGCTCTCCGTCGAACTGTCCATCACCGGCAAGACGCTGATGGTGGGCCGCTCCCAGTCCGGCACGGCGTACGACGTCACCAACGGCGACAAGCTCTTCGACAAGAAGAAGTACGGCAACGCCTGCTTCCCCGCCGCGTTCGCCGGCGGCGAGAAGCTGATCGCCGTCTCCTCCTGCGACGCCGGCAGCGACAAGGAGCACGACGAGATCCAGGAGCTCGACCCGAAGACCGGCAAGGCCAGGTGGACCCAGCCGTTCGACAAGGGCTGGCGGGTCGCCCGCACCTACTCGGTCAGCCCGCTGGTCGTCTACAGCACCAACGAGGACAAGAAGGCCTGGAACATCTCCACCTTCACCTCCGGCGGCAAGTTCCGCTCACAGGTCGGCTTCGACGAGGACTTCGCCCCCGAGTGCGGCTGGGCCATCCTGGAGCGCGACCTCACGGGCTGCCAGGGCGTGGCCGCCGACGACAGCACGCTGTACCTGCCGACGAAGGCCACCTCCGGCGCCAACGAGATCGTCGCGGTCGACCTCGCGAACGGCAAGGAGAAGTGGCGCGTGAAGTCACCCGCCGACGAGTCGATGCTGCCGGTGAAGACCGAGGGCGGCAAGCTCGTCGCCTACGTGGAGCCGACGTACGACGGGGGCGGGCAGATCGTGTCCATCCCGACCGGCGGCGGCAGCCACAAGCCGTCCAAGCTGCTGCAGAACCCCGAGGGCGCCGCGGACATCGAGAACAGCTTCTTCTCCAAGGAGTTCGACTGGGTCGACGGGCGCTTCTACATCTCGACGACCCGGCTGAGCGGGAACGACGACACGAAGGAGAAGTTGATGCTCGCCTACGGCAAGTGACTCCTCCTCCTTCTCCTCCTTCCGAACCCCTCTTGTCGTCCGTCCCCTTCCCCGAGGTACCCACGCCATGACCCAGCCGCCCCAGCCGCCCCAGCAGCCCCCGCAGGGGGGCGGCTTCGGGCCGCCCCAGGACCAGCCGCCGCAGACCCCGCCGCCCGCGGCCGGGCCGAACCCCGGCAAGGCCCCGGAGCCGGGGTACGGCTACCCCCAGGCGCCGCAGCCCCCGCAGACGCCTCCGCCGGCCGCCCCGCAGACGCCGCCCCAGCCGCCGCAGGGGTACGGCTATCCGCAGGGCGCCCCGGCGAACCAGCCCCCGCAGGCCCCACAGCCCCCGCAGGCCCCGCCCGGCTACGGCTACCCCGGCCAGCAGCCGGGGCCGTACGGGCAGCCGCAGCAGGCGCCCTATGGACAGCAGCAGGCGCCGTACGGGCAGCAGCAGGCTCCCTACGGGCAGCCCGGTTACGGGCAGCAGCCCGGTTACGGCTATCCGCAGCAGACCATGCCGCACCAGCCGCAGGCCGGGCAGCCGGGCGGCGGCAAGAAGCTCAACACACAGATGCTGATCATCGTCGCCGCGGTGGTGGCGATCGCGCTGATCATCGCCGGTGGCGTCTGGTACGCCTCGTCCGGCGAGGACGAGGGCAGGCAGAACGACACCGCCGGTCAGAGCGGCGGCACCGGCGGCACGGACGACGGCAACGGCGGCACCACCTCCGGCAAGGAGAAGGCACCGTCCGACCCCGGCGCCAAGGTCCTCTTCCAGGTCCCGGCGCCCGAGGTGAAGAACGACAGCACGGTCGTCGTCTCCGGCTCGTGGCTCACCGACAAGGCGTACGTCAAGAGCGGCATCGCCCAGATCGTCGGCTACGACCGCGACAAGGGCAGCGAGTTGTGGAAGCTCCCGCTGGCCGGCCCGGTCTGCCAGGCCAGCCGTCACGTCACCGACGACAACCTCACGGCCGTCCTGTACCAGCCGGCGATGCCCACCAAGGCCGACCCCTCGCACGGCTGCACCCAGATCGCCCTCATCGACCTCGACGCGGGCAAGCGGCTGTGGACGAAGACCGTCAAGACCGGTGACCAGCTGGTCAACTTCGACAACATCACCCTCAGCGGGAAGACCGTCGCCGTCGGCAGCACCAGTGGCGGCGCCGCCTTCGACGTCTCCGGCAAGCTCCTGTGGAGCCCGAAGCCGGCCGACTCCTGCTACGACGCCGGCTACGGCGGCGGCGAGAAGCTGGTCGCGGTGCGCAAGTGCGGCTCCTACGACCAGCGGCAGCTGCACATCCAGACCATCGACCCGAAGTCCGGGAAGGTGATCTCGGAGTACAAGATGGCCGAGGGCATCGACTACGCGAGCATCGTGTCGACCAACCCGCTGGTCGTGGCCGCCGACGTCGGCGACTCCGCGGGCGACGGCAGCGGCATCTCCGACTTCTTCTCCATCGACGGCAAGACCGGCAAGCTGCGCACGCGCATCTCGGCGCCGGGCGAGCAGTTCGCGGCCCGCTGCGAGGGCATCACCCGTGTCGAGGCCTGCAACCTGCTGGCCGTCGGCAACGACCGGTTGTACCTGCCGACCGAGGAGCACGACGGCACCGGCAAGTACAGCGAGACCAACGAGATCGTCGCCTTCGACCTCGCCACCGGCAAGCAGACCGGGCAGCGGGCCGACGCGGGTGACGGCTACACGATCTCGCCGCTGCGCATGGACGGCGGCAACCTGATCGCGTACAAGCGTCCCCCGTACGACAAGGGCGGACAGGTCGTGAGCATCGACGGGAGCAGCTTCAAGGAGACACTGCTGCTGCGGAACCCGGCGACGGAGTCGGTCCGCGACGTGGAGACCAGCATGTCGCCGGAGTACTCCGAGTTCCTGTACTCCGAGGGCCACCTCTACATGTCCAAGGTGTACGCGAGCAAGCGGTCGACGGCGCGGGAGAAGGAGTACCTCGCGGTCGGCTTCGGTACGAGCTGATCGCCTGGTGACCGACTTGGTTCCCTTCGGCCCCGTCCCTGTTCAGGGACGGGGCCGTTCCTGTGGGGCGCGGTCAACCTGGCACGAGGGGACTTTCGGCGATCCGGGGCGATTCTCGCCGGTAGGGGGAGCGCAACGTCGAACAAGCGTGTAGCTTCCGGGGGCATGAAGGCGGGGGAGCCGGGGGGCTTCCGTGGGGGGCTGGGGTGACTGGGGGGTTGCTCGATGGGAGTGCGGCTCATGGTGGTCGACGACCACCGATTGCTGGCCGAGGCGCTGGCTTCGGCGCTGAAGCTGCGGGGGCACCGGGTGCTGGCCGCGGCGGCACCGGCCGCGGGTGCGGCGGAGCTGGTGATCACGCGGGCGCCTGAGGTGTGCCTGCTGGGGACGGCGGCGCCGGCCGAGCCGGGGATCTTCGACCCGGTGGTGAGGATCAAGCAGGAGCGGCCGCAGGTGGCGGTGCTGGTGCTGGGGCCGGTGCCGAGTCCTCGGGGCATCGCCGCGGCGTTCGCGGCGGGGGCGTCGGGGTACGTCCGGCACGATGAGCGCATAGAGGGCGTCGAGCGGGCGATCATGAAGGCGCGGGCGGGGGAGGCCGCGGTGGCGCCGCAGCTGTTGCAGGGAGCGTTCGGTGAGTTGCTCAACCCGGTGGCCCAACCGGACGACGAGGGACAGCGGTTGCTGTCCATGCTCACGCCGAGGGAGGTCGAGGTCCTGGTCCGTGTCGCGGACGGCGAGGACACCCGCCTGATCGCGGCGGGCATGGGCATCGCACCGTCGACGGCGCGTACGCATGTCCAGCGGGTGCTGATGAAACTGGGCGTGGGGTCGCGGTTGGAGGCGGCGGCGCTGGCGGCACGGACGGGGTTGCTGGACCGGGCGGGGCCGGTGCGGCGGGAGCCGTGAGCTGTGTGATCGGCGGTGGGGGTGCGCGTCTTCGCCTTGCGCCGGGTGGGGGTCGGGGCCGCGTCGGGGGTGCCCGTCCTCGGAACGGTGCGATGGGCCCCCATACCGACTGACTGGCGTCGACGCGCCAACCGCTGCGGGCGGACACCCCCCGACACGTCCCCTTGCGTCCGACGGCGGGTGCGGGAGCGTCTCCGCTCAGCCTGCGGGCATGCGTGCCGCTGGGGGCGGCACGGGTGGGCGCAGGCGGCACCTCGTCGCGCAGAGTTGCGCACCCACCCGGCCCCAGCATCGACGCGGCCGGGTCACTCCACGCGCTCGTCGTCCTCCGGCTCGACCCCCGGCGGCGCCGGGGCCGCCGGCCTCAGCTTCAGCCAGGCCAGGAAGAACAGGCCCAGCAGCAGCATCCCCAGCCCGGTCCACAGGTTGATGTTGACGCCCTCGGCCTTGTCGATGTCCGCGTCGGACGCCGTGAGCCCCGCGATCGTGACGATGACGCCGTAGAGCACGAACAGCCCGCCGATGATCCGCCGGATGTCGAACAGCCGCGCGGCGCTCGCCGACTTGCCCTGCAGTTCGGTGACTTCCCGTTGCAGGTCCTTCTCGGAGTAGAACTCGGACATGTGCGATCACACTCCTCGGTCGGGGTTCGGTCAGAACGAGAACGGGATGTAGCAGGCCGCGGCCAGGACGACCGCGCCCCAGCCCAGCAGAGCCGGCTTGCGGTACCAGGCCTCGTCCCCGGGCGCGGGCGGCTCCGCCATGCCGGGCGAGCGCGTGCCGTAGACCAGCCCCTGCAACTCCTCCGTCGGCTTGGGCGCCGTGAACAGCGACACCGCCACCATCACCACCGCGCCGGCGACGAAGCCCGCGATCGCCGAGACGAAGTTGGCCCCCTGGTCGGAGGGGATGTCGACGATGTCCTGCTTGTAGAGGACGAAGTAGTTGACCATCGCGGCGGTGGTGCCCGCGATCAGCCCCCAGAAGCCCGACTTCATGGACGCCCGCTTCCAGAACATGCCGATGATGAAGACGACGAACATCGGCACGTTGAAGAAGGAGAAGAGGGTCTGCAGGTAGGCCATGATGTTGGAGAAGGACCGCGCGAGGAACGCCGTGCCGATGGAGGCCAGGACGCCGATCGCGGTGATGAGGCGGCCGAAGCGGACGTAGTACTCGTCCTCGCGGCCCTTCACCACGTACTTCGCCCAGATGTCCGTGGTGAACACGGTGTTGAAGGAGGACACGTTCGCCGCCATGCCCGCCATGAACGCCGCGAGCAGGCCGGTGACGGCGATGCCGAGCACGCCGTTGGGCAGCAGCTGGGACATCAGGTAGGGGATCGCGTCGTTGTACTGGAGGTCGGAGCCGGACGTGCCGATCTTCGGTACCAGCACCGCGGCGACCAGGCCCGGGATCATCACCAGGAACACGATGAAGATCTTCGGGAACGCGGCGATCAGCGGGGTGCGCTGGGCCGCCGACAGGTTCTTCGCGGACAGCGCGCGCTGCACCTCGGCGAAGTTCGTCGTCCAGTAGCCGAAGGACAGGACGAAGCCGAGGCCCAGGACGATCGTCAGCCAGTTCGCGCCGAGCGGGTTGTCGCTGCCGATGCCCGTACCGCCCCAGGACGTCATGAAGTCCGCGCCGTGGCTCTTGGTGAGGGAGTCGGACAGGCCGTCCCAGCCGCCGACCTTCTTCAGGCCGAGGACGGTGATGGGGATGAGCGCCGCCAGGATCACGAAGAACTGAAGGACCTCGTTGTAGATCGCCGACGACAGGCCGCCGAGGGTGATGTAGGCGAGCACGAAGAAGCCGGCCACGACGATCGCCACCCACTCCGGCCAGCCCAGCAGCGCCTCGACCACGATGGCCAGGGCGTAGAGGTTGACGCCGGCGATGAGGATGGCGGCGAAGGCGAACAGGACGGAACTGAGCAGGTGCGCCGCCCGGTCGAAGCGCATCAGCAGGAACTCCGGGACCGAGCGGACCTTGGAGCCGTAGTAGAAGGGCATCATCACCAGGCCGAGGAAGACCATGGCGGGGATGGCGCCGATCCAGTACCAGTGGGTGGTGTAGACGCCGTACTGGGCGCTGTTGGCGGCCATGCCCAGGATCTCGGTGGCGCCCAGGTTGGCGGCGACGAACGCCAGACCGGTGACCCAGGCGGGCAGGGAGCGGCCGGAGAGGAAGAAGTCGAGACTGGTCTTCACCGAGCGCCGGGCGGCGAAGCCGATGCCGAGGACGACGAGGAAGTAGATCCCGAGGATCGTGTAGTCGAGCCAGTTCGTGGGGAGTCGCAGCTCGGCCGACAGATATGTGGGGGTGTGCATGAGCCCTCGCTTCGTTGCGCGAACCGATACCTCGCGGGATCTTCTTCTCCGCGCCCCGCGATTGAACCCGTCTTCTGATGCACTTTGTTGGATTGTGATGTTGACGATTGGGGAGGGTAGTGTTTTTATATGTTGGGTTCTGTTTGATGGACAAGGAGTCCAGCGTGAAGAAGACCTCGACCCGGCTGGCCGACGGTCGCGAGCTCATCTACTACGACCTGCGTGACGACAGCGTGCGGGACGCGACCGACCGCCGGCCGCTGGACCGCACCGTCACCACGTCCGAGATCCGCCGCGACCCCCTCCTCGGCGACTCCGTCGCCATCGCCTCGCACCGTCAGGGCCGTACCTACCATCCGCCGGCCGACGAGTGCCCGCTGTGCCCCTCCGAGGGGGACCGCCTGAGCGAGATCCCGGACTCCTCGTACGACGTCGTCGTCTTCGAGAACCGCTTCCCCTCGCTGGCCGGCGACTCGGGCCGCTGCGAGGTCGTCTGCTTCACCTCCGACCACAACGCGTCCTTCGCCGACCTCACCGAGGAGCAGGCGGGCCTGGTGCTGGAGGCCTGGACCGACCGCACCTCGGAGCTGTCCCACCTTCCGTCCGTCGAGCAGGTGTTCTGCTTCGAGAACCGGGGCGCCGAGATCGGCGTGACCCTCGGCCATCCGCACGGCCAGATCTACGCCTACCCCTTCACCACCCCCCGCACCGCCCTGATGCTCCGCTCGGTCGCCACCCACAAGGAGATGACCGGCGGGGAGAACCTCTTCGACGCCGTCCTGGAGCGTGAACTCGCCGGCGAGCGGGTCGTCCTGGAGGGTGAACACTGGGTCGCCTTCGTCCCGTACGCGGCGCACTGGCCGTACGAGGTCCACCTGTACCCCAAGCGCCGGGTGCCCGACCTGCTCGGCCTGGACGAGGGCGCGCGCACAGAGTTCCCCAAGGTCTACCTGGAACTCTTGAGGCGCTTCGACCGGATCTTCGGTGAGAGCGAGCCCCCGACGCCGTACATCGCGGCCTGGCACCAGGCCCCGTTCGGCGCGCTGGAGGAGTTCGACGGGGTCGCGCGCGAGGACTTCGCGCTGCACCTCGAGCTTTTCACCATCCGCCGCACTTCCGGCAAGCTGAAGTTCCTCGCGGGTTCCGAGTCCGGCATGAACGTGTTCATCAACGACGTGCCGCCGGAGCGCGCGGCCGAGCGACTGCGAGAGGTAGCGAGTTCATGAGCGGGAAGTACCTGGTGACAGGCGGTGCGGGATACGTCGGCAGCGTGGTCGCCCAGCACCTGCTGGAAGCCGGTCACGAGGTCGTCGTCCTCGACAACCTCTCCACGGGCTTCCGCGAGGGCGTCCCCGCGGGCGCGTCCTTCGTCGAGGGCGACATCCGCGATGCCGCCAAATGGCTGGACTCCTCCTTCGACGGTGTGTTGCACTTCGCCGCGTTCTCGCAGGTCGGCGAGTCGGTCGTGAAGCCGGAGAAGTACTGGGACAACAACGTCGGCGGCACCATGGCGCTGCTGGCCGCGATGCGCGAGGCGGGCGTCCGCAAGCTGGTCTTCTCCTCGACGGCGGCGACGTACGGCGAGCCGGAGCAGGTCCCGATCGTCGAGTCGGCGCCCACGTCCCCCACGAACCCGTACGGCGCCTCGAAGCTCGCGGTCGACCACATGATCACCGGTGAGGCGGCGGCGCACGGCCTGGGCGCGGTCTCCCTGCGCTACTTCAACGTGGCGGGCGCCTACGGCGAGCACGGCGAGCGCCACGACCCCGAGTCGCACCTGATCCCGCTGGTCCTGCAGGTGGCGCAGGGCAGGCGCGAGGCGATCTCGGTGTTCGGCGACGACTACGCGACGCCGGACGGCACCTGCGTCCGCGACTACATCCACGTCGCGGACCTGGCCGAGGCCCACCTGCTGGCCCTGAAGGCCGCAGCCCCCGGCGAGCACCTGATCTGCAACCTCGGCAACGGCAACGGCTTCTCGGTCCGCGAGGTCATCGAAACCGTCCGCCGGGTCACGGGCCACCCGATCCCCGAGGTCGTGGCCCCGCGCCGGGGCGGCGACCCGGCGGTCCTGGTGGCCTCGGCCGCCACCGCCCGCGAGAAACTGGGCTGGAACCCGTCCCGCGCGGACCTCGCGGGAATCGTCGCGGACGCGTGGGACTTCGCGCAGAACATCGCAAGGGAGCAGTAGTGGGCGCACAGCAGGTGCGGGACGGTTTCGAGGAGCTCTACGGAGCCGCCCCCGAGGGTGTCTGGGCGGCCCCGGGCCGCGTCAACCTCATCGGTGAGCACACCGACTACAACGACGGCTTCGTGATGCCCTTCGCGCTGCCGCACACCGCCGTGGCGGCCGTCTCCCGGCGCACGGACGGCCTGCTGCGCCTGCACTCGGCGGACGTCGAGGGCGCAGTCGTCGAGCTGCGCGTCGACGAGCTGGCGCCGGAGGCGGACCGGAACTGGACGGCGTACCCGTCGGGTGTGGTGTGGGCGCTGCGCGAGGCCGGTCACCCGGTCACCGGCGCCGACATCCACCTCGCCTCGACGGTCCCCTCCGGCGCGGGCCTGTCGTCGTCGGCGGCGCTGGAGGTCGTGGTCGCGCTGGCCCTCAACGACCTGTACGAACTGGGCATGAAGGGCTGGCAACTGGCCCGCCTGTGCCAGCGCGCGGAGAACGTCTACGTCGGTGCGCCCGTCGGCATCATGGACCAGACGGCGTCGGCCTGCTGCGAGACCGGCCACGCCCTGTTCCTCGACACGCGCGACCTCTCCCAGAAGCAGATCCCCTTCGACCTGGCGGCCGAGGGCATGCGCCTGCTGGTCGTGGACACCCAGGTCAAGCACTCCCACAGCGAGGGCGAGTACGGCAAGCGCCGCGCCGGCTGCGAGAAGGGCGCGGCCCTGCTGGGCGTCGACGCGCTCCGGGACATCCCGTACGCCGAACTGGACGCGGCCCTGGCCCGCCTGGGCGACGAGGAGGAGGTCCGCCGTCTGGTCCGCCACATCGTCACGGAGAACGCACGCGTCGAACGGGTCGTCTCCCTCCTCGAATCCGGCGAGACCCGCGCGATCGGCCCGGTCCTGGTCGAGGGCCATGCCTCCCTCCGCGACGACTTCCGCATCTCCTGCCCGGAACTGGACCTGGTCGTCGACACGGCCCTGGCCTCCGGCGCCCTGGGCGCGCGCATGACGGGCGGCGGTTTCGGCGGCTCGGCGATCGTCCTCGCGGAGGAGCAGGACGTGGAGGCCATCACCAAGACGGTGACAGAGGCCTTCGCGTCGGCGGGCTTCACGACCCCCCGCGTCTTCGAAGCGGTCCCGTCCCCGGGCGCCCGCCGCCTCCCCTGACCGACCGGACGAAAGCGGCGCCCTCGTTGCCACGGGGGCGCCGCTTTCCGCGTCCTTCTCAGCGGTTGACGGACTGGATCTCCTGGACCGGTACCTCGGTGGTGGTGGCGAATGTGCCGTTGGGCAGGTCGCCGCCCGTGCCGCCCGCACCCTCCCAGGTGATCTCCCAGGTGAGGGTCGCCTCGAGGCCGTAGGTGCCGTCTCCCGACGAGCGCAGGTAACGCACCCCGCACGGAGGCGTGAGCTCCGCCTTGCCGCGGGCGTACGGTTCGCCGATGGAGCCGTCGTCGTTGATCAGGCACTCACCGGACGCCGGGAGGGTTTCCGCGTCCGCCGTTCCCGGCTCGAGGTGCAGGCTCACCGGCTTGGCCGTGGTGGTCGCCCACAGTCCTGTGCCGGGCAGACTCGCCGTGACGGACACGGGCTTGAAGGCGCCCTTGTCCAGCCAGACCCAGGTGGGCGCGTTCACCGTCGACCTGGCGTTCGGCGCGAGGGAGATCTTCGTCGGCGGCACGACGGTCCGCTGATGCGCGAGCCCGGCGAGGGTCTCGGTGTCGATGGCCTGGGGAACGCCGGGATTCTTTCCGTTGTCCACCCAGAAGGGCTCGCGCTTGCAGTTTCCGGCGGCGGGGTCGTCCTCCATCTTCGGATTCTTGACGGCGACCCACCACATGCCCTCGTCGTTCTTGTCGACGTTGAAGTTCTTGTAGGGGTGGCCGCCCTTGTAGCGCGCCTTGTCGTCCGCGACGCCCGCGGGCGCACCACCGACCGAGTCGTAGATCGACCAGTTGGCCTCGGTGTAGGTCCTGAAGTCCTTGGCCTTCCAGTAGGGCTCGTACCAGCAGGCCGGAGGTTTCCAGTCAACGGCGGCGGACGTGACCGGACCGCTGTCCTTCGAGGGGGCGCTGCCCTTCACGTCGAAGCTGACGCGCGACTCGAGCACGGGTCCTGAGGAGTCACCGGATGTTTCTTCGGCCTGGTCTCCGTTGCTTCCGATACCTCCGGCGAAAGCTGTGTCCACTCCGAGCAGGAGCATCGCGGCGGTGAGAGCCCCGAGCGCCACGCGCTGCGTCACGGCTGGCACCTCTGGGAACCGCGGTCCTCGTGCAGGCTCCAGATCTGCCAGACGCCTTGCCCGTCCTTCTTCACGCTGGCGTTGTAGTACACGTAGCTGTCAGGCGAGGTGGCGACCACCTTCACCTTCTTCGTCTTCAGGTCCTTGACGTTCGCCTTGCTCTCGTCCACGCAGTACGTCAGGGCCCCCGAGGTCTTGTCGAACACCGTCACCTGGCGATCGAAGTAGCGCAGGGTGCCGGCCCAGCTGGTCTGCCTGGCGTTGTTGTCCTTCGCGTAGTTGTAAACGCCCCTCAGCGCGGTGTCCGTGTAGTAGAAGCCCATGCCCGACTTCTTCAGATCGCCGGAGGCCACGGCCTGCCAAACAGTGCTGACGGCCCGTTCGTTGTCCGCCAGGATCGCGTCCTTCACGGAGTCGCCGGTCTGCCGGCCCTCGAACGCCAGCTTCATGTCCGAAGGCAGCTTGATCTCCGGCCGGTCGATCCCGTCCTCCGGCGCGGAAGCGGAAGGAGAAGCCGACGCCTTGTCACCCGAATCCGCACCGGCGATCTTGTCGCCGGACGACGAACCGTCACCTCCCCCCGAGCCACAGGCGGTCAGCAGCAGGGCCGCGGATGCGGTGAGCGCGGCTGTCACGAGCCGAGCGGGGCGGTTCACTGTGTCTCCCGTTGATCATGTGGGGGGATAGCTCAAGCGAACCAACGCTATCGGTCGCGAACGGCGGGGCACGCGCGAGGGTTTCGCTCCCGCAACCCGCCGCGCCGCCTCAGCCCAGCCTCTTCGTCAGCATGTACTCCGTCACCCCCGGCGGATAGTCCGGCACCGCGCACACCACTTCGTAGCCCTGCTTCACATAGAACCGCGGTGCCTGGAAGTCCCACGTCTCCAGGCGGGCCGCGCTGCAGTCGCGGGACGTCGTCGCGATGTGTTCCGCCCGGGCGAGGAGCCGTGCGCCCAGGCCCCGGCCGCGGTGGCGTTCGTCGACCCACAGGTAGGTCACGTGCAGCCACGTCGCCCAGGTGTAGCCGACCAGTCCGCCGGCGAGATCGTCGGTGTCGTTCACAGCCCACACGTGCAACGGGACGTCCCGCTCGCCGGGTGTCCCGCGCAGCGCGCGCAGGATCGGAGAGGCGGCGGTGTTCGTGTCCCGCAGGCGTGTGCGGAGCAGATCACGTCGGGCCTTGTCGACTTCTGTCTCAAGACGGAACATGCGGCACACCATAAACGCGTCGGGCGGTCAGTTCTGCAAATAACCTTCCGCTCCGGGCCCCCGTCCGTACCCTGATGAACAGCACCGGTGGGGGCCGGTGCCGATCAGGGGGCGAGACAGCCGGGTACGACGCCCGGGGTGGGGGTGGCGGTACTGCACGGCGGCGGCCGTGCGGCTGCGGCGACCCGGACAGGCTGCCGCGGCACCGACGGACGGTCGGACGCGGCAGACCCGTACACCCCGGCGTCGTACCCGCGCGGTGTCATCCTCCGAGGTTGGGGTATCCCCTGCTCTTCGGGAGCACTGGGGAAGGGGGTATACGTGGTTCGCATCCGAGTCCTGGTCGTCGACGACCATCGCATCTTCGCCGAGTCACTCGCGGCGGCTCTGGCCGCCGAGCCCGATGTCGACGTCTCCGCGGCCGGCAGCGGCCCGGCCGCGCTGCGCAGCCTGGAGCGGGCGGTCGCCGAGGGGCGGCGGTTCGACGTGCTGCTCGTGGACGCCGACCTGGGCGGCAAGGTACCGGGCGCCCGCCCGGCCGTACCCGTGCAGGAGGGCAACGAGGACGGGCTCGTCGACGGGATCTCCCTCGTCACGGGAGTGCGCTCCGCGCAGCCGAACGTACGGATCGTCGTACTCGCCGAGAAGGACGACCCGCGGCGGGCGGCGCTCGCCCTGCAGGCCGGTGCCTCCGGCTGGGTCGCCAAGGACTGTTCCCTGTCCCGGCTGCTCACCGTCATCCGCGGGGTGCTGCGCGACGAGACGCATCTGCCGCCCGCGCTGCTGACCGGCGTCCTGCGGGAGCTCACCGCCGCCCGCAAGCACCGCACCGAGAGCGAGCGCCTCGTCGAGTCGCTCACTCCGCGTGAGCGGGAAGTGCTGCGGTGCATGGTCGCGGGGCTGGGGCGCAAGGCCGTCGCCGAGCGCCTGTTCCTGTCACCGCACACCGTGCGGACCCACATGCAGAACGTTCTGGGCAAGCTCGGCGTGCATTCCACCCTCGCCGCCGTCGCCCTGGCGCGGCGGGCCGGAGTCGGGCCCGCGGACCTAGCCGGGGATGTTGTCGAACGGGGCGGTCAGCTGGCGTAGCAGTGCCGCCAGCTCGCCGCGCTGGGCCCGGGAGAGCTCCGCGAGGATCGCGCGCTCCTGGTCCAGCAGCCCCGCCAGGGCCTGGTCCGCGCGGTCCCGGCCCTCGTCCGTCAGCCGGACCAGGACGCCGCGGCGGTCACTGGGGTCGGGGAGCCGCTCCACCAGGCCCTTCTTCGCCAGGCGGTCGATGCGGTTCGTCATCGTGCCCGAGGTGACCAGCGTCTGGGTGAGGAGCTGTCCCGGTGAGAGCTGGTACGGGGTGCCCGCCCGGCGCAGGGCCGTCAGGACGTCGAACTCCCACGGCTCCAGGTTGTGCTCCGAGAACGCCAGCCGCCGTGCCCGGTCCAGATGCCGGGCCAGCCTGCTCACACGGCTGAGCACCTCGAGCGGTTCCACGTCGAGGTCCGGGCGCTCCCGGCGCCACGCTGCGACCAGCCGATCGACCTCGTCCTCCATGACGATCAGTGTAGTGGTTGTGTCGACGTAGAGTCTCTTGACGTCTAGTTTCTTGACATCGAGATATACGGGGGATCACGCTGGGTGTGCAGCCAGTGCCGTCAGCACCAGGACACCAGGAGGACCCATGCCCGCAGCCGCCCCGACCTGGGACCCGGCCCAGTACCTCCGTCACGCCGGTCACCGCGCCCGCCCCTTCACCGACCTCCTGGCCCGCGTGCCCGACCTGCCCGGTGAGCCCGCCCGCATCGCCGACCTCGGCTGCGGCCCCGGCAACGTCACCACCCTGCTCGCGGCCCGCTGGCCCACCGCCCGGATCACCGGCTACGACAACTCGCCCGAGATGCTCGACAAGGCCCACGTCGAGCACGAAGGGCCCACACCCGGGGGCGGCCGTCTCGACTTCGGGCCCGCCGACGTACGGACCTGGACGCCCGGCGAACCCCACGACCTGATCATCAGCAACGCCACGCTGCAGTGGGTGCCCGGCCACGCCGAACGGTTCGCCGACTGGGTCGCCGGGCTCAAACCCGGCGGCACCCTCGCCTTCCAGGTGCCGGGCAACTTCGACGCCCCCAGCCACCGGCTCATGCGCGAACTCGCCGCATCACCGCGCTGGCGTGCCCGGCTCGCCGACACCCTGCGCCACGCCGACGCCGTCCACACCCCCGAGGCCTACCTTGAGCGGCTGACCTCCCTCGGCTGCGCGGCCGACGTGTGGGAGACGACGTACCTCCACCCGCTCCAGGGCGAGGACCCGGTGCTCGACTGGGTGAAGGGGACCGGACTGCGGCCCGTGCTGACCGCGCTCGCCGGCGAACCCGAGGCGCGGGAGGCCTTCGTCGCCGAGTACCGGGCGGCGCTGCGCGAGGCCTACCCGGCCGGTCCGCACGGCACGCCGTTCCCCTTCCGCCGGGTGTTCGCCGTCGCCCGGAAGAACACCTGACGATCACCGAGCCCTAGGCCTTCCGGCGGCCTATCAGGTGCGGCTTGGCCTCCATGCCGTCCAGGCCGTGCCACGCCAGATTCACCAGGTGCGCGGCCACCTCGGCCTTCTTCGGCCGGCGCACGTCCAGCCACCACTGGCCGGTCAGGGCGACCATGCCGACCAGGGCCTGGGCGTACAGCGGGGCCAGCTTCGGGTCGAAGCCGCGGCTCTTGAACTCGCGGCCCAGGATGTCCTCCACCTGGGTGGCGATGTCCGAGATCAGCGAGGCGAAGGAACCCGTCGACTGGGGGATGGGGGAGTCACGGACCAGGATGCGGAACCCGTCCGTGTACTCCTCGATGTAGTCCAGCAGGGCGAACGCCGCCTGTTCGCACAGTTCGCGCGGGTGACCGGCCGTGAGCGAACTGGTCACCATGTCCAGCAGGCACCGCATCTCACGGTCCACGACGACCGCGTACAGCCCCTCCTTGCCGCCGAAGTGCTCGTACACCACCGGCTTGGACACCCCGGCCTTCGCCGCGATCTCCTCCACCGACGTGCCCTCGAAGCCCTTCGCCGCAAAGAGCGTGCGACCGATCTCCAGCAGTTGCTGACGGCGCTCGGCACCGGTCATCCGGGTGCGACGCGCTCGCCGCGGCTTGTCGTTGCTGGGGGTGCTGCTCGAGTCGGTCGCCACAGCGACCATCATGCCGCCTCGACGGGCTCCTTCCCGCGTGGGGAGCCGCCTTCCCCGGTGTTACGGCGCGAATCGATACGGGAGCGTGACGGCCACCGCACGTCGTACGCCCAGCCCGCCATCTCGAACCAGCGGATCAGGCGGGCGGACGAATCCAGCTGCCCGCGCATCACACCGTGCCGCGCCGACGTCGGGTCGGCATGGTGCAGGTTGTGCCAGGACTCACCGCAGGACAGGACCGCCAGCCACCACACGTTGCCCGAGCGGTCACGCGACTTGAACGGGCGCTTGCCGACCGCGTGGCAGATCGAGTTGATCGACCAGGTCACGTGGTGCAGCAGGGCCACCCGGACCAGCGAACCCCAGAAGAACGCCGTGAACGCGCCCCACCAGGACATCGTCACCAGACCGCCGATCAGCGGCGGCAACGCCAGCGACAGCACCGTCCACCAGACGAACTGGCGGGAGATGGCGCGGAGCGTCTTGTCCTTGATCAGGTCCGGTGCGTACTTCTCCTGCGACGTCTGCTCCTCGTCGAACATCCAGCCGATGTGCGCCCACCACAGGCCCTTCATCAGGGCCGGGAGCGTCTCACCGAACCGCCACGGCGAATGCGGGTCGCCCTCCGCGTCGGAGAACTTGTGGTGCTTGCGGTGGTCGGCCACCCAGCGCACCAGCGGCCCCTCCACCGCCATGGAACCCGCGATCGCCAGCGCGATCTTCAACGGCCGCTTCGCCTTGAAGGAACCATGGGTGAAGTGACGGTGGAAGCCGATCGTGATGCCGTGGCACCCGAGGTAGTAGAAGAAGACCAGCAGACCGAGGTCCAGCCAGCTCACCCCCCAGCCCCACGCCAGCGGCACCGCCGCCAGCAACGCGAGGAACGGGACGGTGATGAAGAGGAGGAGGGCGATCTGCTCGATGGACCGCTTCTGCTCGCCGCCCAGCGTGGCCATGGCGGCGTCGGTGTCCTGACCGGGCGCCTTCGGGGCGTCCTCGATCACGTCGGAACTACTGGTCATACGCGTCCCCTGGGGGGTATGTGGATGGAGAAGGAGTGGCCGGGGCACGTGAACCGTGACGTGCTTCCTACGGTTCCGTAACCTACGGCATCGTAAGTATGGCAGTGCGTCGCTCGGCGGCAAGAGCCCGCGACCCTGCGCGTCCCGGCCGACACCTATCCTGGAGTCGGTCGGACAGCGCGGTCCGCTCTGATTTCTTCCCGGATGTCCGATCCGTAAGCGGCGCCCGCCGCGCGAGACGCCGTCCGGGTTCCCCTCCCAGACGAGCTTCAACACTGCAAGGAGCCGCACCTGTGAGCAGTGCCGACGACCAGACCACGACGACGAGCAGCGAGCTGCGAGCCGACATCCGCCGGCTGGGCGACCTCCTCGGCGAGACCCTCGTCCGCCAAGAGGGCCCCGAGCTGCTGGAACTCGTCGAAAAGGTCCGCCGCCTCACCCGCGAGGACGGCGAGGCCGCCGCCGAGCTGCTGCGCGGCACCGAACTCGACACCGCGGCCAAGCTGGTCCGCGCCTTCTCCACCTACTTCCACCTGGCCAACGTCACCGAGCAGGTCCACCGCGGCCGCGAGCTGCGCGCCCGCCGCGCCGCCGAAGGCGGACTCCTCGCCCGTACGGCCGACCGGCTCAAGGACGCCGACCCCGAGCACCTGCGCCAGACGGTCGCGAACCTCAACGTCCGCCCCGTCTTCACCGCCCACCCCACCGAGGCCGCACGCCGCTCGGTCCTCAACAAGCTCCGCCGCATCGCCGCGCTCCTGGAGACCCCGGTCATCGAGTCCGACCGGCGCCGCCTGGACACCCGCCTCGCCGAGAACATCGACCTCGTCTGGCAGACCGACGAACTGCGCGTGGTGCGCCCCGAGCCCGCCGACGAGGCCCGCAACGCCATCTACTACCTCGACGAGCTGCACGTGGGCGCCGTCGGCGACGTCCTGGAGGACCTCACCGCCGAGCTGGAGCGCGCCGGGGTCAAGCTCCCCGACGACACCCGCCCCCTCACCTTCGGCACCTGGATCGGCGGCGACCGCGACGGCAACCCCAACGTCACCCCCCAGGTGACCTGGGACGTCCTGATCCTCCAGCACGAACACGGCATCAACGACGCCCTGGAGACCATCGACGAACTCCGCGGCTTCCTGTCCAACTCCATCCGCTACGCCGGCGCCACCGAGGAACTCCTGACCTCCCTCCAGACCGACCTGGAGAACCTCCCCGAGATCAGCCCCCGCTACAAGCGCCTCAACGCCGAAGAGCCCTACCGGCTCAAGGCCACCTGCGTCCGGCAGAAGCTGGAGAACACCAAGAAGCGCCTCGCCGAGGGCACCGGCCACGTGGCCGGCCGCGACTACCTCGGCACCAGCGAACTCCTCGACGACCTGCGGATCATCCAGCGCTCCCTGCGCGAGCACCGCGGCGGACTCTTCGCCGACGGCCGCCTCGCCCGCACCATCCGCACCCTCGCCGCCTTCGGCCTCCAGCTCGCCACCATGGACGTCCGCGAACACGCCGACGCCCACCACCACGCCCTCGGCCAGCTCTTCGACCGGCTCGGCGAGGAATCCTGGCGCTACGCCGACATGCCCCGCGACTACCGCGCCAAGCTCCTCGCCAAGGAGCTCCGCTCCCGCAGGCCCCTCGCCCCCACCCCGGCACCCGTCGACGCCCCCGGCGAGAAGACCCTCGGCGTCTTCGGCACCGTCAAGCGCGCCCTCGAAGTCTTCGGACCCGAAGTCATCGAGTCCTACATCATCTCCATGTGCCAGGGCGCCGACGACGTCTTCGCCGCCGCCGTCCTCGCCCGCGAAGCAGGCCTCATCGACCTGCACGCCGGCTGGGCCAAGATCGGCATCGTGCCGCTCCTCGAAACCACCGACGAGCTCAAGGCCGCCGACACCATCCTCGAGGACATGCTCTCCGACCCGTCCTACCGGCGCCTCGTCGCGCTGCGCGGCGACGTCCAGGAGGTCATGCTCGGCTACTCCGACTCCTCCAAGTTCGGCGGCATCACCACCAGCCAGTGGGAGATCCACCGCGCCCAGCGCCGCCTGCGCGACGTCGCCCACCGCTACGGCGTACGCCTGCGCCTCTTCCACGGCCGCGGCGGCACCGTCGGCCGCGGCGGCGGCCCCACCCACGACGCCATCCTCGCCCAGCCCTGGGGCACCCTCGAAGGCGAGATCAAGGTCACCGAACAGGGCGAGGTCATCTCCGACAAGTACCTCATCCCGTCCCTGGCCCGGGAGAACCTCGAACTCACCGTCGCCGCCACCCTCCAGGCCTCCGCCCTGCACACCGCACCCCGCCAGTCCACCGAGGCCCTCGCCCGCTGGGACGCCGCGATGGACGTCGTCTCCGACGCCGCCCACGCCGCCTACCGCCGCCTCGTCGAGGACCCCGACCTGCCGACGTACTTCCTCGCGTCGACGCCGGTGGACCAGCTCGCCGACCTGCACCTGGGCTCCCGGCCCTCCCGCCGCCCCGGCTCCGGCGTCTCCCTCGACGGCCTGCGCGCCATCCCCTGGGTGTTCGGCTGGACCCAGTCCCGGCAGATCGTCCCCGGCTGGTTCGGCGTCGGCTCCGGCCTCAAGGCCCTGCGCGAAGCGGGCCTCGACACCGTCCTCGACGAGATGCACCAGGAATGGCACTTCTTCCGCAACTTCATCTCCAACGTCGAGATGACCCTCGCCAAGACCGACCTGCGGATCGCCCAGCACTACGTCGACACCCTCGTGCCCGACGAGCTCAAGCACGTCTTCGACACCATCAAGACCGAGCACGAACTCACCGTCCGTGAAGTCCTGCGCGTCACCGGCGAAGAGGAACTCCTCGACGCCGCACCCGTCCTGAAGCAGACCTTCGCCATCCGCGACGCCTACCTCGACCCCATCTCCTACCTCCAGGTCGCCCTGCTCAAGCGGCAGCGCGAAGCCGCCGAGCAGCCCGACCCGCTCCTCGCCCGCGCCCTCCTCCTCACCGTCAACGGCGTGGCAGCCGGCCTGCGCAACACCGGCTGAACCACCCCCTGGACACCACTGTGCCCCCCAAGCCCGTACGGGCTCGGGGGGCACAGTGCCTTCCACATCAGCCGCGGCCGGCCCTCCGGCGCCGCAGCACCAGGAAGCCACCACCCGCCACCAGCGCCGCCGCCACACCGGACAGCACACCCACCGGCGCCCCGTTGCCCGTCTCGGCGAGATCACCGTCGCCACCACCCTGCGGCGACGCCGACGACGAAGGCGACGAGGACGGCGACGGGGACGCGGGCACACCACCGCCGGCCGAAGCGCTCGGCGACACCGACGCACCCGGCTCACCCGACGGCGTCCCCGACACCCCCGACGAAGGGGACGCGGACGCCGAAGCCGACGGCGTCGAACCACCCGGCCCCTGCTCGTCCCCGCAGTCCGACCAGAACACCTTGTGCTTGGCGGACCCCTTCTCACCCTCGAACTTCCAGAACAACTTGTAATGCCCGTCGGCCAGCGACAGATCCTCCGTCCGGCCCCGACCCTCGGCATCCAGCGTCAGCGCACCGGACTCCACCGTCTCCCCCTTGTTCTCACTCGGAGGGATCGCGTCGATGTGCCAGTCCACCTTCTGACCACCGTCGAAACCGAAGGCGTCCAGGTAGAAGGCGCACACATGCGGCTCGTTACGGGGCAGCTCCTCACCCGTCGAGGCATCGTGGATCTTCACCGTGCCGTTGTCGCCAGGGGGAGCGGCATGGGCGGCCGGAGCGAGCAGAAGCACCGCGGAAGCGGCAGCGCAGACAGCGCCGAAGCGCGAGAGGGTTCGCATAACGGGTAGTCCATCTTCGAGAAGTGACCGAGAAGATGTGGAGGGGGCGGCTCAGCTTCCAGCCCAGCCCGCCCGCACGTCAATCACGAACCCACAACACACGCCCCACCAGCAGGAGAAGGCCCCTCCACCAAGAAGAGAACGACCCGACCCCTCAAACAACCACGAACGCCGCCGTCAACAACGCCACCCCGGACAACCCCAGCACCCACGCGAGCCGCGTCCGCAACAGACCACCCGCCACCACGACCGACGCCAGCAACAACGCCCCACCGAACGGCACCCACGCGTACAGAACCCCCGCCGGACCCGAACGCACCGCGTCAACCCCACCCGGCTTCACGACCACCGTGTAGGTCCGGCCCCGCTCCACCGCGACCGACTTCTCCAGCACCACCCGCGCCCGCGGCTGCGCACCCTGCGACAACGGCGTGAACCGGCCCCAGCACGTGTCCGGCCCACACCGCGTCACCTCGACCGTGCCCTGCTCCCGGCCCTTCGTCAGCATCACGTGCTGCGCCGTACCCCACGACGCCCACACCCCCGCGATCAGAATCAGCACCGCGACCGTACCCATCGCCGCGAACCGCCCGAACCGCAGCACGACGGCCGAAGACCGGGACGAAGAGGGGACAGTGGCAGGCATGGCCGGGATCATTGGCCATGCCTGAACGGCCCGTCAACCTCGACGGGTGACAAGTCAGGAGTTGTACGTGCTTTGCGCCCGCTCCAGCCCCTCGATCACCAGAGCCTCCACCGCGTCCGCCGCCCGGTCCACGAAGTAGTCCAGCTCCTTGCGCTCCGCCGACGAGAAATCCTTCAGCACGAAATCCGCCACCTGCATCCGCCCCGGCGGCCGCCCGATCCCGAACCGCACCCGGTGATACTCCGCACCGAACGCCTTCGTCATCGACTTCAGCCCGTTGTGCCCGTTGTCACCGCCACCCAGCTTCAGCCGCAGCACCCCGTAGTCGATGTCCAACTCGTCATGCACCGCCACCACATGATCCACCGGCACCTTGTAGAAATCCCGCAGCGCGTTCACCGGCCCACCCGACAGGTTCATGTACGACATCGGCTTCGCCAGCACCACCCGGCGGTTCAACGGCCCCGGCGGCCCGATCCGGCCCTCGATCACCTGCGCCTGAGCCTTGCCGGCCCGCTTGAACCTCCCCCCGACCCGGTCCGCCAGCAGATCGGCCACCATGAAACCCACGTTGTGCCGGTTCCCCGCATACTCCGGCCCCGGATTGCCCAGCCCCACGATCAGCCACGGAGCGGCCGCATCGGTCGTCACGTCCATCTCTCCTTCATACATACGCGTCGGCCGCTGCCCCGCACGGGAACAGCGGCCGACGAAACGACGACGAGAGGGATCAGGCCTCGGCGGCCGTCTCCTCCTCCGCGGCCTCCTCGCCCTCCGGGGCCTCCTCGGCCTGCGCGGCCAGGACCTGCAGGACGACAGCGTCCTCCTCGACGGCCAGCGTCGTGCCCTTGGGCAGCTTGATGTCCTTCGCGTGGATCGAGGCACCGGCCTCGAGACCCTCGACGGAAACCGTCACCGACTCCGGGATGTGCGTCGCCTCGGCCTCGACCGGCAGCGCGTTCAGCACGTGCTCCAGCAGGTAACCACCCGGGGCCAGCTCGCCCTCGGTGTGCACCGGGATCTCGACCGTGACCTTCTCGCCGCGCTTCACCAGCAGCAGGTCCACGTGCTCCAGGAAACCCTTCAGCGGGTCACGCTGCACGGCCTTCGGGATCGCCAGCTCGTTCGTCTTGCCGTCGATGTCCAGCGCGATCAGCACGTTCGGCGTACGCAGCGCCATCAGCAGGTCGTGACCCGGAAGGGTCAGGTGCAGCGGGTCCGAACCGTGCCCGTACAGGACACCCGGAACCTTGTCTTCACGACGGATACGGCGCGCGGCACCCTTGCCGAACTCGGTGCGCGTCGCGGCGGAGATCTTCACCTCGGACATGGTCACTCCTCGTAGAAGTAGATACGGACGTGGTCACCCGGCCACGAACGGCCTGCTACGAAGAGCGCGTCGATAACGGACCACCGCACCCCGAAAACAACGGGAACGGCCTCCCTCGCCGAGCAACTGCAGCAGTCTACTCGGACCGGGAGGCCGCACCAAAAGGATCTACGCCGGCACCACGCGGGGCCTACTGCTCGTCGAACAGGCTCGTCACCGAACCGTCCTCGAACACCTCACGCACCGCGCTCGCGATCGTCGGCGCGATCGACAGCACCGAGATCTTGTCCAGGTCCCCACTCAGCTCACCGGGCGTCGGCAGCGTGTTCGTGAACACGAACTCACTCACCCGGGAGTTCTTCAGGCGGTCGCTCGCGGGGCCCGACAGCACACCGTGCGTCGCCGTCACGATCACGTCCTCCGCACCGTGCGCGAACAGCGCGTCCGCCGCGGCACAGATCGTCCCACCGGTGTCGATCATGTCGTCCACCAGCACACACACGCGACCCTTCACCTCACCCACGACCTCGTGGACGGTGACCTGGTTCGCGACGTCCTTGTCACGCCGCTTGTGCACGATCGCCAGCGGCGCACCCAGCCGGTCGCACCAACGGTCCGCCACCCGCACCCGGCCCGCGTCCGGCGACACGACCGTCAGCTTCTCCCGGTCCACCTTCCGGCCCACGTAGTCCGCCAGCAGCGGCAACGCGAACAGGTGGTCCACCGGACCGTCGAAGAAGCCCTGGATCTGGTCCGTGTGCAGATCCACCGTCAGGATCCGGTCCGCACCCGCGGTCTTCATCATGTCCGCGATCAGACGCGCCGAAATCGGTTCACGTCCACGGTGCTTCTTGTCCTGCCGCGCGTAACCGTAGAACGGCACGATGACCGTGATGGAGCGGGCCGACGCACGCTTCAGCGCGTCGATCATGATCAACTGCTCCATGATCCACTTGTTGATCGGAGCCGTGTGGCTCTGGATCAGGAAGCAGTCCGCGCCACGCGCCGACTCCTGATAACGCACATAGATCTCACCGTTGGCGAAGTCGAAGGCCTTCGTCGGGACAACCCCGACACCCAGCTGTTGGGCGACCTCCTCCGCAAGCTCGGGGTGGGCGCGGCCGGAGAAGAACATCAACTTCTTCTCGCCGGTCGTCTTGATCCCGGTCACAGCACTGTCTCCTCAGAGGTGTCGCAGCTAGGTGTCGAGAAACCTCGCAGCCGGCTTGCCGGAGGCCGTCTCAGCTGGTGGGGGTGCGGGTGTGCACTTATCACCGTACGCCGTGTTTCAGGCATCGGTTTCCGGTCAGCCCTCACCGGCCGACTCCCGGGAAGCCGCCTCGGCCGCCTTCGCCGCCGCGCTCCCAGGACGCTTCCGAGCCACCCAACCCTCGATATTCCGCTGCTGACCACGGGCCACAGCCAGCGAACCCGCCGGCACATCCTTCGTGATCACGGACCCCGCAGCGGTGTACGCACCGTCCCCCACCGTGACAGGCGCCACAAACATGTTGTCCGAGCCCGTCCGGCAATGCGAACCGATGGTCGTGTGGTGCTTCTCCTGCCCGTCGTAGTTCACGAACACGCTCGCGGCACCGATGTTCGTCTGCTCACCGATCGTCGCGTCCCCCACGTACGACAGGTGCGGCACCTTCGTCCCGTCCCCGATCGACGCGTTCTTCGTCTCCACGTACGTCCCGATCTTGCCCTTCACACCCAGCCGCGTCCCCGGACGCAGATACGCGAACGGCCCCACCGTCGCCTCCGCGCCGACCTCGGCACCCGCCGCCACGGTGTTGTCGACCCGCGCACCCGCACCCACACGCGTGTCGGTCAGCCGGCAGTTCGGCCCGACCTCCGCGCCCTCAGCAAGATGCGTCGAGCCGTGCAGCTGCGTGCCGGGGTGGACCACGGCGTCCTGCTCGAAGGTGACCGTGACGTCGATCCACGTCGTCGCCGGGTCGATGACGCTCACGCCGGCGAGCATGGCCTCCGTGAGAAGCCGGTCATTGAGAATGCGGCGGGCCTCCGAGAGCTGCACACGGTTGTTGATCCCGGCGATCTCACGGTGGTCACCGGCCACCGACGCCCCCACCCGGTGCCCCGCCTCACGCAGGATCCCGAGCACATCCGTCAGGTACTCCTCGCCCTGGCTGTTGTCCGTCCGCACCTTCTTCAGCGCGTCCGCCAGCAGAGGCCCGTCGAACGCGAACACACCCGAGTTGATCTCACGGATCGACCGCTGCGCATCGGAGGCGTCCTTGTGCTCGACGATGGCCGTGACGGCCCCGGTGGCCTCGTCCCGGACGATCCGCCCGTACCCCGTCGCGTCCGGCACCTCGGCGGTCAGCACGGTGACCGCGTTGCCGTCGGCGGAGTGCGTCTCTGCCAGGGACCGCAGGGTCGCGCCCGTCAGCAGGGGCGTGTCCCCGCACACGACGACGACCGTCCCGTCGACGGACCCGCCCAGTTCCTCCAGGCCCATCCGCACGGCATGCCCGGTGCCGTTCTGCTCCGCCTGCACGGCGGTACGGACGTCCGGGGCGATCTCACCGAGATGCGCGGTGACCTTCTCACGGGCGTGGCCGACCACGACGACCAGATGCTCGGGCTGCAGCTCGCCGGCGGAGGCGAGGACGTGACCCACGAGACTGCGACCGCAGAGCTCGTGCAGGACCTTGGGTGTGGCCGACTTCATACGGGTGCCCTCACCCGCTGCGAGAACGACGACGGCTGCCGGGCGGTTGGCGCTCACGGGATGCCCTTCGGCTGTGGATGGGGTGGGGTGACATCCGCAGGATACCGGGGGGTTTTGTGGGGGTGGGGGGTGTGGGGCCTGACCGGCGTCGCGTCAGCCAGGACCCGAACTGAGTGTGTGCTCCCCTGCCAGGACTCGAACCTGGAACAAATCATCCAAAGTGACCCGTGTTGCCAATTACACCACAGGGGACTATAAACCCGGCTAATCGGACATCTCGCCAATCGGCTGGGTGGCTCCCAACACTATGCCGTACCAAGAGCCTTCGATGCGACGGTACAGGTCGGAGCTCTGTCGTACCTTGATCACGAGGCAACCTCGGTACGCCTCGCCGGTGTTCTTGCGGACGGTCTTGGGGTTGTGCCTCTTCAGCGTCGTCTTGTTGAACGCGGAGCGCTCGGCGCCCACGAGGTCGGCCCAGTACTTCTCGGCGCCCGCCACGTCGGCCGACTCATGGATCATCACGGTGAACCTGAGGCGCTCACGTTCCACTCCGAGCAGGTCGAGCCACGCCAGGAAGACCTCGATCATGCCGGGGTCGCTGTTGACGAAGCAGACGTTCTCGCGGCGGTCGTAAGGCTTGTCCTTGCTGCCTTCCGCCCAGTAGAGCCCGACACCCACGAGGAACAACTCGCGCGGTGACAGTGCGCCGACGGCCTGTTTCGCCGCCGCCTTGGTGTGCCACCGTTCCTCGTCACGGAGGTGCAGGGTGGCTTCCCAGCCCCGCCTCGCGATGGCCGAGGCCTCCTCGGGTGTCCGCTTCCGTTCCGGCTTCGGCAGATCCCGTACCCACAGCGAGATCGAACTCTTCGAGCACCCCAGCTCCACCTGGATCTGGTCGTACGTCCGGCCCTGGAGCCGTAGTTCCCTCGCCCTCTCCCTCAGGTCGTCCTTCGCGTTCGGGCGCTTCGTCCAGGCCGGTGGCGGTTCGCCCTCCAGCAGGCGGTTGAGGATGTCGTTGTTGTCGACGTGCAGCCGGTCCCGGATCTGGCGGCGGCTGAGGCCCGCGCGGCGCAGCGCCACCGCCCTCTCCCGTAGTTCCTCGAAGTCGGCGTATTTGCCGGGTGCATGTGTCATACGCATACCGTCCGGGCGGAATGCGGCCCTCCGGGGTCGAACGGTGTGCGGTTCAGCAGTTCGAGGGATATCGGGTGGTATCGCGGCCGAACGGTCACGGAGTGTGGTGTGGGCCAGTCCGGGAAATGGGACGGAAATCCGGCGGGGGCCGCCCGTAGGCTGGGAGGCATGACCGCGACGGGGGAAGACCATGTGACGGCCCGGGGAGGGCCGTGGTGGTGGGCCAGGCGGCGTAGTGCCGTGTTCGATGTGAGTCTGGCCGTGGTGTCCGCGCTGGAGTGCGCGCTGGAGGGGATCCCGTTCGCGAGGGACGCGGGGATCCCGGTGGCGGTGGGGGTCGTCTTCGGGCTGTTGGCCGGTTCCGTGCTGCTCGTGCGGCGGCGGTGGCCGATCGCCGTGGTGCTGGTGTCGATCGCGATCACGCCGGCCGAGATGGGCTTCGTGATGGGCATCGTCGGCCTGTACACGCTGGCCGCGGCGGAGCTGCCCCGGCGGATCATCGGTTCGCTGGCGGGAATGTCGCTGGTGGGGACGTTGATCGTGACGTTCGTGAAGACGCGGCAGGACATGTCGCGGGGGGACCTGGACATCGGTGACTGGTTCGTGCCGTTCGCGGCGATCACGATGTCGCTGGGCTTCACGGCGCCTCCGGTGCTGCTGGGGCTGTATGTGGGGGCGCGGCGGCGGTTGATGGAGAGCCTGCGGGAGCGGGCGGACAGTCTGGAGCGGGAGCTTCAGTTGCTGGCGGAGCGGGCGGAGGAGCGGGCCGAGTGGGCCCGGAACGAGGAGCGGACGCGGATCGCGCGGGAGATGCACGATGTGGTCGCGCATCGGGTGAGCCTGATGGTGGTGCATGCGGCGGCGTTGCAGGCGGTGGCCCGGAAGGATCCGGAGAAGGCCGTGCGGAATGCCGCGTTGGTGGGGGACATGGGGCGGCAGGCGCTGACGGAGCTGCGGGAGATGCTCGGGGTGCTGCGCAGTGGTGGGGACGGGCCGTCGCGTGAGCCGTCGGTGTCCACGTCCGCGTCCACGTCGGTGGCGGCGTCGGTGCCGTTGGCGGCGGTGGGGGTGGCGGCTGCTGCGGCTGCGGCTGCTTCGCGGGTGGCGGACGACGAGGGTCCGTGTCTTGCGGAGATCGAGGAGCTGGTGGGGCAGTCGGCTGCGGCGGGGATGGTGGTGGCGTTGTCGGTGGAGGGGGATGTGCGGTCGTATGCGCCGTTGGTGGAGCAGACGGCGTATCGGGTGGTGCAGGAGGCGTTGACGAACGTCCACAAGCATGCGGCCGGGGCGAAGACGTATGTGCGGGTGGCGCATCGGGTGTCGGAGATCGCGATGCAGGTGGAGAACGAGCCGGCTGAGGAGGCGGCGTCGTCGGCCGGGTTGCCGTCCGGGGGGAACGGGCTGGTGGGGATGAGGGAGCGGGTTTCGGCGCTGGGCGGGGTGTTCGTGTCGGGGCCGACGGATGCGGGGGGTTTTCGGGTGTCGGCGGTGATTCCGGCGTCGTAGCCCGCTGCGGCGCGTGGCCCGCTGTGGCGCGTGGCCTGCTGTGGTGCGTGGCCTGCTGTGGTGTGTGGCGTGCCGCGGTTGTGGCGTGGCGCGGTTCGGGGCCCGCCGTGGTGTGTGGCGTGCCCGCGGTGCGTGGCGCGCTTCGGCTTGTTCTCAGCCTGTGGTGAGGCGTGGGGGTGCGGTGCCGGCGATGAGGGTGGCGAGGGCGTGGTCGATGTCGGCGCCGAGGTACCAGTCGCCGGTGTGGTCGAGGGTGTAGACGCGGCCGTCGGTGTCGATGGCGAGGAGGGCCTGGCTGTCGGTTTCGGCGCCGAGGGGGCAGACGTCGGTGCCGAGGGCGCGGCCGAGGTCGCCGAGGGTGCGGGCCATGTGGAGGCCGTGGAGCGGGTCGAGGTGGAGGGCGGCGGGGGCGACCTGGCGGCCGGGGCCGGTGGGTGTGATGTGGAGTCCGCCGAATTCTGCCCAGGCCTCGACGGCTGCGGGGAAGACGGTGTGGCGGTGGCCCGCGGGGGAGGTGTGGTCGCGCAGGGCGTCGGCCCAGATCTCGGCTTGCTTGATGTCCCAGCGTCCGGGTTGCCAGCCGGCGGCGCGCAGGGCGGCGTCGACGGGCACGGCGAAGCGGGTGGTGGAGGTGCGGTCGGTGTGCATCTGCCCTTCGTCTCGTCGAGGTCATGGGGTGGCGCGGGTGTGTGTGGGCGCGCGCCGGTTCGGTGACGGTGCGGTGTGGGGGGTGGGGGCGTCAGTTGTTCTGGGACGCCGGGTCGACTATGCGGACGCCGAAGTGGGCGCTGAGCGCGGTGCAGGCGCGGCACGGGGTGGCGAAGCTGCCGTGGAGGGGGTCGCCGTCTTCGCGGATGCGGCGGGCGGTGAGTTTGGCCTGCTTGAGGGCTTTGCGTGCCTCGCCGTTGGTCATGGGTTTGCGTGCGGCGCGTTTGCTGCGGGCGGCGTCGGCGGCGGCGATGTGGCGGGAGATGAGGATGGTTTCGGCGCAGCGGCCGGTGTAGCGGTCGCGTTGGGCGCTGGGGAGGCTGTCGAGGAAGTCCTGGACGAGGGGGTGCAGGGCGGGGGGTGTGTCGGCGCGTGCGGCGGTGCCGGTGAGGGTGGCGCCGCGGACGGAGAGTGCGGCGGCGACGGTGGGGAGGATGCCGTCGCGGCGGTGCCGGAGGGCGGGGGCGTGGGCGCTTTCGGTGGTGCTCCAGCCGATGCGGGGGTCGCCGCCTCTGGGGTCGCCGTCGCGGGGGGCGCCGTTTCTCGGGTCGCCGGCCAGGGGGCCGGTGTCGTGGCTGCCGCCTCGGGGGTCGCCGTTTCGTGGGTCGGCGGACCGGCCGGTGTGTGGTCCCGTCTGCGTCGCGTTCATGATCGTCTTCCCCTCCGTGCATCCCCCCGGGGGTCACAGACTGCCAAATGCCGTGGCCGGTGCGGAAGCTGGGGCGCGGCGACACGCCCGTAGCGGGTTGTGCCGTCACGGTGGGGTGACGGCTGGTCACGGAAGCGGAGGGGGTGCCGGCCGGTGCCGGTGACCGGTGTCGTCGTACCGCATAGGCTGTCGGCACCGTGGGCGATGCGGTGATCCGTTCGGGGTTCGATGCAGTGAACCGGAGGGTGATCCGTGAGGTCGGTGCGTGCGGTGAAGTGCAGAGAAGTCGAGACAGCAGACGTGACAGTCGATACGGGTCGTAGTGCGCCGAAGGTGGTCAATACGGGTCGTACAGAGTGCCGCAGGGGGCAACCGCCATGACGACAGGTCGGCTCGGGCAGCAAGCCGCGCCGCCGAACGCGGCCTACGCCGGGCAGGTCGTGCATTTCCCGGATCCGGTCCGGGCGGCCCGTCACCCGAGAGGGGTACGGGTCGACGAGCACGGTTACCCCGACTTCTCGGCTTACGCGCGGGCGGCGGCGGAGATCGCGGAGCCTCCGGAGGGTTTCGGTGTCGACGAGTTGCGGCTGACGGACTACGTGTCGGCGAACACGGCGTTGTCGGCGTCGGGGCACGAGTTGTGGGACACGGTGCCGGCGGTGGCGACGCCGCACGGCTGGACGTGGCACCACGTGGTGGGCACGCGGCGGCTGGAGCTGGTTCCGGTCGAGGTGAAGGCGCTGCTGCGGCATCACGGGGGTGTGGCGACGTCGGGCGTCGACCATGCCAAGCGGGGCACGCGGCCGTTGCAGGAGACGCGTCCGGCGCACTTCGGTCTGCCGAAGTCGGGTGTGGCGGTGACGGAGTCGCAGGTGCAGGGCGTGGAGGAGGACCTCGGCTACCGGCTGCCGGGTGCGTACCGGTCGTTCCTGAAGGCGGCGGGTGGCTGTGCGCCGGTGGGTGCCGCGTTGGACGCGGAGCTGGGGCTGCTGGTGGACCAGCCGTTCTTCACGGTGCGCGACGAGGCGGCGGTCAATGACCTCGTCTACGTCAACAAGTGTCTGCGTGACCATCTGACCAAGGACTATCTGGGGATCGCGTTCGTCCAGGGCGGGCTGCTGGCCGTGAAGGTGAAGGGCGAGCGGATCGGTTCGGTGTGGTTCTGCGCGTACGACGACGCGCGGGACGTGGATCCCTCGGTGCCGCCGGCGGAGCGCGTGGAGCGGTTGCTGCTGCATTGCGGGGACGACTTCGATGTCTTCCTGTCGCGGCTGGCGGGCGATCCGCCGGAGTTGGAGACGGTGGCGAACCTGATGGTGGACGGCGGGTTCGCGCGTGTGGTGCCGGTGGGCGCGGTGTCGTCCTCGGCCGTGGGGGAGTGAGGTCGGCGATGGTGACCTTCGCGCAGGCGCAGGAGCGCGCCGAGGAGTGGATCAACGGGGATGTGCCGTCGTACCAGCATCGTGAGGTGCGGGTGCGGGAGTTCGACCTCGGGTTCGTGGTGTGGGCCGAGGACCGGGCGGACGGGCCGCGTTCGGACGGCGGTGCGCAGCGGCTGGTGCTCGCGCGGGACAGTGGCGAGGCGACGCTGTGGCCCGGGTTGCCGGTGGGTGAGGTGATCCGCCGGTACGAGGAGGAGTACGGCCGTCCGGACGCGGTGGACGAGCCGGCCCCGGCCGCGCCTGCGGCGAGGGTGGATCTGAACCAGACGTCGTTCCTGCTGACTCCGCCGGAGTGGTTGCAGGACGCGGCGGACAAGTTGGGTATTCCGGATCGGCGGGGTGCGGGGGCGGGCGCAGGGGCTGAGGCTCAGGCGGCTTCTGTTGCCGGGGAGCCGGGTTCCGGCTCTGCTGCGGGTCCTGGTCCTGGGTCCGGCTCTGCTGCCGGTTCTGGCAGCGGTTCTGGTTCCGGTTCTGGCAGCGGTTCTGGTTCCGGGGCGGCGGCCGGCGGGGGGCTCGCCGGGGGTGGTGTCACTCCTGCGCAGGGTGCGCCCGTCGCGCCGGGGAGTGGTGCGTCGTGGCCGGTGGCCGGGGGCGAGGACCCCGGGGCTGACGCGGCTGCTTCGGGGGCTCCCGGTGCGTCGGATGTGCCGGGTGTGCCGGAGGGGGCGACGCCCTGGGCCGGTACGGACACCACCGCGGACGCGGGTGACGACCGTTCCGTGCCGTTGCCGGCGACGGTCTTCGCGCCGCCGCTGGGCGAGGCCGACCGCGACGTTCCGCCGCCCTCGACGATGCCCGAGGCCAAGACGACTCTGATGTCGGGTGGCAGCCGGCTTCCGCCGACGGCGTTGTCGCCCGCGGTCGACGACCCGAACGCCCAGGGGCCGGGGGCGGCGCCCGCGCCCGGTGGCCCGGGGTACGGCTACCCGGCAGCGCCGGGAGGTGCTCCGGGAGTGCCGGGGACGCCGCCCGGCGGTGTGCCGCAGGGCGGTACGCCTCCGCCGGCGCCCGGTGCGCAGCCGTACGGGTATCCGCAGCAGCCGGGGGGTGCGCCGCCGCAGGGCAGTACGCCGGCGCCTGGCGCGCAGCCGTACGGGTATCCGCAGCAGCCGGGCAGCGTGCCGCCTCAGGGAAGCACGCCGCCGCCTGCCGCTGCGAACGCCGGTGACATCGCTGACGCCGCGACCAGCAAGGCGGCTCCGCCGCCCGGGCGCCGCGGTGCGGGTCCGTCCACCCCGCCCCCTCCGGGCGCCCCGGGGACGCCCGGTGCTCGGCAGGGCAGTACGCCGCCGCCGTCCGGGCCCGGGGCGTCGGGCACTCCCGCGGGCGGGTACGTCCCGACGCAGATGGTGTCGGCGCTCGGGCCCGACGGTCCGGGCGGGCCCGGGGACTCTTCGGGTGGGGGCGTGCCGATGCCGCCGCCCGCGGCCCCTGGCGCCCCGGGTGCGCCCGGCGTTCCGCACGCGGGCCCGGGTGCTCCTGGCGCTCCCGGCACGCCGAACCCGCCCGGGCCTCCGGGTGCGCCGCAGCCTCCGGGCGCCCCGGGCGGTACGCCGCCCGGCGGTGTCCACCATGCCGCCACGATGCTCGCCGACCCCGGCCGGATGGGCCCGGGCGCGCCGCAGCCGCCGGGGCCGCCCGGGGCGCCCGGCGCTCCTGGCGCGCCCCAGCCTCCGGGTGCTCCCAACCCGCCCGGTGCGCCTGGCGTTCCGCGGCACCCGGGCGCCCCGGGCGTCACACCGCCCGGCGGACCGGGGCCCGTGCACCACGCGGAGACCATGCTGGCCGCGCCCCCGCCGGGCGGGCCCGGCGTGCCTCCGCCGCCGCAGGCCCCCGGCGTACCACCGGCCGCCCCTGGTGCGCCCGGTGCGCCCCCGGTGCCGCCGGGGATGCCGGGTGCGGTGCCGCCCGGCATCCCCCCCGGTGCCATGCCTCCGGGCGCGATGCCGCCGCCCGGCCCGCCCGGGCCCGGGCAGCCGCCGGCGTACGGCTATCCGCAGCAGCCCACGGGGCAGCCGACCGTCGGCCCCGGCTACCAGGCCGTGCTGCGCTACCGCGCGCAGGACGGCTCCGAGCAGCAGCTGATCCGGCGTTCGGCGCCGGGCACGCCGCATCCGGAGTGGCAGATCTTCCACGAGCTGCGGGCCATGAACGTGCCCCCGGACCAGGTGCTGGAGCTGCACACCGAGCTGGAGTCGTGCGAGCTGCCGGGTGCGTACTGCGCGCGGATGATCCGGGAGCAGTGGCCGCAGGCGCGGATCACGAGCATCGCGCCGTACGGGACGGACCACGCGAGCCGGCAGCAGGGCATGCAGCAGCTGCTGGCCCACCAGGGCGAGTTGCACCAGGTGGCGGACGGCCCGGCGCGTCCGGCTCCGGTGCGTGCTCCGCTGCCGCCGGTGCAGGCGGCTCCGCCGATTCCGCCGGAGGCCATCGGACAGGAGCTCGGGGCCGCGTTCGGTCCGGGGGTGTTCCGGTTCGAGCAGGCCGCCGTGTCGCGGCAGGGTGTGCCGCCGGTCGTGGCGCACACGCTGGTGGCGGCCGGGCTGCCGATGGACATGGGTCCGTTCTTCTGGGCGCAGGCCCAGCCGGGGCGGCCCGTTCCGACGCTGGCGGAGCTGGCGGCCGAGCGCGGTGTGCAGCCGGCCTCGGACGCGGGTTCCTATCTGGTGATGGGCAGCGACTTCGGCAAGGCGATCTGCGTGCAGTACGGCACGGCGAACATCGTGGCCGTGCCGGTGGAGGCGGGGCCGGGCGGGGCGCCGGTGCCGCCGCAGTTCGTGAACACCGGGCTGCCGGAGTTCGCGCGCTGCCTCGCCCTGCTGGGGCGGATGTGGCGGCTGCGGTTCGGGCTGAACCAGGAGCAGGCGGGCCGCTGGACCGTCGACTTCCAGGCGCAGCTGGCCGCGCTCGACCCGGCGGCGCTGGGGTCGCCGGAGAGCTGGTGGTCGGTCCTGCTGGAGGAGATGTGGGACGGACTGCTGTGACGCGTCGCCGCTGACGTGCCGTACGGAGCCGGGTCCGGTCGCTCACACGACCGGGCCCGGCTCTCTCGTGCCCGCGGTGTCTCGCTCTCTCGTGCCTGCCCGGGGGGCGCTCTTTCCTGCCCCCGGGGTCTCGCTCTCTCGTGCCTGCCGGGCCCGGCTTCTCGTGCCCCCCGGGGTCTCGCGGTGGGATTCTCGCGCCGGGCTGTCACACCTCCCGCCGCTGTTCCGTCAGTGCAGTGACAGCGATGCACCGCCGACTCAGGAGGCAGAGATCATGCAGGCACGGATGACGAACCCGGCGTATGTCCTTTCCGGTGCGATGAAGGGCATCGGCACCCTCTTCCAGGCGATCGGCGAGGGCGGTCTGGCGCAGGAGACGGCGGAGATCGTCGGGCTGCGCGCCAGTCAGATCAACGGCTGCGGGGCCTGCGTGCACGGTCACGTTGCCAATCTCCGTAAGAACGGGGTCGGCGAGGAGCGCATCGCGGCCGTCGCCGCGTGGCGGCACGCGCCCTTCTTCTCGGACGCCGAGCGGGCCGCGCTGAAGCTGACCGAGGCGATGACGAGGCTTTCGGACCTGTCGGGGGAGTCGGTCCCGGACGTGCTGTGGGACGAGGTGGCCGACCACTTCGACGAGAAGGAGCTCTCCGCGCTGATCCTCACCGTCGCGGTCACCAACATGTTCAACCGCATCAACACGACCGTCCAGGAGCCCGCGGGCACCAGCTGGGGCTGAGCGGCGTACGGCCCGGTCGGGTTCCGTGACCTCTGTGCGGAGTGTCGCGTTATGAACGCTTCCGTCTGATCCACCAAGATGTGCGCGAAATCATCCGATTTCTAGTGTGACGTCACATCGGTGTGGTGGAGAGGGGTCCGGATGAGCGGCACGACGGGGTCACCGCACGGCTTCAGGGCCGTGCGGGGGCGCGGTTACCGTCCCGAGCAGGTCGATCAGTACGCCGGGGCCCTGTCCGCGGACCGGGACGCGGCCTGGGAGAGGGCGGCCCGGCTGACGGTGCTCGCCCGGGAGATGGGCGAGGAGCTGGGGCGGCTGCGTGAGGCCGTGGGCCAACTGGCCCCACAGCACTACGACACGCTCGGCGAGCGGGCCCGGCAGCTCTTCGAGCTCGCCGGACAGGAGGCCGCGTCCGTGCGGGAAGGGGCATGCGTCGAGGCGGCGCACCTCCTGGACGGGGCGCGGGCGTCCGCGGCCGAGGTGCGCGAGTCCGCCCAGACCGACGCCGATGAGGTACGCGCCGATGCCGACGAACGCGTCCGGCAGCGGCTGCTCGCCGCGCACGCGGAGGCCGACGAGATCCTCGGCGCGGCCCGGCGTGAGGCGCAGGAGGAGCGGGGCGAGGCGCTGGCCGCGTTGCGGGAGATGCAGCAGCGCACCTCCGGGATGCTGGCCGAGCAGGACAAGGAACACGCCGAGCGGTGGGCACAGACCGAACGGGCGGAGGCCGCCAGGGCGACCGCCCTCGACACCGAGTACGAGCAGGAGATGAGGGCCGCTCACGACGCGTTGTGCGAGGTGGAGCAGGTCTACGCCGACGCGGAGGCGTCCGCCCAGGACCTGGAGGACGAAGCCCGGGCCCGTGCGGCGGAGCAGCTCGCGCGGGCTCACGAGCACATGGAGACCGTCGAGGAGGAAACGGACCGGCTCCTCGACGAACACGCCGGGCAGCGCGACGACGTCCTGGCTCACATCGACCACATCCACGCCAGCCTGACGGACTGGGCGGGACAGGTGGCGGCGGAGTGATGCCCCGCGTCGTCGTGTGACGCGCCGTCGAGGCAGCGCCGTTCGAGCCGGGGCGTCGGGGCCGGTTGGCCGGGTGGCAGGGCGGCCGGGTGGCAGGGCGGCAGGGCGGCCGGGTGGCAGGGCGGCCGGGTGGCCGGGTGGCCGGGTGGCAGGGTGGCAGGGCGGCCGGGGCCGGGCGGTCGGACCGGCCGTGTCCGCCGCCCGGCACCGTCCGAGCGGCGGCACCGTACGTGCGCCGCGTCGGCTGCCGTGCCGACCGTGTCAGTGGTCCCTGCGGGCCGCGCCTGCCAGGATCCAGCCCTCCACCGCCTCGTACTGGTGGCGCTGTTCCTCCGCCTGCCGGTGGCCGGAGACCATCGTGCCGAGCCAGCCGAAGGCGAAGCCCAGGGGTATGGAGACCAGCCCTGTGGTGGTGAACGGGAACCAGTTGAAATCGGCCTCGGGGAAGGCCGAGACGGGTGAGCCGGAGACCAGGTTGGTGCCCGGCATCAGCAGCAGGACGGCCAGGGAGCCGCCGATGAGGGTGCTGAGCAGGCCCGTTCGGGTGTAGCGGCGCCAGAACAGGCTGTAGACCAGCGCGGGTGCGATGGCCGAGGCGCCCAGGCAGAAGGACAGGGTCACCAGCGGCTGGAGGCTGCGGTGCTGGACCTGGGTGGCCAGCACGATCGCGGGGAGACCCACGGCCAGGGCCGACAACCGGGCCACGGTCATCTCGCGGCGCGGTGACATCTCCTGCACCCGGGCCGCGAACACGTCGTGCGCGAGGGAGTTGGCGCAGGCCAGGATCATGCCGGCGACGGAGGCGAGCAGCGTGAGGAAGACCGCCGTTGTGACGGTCGTGAACAGGAACGTCTCCGCCGCCGACACGTCCGCTCCGAACGCCGCCTGGGATCCCAGCAGATACGCCGTGTTGCCGCGCGGGTCGACCTGCGCGATCATCTCCCGTCCGACCAGCGCGGTCGCGCCGAAGCCGACGACCGTGATGACGAGGACGAACAGGGCCACACCCGACACCGCCCAGGACATCGAGCGCCGTACCTGCCGGGCGCTGGAGGCCGTGTACATGCGCATGGTGACATGCGGCAGCACACCGCCGCCGAGGACGACCGTCAGCTGTGCGGTGATCATGTCCAGGTCGGGGCTGGGGCCGCCGGCGAACTGCAGGCCCGAGGAGAGGAACCCCGAGCCCACGCCGCTGTTCTGTGCGGCCGCGCCGAACAAAGCGCCCGGGTCCCAGTCGAACCGGTTCAGGATCAGCACCGCGACCACCAGGCCGGAACCGAGCAGCATCACGATCTTCAGGATCTGGATGAGGGCGGTGCCCTTCATGCCGCCGATCGCCGCGTAGCTGATCATCAGCGCGCCCACGCCGATGATGCAGCCCGTCTGCAGTGACTCGCCGGAGAAGCCGAGGATGAACGCCATCAGCTGCCCGGTACCCGCCAGCTGCACGAGCATCAGCGGCAGCAGCGCCGCCAGGGTCACCGCGCAGGCCGCGATGCGGACGCCGCGTCCGGGGGTGCGCCGGGTGAGCGCGTCGCCCATGGTGAACCGGCCCGCGTTGCGCAGCGGTTCGGCCAGCAGGAACATCAGCAGCATCAGCGACAGGGCCGTGCTCAGCGCCAGCACGACCCCGTCGTAGCCGAACAGCGCGATGACGCCGCCGGTGCCGAGGACGGTCGCCGCGGAGATGTAGTCGCCCGCGATCGCCAGGCCGTTGCGCATGGGCGACAGGGAGCTGTAGCCGGTGTAGAACTCGTCCAGGTCGTCCCGGTCCGGGCCGGTCATCACGCACAGCAGCAGCGTGACCGTGGCGACGGCGGAGAAGCCGACCAGGGACATCGTCTGGGCGTTACCGCTGAAATCGGTGTTCATCGGGCCCCCTCCCGCCTCGCGTCCAGCTCGGCCAGCTTGCGTATCCGGTCCGCGATCGGGTCGACGCGGCGCCGGGCCGTCTGCTCGTACAGGGCGATCGCCAGCCAGGTCACGGGGACCTGGACGATCGCGAGCAGCAGTCCGGTGGGCAGGCCGTCGGTGACGGTGCTCGTCATGAACGACGGGGCGAACGCCGACAGGATCAGGAAGAGGGTGAAGTAGCCGAGCGCCGTGAGCGTGGCCACGCGCCGCTGCCGGCGATAGGCGCTGCGCAGGACCCGCAGGTCGCTGTGGTGTCCGAGCGCGGCGTGGCGCTGGGGTCGCCGTCCGGCCGGTTCGGGCGCCTCCTGCGGGGCCCAGGGGTAGGTGTCGTACGTGTACGGGTCGTAGGGCGGGGGCGGATCGGGTGGTCGGTACCGGTGGGAGGGGGACGGGTCGTAGGACATCCCGGTTCTCCTTGCGAGGTGGGATCCGGTGCGGCGGGCCGCAGGGAGGTGGGGGGCGGGAGCCACGCACGTTACTTCGGAGTAAGGGTCCAGCGCGAGGATTTCGGCAAACTGATCGGTCGGTATGCGCTTACCGTCAGGACCTCGGGTGTTACCCGCGCCGACTCGGCTTTCTCGCGGTTCCCGGTGCCTCGCCCGAGGTGGACCAGCGCCGCGACCACCGGTGGGGTCGAGAGCGCGCCGGGCGGAACTTCTGCCGTCGCCGTCCGGCCCTAAGGACGCTGCGGGGGGCCCTGAGGACCCTCGGGGGCGGCGTCGAGGAGCCTGCGCTCGTAGCGGACCCCCGGCCGTCCACCCACCGTCGCGTTCTCCACCCGGACGAAACCGCTGCGGGCCAGCACCCTCATGGAAGCCGGGTTGTCGAGGGTCGTGCGTGCGGTGAGGGACGTCAGGCCGTAGTCGGTCGCCGCCAGCCGGCACACCTGCGCGACGGCCGCCGTCGCCACGCCCCGGCCCGCGGCCTGTTCGCCGACGCGGTAGCCCAGTTCGGCGCTGCCGTCCACCAGGTCCATCAGGTTCACCCGGCCGATCAGCTCACCGTCCTCCCCGAGGACGACATGGAAGCGGCACACGCGCGCGTGCTGCTCCTCCAGGAGCGCCCGGAGGCGGGCGGCGAACCCGGCCGGCGTGAAGAAGGCGTCCCCGCGGTCCGGCACCGTGCGGGCGAAGTACGCCCGGTTCTCCCGTTCGAAGGCCAGCAGGGCGTCCGCGTGATCCGCCCGCAGGGGCTCCAAGGTCACCATGGGCGCCGACGATACGGAGGGTCAGTCCGTCAGCACCGGGAATTTCCTGGGCGCGAGGAACAGCAGCACCAGGAACGCCAGGGCCGCCGCGCACGCCGCCCCCAGGTAGACCGCGTGCACCGCCTCGGCGATCGCCCGCCGGGTCGCCTCCGGCGCGCTGCCCGAATCGAGCGCCCGCGTCACCGAGTCCAGGTCGCCCGCGCCGCCGAGCCGCGCGGCCAGCACCCCGTTGGCGACCGCCCCGAACACCGCGGCGCCGATCGTCTGGCCGGTCTGGCGGCAGAACAGCACGGACGCGGTCGTCGTACCGCGCTCCGCCCAGCCCACCGTCGACTGCACGCCGACGATCAGCGGCAGCTGGAACAGGCCCAGCGCGGAGCCCAGCAGCAGCATCAGCAGCGTCGGCTGCCACGCCTGCCCGGGATAGGGCAGGAAGGGGAACGCGAACAGGATCAGCGCGGCCGTGCCGATGCCCAGCATCGCCGTGTTGCGGAAACCGATCCTGCGGTACACGTGCTGGCTCAGGGCCGCCGACACCGGCCAGCTCAACGTCCAGACGGACAGCACGAATCCGGCGGCCACGGGTGCGAGGCCCAGCACCGACTGGGCGTAGGTGGGCAGGAAGACCGACGGCGCGACCATCAGCAGCCCCAGCGCGCCCAGGGCCAGATTGACCGCGGCGATCGTGCGGCGCCGCCACACCCAGCCCGGGATGATCGGGTCCGCGGCCCGGCGCTCCACCAGCACCACGACCCCGACCAGGGCGAGTCCCGCGCCGAACAGCGCCAGGGAGGGCGCCGACAGCCACGGCCACGCCACCCCGCCCTGCACCAGTGCCGTGAGCAGAACGCCGCCGCAGGCGAACACCGCGAGCGCCCCCGCCCAGTCCACGCGCGCGTGCGCGGTGGCCTCCCGCTCCGGCTCGTGGAGGTGACGGACGATCAGCCACAACGCGACGGCGCCGATCGGCAGATTGACCAGGAAGATCCACCGCCAGTCCGCGTACGCGGCGAGCACCCCGCCCAGGCCCGGGCCGGCGACCGCGGACACCGCCCACACCGTGGAGAGCTTCGACTGGATCCTGGGGCGCTCCTTCAGCGGGTACAGGTCGGCGGCGAGCGTCTGCACCGTGCCCTGCAGCGCGCCGCCGCCCAGGCCCTGCACGAGGCGGAAGGCGATGAGCGCCCCCATGTTCCACGCCAGCGCGCACAGCAGGGACCCGAGCAGGAAGACCACCGACCCGGCGATGAGGACCGGTTTGCGGCCGAAGGTGTCGGAGAGCTTGCCGTACACGGGCAGGGTGACGGTCACGGCCAGCAGATAGCCGGAGAACAGCCAGGAGAAGACGGAGAAGCCTCCGAGGTCCCCGACGATCTGCGGGACGGCGGTCGAGACGATGGTCGCGTCGAGCGCCGCCAGCGCCATCGAGAGCATCAACGCCGCGACGACGGGCCCGCGCCGGCCGGTCGCGGCGGGACGTGCGGCCTCACGCGCCGCGGAACTGGTGCTGCCCACCCGGTGCCTCCCCCTCGCCCCGGCCACGCCCGCGCCACGGGCCCCTCGTGTGTCTGCCCCTTGCAGCTATCTGTCGCGGACAGCTTCCCACTTGACCCGGACGCAGCGGGAGGGTGGAGCCTGGGTGGGCCGACGGGTGGAGCGAACCCTGAGAAGGCCTCCACCCTCCGGTGGAGTGCCCCTAGGGGTACCTCCGTACTACGACCTGGGGAGGGTTCGTACCGACGGAGGACGAGAGGGCCGGGGGGCCTTCCTTAACCTGGCTTTACGCCGCCGGGGGGCGGTCCGGAACACCGGCGGGGGTGGGGTTTTCCACAGCAAAAGACTGCGCTGAACACCAGGGCGCGGTAACCCTCCCCGCCACGAGACTGAAACGCGTCGGACGGTTCCTGATCAGGCACCGCGCACAGCGGCTGCCGACCGGGCGACCGCCTTCACCATCTGCTGACCGATATAGGAGACATACCGTGACTTCGGCTGTGACCATTCCCAGGCACGGGGGTACTGGAGGGCGTACGGCCGTTGCCGCGCGGGCACGGCAGGTCGTGAAGGCGTACGGATCCGGAGAGACCCGGGTCGTCGCCCTCGACCACGTCGACGTGGACATCGCACGCGGCCAGTTCACCGCGATCATGGGCCCCTCGGGGTCCGGCAAGTCCACCCTCATGCACTGCCTCGCCGGGCTCGACACCGTGACGGGCGGCCAGATCTATCTCGACGAGACCGAGATCACCGGGCTGAAGGACAAGAAGCTCACACGGCTGCGCCGGGACCGGATCGGGTTCATCTTCCAGGCGTTCAACCTGCTGCCGACACTGAACGCGATCGAGAACATCACCCTGCCCATGGACATCGCGGGCCGCAAGCCGGACAAGGAGTGGCTGACGCGCGTCGTGGAGACCGTGGGGCTCGCCGACCGCCTCAGGCACCGGCCCACCCAGCTGTCCGGCGGCCAGCAGCAGCGCGTCGCCGTGGCCCGGGCACTCGCCGCCCGGCCCGAGATCATCTTCGGGGACGAGCCGACCGGAAACCTCGACTCCCGCGCCGGCGCCGAGGTCCTGGGCTTCCTGCGACGGTCCGTCGACGAGCTGGGCCAGACCATCGTGATGGTCACCCACGACCCCGTGGCGGCCAGTTACGCGGACCGCGTGCTGTACCTCGCCGACGGCCGCATCGTCGACGAGATGTACAAGCCGACCGCGGACGCCGTGCTCGACCGCATGAAGGACTTCGACGCCCGGGGGCGCACGTCATGACCGTCATGAAGACCTCGATGCGCAACTTCCTCGCGCACAAGGGGAGGATGGCGCTCTCCGCGATCGCCGTCCTGCTGTCGGTCGCCTTCGTCTGCGGCACGCTCGTCTTCACGGACACCATGTCGACGACGTTCGACAAGCTCTTCGCGGCCACCTCCTCCGACGTGACGGTGAGCGCCAAGGGCGCCTCCGACACCGGCGAGACCACCGCCGACAACGGCAAGCCGCCGGTCATGCCGGCCTCCGTGCTGGGTGAGGTCCGCAAGGCGCAGGGCGTGAAGTCCGCCGAGGGAACGGTGTTCTCCACCTCGGTGACCGTCGTCGACGGCGACAAGGACAACCTGTCGCCCTCCAGCGGCGCCCCGACCATCGTGGGCAGCTGGAACGGCAACGACGCCCGCACCATGAAGATCACCTCCGGCGCGGCGCCCAAGGGGGCCGGGCAGATCATGGTCGACGCCGACACCGCCGACAAGCACGACCTGAAGCTCGGTGACGAGATCGGTGTGATCAGCGCCGTCGGCACCCACACCGCGAAGATCTCCGGCATCGCCGACTTCACCGTCACCAACCCCGGCGCCGCGATCTTCTACGTCGACACGAAGACCGCCCAGCGGACCCTGGTCGGCGAGAGCGACGTGTACACCAACGTCAACGTCACCGCGGCCGCCGGCGTCAGCGACGCGCAGCTGAAGAAGAACGTCACGGCCGAACTCGGCGGCGGCTTCCAGGTGAAGACGGCCAAGGAGACCGCCGACGCCAACCAGAAGGACGTCGAGGGCTTCATGAACGTCATGAAGTACGCGATGCTCGGCTTCGCCGGGATCGCCTTCCTCGTCGGCATCTTCCTGATCATCAACACCTTCTCCATGCTGGTCGCCCAGCGCACCCGGGAGATCGGCCTGATGCGGGCCGTCGGCTCCTCCCGCAAGCAGGTCAACCGCTCCGTGCTGGCCGAGGCGCTGCTGCTCGGCGTCGCCGGATCGGTGCTCGGCGTCGGCGCGGGCGTCGGCCTCGCCGTCGGCCTGATGAAGCTCATGGGCCAGATGGGCATGGAACTGTCCACCGACGACCTCACCGTCGCCTGGACGACCCCCGTGGTCGGCCTCGTCCTCGGCGTGATCGTCACCGTGCTGGCCGCCTACCTGCCCGCCCGGCGCGCCGGCAAGATCTCCCCGATGGCCGCCCTGCGCGACGCGGGAGCCCCCGCGGACGCCAAGGCCGGCTGGATCCGGGCCGCGATCGGCACGGTCCTCACCGGCACCGGCGGCTTCGCCCTCTACCTCGCGTCGGCGGCCGACAAGGCCAAGGACGGCTCCATGTGGCTCGGCCTCGGCATCGTGCTGTCGCTGATCGGCTTCGTCGTCATCGGCCCGCTGCTCGCCGGCGCCGTGGTCCGCGTCCTGGGCGCCGTCCTGCTGCGCATGTTCGGCCCCGTCGGCCGCATGGCCGAGCGCAACGCCCTGCGCAACCCGCGCCGTACCGGCGCGACCGGCGCCGCGCTGATGATCGGGCTCGCCCTGGTGGCCTGCCTGTCGGTGGTCGGCTCCTCCATGGTGGCGTCCGCCACCGACCAGCTCGACAAGACCGTCGGCACCGACTTCATCATCCAGTCCGACAGCGGCCAGCTGATCACCCCGCAGGCGGTCAAGGCCGCGAAGTCGGCGACGGACGTGGAGCGGGTCACCGAGTACAAGTGGACCGAGGCCGACTTCACCACCCCCGACGGCAAGACGCTCAAGGACACGGCGATCACCGCGGCCGACCCGTCCTACGCGACGGACCTGCGCACCGAGACCGTCGCCGGCAAGCTCCCCGACGCCTACAAGCCCGACTCGATGTCCGTGCACGAGAAGTTCGCCAAGCACCACCGCATCGGCCTCGGCTCCAAGATCAAGGTGGCCTTCACCGACGGCCGTAGCGCCGACCTGACGGTCCGGGCGATCACCAGCAGCGACGTCGTGATCGACGCGGGCGCGATGTACACGTCCATCTCGACGATGGCGAAGTACGTCCCGGCCGACAAGATGCCCCTGGACCAGCTGCTCTTCGTCAGCGCCGAGGACGGACGGCAGGACGCCGCCTACACGTCCCTGAAGTCGGCGCTGCACGACTACCCGCAGTACACCGTGCGCGACCAGACCGACTACAAGGACGCCCTGAAGGACCAGATCGGCCAGCTGCTCAACATGATCTACGGCCTGCTGGCCCTGGCGATCATCGTCGCCGTCCTGGGCGTCGTGAACACCCTGGCCCTGTCGGTGGTGGAGCGCACCCGCGAGATCGGCCTGATGCGGGCGATCGGCCTCTCCCGCCGCCAGCTGCGCCGCATGATCCGTATGGAGTCGGTCGTCATCGCCCTCTTCGGTGCCCTGCTGGGCCTCGGACTGGGCATGGGCTGGGGCGCGACGGCACAGCAGCTGCTCGCCCTCGAGGGCCTGATGGTCCTGGACATCCCCTGGCCGACGATCATCGGCGTCTTCATCGGCTCGGCGTTCGTGGGCCTGTTCGCGGCACTCGTCCCGGCGTTCCGGGCAGGCCGGATGAACGTCCTGAACGCCATCGCGACGGAGTAGCGGGTCGTCACCGAGAACCACCGCACACGGGGGTTGCGGGGGACCCGGCGCCGGGGAGTCCAGTCCAGGGCTCCCCGGCGCCGGGCGTTTCGACGACCCGCGAGCCCGGCTTCCTGCTCGCCCGTTCCGGGCGGCGGGTGGACATGGGGCCCGGGGGTCCAGGGGGCGGAGCCCCCCAGGGGCCTTGCGACAACGCCGAGCACCTCACATCCGGGTGCGTCATCCACAGGCCCCGACGCCCGGCCGCGCAGCGACGTACGCTGGAGACCCCCCGGCCCGCGGCGCGCGTCGGGCCCGTGGTGTTGCCCACCCCCCTGGACGGAAAGCCCCGAATGAGCCTGCACGGTCTGCTCGACGCCGTAGTCAAGGACGCCGCCCTCGCGGAAGCGATCAGGGCCGCCGCAGACGGCAACCGCATGCACGTCGACCTGGTCGGCCCCCCTGCGGCCCGGCCCTTCGCGGTCGCCGCCCTGGCCCGTGAGACGGCCCGCCCGGTGCTGGCGGTCACGGCCACGGGCCGTGAGGCGGAGGACCTGGCAGCGGCCCTGCGCTCCCTCCTCCCGGCCGAGGGAGTCGTGGAGTACCCGTCCTGGGAGACGCTCCCGCACGAGCGGCTCAGCCCCCGCAGCGACACCGTCGGCCGCCGCCTGGCCGTGCTGCGCCGACTGGCCCACCCCCGCCCCGACGACCCCGAGACCGGCCCCGTCTCGGTCGTCGTCGCACCCGTGCGGTCCGTGCTCCAGCCGCAGGTCAAGGGCCTCGGCGACCTGGAGCCTGTCTCCCTGAGAACCGGACAGAGCGCGGACCTCGGTGAGATCGTCGAAGCACTCGCGGCCGCCGCCTACGCGCGCGTGGAGCTCGTCGAGAAGCGCGGCGAGTTCGCCGTGCGCGGCGGCATCCTCGACGTGTTCCCGCCCACCGAGGAACACCCCCTGCGCGTCGAGTTCTGGGGCGACGACGTCGAGGAGATCCGCTACTTCAAGGTCGCCGACCAGCGCTCCCTCGAAGTCGCCGAGCACGGCCTGTGGGCGCCGCCGTGCCGCGAGCTGCTGCTCACCGAGGACGTCCGCGAACGGGCGCGTGCCCTGGCCGAACAGCACCCCGAGCTCGGTGAGCTCCTCGGCAAGATCGCCGAGGGCATCGCAGTCGAGGGCATGGAGTCCCTCGCGCCCGTCCTCGTCGACGACATGGAGCTGCTGCTCGACGTGCTGCCCAAGGGCGCCATGGCCGTGGTGTGCGACCCGGAGCGGGTGCGCACGCGCGCGTCGGACCTCGTGGCCACCTCGCAGGAGTTCCTCCAGGCCTCCTGGGCGGCCACCGCCGGCGGCGGCGAGGCCCCCATCGACGTCGGCGCGGCCTCCCTGTGGTCCATCGCGGACGTCCGGGACCGGGCCCGCGAGCTGGACATGATGTGGTGGTCGGTGTCGCCGTTCGCCGCGGACGAGGAGCTCACCGACACCTACGGCGCCGACGCGGCTGGGGACACCCTCAAGCTGGGCATGCACGCCCCGGAGACCTACCGCGGCGACACCGCCAAGGCCCTCGCCGACACCAAGGGGTGGCTCGCCGACGGATGGCGCACCGTGTTCGTCACCGAGGGCCACGGCCCCGCGGCACGTACGGTCGAGGTGCTGGGCGGCGAGGGCATCGCGGCCCGCCTCGACTCCGACCTCGCCGAGATCTCCCCGTCCGTCGTGCACGTGGCGTGCGGCTCGATCGACCACGGCTTCGTCGACGCGGCCCTCGGCCTCGCCGTCCTGACCGAGACGGACCTGTCGGGCCAGAAGGCGTCCGGCCGCGACGGCGCCCGGATGCCGGCGCGCCGCCGTAAGACCATCGACCCGCTCACGCTGGAGCCGGGCGACTACATCGTCCACGAACAGCACGGCGTGGGCCGCTACATCGAGATGGTGCAGCGCGTCGTGCAGGGCGCGACCCGCGAGTACCTGGTCGTCGAGTACGCCCCCGCCAAGCGGGGCCAGCCCGGCGACCGCCTGTACATCCCCACCGACCAGCTGGAGCAGATCACCAAGTACGTCGGCGGCGAGGCCCCCACCCTGCACCGCCTCGGCGGCGCGGACTGGACGAAGACCAAGGCCCGCGCGAAGAAGGCCGTCAAGGAGATCGCCGCCGACCTCATCAAGCTGTACAGCGCGCGCATGGCTGCCCCAGGACACGCCTTCGGGACGGACACCCCCTGGCAGCGCGAGCTGGAGGACGCCTTCCCCTACGCGGAGACGCCCGACCAGCTCACCACCATCGCCGAGGTCAAGGAGGACATGGAGAAGACGGTCCCCATGGACCGCCTGATCTGCGGCGACGTCGGCTACGGCAAGACCGAGATCGCGGTCCGGGCCGCCTTCAAGGCCGTCCAGGACGGCAAGCAGGTGGCCGTCCTCGTCCCCACGACCCTGCTCGTGCAGCAGCACTTCGGGACGTTCAGCGAGCGCTACGCACAGTTCCCGGTCAGCGTGAAGGCCCTGTCCCGCTTCCAGACCGACACCGAGGCCAAGGCGGTCCTGGAGGGGCTGCGCGAGGGCTCGGTCGACATCGTCATCGGCACCCACCGCCTGTTCTCGTCCGAGACGAAGTTCAAGGACCTGGGCCTGGTCATCGTCGACGAGGAGCAGCGCTTCGGGGTCGAGCACAAGGAGCAGCTGAAGAAGCTCCGCGCGAACGTCGACGTGCTGACGATGTCCGCGACGCCCATCCCCCGGACCCTGGAGATGGCGGTCACCGGCATCCGCGAGATGTCGACGATCACCACCCCGCCGGAGGAGCGCCACCCGGTGCTGACCTTCGTCGGCCCCTACGAGGAGAAGCAGATCGGCGCCGCGATCCGCCGTGAGCTGCTGCGCGAGGGCCAGGTCTTCTACATCCACAACCGCGTCGAGTCGATCGACCGTGCGGCGGCCCGGCTGCGCGAGATCGTCCCCGAGGCACGCATCGCCACGGCCCACGGCCAGATGTCGGAACAGGCGCTGGAGCAGGTCGTCGTCGACTTCTGGGAGAAGAAGTTCGACGTGCTGGTGTCCACGACGATCGTGGAGTCCGGCATCGACATCTCCAACGCCAACACCCTGATCGTGGAGCGCGGCGACAACTTCGGGCTCAGCCAGCTCCACCAGCTGCGCGGCCGGGTGGGACGTGGCCGCGAGCGCGGCTACGCCTACTTCCTCTACCCGCCGGAGAAGCCGCTGACCGAGACCGCGCACGAGCGGCTCGCGACCATCGCCCAGCACACGGAGATGGGCGCGGGCATGTACGTGGCGATGAAGGACCTGGAGATCCGCGGCGCGGGCAACCTCCTCGGCGGCGAGCAGTCCGGACACATCGCGGGCGTCGGCTTCGACCTGTACGTGCGGATGGTCGGCGAGGCCGTCGCGGACTACCGGCGCCAGCTGGAGACCGGTGAGATCGAGGAGGAGCCGCCGCTCGAGGTCAAGATCGAGCTGCCCGTCGACGCGCACGTCCCGCACGACTACGCGCCCGGCGAGCGGCTCCGCCTCCAGGCGTACCGCGCCATCGCCTCCGCCAACTCGGAGGAGGACATCAAGGCGGTCCGCGAGGAACTCGTCGACCGTTACGGCAAGCTGCCCGAGCCGGTGGAGAACCTGCTGCTCGTCGCCGGTATGCGGATGTTCGCCCGTGCGTGCGGGGTCGGCGAGATCGTGCTCCAGGGCACCAACATCCGGTTCGCGCCGGTGGAGTTGCGCGAGTCGCAGGAGCTGCGGCTCAAGCGGCTGTACCCCGGGGCGGTCATCAAGCCGACGGTCCACCAGGTGCTGGTGCCGCGCCCGAAGACCGCGAAGGTGGGCGGCAAGCCGCTGGTCGGGCGGGAACTGCTGGCGTGGGTCGGGGAGTTCCTGACGTCTGTGCTGGGGTCGTGACGCGTCGGTGGCCGGGGCGCCGCTGACGCCCCGGCTCCGCTGAGGGGTGGTCAGGCCACCGTCCGTGCCCGTGCACCGGTTGCCCGGTGCGGAGGGGCCGCTGCCGAGGTGTGTGTGCCGACGGCGGCCTGACGCAGTGCCGTCGCAAGCCGGTCGCGCACGGCGACCTGCGCGGCGATACGGGCCTCCAGCACCGCGAGTCGGTCGGCGGCTACCCGCAGCCCCTTTTCGGAGGCGGGCCCGGCCGCGACGTCACCGTCCAGGCACGGCAGGAACACCCGTGCGTCGTCGAGCGTCAGCCCCACGTCGAGCAGCTGACGGATGTTGCGGACGCGCACGGCCGCGGCCGCGTCGTACAGGCGATAGCCGTTCGGGGCCCGTTCGGAGGAGATGAGGCCCGCCTGCTCGTAGTGACGCAGGGCGCGTGCTGACGTGCCGGTCGCCTCGGCGAGCTCACCGATCCGGATACGAGGTGCTGCCATGCGCGCCAGTGTCATGTGACGACCGCGCCGCCGTCCACCGGAAGGATCACGCCGGTGACGAACGAGGCCTGCGGCGAGGCAAGCCGGGTGATCGCCCACGCCACCTCCTCGGGCCGGCCGACCCGTCCGAGCGGCGTGTGATCGAGCTGCCACGCGCGGATCGCGGCCTGCTGTTCGGGGGTGTGGCCGGCGTGTTCGCCGATGGGTGTGTCGATCGCGCCCGGCGCCACGGCGGCGACCCGAATCCCGAGGGGCGCGAGCTCGACGGCCCAGCTGCGGGTGAGCACCTCCAGTGCCGCCTTCCCGGCCGCGTACAGGGAATTGCCGGGCCAGCCGCGCTGTCCCACCGATGTCGTGACGTTCACGATGACACCTCGGCTGTCCTCCAGTGCCGGGAGCGCCGCCTGGGTGAGCAGGACGGGGGCGAGGAGGTTCGTGGCGAGCAGCGGTTCGACGGTGGCGCGCGTGTAGGTCCGCAGGGACCGGGCGTCGACGATTCCGGCGTTGTTCACCAGCACGTCGATACGGCCGTGCCGGTCGAGTGCCCCACGGACGGCGGTCTCCGGACCGTCGGCTGCCGTGATGTCGGCGACGAGCGGGCTGATGAGGGCCGGCGCATGGGCGGCGGTGTCGAGGAGGGGCGCCTCGCGGCGGCCCACCGCCACGACATGTGCGCCCTCGTCGGCGAAGGCCCGCGCGGTGGCGCGGCCTATGCCGGTTCCGGCGCCGGTGACGAGCACGGTTCGGGGCGTCGTCCGCGCGTTGTCCTGCTTGTTCGGGTGCGGAGATGTCATGCGGGGATCGTCCGACCCTGACGTCAGTGGCAAGGTCAAGTGTCAAGATCGAAGGGCGGCCACACACTCCGGACGTGGGAAGCCGCCCGCTGGAGACGCGTCCGGATCCCCGGGTCTCCGCGGACGGCCTCGGAGGAGAGGGCTACTGCTGTTCGGGCCGGTCGCGGTCGCGGTCCATGCCCAGCGAGCCCTCTACGCGCTGCTGGCCGGAGTCGACCTGATCCTCGTACTTGCCCCCGGTCCTCTCGTTGATCCGCTGTTCCGCGGTGTCAGAGCCCTGCTTGCCCTTGTGCCGCGCCTGACTCTTGAACTTGTCGAAGATGCCCATGCAAAGCTCCCTCCGGAAGTCAGTCAGAACCGACGATACGCGCGAGATGTGAAGAATGCGCCTTGAGGCCCGATGTGGTCTGAACCTCTTCCTCGCTACGGTGGGCTCCGGCACGGGCCGCCCGTGCCGGAGCGGAACAGGCACAAAGAGGAGGGGCGCAGGGTGAGGCGTCTGAGGGGCGGGGCGGCACTGGCTGTCGCGATGGTGTTCACCGGTTCGGCGCTGGCCGGCTGCGAGGGCCTGGCCCCGCCCGCGGACGGCGGTGGCTCCTCCGGTTCCGGGGGCCCGGCCGCCGGCGACGGCCGGGCCGTGAACCCGCTGGACAACCCGGACGGCACGAAGCCGGGGCTGGCGGCTGTCACGTCCGGCGCGGACAAGGAGCGGGCGCGTGCCCTGATCGAGAAGGTGGTGACGAAGGGGCGCGGCCCCAGGACGGGCTATGAACGGGACAAGTTCGGCTACGCCTGGATGGACTCGGCCCCGCGCGACGTCCCCTTCTCCCACAACGGCTGCGACTCCCGGATTATCTCTATGGTTCGCGCTGTGGTGGGCCTGTTCTCGCAGCGTATGCAGGGTGTGGTCGGCTGTGCGTAATGCGAGGCACATGAGTCACAGGACGCTGTCTATTCGCGGGAAGAGGGCGGTCCTTACGGTCGCCGCTGCTGCCGCGCTCGTTGCGGGCTGCGATGACCTGGACTCGGGCGGCAGCTCTGCGGGGTCCGGACCAGACACCACTGCCGGGCGGGCGGCGAGCCCGCTGACGAATCCGGACGGAATGAAGCCGGGGCTCGGCGCGCTCACGTCGGAGGCGGACAAGGCCAACGCGCGCAAGCTCGTCGCCGAGCTCATAGTCAAGGGGCGCGGGCCGAAGACGGGCTACGAACGGGACAAGTTCGGCTATGCGTGGATGGACACGGCGGACGGGGTGCCGCTGGCGAGGAATGGTTGTGACACGCGAAACGACTTGCTGAAGCTCCACGGCCGGAACGTCCAGTTCCGCGCGGGTTCCGACTGCGTGGTCGTGTCGATGGATCTGTACGACCCGTACACCGGCAAGGACATCGCCTGGAAGAAGGCCAAGGCCACCGAGGTGCAGATTGACCATGTGGTGCCGTTGTCGTACGCCTGGCAGATGGGTGCCTCGCGTTGGAGCAAGGAGAAGCGGGAGCAGTTGGCCAACGACGTGCTGAATCTCCTGCCGGTCTCGGGCTCCACGAACTCCGCCAAGCGGGACTCGGGCCCGGCGTCCTGGCTGCCCCCGAACAAGTCGATCCGGTGCTCGTACGCGGTGCGGTTCGCGCAGGTCGCGGAAAAGTACGGGCTCCCGGTGACGGCCCCGGACAAGAGCATGATGCTCAAGCAGTGCGGGGTCTGAGGGCCGCGTTGAACTGGGGAAATGCTGTCGCTTTCGGGCTGTGGGACGCATAGGCTCCATTGGCGTGGCTGATCGCATACAGAAGATCGTGACGAAGCTGCCTGGCATGAAGAGCGTCACCGACGTGTGGAAGACGGCGGACCTCAGTCTCGGGCGGGGAGACGCTGCTTTCGTCGCGGACCTCGCTATCGCGCTCGCCGGGGTCTACGCCTCTGACGCCGGGCGGATATGGCAGTACAGGAGTGTCTTCGACTATCTGCTCCGGCTGCTGGCCACCACACCCGGTCCCGGCAACGTCGCCCAGGCACTGCGGCTGGTTTCTTCCGCGGAGGCCGCTGACAGGAAGCTGGACCGCCATACCGCCTCCCTGCTGGCCTCCAGCCAACCGGCCGAGGAGCTCGCAGTGGCGTTCACTGGACACGCCACTGAGGAACTTCGGGCGTGCCTGGTCCATGAGCTGGTTCTCAGAGGCGTCGACGTCACGGAGTCACCGGGGATCGCCGAGTGGGCGACGTCGCCGCACTGGAGGTTTCATCCGCTGGGGTGGCTGCCGTTGGCGCTGTCGGAGCTGGAGGGCCGGCCGGATCTGCCGAACTACAGCACGCGCGGCGGCAGCCACTCGATGCCGTATGGCCCGCCGGCGAACCGTGAGGTGCCGCGTGATGACCGGGCACCTGTGCCGCCGGTCGAGGAGACGACGACCGAAGCCGTTGCCAAGGCCACCGGTGTTGCTGTGACGAACTGGGCCGAGGAGTCGAACGGTCGGATCGAAGCACGAGTCTTCGACCTGGCAGCTCCTCTGGAAGCCGAGTCGGTTCCGAGGGTGCTGTTGGCACTCGGGCTGAAGTGCCTGGAAGGCGCGGGGACGAAGAAGGCCGCCCTGTCGGTTGCGGCCTGCCCGCCGGAGCACCCATGGCGGGTTCTCTTCGCCGCCGCGTCCATGGGCGGTGCCTACAACTCCGGCGCCCGCGGTGCCTACGGCCGACTGGCCGCTTGGCAGTCCGTGGCCGGCCTCTCCGGTACGGCGCAGGGCTGCCTCATGGAAGAGGTCGAGGTGAGTGCACGGGCATGCACTTGGTATGCCTTTGGTGCCGACACCAAGTGGTTCGAGCGTGTGGCCTGGGACATCGGCCTCGTCGCGGTCTCTCCAGAACGCCGACGGCTGGCGATGCTGGCCGCGACGGACACCGACTGAGCGCGGTCCTGACTGGTGCTCGGGGTCAAGTCCTGCCCACTTCGCCGACCTTCCTCGCGGCTGTCCGGAAGACGGCACGAAGCCGGACAGCCGCGAATTGGCGGTATCGCGAGGGCTATGGAGACGGCACAGCCCGCATGGCACGGCGGAGACTGGCTCGCGCGGCGGTGAGGTCGTCCTCCGCCTCACGCAGTTGGCCCTCCAGGGCGGCGATCTGATCTCTGGCCTCTGACAGCGCTTGCTCCAGCGCGGTATTCCGCTGCTCGATCTGCTGCACCCGCTTGATCAGCTCGTGCTGGTTCACGCCCTCCAATTCGGCGCCGAGAGACAGCCTGACCCGGTTACGGAGCCGATCGCGCTCCTTCCTGAGGTCCTTGATTTCTTCGCGGGCCAGTGCCAGGTCCGTCCGCAACCCGGCCGGGGACACCTGAGGCGCCTCCGGAGCGTGGGAGTTCTGGCGTCCCCGCGTTCGCTGGGCGGTGATGCCGTCCTGAACGGCCTGGTGCACCTGGGGCTGGTTGTAGACGAACCACGTGGACACCGAGGCTTCCCGGGCTACCTGGGCGACGGTGAGCCGTCGTCCCGCGCGGAGAAGGGCGTCGACGGCGTCGAGCGCGCGCCTCGTCTTGTCTTCGCTGTCCTTGGCGCGGCTGACGCGCAGACGCTCGACCCGGGCGTTCCGGTCGTTGCCGCCGGAAGCAGCAGGGACTTTCATTCGGAGTTCCGTGTCGTCAGCGTCTGCAGAGGGATGAAGGCCGCTGCCGAACGTGCCTTGCGCAGCTCGCGTGAGGCGGATTCGACGGCCGCCCGCTCCTCGGCGGGCAGCGCGTCGAGTTTCCGCCGCATCTCGTCGGCCGACTTCGAGTAGGCGCGGATCTGGTCATCGAGATTGCGCACGACCCAGTCGGCGGCCTCCATCGCGAGGGCGGCTTCTTTGTCGGCGCGCAGGTCCGCGATCTGCTGTTCCAAGGCGGGGAGGTAGGAGGGATCGGGGCGGTAGAAGTCGCATCCGGCGCACTGGAAGCGGATGCGGCAGTGCCCGCCGCCGGCCTTGACGTTGCTCGGCTCGGTACAGCCGCCGTAGGGAACCCCGACGCTCTCCATCTCGTAGGCGAGGGGATCGCCGAATCCGCGGGCTGCTCCGTGCCGGTCGACGGCGAGTGCCGCGACCGTCCGCACGGCCTCCTGCTTTCGGCTGAGGGAGACCTTGTAGTAGCCCATGGTCACGTCCAGCGAACGGTGGTCCATGAGTTCCCTCAGGACGTCGGGGCGAGTGCCCGCGTCCGCATGGCGCTGGGCGTAAGCGTGGCGGAAGCCGTACGGGACGACCTGGGTCCGGTCGTAGGCGAGAGGGGCGCCGTCCTCGTCGAGCCGGTCGTCCACAAGGTCTGGGATCAGTTCGTCGACCCAGTTCCGGAAGATCCGGTTGCAGAAGTGCGCAGTGTTCAGATGTCTGCGGCGCGGACGGTTGCGCTGTCCCGGCGAGGGAAAGAGCCACTGGGCGCAGGCTGGTACGGCCGGTAGCGCATTGAGCTCTTTCTGCCAGGTTTCGATCAGTTGGGCGGTGCTCTCCGAGATGGGCAGCCGACGGCCGTGGCGTCGCCGCTTGTGGTTGTCGTAGATCAGCGTCGGTTTGCCGTCGACCCGCTCCAGGCAGTCGCGGTGCAGGCTGGTGACCTCGCCCGGACGGCGGCCGGTGTCCCGGAGGACCGCGTAGACCACCTGGTACATCCGCGCGAAGTCGGCGGCCGTCCAGCCGCCGCTCGCGTACCCCGTCGAGGTGCCCAGTAGACCGAGATGCACGTCGAGCTGGGCGATGATGTGTTCGGGGATCGCACGGCCGAGATCGTCCTCGGTCACTTCCACGGCGGCGATGCTGTGGAAGCGGGGATTGAGCGCGAACCCGCCGGGCACGTGGTCCATCATCCCGGCCTGACGGGCGTAGTCCAGGAACGTGCGCCAGTGGCGGAGCAGGGCTCTGCGGTGGCTGGTGGAGTAGTCGTGACCGTCCTCGGGACGCTTGGTGATCCGGAACAGGTCCACTACGGCGTTCATGTCGGCCATGGCGAGGAGCCCCGGCTCATCCCCGTGGGGGCGGCCTGCCAGCGCGGAGGACGCGATGGTCGCTGCGTAGACGGTCTGCCGCAGGTCCATGACGTTGGGGCGTGCCGTGCGGCCGTACTCCTTGACCAGTTCTCGCAGCCAACGCTGCCGTACCGGACGGAAGTCGATGTCACCGTGGACAGCGGCGTAGTTGCGACCGTGCCCTGCCGTCAGCCCGATGAGAGCGCACTCCCATACGTCGCCCGAGGTCGGATCGGTGCCCTCGAACTCGACGCGTGCGCGTCGGACGTGCAGGAGAACACCGTTCAGGACTCCGGAGGCCGCAGCCGGAAGCCCGGAGGAGAAGGAGGCGTCCAGGTCGAGGAGCGAGCCGAGTCCGGCGGGGAGGCCGGCCACAATGCGGCGTACCCGCTGGGGGACCAGGCTGATTCCGGCGTCGTCGCGCTGCTGGAGCCCGTACAAGAGCTCCTGGCGGACCGCGGGGCTTACACCCGCGAGCGAGAACTGGGAGACGCCCGGCATGGCCCCGTTCGCGGAGGTGTTGGGCCGACGGCGGGACGGGTCCGGGATGTGCGTGGCGTCGAAGTCCGCGGGATTGCCCAGAAGGTAGCGGGCTTTACGGCAGGCGTCGCAGCGGGATCCGTTACTTGCTACATGGGTGCAACAGGCTCCTACGGAGCATACGAACACGCTGGTCGTAGGGTTGCCGGGATCGGCGGTGAAGAGCGCCTGAACGGGGTCCCACTCACCCGTGCGCCAGCCCGACGGCAAGCGTGCCGCGAGCCACGACGGCCACTCCGGGGCACCGGGGACGGCAGGAAGGGCAGGGGAGCGGAGGAGCGCAAGGGTCATCGCAGCAACTCCGACGCGAGACTTTCGACGGCCTCAACGGCCGCGCGGAGATCCTCGTCCTGGGCGTGCACGTAGACGGCGGTGCTCGCCGAGGAGGCGTGCCCCAGCAGGGCCTGTACGACGTCCGGGGCGACCCCGTTACGGATCCAGCGAGTGGCGGCTGTGTGCCGCATCATGTGCGGCCGGGCGGTGAATCCGCAGCGCTTCCCGATGCGTTCGATCACCTGCTTGGTGTTGGAGTAGGAGAGCGGGCGCCCCGCGTGCACGCCGACGAGGTTGAGGAAGACGTAGTCACAGTCGGCGGAGCCGACTACCTGTTCACGCTCGGCGAGATGATCGCGGTATCGGTGCACCACTTCCGGCGTGAGCGGAACCATGCGAGGGCGCCCGGCCTTGGCCCGCGCCCCGTTGACGTTGTCCCGCCGGGGCCTGACGTGCAGGTGCGCGCCAGCGGTTCGGCAGCCCAGGTGCGTGGAGTCGGGGAGCAGATGCATGTCCTCACGCCGCAGTCCAAGGGCTTCGCCGATGCGAAGGCCGCCTTCCACCAGGACGGCCAGCAGCAGCCGGTCACGCGCAGTGCGAGCGGCGTCGATGACCTGCTCCGTCTGGACGCCAGTGAGCGTCTGTGGTGCCCGCTCGATCTCCGGCGCCTTCAGGACGCGGGCTTTGACCATCAGGTGCTGGCCGCCCTCGCCGGGATCGAAGCCGGCCGGGGCGTGGGCGAGGAAGCGCGGCTCGCTGAGACGCGCGGCGACTTCGTGATCCACATGTCCCTGGACTGCGCAGAAGCGGAGGAACTCACACACCGCAGTGAGCGTGGCGTTGACCGTCTTGCCGGACGGAAGCCGCCCGTACTGGGTCGGTGTCCGTTCGACGTGGAACTTGAACAGGCTCATGTCCCCGAGCCGGACGGTCCTCCAGTCGGTGCCCCGCTCTGCGCACCAATTGAGGAAGCGGCCGATTCTGGGGATGTACGCGCGCTGTGTCTGCGGTGACCGCCCAGCTCCGCGCAGATACAGGGAGAACTCACGGGCTTCGGGGTGAGGCGCGTACGTCTCCTCGTCGACCAGGAGCCAGGTGGTCTCGCCGGTGGTGGGTGAGACGGCCTTCTCTGTGCACAACGTCATGGGTCTGTTTCCTGTCTCCGCTGTCGCTCATGTGCCTCATGGCATGACCGATAACGGTGAGGGACAGGAACGGGTTACGGCTGTGCCTCATGTGCATCGCATCGATGAAAGAGCTGCAGATAACCCGGAACGACCTACTGAAACGTGATGGTCAGAAGGTCACCTTCCGGTCCGGTTCGGACTGTGTGGTCGTCTCGATGACCCTGTACGACCCGTACACCGGCAAGGACATTGCCTGGAAGAAAGCGAAGGCCACCGAGGTCCAGATAGACCACGTGGTGCCGCTGTCGTACGCCTGGCAGATGGGGGCTTCCGGCTGGAGCAAGGACAAGCGGGAGCAGCTGGCCAACGACGTGCTGAACCTTCTACCGGTCTCGGGCTCCCTCAACGCCTCCAAGAGCGACTCCGGGCCGGCGTCCTGGCTGCCGCCGAACAAGGCGATCCGGTGTTCATACGCGGTGCGGTTCGCGCAAGTGGCGGGGAAGTACGAACTCCCGGTGACGGCCCCGGACAAGGAAATGATGCTCCAGCAGTGCGGGGGCTGAGACGGCTGCGGTGACCTGCGTAAAATCCCGTCGCTATCACGCCGCGGGACGCATACGCTTCGTTGCCGTGGCTGACCGCATACAGAAGATCGTGACGAAGCTGCCGGGCCTGAAGAGCGTCACCGACGTGTGGAAGACGGCTGACCGCAGTCTTGAGCGGGGGGACGCTGCCTTCGTCGCGGATCTCGCCATCGCCCTCGCCGGGGCTGAGGCGTCCGACGCCGGGCGGACATGGCAGTACAGGAGTGTTTTCGACTACCTGCTCCGGCTCATGGCCACCACGCCCGGTCCCGGCAACGTCGCTCAAACACTGCGGTTGGTCTCTTCGGCGGAGGCCGCCGGCCGGAAGCTGGACCGCTATACCGCCTCCCTGCTGGCCTCCAGCCAACCGGCCGAGGAACTCGCAGTGGCGTTCACCGGACACGCCACCGAGGAACTGCGCGCGTGTCTGGTCCATGAACTGGTACTCAGAGGCGTCGACGTCATGGAGGCACCGGGGATCGCCGGGTGGGCGACGTCGCCGCACTGGAGTCATCATCCTCTGCGATGGCTGCCGTTGGCGCTGTCGGAGGTGGAAGGCCAGCCTGATCTTCCTAGTTACAACGCGCGCGGAGGCAGCCACTCGATGCCATACGGCCCGTCGGCGAACCGAGAGGTGCGGGGTGATGGGCGGGCGCAGGTGCCGACAGTCGAGGAGACGACGACCGAAGCCGTTACCAAGAGCATCGGTGCTGCTGTGACGAACTGGGCCGACGAGTCGAACGGCCGGATCGAAGCACGAGCCTTCGATCTGGCAACTCCTCTCGTAGCCGAGTCGGTCCCGAGCATGCTGTTGGCACTTGGGCTGAAGTGCCTAGAAGGTGCGGGGACGAAGAAGACCGGCTTGTCGGTCGTGGTGTGCCCCCTGGAGCACGTCTGGCGCGTCCTCTTTGCCGCCGCGTCCACGGGCGGCGCCTACAACCATGGCGTCCGTGGTGCCTACGGCCGTCTGGGCGCATGGCAGTCCATGGCAAGCCTCTCCAGTACCGCGCACGACAGTCCTGCAGAGGAGGTCGAGGCACGCGCACGGGCGTGCGCTTGGTATGCCTTCAGCGCGAACACCAAGTGGTTCGAGCGTGTGGCCTGGGACATCGGCCTGGTCGCGGTCTCGCCGGAATGTCGGCAGCTGGCGATGTTGGCCGCGACGGACACCGACTGAGCACGGCCCTGAACGCGCCGTGCGCCCTGAGACGTCAGGTGGAAGCCGGCTCTTCGGAGCGCCTGAGTTGTTTGATCAGGCCTTCCCGGCCTCTGTCGAGCTGGGCTTGAAGCCGCTGGGTGTCTGTTTCCAGCTCCGCGTTCCTGAGTGCCAGGACCTGGATCTGGTTCGCGTACGCCGCCACGGTGGCACGCAGTTCCCGAATCTCGTTCGCCTTCTCCCGACGGACTTCCCGCTCTGACTGTTTCAGACGCGCGACCTCCTGCCTGAGCTCGTCGGACTCCGGGCGTCTGGCCTCGGGAGAGCTGAGAATCTCCTTGATCACCGTCGCGACGGGAGAGCGGTAGTACGAGGCCCGCGAGACGCCCGCCTCGGCGCAGATGTTCACCGCCGAGGTCCGGCCGTCTGTGATCTCGGGGCGGCCGAGCATGAGCTGCTCGAAGGCACGCATGATCTTGTGGTCGATTTCGGTCAGGCCGGGGTTCTCGCGGGCCAGACGGAAGAAGGCGGTGCGGACGGCCCGGAGGGTCTCGTCGGTGGGGTCGGTCATCGTCGGGGGTCCCTGTTGTCGGTGGCGCCGATTTCGGCGATCAGGTGGGTGAGTGTGGCCAGGTGCTCGGTGATGGCGAGCTGCTGGAGTCGTGGCAGGCCGGTTGCCTCGCCGAGTTCGGACTCAGCCATGTCGTGCGCTCGCTCCAGGCGAGGCAGATGGACGGCGGAACGACGTGAGTTGGGGCAGCGCAGGCACATGTCGAGCAGGGGAACGGGGCGTCCCAGAGGTTGGGCGCGCTTGCGGCACACGGCCGTCTCCGCGTGGTAGAAGCAGTCGTTGAGTACGCCTGGGTGCAGGGTCTTCGTCAGGTGGTGCAGCAGCGTTCGGAGCCGGGTGGGGCTGGCCACGGCGCCGGGCAGGTCGCCGAGTTCGCTGCGGATGCGGTCGAACTCGGCCTCGATGCGCTGGGCGGCGCCGCCCGCGGAGCGTCCGCCCTCGTTCCAGTCGTGGTAGAGGTCCTCGACGTAGTCGAGCTTGGCCACGGCCTCCTCGGCGGCGACCTCGTCGGCGAAGCCTGAAGCGGAGGTACCCGCGTAGCCCTCGAACATGGTGATCGCGGCGTGCTTGTACTGGCGGGCGCCCGCTACCACCCCGAACGGCTGATGGGCGATGTGCCAGGCGAGGGTCCGGCGGAACTGCCTGGTGTCGAAGGCCCAGGGAAGCGCCGAGGAAGCTTTCGCGTCTTCTCCGGCTTCGTCCTTCCTGTCCGGGGAGTGTCCGTTCGGGGACGCCGTCGTCAAGGGGATGTAGAGCTCATCCGCCGTGCTGAAGAGCGCGTTGAGGTGGTCACGGAAGGCGCGGATACGCCGGGGCACGTTGGTGAGGAGTACGTATCCGTTGCGGCCGCCGCCGTCGTAGCCGAAGAGGTGGCCTGGATCGTCGTTGATCTCTCTGAGGACGTCGACGGCCTGGTGCACGACGTGGAGGACCACCCACTCGGCTTCGTCCCCGCTGAGCTTGCGGTCCTTTCCCTTGTAAACCCGTCCGCGGAGTTTGTACCGAGGCCGCCCGTCGGCACCGGTCTCGGCAGTGGCGCAGTCGCGGGCCAGCTCACGCACTTCCACGTCCCGCATTCCCGAAAGGTAGGCGATGACGATCCAGCAGGCCGTGCGCAGGAAGGACAGCTCGTTGGCCAACGTGACGGGGCTCAGCCGCGGGCGCCACGGCCTGCCGGTGGCCGGCCACTCGGACATAGGAGTGTCCAGGCCGCCTTCCTCGTAGCCGATGTCCTTTGCGGCCTCAGCCATCAGCGGTCGCAGGTGTGCGGCGTTGCCGCAGCCGGTCAGGAGAGACACGAGGCTGTGGTTGGGGCTCTGCGGTACGCCGTCGACGATGACGGCGTCGGTCACGGTGTGCGCGGTCCCGTGGGGGAGCGCGGGGATGCCTCGGCCGCCCGCGCGGCGCCCGGCGATGAAGGCCACGACTCGTTCGCGCGCCTGACCAGCACCGAGATTCTGGCCCTTGCGTGCTGCTTCGAGCGCGGCGACCTCCCGCTGGGCGGCGAGGATGTCGCCGCTGGCCGTCTCCACGTAGAAGACCGCGGCTCGCAGCAACGGCGCGAGGATCTCCTCGGGGATGCGCGGAGTGGCGTTCTCGCCCTTGGCCCGCTGTACCCCGGCGACGCTGTAGGCACTGCGGCCGTTCCAGGGGAGGATGTCCAGCCGGTCCTGAGACAGGAACGGCCCGTGCGCCGCGAGGTGCTTGAGAAGCGTGATGTTACGGACGGCCTTGCCTGGCATGGGCTTCCACCGCGACAGAACGGCGTTGAGGTGCCCGCGGCCGACGGAGGACAGCCGCGGGGCCCCCACGTCCCGCAGGTCCTTCATCACGGCGATGAAGACGCGCAGTTCTGCGGCTGCCGCCGTGGCCTTCATCGGGCCGAGACCGAGGGAGCCCCGGTGGAGGCGGGAGGCGACGTACTCCTGCGCGGTGCGCCGTGTCACCGGATCGTCGATCTGCGTGAAGTCGAGCCGCCACGTCCGCCAGGTGCGGGGCAGCACGCACCGCAGATCCCAGATGTCCTCGGACAGGAGCGGGCCTCGGCTCGGCAGGCCCCGCGTGAGCCGCTCCGGGAGCACGTGCTCCGAGGCTGGGGACAGGTCGTGATCACCGATCCTCGGCTTGGGGACGACAGTCATGCGATGACCCCCAGGAACGACGGGGGCAGCAGCAGGCGATCGCCGTCGGCCTCGGCGATGGCCTGTGCCGTGGTGATCTGGCGTGTGTTGAAGCGGGCGCGGACACCATGGACGACGCGGTCCCACGCAAGACCGAACCGCGCGGTCCACTCGGCGGCGGGATACTCCTCGCGCTGTCGTTCCATGAAGTCCAGGAAGGACAGCAGGCTCGGCAAGTGGCGACTGGTGAACACCGCGTTCGGGCATTCCAGGCATCCCCAGGCCGGGACGGGGCAGGCCGCGCCGGGCTTGCGTGCGAACGGTGAGGCGAAGAAGTCGCGGCAGGAGGCGAGCCATACATCTTGTTCACCGGAGAGCGCCGACTCGATGTCCCGCGCGGTCAGTGCGGCTTGGCCGTCGTCTAGCCGGGAACCGTCGTCCGACAGCACCACAGGTGGGGCCAGTGCCGCGCCGAGCGCCTGCTCAAGGCCCGCCTCCACCGCCTGCTCATGGGTCTCCTCGTGGGCGCCGATGTCCGCGTAGCGCTTCGCGGCGACCGGCCGGGTGTGGCCGGAGGCGAAGTCCTCAAGTACTCCACCGGCCCGCAGGTACTGACGGGACTTGACGGTCTTGCGTACTCGCCGCAGGTCGAGGGCGACAGGCTTGCCGTCGCGGTCGGTGAGGCGGTCGAGTCCACGCTCGGACATCCACTGCCGGGTCACGGCCGACCAGCCGTGAGGACCGTCGTCGAAGGGCGCACGCGCTCGTCCATGACCACCGACGTCGCACCACAGCGCATCACTGCCGATCAGCGCACGGGTGCGCTTCGTCAAGCGCAGGGCCAGCCGGATCACGCCGCCGGGGAAGCGCAGCGAACCCCCGTCGGCGACCCTGACCGTCTTGTGCGTGGCACCCGGGGCGCGCTTCTTGACGTAGGCGACGCTGACGTATCCGCGTGCCGGACTCGTGAGGCAGTCGGAGCGCAGCCGCCGGATGCACTCGGGCTCCATGCCCGTCTGACAGGCGAGCAGGAGAAGGAAGGGCACCAGGTCCCGTGCGGTGAGGTGCAGACGACCATTGACCTCCTCCCTGCCGCCACAGGGACGCAGGATCTTGTACGAGGCGTCGTCGGCGGTCAGCGGGCCATGGTGCGCGATGTGCCAGAGGACGTTCTCCAGCCTGTCCCAGCCGTGTTGGTGCGGGTCTCGGCCCGATGCCGCCAGCTTCTCGCCCTCCAGGATCCGGTCGCGGATGCGGGCGACGTCGTCCCGGGCGGCGGTCTCCAACGCCTCGAGCACCGGGAACGGATAGGCGTCGAGTGGCTTCGACGCCCGGTGGGCCGACGTCGACGTGAATCCCAGGCGGGCGTGAAAGGCGGCTCCGAAGGCGTCAGGGTGTGCCTCGTGCACCAGCTTCAGCAGCCGGACGAGGTACGTCATGGTGAGGTACGGCTCCTTGCTCGTCTCTCCGTACTGAGCGATCAGACGCGCCTCGAAGGCGTCCAGGAGATCGGGCTCCAGGTCGCTCAGACGCAGGTCGGCAGCGAAGTCCGGGAGGGCAGCGGCCGTGAACTCGACGAACTCCCGGATGCGTTTGACGACGTAGCGGACGCCATTGCGGTCCCGCAGAGTGCCGGGGCTGCTGATGACGTCGACGAGGGCGTTGGCCAGGGCTCGGACGAGGCGCGGACACGGAAGGCCCGACATGTCGATGTCCTCGGGACTCCCGTTCAGATCCACGGTGAAGATCACGGGGCCGATCGTCGGCACGGGTTCGGCCGTGGCAGGGGACTCGACAGCGGCGGGAAAGCGGACTCGGCGCGGGCTCACCGATTCTCCTCCGCGTTCAAGCTGATCCGCTCGAAGGCGGCGGCCTGTTCGTCCCAGTCGCCGAGTGCCGCGAGCACGATCTCCTGGGCCTCGTCAAGCACGTCGAGGTACGAGTAGACGGTCGCTTCGTGGCGATGGCCGAGCAGGAGCTGAAGCTTGCGCAGAGGGTTGCCGATGAGCAGGCGCTTCACCTCCGCGTGGGTGAATCGGCGGTCCTCGCGCATGCCGAGCGCCCGGACGGTCTGCCGCAGCAGGAGGCCGAGCATGTGCACCGCGAACGTGTGCCGCAGGGTGTGCGGGTGGACGTCGAAATCGAGCCCGAATGCGGCACACCGCTCGTTCGCCCGTTGGAAGACCGACTGCCAGGTACTGCGCCGCAGCGGCACCCCGTTCTCACCGAGCCACAGACAGAGGGGGCCGACCACTCCTCCTCGGCCGTCGACCTGGACGAGTCGTGCCCGGTCCGCCGCGCCGATACGCGAGTAGGACCAGCTGGATCCGTTCTCGACTACGAGCGCGTGCCGGTTCGCCCGACGTACCGGCAGACGGTCCGCAAGCGCCTCGTACACGTTCTGGACGCCTCGTCGCTGCACCAACTCGTCCCGCTCGATACCGACGTAGTGGTGCAGGTCGCGGGCCACCCGGGGACGGACGTACACCGTGCGTGCCTTGCCGCGCTTTGCCACGGCGGCCGAGACGGTGATGTCGCCGATCAGACGTCGGCCGGTCACCGGCGGCAGTTCCGTCGTCAGCAGGCTCGCGGCCTCGCCCAACCGCATGCCGGTGCACACCAGGAGATCGGCGAAGAGAGCGTTGCGTTCGCCGTTGCGCCCACGCCACTTGGCGTCCGGGGAGCCGTCCGGCAGCAGTCCTCGCAGGCCGACGTCCCGCCAGAGCATGAAGTCCTCGTGCGACAGGAACCGGATCGGCTGCCGGGGCGTCTCGGGCTCGGCGTCCGCGTTGACACGTACTCGCTTCGGTCCCTGCGGCGACACCACGGTCTTGTCGACGTACCGGAACGGCTCCGCTGACAGCAGTTCCTCGTACAGCGACCACTGCACCCACTTGTCGAGCGCGGCGACGGAACGGTTCCAGGTCGCCACGGACACGCTGCCCGGTCCGTCGCCGTGCAGGCGTACGGCCTTGTATGCACGGAGGTCGGCGCCGTCCGTGTCCCAGATGGACTTGCCGCCCCGGGACTCGTGGAGGAAGCGGCAGTAGAGCATGACGTCGGTGCTGTAGGCGATGCGGCTGTTCTCCGATCGCACGCCCCAGTGCTCCAGGTCGCGCAGGAAGCGGTTCAGGTGGTGGTCGTAGCCGCCGTCCGGTCCGAGGATGAAAGGTCTGCCCTCGTTGGCGCCGGCTCGCTGAAGGACTGTGTCCCCGTCGAAGGGAAGTGGGTCGATGGGTGGCGCCCCGAGCGCCGTCCGGTGCAGTAGCACCAGCGTCCCGGCACTGGCATCCGCCTCTTCTGACTCCATCACGCGCGAGCCACCCTCCCCGGTGTGAGACAAGCTGTACGCGCACATAACGGAGGGGTCGGTGAGACAGTTACGGGTGCCGACATAAACGACCCGCTCAACCTTGTCCCGGTGGACGGGCCGACCAACGGCTCGAAGGGCGACTCCGGCCCGGCGTCCTGGCTGCCCCCGGACAAGCGGATCCGCTGCGCCTACTCGGTGCGCTTCGCCCAGGTGTCGCTGAAGTACGAACTCCCCGTCACGGCGCCCGACAAGGAGATGATGCTGAAGCAGTGCGGTGGGTAGGGCCCTGTCCTGTGGGCCCTTGGTGCCGATCGGAGGAGGACGGATGCCGGGCGGACTCATCGCGCTGGCGCTCGGCGGGTTCGGTATCGGTCTGACCGAGTTCCTCATCGCCGGGCTGCTGCCGCAGGTGGCATCGAGCTTCGCGGTGTCCGAGGCGGCCGCCGGCTGGCTGATCTCGGGGTACGCGCTGAGCGTCGCGGTCGGCGCGATCGTCCTGACCGCGGCGACGACGCGGCTGCCCCACAAGCACGTACTGGTCGGCCTCGTGGCGCTGTTCGTCATCGGCAACCTGCTGTCCGCCGCCGCGCCGAACTATCAGGTGATGCTGCTCGGGCGGATCGTGGCAGCGTTGTGCCACGGCTCGTTCTTCGGGATCGGGTCCCTGGTCGCGCGCGGTCTGGCCGCGCCGGAGAAGAAGTCGCAGGCCGTGGCGGTCATGTTCGCCGGGCTGACGGTCGCGAACGTGCTGGGCGTGCCCTTCGGCGCCCTCGTCGGTGAGCGGTGGGGCTGGCGAGCGGCCTTCTGGGCGGTCACGGCGATCGGCCTGCTGGCACTGGCGGGAATCGCGGCGCTGGTCCCCGCCGGGGCGGGCCGGGTGCGGCCGGGGGCAGGGGCGCAGCCGACCGCGGCGGGGAAAGCCGCGGTGGGGACGCCAGGGGCGGTGACGCCCGGGGTGGGGGCGCCCGAGGTGAGGACGCCAGGGGCGGTGACGCCCGGGGTGGGGGCGCCCGAGGTGAGGACGCCAGGGGCGGTGACGCCCGGGGTGGTGACACCAGGGGTGGGGACGCCTGCGACGGGGACGCCTGCGACAGGGGCGCCCGAGCCGGAGTCGGGTCGAACACCGCCCAGCGGCCTGGCGCGGCAACTGCGGGCCTTCCGGTCCTGGCAGGTCTGGCTGACGCTGGTGGCCACCGCCCTGGGCTACGGCGGGATGTTCGGCGCGTTCAGCTACATCGCGTACACGTTCACGGAGGTCAGTGGCTTCGCCCCGGCCGATGTCGCCTGGCTGCTGATGGTCTACGGGGTCGGCCTGGTCGTCGGGAACCTGCTGGGAGGGCGCGCGGCCGACCGCGACCGGGACCGGGCCCTGATCCTCGCCCTGCTCGGACTCGCCCTCACCCTGGTCCTGTTCGGGCTGCTGGCGGAGAGCGCCACCGCCTCGGTGGTCCTGGTCTTCCTCATGGGGGTGACCGGATTCGCCGGCGTGCCCGGCATGATCACCCGCGTCACCGACTTCGCCCACGGGGCGGCACTGGCGGCGAGCGCCAACGTGTCCGCGTCCAACGTCGGCAACGCGCTGGGCGCGTGGCTCGGGGGCGTGGCCGTCTCCGCGGGTCTCGGGTACACGGCGCCGCTCTACGTGGGCGCCGGGCTCGTCCTGATGTCCCTGGCCGTGATGGTGGTGGCCGCTCGGCGAGCCGGGTCCTCCCAGGAGGCAGCGGATCCGGTGCCGGCCCGGTAATTCGGTTCCGGGTGTTCGCCACCGCCGCCTACCGTGATCACATGGAACCGAAGATATCGAGCCTCGCCGACCGCCCGGACACGCTGGAGCGGGTCGTGGGGATGGCGGACAGCTGGCCGGAGTTCGTGATCCAGGACCTCGTGGGCGCCGCCCACTTCCCGCGGATCGCCGCCGAACTCCCGGAGTACGTCCTGTTCGCCGAGGACGAGCAGGGCGAGATCGTGGCGAACGCCTACAGCGTGCCCTTCGCCCTCGGCACCGAGCACCGCGGTGGCCGGCTGCCTGCCAACGGCTGGGACGCGGTACTGGTGTGGGCGTTCTCCGACCTTCGGCGCGGAGTCCGGCCGGACACCGTCAGCGCGATCTCGGTCTCCATCGCCCCGCAGGCACAGGGCCGCGGCCTGTCCGCGGTGATGCTCTCGGCCATGCGCGACAACGCCCGGGCCCGCGGCTTCCGCGAGGTCGTCGCCCCGGTCCGTCCCAACGCCAAACACCTGGAACCGCACACGCCGATGGAGGAGTACGCCCGCCGTGTGCGGCCCGACGGCCTGCCCCAGGACCCGTGGCTGCGCGTCCACGCCCGGGCCGGAGCCACGATCGACTCCGTGGCACCGGCATCCATGACGGTGGCCGCCCCGCTCGCGGACTGGCGCCGCTGGACGGGCCTGCCGTTCGACACCGACGGCGACATCGAAGTGCCGGGCGGACTGGTGCCGGTGCGCTGCGAGGTGGAGCGCGGGTACGCGGTGTACGTCGAGCCCAACGTGTGGATGCGGCACCCGCTGTAGCTGATCCGCCGTAGGCGACATCCGTCGTACGTGACATCCGACGTAGGGCATGACGCGCAGGACGGCCGCACGACCGCACGACCGCACGGCCCACGACCGGCTCGGGGGCGGGCTGTTCACACGAAGTGATCAGCATGACAACGGTTCGGTACAACCCGTGACCGGTTGTCCCTGTCTGGCTATACGCTCGGAATCCCGACAGGGTCTCTGTCACTCGCAGGTCCGTCCCCGACGGCCCCACCGGTCCAGGAGCAGTCATGTACGGCCACGGCGCGGCGCCGCCTCCCCGCAGCGCGGCAACGGTCATCTCCCTGCGTGTGCTGTTCGCCGCAGCCGGTTTCCTCACGTGCGGCGTCCTGGCCTGCGTCCCGCTGTTCCGGGTGGCCGCCCTGCGCGGCCGGGCCCTCGACTGGGTGCTGGCCTGGGTGAGCCTGCCGCTGTCCATCGCCTGCTTCGCCGTGATCGGCTCGCTGCCGGAGAACGACGTCCGCACCGACATCGCGCTGGCCATGATCCTGCTGCTCGGCGCGGGTGCCGCCATCTACTTCCTGGTCGTGGACATCGGCCACCACGGCGAGCGGCGGACGTTCGCCGGCCACGCGTCTCCCCACGCTCCGACCGTCCCGACCGGGGCGCACACCCCGTACGGCTACCCGCACCCCGCGCCGCCCTACGCCCCGACGCCCACCCCCGTCCCGCAGCCCCCCGCAGCTCACGCGCCCGCCCCGCACGACACGCCCCCGGCCCCGGTGCAGCCGCCCCCGTCCCCCCAGCGCCCCGCCCCCGCCCGCATCGACCAGGTCCGCGCCGAACTCGACGAGCTCAGCGACTACCTGCGCCGGCACGAGGCCGAGGGCCACAGGGACGGCCGGCACGAGGACGGAAGGTGACCGCGGCGGCAGGACGAGTCGTCGCCGGCCGCTACGAACTGGCCACCGTCCTCGGGCAGGGCGGCATGGGCCAGGTCTGGACGGCGTACGACCAGCGGCTCGACCGGCGTGTGGCGGTGAAGCTGCTGCGCCCCGACAAGGTCGCCGGCCAGGACGCGGAGGAACTGCGCCGCCGCTTCGTGCGTGAGTGCCGGGTGACCGCGCAGGTCGACCACCCCGGTCTGGTCACCGTGCACGACGCGGGCAGTGAGGGCGAGGAACTGTTCCTCGTCATGCAGTACATCGACGGCGCCGACCTCGCCGGCCACCTCGCCGAGCACTCCCCGTACCCCTGGCAGTGGGCGGTCGCGGTCGCCGCGCAGTTGTGCGCCGTGCTGAGCGCCGTGCACGCCGTGCCGATCGTCCACCGCGACCTCAAGCCGCGCAACGTGATGGTGAAGCAGGACGGCACCGTCACCGTCCTCGACCTCGGCGTCGCCTCCGTGATGGACGCGGACACCACCCGCCTCACCCACACCGGCACACCGATCGGCTCGCCCGCCTACATGGCACCGGAGCAGGCGATGGGCGGCGCCGTCGGCCCCTACACCGACCTGTACGCGCTCGGCGTGGTCCTGCACGAACTGCTCAGCGGCGACGTGCCCTTCTCCGGCTCCACGGCCCTCGGCGTCCTGCACCGGCACCTGTACGAGCCCCCGCTGCCCGTACGCCGCATCCGGCCCGAAGTCCCCGAGGCCCTGGAGGCCCTCGTGCTGCGCCTCCTGGCCAAGGACCCGCAGCACCGGCCCGCCTCCGCGCAGGAGGTCTACGAGCACCTGGAACTGCTCCTGCCGGCGCGCGGCACGCCCACCGGAGCGGCCCTCGATCCCACCCGCCCCTTCCTGCGCCCGCACGCCCCCTGGCCCGACCGTGCGCGCACCCCCGCGCCCCGGCCCACGCCGGCCACACCCGTCATGGAGGCTCCGGGGCAGACGGGCATCGCCCGCGCCGTCGACGAGGTCAAACGGCTCCTCGGCGAGGGCCGTGTCACCCAGGCCGTCGACATCCTGGGGGGAATCCTGCCCGCCGCAGCCGAACAGCACGGCACCAACTCCCCGGTCGTGCGCACCCTGCGCAAGCAGTACGCCGCGACGCTCCTGGACGACGGCCAGTACCGGCGCGCGCTGCCCGAGCTGCGTCGCCTCGCCGACGAGCGCGCCGCCGAGGCGGGCCAGGCCGACCCGCAGGCCCTGCGCTTCCGCTACGAGGCCGCCCAATGCCTCGAACAGCTGGGCGAGCCGGCCGCGGCGCTCGCCGAGTACCGGGCGGTGCTGCCCTACTACGAGAACCAGTACGTCGCCGCCGGCGGACCCGAGCTCGCGCACGACGTCCGGCGCCGGATCGGGCACCTCCAGCTCGCCCTCGGCGACCGCGGCGCCGCCCACGACACCCTGGCCCGGCTGCTGCACGACGTGGAGCGCACCCACGGCCCCGGGCACCCGCTCGGGGCGGAGATCCGCAGGACCCTGCAGTGGCTGGGGCAGGTCCGCGGCTGACGACCGGCCCGGAGCGGGGCGCGGCGGTGCCGGATGTCCCCGTGAATCGTTGGTCGAATGGGTTGGCCAGAGCCGGGCCACTGCCTACCATCGATCATCGCAAGACTTTGTGCACCGTCGCACAATCTCCTCGGGAGGTTTCCTTGCACCGCCGCCGTCGCACCGCGCTCCTCCTCACCGCCGCGATCGCCGCCGCGGCGCCCCTGCTCACCGCCTGCGGCAACGACGCGCATCCCGGCGCGGCAGCCGTGGTGGGCGGCCAGCGGATCACCGTCTCCCAGCTGGAAGAGCGGGTCGGCGAGGTACGCGCGGCCCAGCGGGCGGCCGTCCAGGACGAGGCCCAGTACCAGCAGGCCATCGCCAGGACCGGCACCCTCACCCGCGACACCCTGCACACCATGGTCCTGGACCGGGTGCTGCACCGCGCCGCCGAGGACGCCGGGGTGACCGTCTCCCGCAAGGAGGTCCAGGCGATGCGGTCCGGCCTGGAACAGCAGGCCGGCGGCGCCAAGGGGCTGGAGACGACCTGGCTCCAGCAGTACGGCGTCCCGCCGGAGCGCCTCGACGACAACCTCCGCCTCCAGCTGGAGGCCCAGAAACTCGCCGAGAAGCTGGGCACGAACACCGACCGTCCCGAGTTCTGGAAGGCGCTCTCCGACGCCTCCAAGGAACTGAACGTCGACCTCAACCCGCGCTACGGCACCTGGGACGTCCAGAAGAGCAGGCCTGCCGAGGCCAAGACGCCGTGGGTACGGGACGTCACGGCGGCGCAGACGCAGCAGCAGGGGATGTAGGGCAGCTGCGGACGGCCCCGGGGAAGGAAGGGACGGCCCGGCCCGTGGGCCCCGCCCCGTGGGCCCCGCCCTCCGGGCCTGTGGAGGGCCCCGTCGTCGGGCACCGGCCTCCGGGCCTGTGGAGGGCACCGGCCTCCGGGCCTGTGGACAACTTCGGGCGCGGTCGGCGGCGTGGGATAGCTTCGAACCGTGAACGCCAACAGCCCCGAAGCCACCCCGGGCCCCGAGCGGACCGCTCCCGACGCGGCCGTCGCCCCCGGCCGCATCGTCCTGCTCACCACCAGCCACCGCGTCGCCCCCGGCCTGCTCTCCTGGCCCGCCTGGCAGGCCCTGCACGAGGCCGACCAGGTGCTGTGCGCGGACGGCACGCATCCGCAGCTGCCGTATCTGCGAGAGGCGGGGATCACCGTCGCCGAGGCGTCCCCGAGCGCGCAGGAGCTGCTCGACGCCTGCGCCGGCGGACACACGGTGGTCGTGGTGGCGACCGGCGAGGGCGAACCGGCCCTCACGGACGGCCTGGCCCGCCTGGCCGGCACCGGCCGTATCGCCATGCCCGAGCTGGAGCTGCTGCCGGCCTCCTACGACCTCCCCGGAGCCCGCCTCCTCGACCTCGTCCAGGTCATGGACCGCATCCGCGTCGAATGCCCCTGGTCCTCCCGGCAGACCCACGAGGGTCTGGCGAAGTACGGCATCGAGGAGGCGTACGAGCTCGTCGAGGCGATCGAGGAGGGCGACCGGGACGAACTGCGCGAGGAGCTCGGCGACGTCCTCCTCCAGGTCGTCTTCCACGCCCGCATCGCCGAGGAGGGGCGGCCGGAGGACGGGGCGGAGTCCTTCTCCATCGACGACGTGGCCGGCGGCATCGTCGCCAAGCTGATCCACCGCCACCCGCATGTCTTCGGCGACGCGACGGCCACCACCCCCGAGGAGGTCAAGGAGCACTGGCTGCGCACCAAGGCGGTCGAGAAACAGCGCACCTCGATCACCGAGGGCATTCCCCTCGGCCAGCCCGGCCTGGCCCTCGCCGCCAAGCTGGCCTCCCGTGTCCGCACGGCACAGCTGGAGATACCGCTCCCGCCCGTCGAGGGCATCGGCTACGAGCTGCTGGCCCTGGCCGTCCGAGCCGAGTCGGAGGGCGTCGACCCGGAGGCTGCACTCAGAGCGGCGGCCCGCGCGTACCGCGACGCGATCCGTCAGGCCGAGGGCTGAGCGCCGCGTACACGGTGCAGGGCCGCCGCCGGAAGCCGGACAGCGTCGAGCCTCGACGGTAGAGGGCCGCCACCGCAAGCCGGACACGGTCGAGCCTCGACGGTGGAGAGCCGCCGCCGGAAGCCGGATACGGTCGAGGCGTGACCGACCAGCCCCAGCCCAGCACACCCGCGACCGCTCCCGACCTCTTCACCTGGGAGTTCGCGAGCGACCCCTACCCCGCCTACGCCTGGCTCCGCGAGCACAGCCCCGTCCACAAGACCCGGCTCCCCAGCGGAGTGGAGGCCTGGCTGGTCACGCGGTACGCCGACGCCAAGCAGACGCTCGCCGACAACCGGCTCTCCAAGAACCCGGCGCATCACGACGAACCGGCGCACGCCAAGGGGAAGACGGGCATCCCCGGCGAGCGCAAGGCCGACTTGATGACGCATCTGCTGAACATCGACCCGCCGGACCACACCCGGCTGCGGCGGCTGGTCTCCAAGGCGTTCACACCCCGCCGGGTCGCCGAGTTCGCGCCGCGGGTGCAGGAGCTCACCGACACTCTGATCGACGGTTTCGCGGCGAAGGGATCCGCCGACCTGATCCACGAGTTCGCCTTCCCGCTCCCCATCTACGCCATCTGCGACCTGCTCGGCGTCCCGCGCGAGGACCAGGACGACTTCCGTGACTGGGCGGGCATGATGATCCGTCACCAGGGCGGCCCCAGGGGCGGTGTGGCGCGGTCGGTGAAGAAGATGCGCGGCTACCTCGCCGACCTCATCCACCGCAAGCGTGAGGCGCTGCCCGCCGAACCCGCCCCCGGTGAGGACCTCATCTCCGGTCTGATCCGCGCCTCCGACCACGGCGAGCACCTCACCGAGAACGAGGCGGCGGCCATGGCCTTCATCCTGCTGTTCGCCGGTTTCGAGACAACCGTCAACCTCATAGGGAACGGCACCTACGCGCTGCTCACCCACCCCGGGCAGCGTGCCCGGCTCCAGGCGTCCCTCGCCGCCGGGGAGAGCGGCCTCCTGGAGACCGGCGTCGAGGAACTCCTCCGCTTCGACGGCCCCGTCGAACTCGCCACCTGGCGTTTCGCCACGCAGCCGCTCACCCTCGGCGGGCAGCACATCGAGGCGGGTGACCCCGTCCTCGTCGTGCTGGCCGCCGCGGACCGGGACCCGGAGCGGTTCGCCGATCCGGACGTACTGGACCTCTCCCGCCTCGACAACCAGCACCTCGGATACGGCCACGGCATCCACTACTGCCTCGGCGCCCCGCTCGCCCGCCTGGAGGGCCAGACCGCCCTCTCCACCCTGCTGACCCGCCTCCCGGACCTCCGGCTGGCCGCGGATCCGGCCGAGCTGAGATGGCGCGGCGGCCTCATCATGCGGGGGCTGCGCACACTGCCGGTGGAGTTCGCTCCGGTAGCCCCCGCTGAAGGTGACGAAACATCAGACCTGTGATCTTCACGTGATCTGCGCGGCATGAACTTGTGACAAGTGATCGTCTGCCGATACGTTCACCCATCAACGCGGAGGGATTCACGCCGCGTCGGTCACTGCTGTCGCGTGAAAGGTCTCCGTATGCTCTCCGGGAACGGTCGGCACCGTCGCCCCCGCCAGGCTCCGGCTCTCCTCGTCGCGGCCGGAGTGACCGGCTCCGCCATCGCGATCCCCCTCCTCGGGGCCTCCGGCGCCAGTGCGGCCGACGGCACGACCTGGGACCGGGTCGCGGACTGCGAGACCGGCGGCGCATGGAGCGAGAACAGCGGCAACGGCTACTACGGCGGCCTGCAGTTGTCCCAGGAGGACTGGGAGAGTCACGGCGGTCTGGACTACGCCGCGAGTGCCGACCTGGCCAGCCGCTCCCAGCAGATAGCCGTGGCCGAGAGAATCCTCGCCGACCAGGGCGTGGGCGCTTGGCGCACCTGCGGACTGCTCTCCGGCCTCGAGCAGGGCAAGGGGTCGGACTCGTCCGGGGCGTCCGACTCGTCCGGCGAGGTCGACTCGCCCGGCCTGCTCGACTCGCTCGGTTCGTCCCCCTCGGACGGCCCTTCCTCCTCTCCCTCGTCATCGCCTGACGCGTCGGCCTCGAAGGACGAAACCGCCAAGCCGGACAAGTCGACCGAACCCACTGGTTCGTCGCAGAAGCAGCAGTCCGACGACTCCTCGTCGGGCGCCTCGAAGAGCGACAAGGCCGACAGCGCCCGGCAGGGCGACGACTCCTCGCGGCCGGGCGACACCGGTTCCGGCCGCCACCGCGGCCCCAGTGCCGACGAGACCGGCGCGTCCGACGGTGGCCCCGAGGGGAAGGCGACGGGGCGTCACTCCGCGCCCGCCGAGGAGAGTTCCGGCGATTCCGAAGGCGCCTACATCGTGGGCATCGGCGACAGCCTCTGGTCCATCGCCGACGCCCTTCGGGTCAGCGGCGGATGGCACGCGCTCTACGAGGGCAACGAGAAGGAGGTCGGCGCCGACCCGAACCTCATCCTCCCCGGTCAGACGCTCACGGTCGAGGGCGAAGCGGACGAGAAGTAGCTGTTCGGGCAGTGCGGAAACGGCGGTCGAACTCACCCCGAAACCGGGTGAGTTCGCGCCCTGTTTCGTGGCTGATGTCCCGTTTGGGGCCCGTGAGAGATAGATCTCAGAAGCCCTGATCGTCTTTGAAATTCTCCGGATCACGTGTCTACGGTCGTGACCGCTCGCCACCGCGAGCCCCGGCTGCCGCAACGCCGAATCCTGCCAGCGGCCGTACGGGAACAGTCGTCGCGTCAAGCGCCGTAGGCAGGAGCGGGGGACCCAAGGTAGGTGCCCGACCGGCCGGTTGTGCCGGAAGGGCTTGGGGTGAAGCCGCGTCCCGTTTCAGGGACGCGGCCGGGCAACTCAACCGGCCCGAACCCGACAGCTCACCTCGCAGGCGTCGGTGAGGGGATCCATCCATGCTGTTTTCCGGCAAGGGCAAGCACCGTCGTCCGTCCAAGGCCACCCGCGCCGCCGCGCTCGCCGGTGTCGCCGGTGTCGCCGTCGCCGCCCCGCTGATGGCGGCCGGCAACGCCTCCGCCGCCACCACCTCCGAGTGGGACACGGTCGCCCAGTGCGAGTCCGGCGGCGACTGGTCCATCAACACCGGCAACGGCTACTACGGCGGTCTGCAGTTCTCCGCCTCCACCTGGGCCGCGTACGGCGGCACCCAGTACGCCTCCACCGCCGACAAGGCCGGCAAGGACCAGCAGATCCAGGTCGCCGAGAAGGTCCTGGCGAGCCAGGGCAAGGGCGCCTGGCCGGTCTGCGGCAAGGGCCTGTCCGGCGCCTCCACCGGCGGCGGCTCCTCGAGCGACTCCGGCAGCTCCTCGCAGAGCCAGCAGAGCCAGCAGAGCACCGAGTCCCGTCAGACCGAGCAGCAGCCGGCCTCCCGCTCCGACGAGCGCCCGGCGGCCAAGAAGACCGTCACCACCCCGACCGGCAAGAAGGTCAAGAAGGGCGACGGCGAGTACAAGGTCGTCAAGGGTGACACCCTCAGCTCGATCGCCGCGGACAAGAAGGTCAAGGGCGGCTGGGAGAAGCTCTTCGAGCTGAACAAGGACATCGTCGACGATGCCAACCTCATCTACCCGGGCCAGCAGCTGCACCTGAAGTAAGCAGCGGCCCACCCGGACCCGCCCAGGGTCCCCGTGCTCCCCGCCCCGGTGCGTCATCCCCCGTACGCGCCGGGGCGGGGTTTTTTCGGCGACCGGCTTTGTTCCGTTCAGAAACAATTTACTCTCGGTTCTGTCCATGGGGTGGGCGACCCGGTGGCCGATCGCCCGGAGCCGGTTAGGCTCATGTCGCGAGCCACCGGGCCCGCACCTCGCAGGGTCCGCGCGACCCGCGTCACCGCGTCACATGAAGAAGGAGATGCTCGTGCCGTCCATCGACGTCGTCGTAGCCCGGGAAATCCTGGACTCCCGAGGCAACCCCACGGTCGAGGTCGAGGTCGGCCTCGACGACGGCAGCACCGGTCGTGCCGCCGTCCCGTCCGGCGCCTCCACGGGCGCCTTCGAGGCCATCGAGCTCCGCGACGGCGACTCGAACCGCTACCTCGGCAAGGGTGTGGAGAAGGCCGTGCTCGCGGTCATCGAGCAGATCGGCCCGGAGCTGGTCGGCTACGACGCCACCGAGCAGCGCCTGATCGACCAGGCCATGTTCGACCTGGACGCCACCGACAACAAGGGCTCGCTCGGCGCCAACGCCATCCTCGGCGTCTCCCTCGCCGTGGCCCACGCCGCCTCCGAGGCCAGCGACCTCCCCCTCTTCCGCTACCTGGGCGGCCCCAACGCGCACCTGCTGCCGGTGCCGATGATGAACATCCTGAACGGCGGCTCGCACGCCGACTCCAACGTGGACATCCAGGAGTTCATGATCGCCCCGATCGGCGCGGAGTCCTTCTCCGAGGCCCTGCGCTGGGGCGCCGAGGTCTACCACACCCTGAAGAAGGTCCTGAAGAGCAAGGGCCTGGCCACCGGCCTCGGCGACGAGGGCGGCTTCGCCCCGGACCTCGGCTCCAACCGCGAGGCCCTCGACCTCATCCTCGAGGCGATCAAGGAGGCCGGCTACACCCCCGGCGAGCAGATCGCCCTCGCGCTCGACGTCGCCGCCTCCGAGTTCTACAAGGACGGCGTCTACACCTTCGAGGGCAAGGGCCGCTCGGCCGCCGAGATGACCGAGTACTACGCGGAGCTCGTCGACGCGTACCCGCTCGTCTCCATCGAGGACCCGCTGTTCGAGGACGACTGGGAGGGCTGGAAGACCATCACCGACAAGCTCGGTGACAAGGTCCAGCTCGTCGGCGACGACCTGTTCGTCACCAACCCCGAGCGCCTCGCCCGCGGCATCGAGGAGGGCGCGGCCAACGCGCTCCTGGTCAAGGTCAACCAGATCGGTTCGCTCACCGAGACCCTGGACGCCGTCGAGCTGGCCCAGCGCAACGGCTTCAAGTGCATGATGTCCCACCGCTCCGGCGAGACCGAGGACGTCACCATCGCCGACCTGGCCGTCGCCACCAACTGCGGCCAGATCAAGACCGGCGCCCCGGCCCGCTCCGAGCGCGTCGCCAAGTACAACCAGCTGCTGCGCATCGAGGAGATCCTCGACGACGCCGCGGTGTACGCCGGCCGCAGCGCCTTCCCGCGCTTCAAGGGCTGACCCACGCCCAAGTAGCAGCGTCGTACGTACGTCCCCGTACTCGGTCCCGTACCGTGTCCGGGGACGTACGCGCGTATGACGGTGGAGCGGGAGGCGGACAGATGGCCGTGAAGGACCGGGACCGGTTCTCCACCGCGACCAGGATCCGGTTGCTCGGCGAGCAGACCGCGGCCCGGGTCTACCGCTCCCAGACCAGGCGCCAGGCCCGCCGCTCGCGGCTCACCGGCCGGGCCGCCCTGCTCGCCCTGGTGATGTGCTCGCTGATCGTGGCCCTGGCCTACCCGATGCGGGAGTACGTCTCACAGCGCGCGGAGATCGACGACCTCCGGCGTGAGCAGCAGCAGGCCCGCGAGCGCGTCGAACGGCTGCGCGACCTGAAGGCGCGCTGGCAGGACGACGCGTACGCCGAGCAGCAGATCCGGCAGCGGTTGCACTACGTGATGCCGGGGGAGACGGGTTTCATCGTCGTCGACCCGCACGCGGCGAAGCAGTCGCGCACCGACCTGGGGGCGGCCGACCGCCCCTGGTACTCGAACGTCTGGGACGGGGTCGACAAGGCCGACGCCGCCGACCGGTGACCCAGCCCCAGCCAGTGACCTGAACCCAGAGAAAGACAGCCTGAAGACAGTCATGGAAACGCCCCCGCCGACCACCCCGCGCACCGAGCCGACCGACGCCGACGTCGAGGCCTTCAAGCAGCAGCTCGGTCGGCCCCCGCGCGGCCTGCGCGCGATCGCGCACCGCTGCCCGTGCGGACAGCCCGACGTCGTCGAGACGGCCCCGCGGCTGCCGGACGGCACGCCGTTCCCCACGCTGTACTACCTGACGTGCCCGAAGGCGAACTCGGCCATCGGCACGCTGGAGGCCAACGGCGTGATGAAGGAGATGACCGAGCGGCTGGCCTCGGACCCGGAGCTGGCGGCGGCGTACCGGGCCGCGCACGAGGACTACATCCGGCGCCGTGACGAGATCGAGGAGCTGAAGAACTTCCCGAGCGCGGGCGGCATGCCGGACCGGGTGAAGTGCCTGCACGTCCTGGTGGCCCACTCGCTGGCCGCGGGACCCGGCGTGAACCCGCTGGGCGACGAGGCTCTGGCCCTGCTGCCCGAGTGGTGGCGCAAGGGCGCCTGTGTGACGACCGCCGAGGAGGACGCCCAGTGACCCGTGTCGCCGCCGTGGACTGCGGTACGAACTCCATCCGGCTCCTGGTCGCCGACGCCGACCCGGCCACCGGTGAGCTGGTCGACCTGGACCGCCGGATGACCATCGTGCGACTCGGGCAGGGCGTCGACCGCACCGGCCGGCTCGCCCCCGAGGCACTTCAGCGGACCTTCGCGGCGTGCCGTGAGTACGCCGCGATCATCAAGGAGCACGGAGCGGAGCGGCTGCGGTTCGTGGCGACGTCCGCCTCCCGGGACGCCGAGAACCGGGACGAGTTCGTGCGCGGTGTGCTGGACATCCTGGGCGTCGAGCCCGAGGTGATCACCGGTGACCAGGAGGCCGAGTTCTCCTTCACCGGCGCCACCAAGGAGCTCGCCGGGAGCGACCACCTGCTCAGGCCCTACCTGGTCGTGGACATCGGCGGCGGCTCGACCGAGTTCGTCGTGGGCGACGACCGGGTCCGGGCGGCCCGCTCCGTGGACGTCGGCTGTGTCCGCATGACCGAGCGGCACCTGGTCCGGGACGGGGTCGTGAGCGACCCGCCCTCGCAGGAGCAGATCGCGGCGATGCGGGCCGACATCGAGGCCGCGCTCGACCTCGCCGAGCGGACGGTCCCGCTGCGCGAGGCGCGCACGCTGGTGGGCCTGGCCGGCTCCGTGACGACCGTGTCGGCGATCGCGCAGGAGCTGCCGGAGTACGACTCCGAGGCCATCCACCACTCCCGCGTCTCCTACGAGAAGGTCCGCGAGATCGCCGAGTGGCTGCTGCGCTCCACCCACGCCGAGCGCGCGGCCGTGCCCTCCATGCATCCGGGCCGGGTCGACGTGATCGGGGCGGGCGCCCTCGTGCTCCTGTCGATCATGGAGCGGATCGGCGCGCGGGAGGTCGTGGTGAGCGAGCACGACATCCTCGATGGAATAGCTCACAGTTGCGCCTCAGATGATCAATGGCCGTGACCTGCGACAACGCGCAAAAGAGGGCCCGCCCCGGCACTGGGGCGGGCCCTCTCGGCATGGAACGGCCCCGGTACCTCGCGGTAGGTACCGGGGCCGTTCGGCCCAGCGCGCCACTCGGGGGAGGGTGGCGGCGGCGGGCCCTTCCCGCTACCGGTGTAGCGGGGAGGGAGGACGCACGCGCCGGCGAGCGTGCGTCACGGGCGGCTCACAACAGGCGGGCGATTGAGGACGGCATGAACAGGTCCCGTGCGCGATGCTGCGCCCACACTCCGGCCGCGTCGTCGTCCTGCCGGCCGGCGTACGTCGGGCACAGCTCGCAGCCCTCGAGGTGCTGCGCCGGTACCTCCGCAGGGTGCGCCGCGGCGACGTGTCGCGCTACCTGCAACTGTTCCCAGAAGCACCCCGCAGGGTCGTCCCACATCTGGCCGAGCCGGAGCAGTAACCACGTGCACTCCTGGCACCCCCACATGAACGGCGGCGGCATGGGCAGTTCTACGGCCTCGCCCGACTCCTCAACCATCACCGGTGCCGGAGGTCTGTTGCGCCCATGTACGCGCGGCCGATGGCGACGACGCGCTCGAGGTGCGCGTCGATAGCGTCGGGGCCCGCGCCGGGCGGTATGGAGTCGAGAACGATCGTCAGGCACACTTGCCCGCCCGTGTTGACGTGGGCGCGCCACTCCTGCCCGGGGGCCGGTAGTCGCATGACGAACTTGGGGTGCCCGTAGTCGAGGGCGACGTACGGGCCGCGCATGATCAGGCGGGCACCGACATACGGCACGCGCTCGGCGGCCGGCCGTAAGCGCATCGCGTCGACCATGCCCAGTAGGCCGAGCTCGACCGATAGGGCATCCTCGTGCGGGCGCCGCGGGGGCGCGTGGCCGATCAGTACGTGTGCAATGGGTTCGGCGAGGGCGCCGCGGTGCAGCCACGTCGACACGGTGCAGCCGGCGACGAAGCCCGGGCCGGGCACTGCTCGAAACGTGAGGTTGTTGTCGCTCACCTCGCGACCTCCGCCCAGACCGCTTTCCCGAACGGCCGCTCGTCCACGGCCCACCGCACCGCGAGGCGGTCGACGATATGGAGGCCGCGCCCGCGGGCGCGCTCTCCCGACTCGTTACGCATCTGCGGCATGCGTCGCACGGGGTCGCTTACCTCGATGCGCACGCGCTCGAGGGCCGGCAGGAGAGCAACGGCGAATGAGTCGCCCGGCTCGGTGCCGTAGCGAACGGCGTTCGTGGCGAGCTCGGACGTGATGAGGCACAGATCGTCGAGCTGGTCGTCGGTGAGGGGCGGGTCTTCCTTGACCAGCTGCTCACGTACGAATGCGCGGGCCAGCTTGACGGCCTGCGGGCCGGACCGGAACACCTTCCGTGCCGGGAGTGCCGGTGGAGGCCCGGCCGGGGGATCAGAGCACTTGCGTAACGCGTCCGGCTGCATGTGCACCATGCAAACTCCCTACGCCCGTGGTGCCAGTTGGCGCGCATTTCGTAACGCCCGTCGGTGGCACTGTCACTTTTCGTGACACGAGAGTGCACCTAGTCCCCCTAGACGTGCAACCCTCTCAAGGGTGGAATGAGAATTTGCATATGCCCGCGATAGGGGCAGCTCACGAGAGGTCCGACGCAGGTGACATGGTTAGAGGCGAAGCGGCAGACTGTCGGGCAGGACTACGGAGGGGAGGCGAAGTTGAGCGGGCCAACAGTGCGCCGGCGCAGGCTCGGTAAGAAGTTGCGGGCGCTCCGCGACACCCAGGGCCTCACCCTCGAGGAGGTCGCCGCCAAGAGTGACGGCGCCTTCACGGTGGCCAAGCTGTCGAGGCTGGAGACTGCCCGAAGTGCCGCAAAGCCTACGGACGTCGACACGTTGCTCGACCTGTTCAGCGTTGACGATGCGGAGTTGCGCGGCGCGTTGTTGTCGCTGGCTCGTGAGGGCGCGCAACGCGGGTGGTGGCACAGCTACCGCGGCGTACTGTCGCCTGTGTATGAGGACCTGATCAGTCTCGAACATGAGGCGTCATCGGTCCGGTCGTGGCAGATGGGTGTGATTCCGGGCCTGCTCCAGACTGGCGAATACGCCCGGGAGATCATCACGGCTACCGCCATGTCTGCGGCCGTCGAGGGGCGCATCGATCCGTTGGTCGAGGTTCGCCTCGCGCGTCAGTCTGTCCTCACCCGTGAGTCGCCGGTCGGCCTGTGGGCGATCGTTGCGGAGGGCGCGTTGCGTACGACGTGCGTTGGCGAGGGCGTCATGCGTGACCAGTTGTCGCGGCTGCTCGAACGGAGTCGGCGGCCTAATGTGACGATTCAGGTTCTCCCGTCGGACGCCCCGCCGCATGTTGGGCAGATGGGCAGTTACTCGATCTTGTCGTTCGAGGAACAGGCAGACCTCGACGTCGTGCACGTCGAGTCGTTGACTTCGGCCCTGTACGTCGAGGAATCGGAACAAGTGGGCGTCTACCGGGACGCGTTCGAGCGGTTGCGCGCTGCTGCGCTGTCGCCCGAGCTGTCCGCACAACGCATCGCAGAGATAAGGGATAAGACGGAATGAACCACATCGAAGACGCGTCGACGCTCCCCGTGGCGTGGTGGAAGTCCTCGGCGTCTGGCGCTCAGTCTGACTGTGTCGAGTGCGGCGTCGTCGGCCCTGAGCGGATCGCGGTCCGGGACAGCAAGAACCCGACCGGACCCGCCCTGCTCTTCACTCGTGACCAGTTCGCCGGCCTCGTCGCTGGCCTCAAGGTGGGCACGTTCAACGCTCGCCCCTGAACGCACGAAAGCGCCCCCCGTTACGGCCGTAGGTGGCCGTACGGGGGGCGTTGCTGTGTCACTTGGTGGCGAACTGGTAGAGGGACAGCAGTAGGCCGCACAGGGCGATCAGGGCGGCCACGGAAGGCAGGGGCCATCGGCCGCGCTCGAGGGCGGCGAGGCGCTCGGTGTCGCGCTTCTGCGCTTCCGTCTCGCCGCGCTCGAGGGTGTCGAGTCGGGCGTCGTGGGAGTCGAGGTGCCGCGCGTGTTCCTTCAAGGTCTGGTCCGTGTGGTCGTGGCGCTGCACGAGTAGGGCGAGGTCGCCGGCCGTCCTTGTGAACCCGAGCTCGATCGATCCTCGGATGCGCTCGAGCTCGAGGGCGACCGCGGCCGGATCGGACGGCGACGGGTTGGTCGTCATGCGCGGGTGCCTCCGGGCCGGTCGTCTCGCATGCCGATGCCGAACCGGTCGAGCACGACCTCGAACGCGGGGGCGGCCATGACGCGGGCCACGACGCCCGCGACGACGGCGGCCGATGCGGCGGCGGCGACCAGCCACGGCGCGGCGACGGCGAGCTCGCTGGAGTCGGCGACGACGGCGGCGAGGGCGGGCAGGACGGCGGCGACGGCGGCGAGGGTCTGCAATCCGGTGCGGATGGCGCGCTTGGTCTTGTCGCTCATGATGGGTGCCTCTCGTGAGGGGGAAGGGGGCCCGCCCCGCGGCGCGGTGCCGGCGGGGCGGGGTCGAGCAGCTGCTCGAGGGCGGCGCGGTGGCTACGCCACGACGCGGAACCCGTGGCGGCGGCCGAGTGCGGCGAGGGTCGAGCGGCCCGGGATGCCGTCGGCGGCGGCGCCGCTGTACCCGCATCGGCGCTGCCACGCGGCGTACCCCTCGACGGCCTCGCCCCCGAAATGGCCGTCGACGTAGCGCTCGGCGAGCAGATCCTCGGCGGCGAGGGCGGCCTCGACGGTCCGGGCGCCCGCGTAGCTCACGGGGCGGCCCTTCTTCGGCGGGTCGGTGCGGGCCGCGGTGACCAGCTTGGACAGGTCGACGACGGGCGTTGCCTTGGCGGGCAGGGTGCCGAGCAGGGCGCGCAGACTCGCCGCCCCGGGCACTCCGTCGGCGTCGTCGCCCTTGTAGCCGAGTGCCTTCTGAAACTCGGCGTAGGCGCGGGTGTCGGCGTCGGTCCACTCCGGGCCCGGGCCGGACTTGTAGTGCTCGCCGTGCCCGCGCTTCACGAGGGCCTCACCCACGCGGGTCACGTGCGCGCCGTGGGCGCCGTACCCGTAGGTGAGTCCGTTGATCGTCACGGTGTAGCGGGCGAGCGACGGCGCGTTCGGCGCGGTGCCGCCACTGCTGTTCCCGGTGCCGGCGATCTTCTTCGCGCGGGTGACGATCTGTGGGAGCTGCTTGACGATCTTCGAGCCGGGGCACGACGGGTGGTTTCCCCACGCCTTCCCTCCCATGGCGTGGTAGCCGAGTCCGCGGTCGCCGGGGCCGTCGGCGACCTTGAGCGGTACGCCGTACTTGTCGTGCGCCCATGCGAGGACCTCGGCGCATCGGTCGAGTTGGGCGTCGGTGAGCTCGTCGCCGCCGCGGCCCTCGTTCTCGACGCTGAGCCAGTCCGGGTTGCCGGCGGCCTGTGCCCATGCGCGGTCGGCGGTGTCTACCCACTGGCACAGGGCGCCGGCCTTGCTGGTGCCGAAGTGGGACGACGCCTGTGCGCGGGGGTTCCTGAACCATGAGTCGGTGCCGTTGTAGGTGCCGGCCATGATGTGGACGACGACGCCCCGTACGGACTCCTGCCCGCCGTCGGTGTAGTTGGTGGGGATGGGGCGCCACTTGGCGCCCGGCATGCGTGCCATGTCGGGTGTCTCCTGGGAATGAGAAAACGCCCGCGGCGCGGTGCCGGGGCGTGCGGTTCGAGGGGTGCGGCGCGGTCAGATGCGGTTGTGTCCCGGCGCGGTAGTGCCGCCGGCCCAGTCGAGGACGGGCGCCGCGGTCGACACAGACAGGGCCACGCTCGCGGACCATCCGTTTCCGGAGAAGTCGTTACCGGCGATCACTGCGCCCGTGGCGGACGCGGCGAGGCTGATCCCGTTGGCCGTGGTGCCGTTGCCCTTGCGCACCTTGTTGCCGGTGACGGTGCAACCGGTCGTGTTCGTCGACAGACGGATACCGGCGGACGACGCGGCGGTGATGTTGTTGCCGGTGATGTGCAGCCCGGAAGAGTTGATGTTCGCGCCGGACGGGCCGGCGAAGATGCCGAAGTTCGAGCCCGTGGTGTCGACGGTGTTGCCCGAGATCGTGCCGCCTACAGCGCCGGATGCGTTGATGGCGTTACTTCCCGCGGCGCGCACGGTGTTGCCGGTGATCGTCGGGAAGTCGCCGTTCTGCGCGAGGATGCCCGTGCCGCTGGTCGTATCCACGGTGTTGCCGGTGATCGTGACGTGTGGGGCGTAGTCACAGTGAATGCCGACCGATCCACTGTTGCGGGTCGTGTTGCCGGTGATCGATGTTGCGGCGACGGTCGCGGCGCCGATGCCCTCGACCCTGATCGCGCCCTCATTGGCGTTGTTCTCGATCACGTTGTCGGCGATCGTGGCCGTGCGGGGGGTGAGCGTGTAGCCGGCCGTCGCGGGGTCGGGAACGGTGAGCTTGATCCCGGACAGGCCCGTACCGGTGATGATGTTGTCGCTGATCACAACGCGGCGCCACGCGTACCCGCGGATGCCCTCCTGGAGCGTGCCGTCGATGCGGCACCCGATCACCTGCACGTTGTCGTAGTAGGTGGCGGCGCGGGTGGTGTGGGAACCGACCGCACGCCCCCACGGGCCGCACCGGTCGGAGGCGCCGAAGTAGCACCCCTCGACGAGAATGTTTTTGCTCGCCGTGCCGTCGAAATCGCCGATGCTGCTGCTGCCGGATACGGAAATGTCGATCTGCACTGCCTCGGCGAAGCTGCGTGATCCGTTACCGGAGTTGTCGCGGAATCCCTCGAATCGGCAGTAGAGGGCGCGCCCGCCGTCGACCGCGTTAAATTCGAGGGCGTGCGCGCTGGACACGTTGCGGATCGTGGCGTCTCGAACGGTGATATCGCGGGCGTGCACGAAGTTGAGTGCGTTCGTCATGCCCGTGACGGTGCCCGTGGTCCCGTCGTTCGCGTTCGCGTCCCATGTGCCGCCCAGGACACGAATTTGGGAGTGCCCGTTGTAGGCGGCGAACGTTTCCGTGGTGAGGAAATTCCGCAACAGGCCGACGGTGCCAATGGCCTTGATCGTCGCGCCGTATGCCCAAATCGTCGTACGCGCCCGCACGGCGAGGAACGTCGATATCGCGTACGTCTTCCCCCCGGGGAACACGACGGTGCCGCCACCGGCGGCGTACGCGGCGTCGAGGGCGGCCTGTATCGCGGCGGTGTCATCGGTGGTGCCGTTGCCGACCGCTCCATAGTTGGCGACGTTGAACACGCCCGGGGATGTGCTGGCGGCGGTAATCGGCACGATCGCGCCGTCGCCCTGGCGGATGTACGCCTTGCCGGCCTTGCTGTAGAACTGCGCGCCGTTCGCTCCGGTGGCGGGGTCGGTGGCGAGGTCGGTCACGCCTACGGAGCCGGTCACGGTGACTGCGGCGCCGCCGAGTAGCGAGGTGGTGCCGAACCCTGCCCGCCGGTCGCTGCGGCGCAGGTAGAACGCGACGCCGTTATCGGCGCCGGCATCGGTCCGTGAGCTGATGCGCAGGTTCGATCCGGCGTTGCCTCCGGTCTCGGCTATGCCGTCCGTCTGGATCTGCCACCGGTCGACACCTGCTGTCTGGAGACGCAACGGCCGGTAGGTGGCCGTGGGGCCGTCGAGGGCGAGTGAGCCGGTAGCGGTGCCGTTCGTGGCGGCCACGGCGCCCACGTCCGGCGCGGTGAGCTGCACGGCCGGCCCGGTCTTGCCGTTCACGGTGTCGACCGATCCGGCGGGCCCGGTCGGGCCGACCAGGGAGGCGAGCCATTCCGTCTCGGTGCCGGTGTAGCCGTGGGCGACGGCGATTTCGTACGCGCTGTCGCCGTGTACGGCAACGTAGTTCGGGGTGGTCGGGTCGGTCGGGGCGAGGTCGGCTATGTCGACCTGGGGCGCCGCGGCCGGCAACAGCACGTTGAAGACGCGGTTCTGAGGCACGCCCGCGAACTGCTCGGCGACGCTGTACGACCATCCGGCAGGGTTCATGCCGGGGGCGTCGGTGGCCGGTAGCTCGACCTCGAAACGGCCCTGCTCGTCGAGCGGAACCGTAACGGGCCCGCCGAGTATCACGTCGTGATCAGCGAACGTGAGCAGCGCGGGCGCTCGCCATACGACTTGACCGGACAGGGGCCGGCCGTCGGGAGTCAGATAGCGGCCGGTGACGGTCACGGTGGGGATTCCCTCAGGCAGCACTACGGCGGCCCTCCTTTCTGGTTATCCGGCCGAACCGACGCCGTACAGATAACGGGTTTTGACGTAGATCGGGGTTCCGGCCGTGGCTGCACGGGCCTCGACCTTGATATTTACGCGCTTGCCGAATTCGTAATTCGGCACGGAAACGGTGGTGTCGATGGTGTTGTTCGTGACCGTGGCGACGGCCTGATCATCGATCAGCAGACGCACCGTGCCATTTCCGGCCGCGGAGATCAGGGCCTCTATGCGCGGGTGCTGCGTATATGCGTTGCCCTGCTCGACCACCGTGTATGAAGTGCTCGACGTGTTCGGCCACTTGGTTACGTCGTCGTTGGCCAGTTCCGGGAGTGGCAGCCACGGCCGATAGAGGCCGCCCTTTTCTACGTCCTCGGTCAACAGGTCGTGCCCCTGCGCGTCCTTCACGCGGAAAACCTGCGGCTGGTCCGGGTCTTCGCCGTTCCAGATGGACAGGGCGAGGGAACCGTCGCGGCGGCGGACGACGACGCCGTATTCGCGCTCGCCGTAGCCGGTGCTGAGGTGGCCGACCAGCAGGTGTTGCACGCCCCCGGGCGCGGCAACGAACAGTTGCCCGCCCTCGCCGATCCGCACGTCGCCGTTCAAAATCTGGTTCATGGCGGGGCGGATGTTCGCGCGGCCGGCGAGCTGTCTTACCTGACGCTCGAGGGCGGCGAGGCGGTCGAGTACATCCTGTGGGACGTACGGCACTAGGGGACCTCCAGAAACAGGCGGGCCGTTTCGGGGCGGCCTCGTTCGGGCGGGGAGATGGACAGGCCGACGACGCGATACCGGGCGTCGAGCGCGGTCGGGTGCCACAGGTCGCGGATGCGTAGGCGCACGGTGGCGCCGAGCAGGGCCGGCGTGATGTTCCCGCCGAGCAGTACCTCGACCTCCGGTATCTGCACGGGGTCGCGGGCGGCGGTCCAGTCGGCGCGGGCGTGGGCGTCGAGGGTGCCCTGTTTCTCGACGGTCGTGTAATCGCTGGTGCCGTCGAGGCGCGGCCACCCGGCGGCGATATTGGCGTCGTCGACCAGCAGGCCAGACATGAGCGGGTAAGAGCCGGCGGCCTGGTTGGTGTTGACGCTGGCGCCGCGGGACTGCCACGCGTTCGCCTTACGGGTGGCGTCGGTCGGCCACGAGTAGGACAGGACCGGCCCGGGGTGGTCGAGCACGATCTCGGCCGTGCCGGTGCGGATGACCGGATGCCCCAGCTGGAGACGCTTGACGCGCCGGCCGTCGCTGTCGCGGTAGCTGGCGATGCGCCATTCGAAACCCTGCTCGATGGCGGCGAGGTCGTCGAGCAGGTCGCCGATGCTGGGGAGGTCGTAGCGCAGGAACGTACGGTCGCGGGTCACGCCCGACACACCGGGGTCGTAGGTGATCCCGATGTTCCCGCCCTCGGTGTTCTGCGCGTAGTCGACCAGCTCGCGCGCTACGTCGAACTGGTCGACTCCGGTCGCGGTGAGGGTGTCGAACAACAGGCGGCGGTACAGGTAGCTTTCCCAGCCTCCGCACTGCACTTGAGCGGAGAGGAATCCGCGGCGGTCGGATGCCAGGGCGAGCGTCCACAGGATGCCGCCCCACCAGACTTCGCGCCCGCGCTCGACCCATACGCCCGTACGTCCGGGCACCAGGGCGCGGCGGGCCCGGTCGGCGATCTCGCGGTTCGGGATCGGCACGGTGCCGCGCATGCTGCCGGTCTTGCCTATGTAGTCGTCGAGGGCGACAGAGGCGACCGGCAGGGCGTCGAGCACGGTGTCGCTGCGCAGGTCGGTGAAGACCATGCGATAGGGCGGCGCGGTAGCCACAGGCACGCCCCCTCTACTGCACGAACGTCGCGGATACGCGCAGGTTCGTGTCTTTCTCGAGCGCGTTGTCGGTGCGGTCCGGGCCGCCACCGGCCCATGCGCGAAGCGTGATCTTCCCGTCGCCGCCGATGGCAGCGGCGCCGGACCCGTAGCCGTTCGATGCGGTGGCCTCGACCAGCACGACGGGGCGCCACCCGGTGGGCAGGGTGGCGATCAGGGTGTCGGCGATGTTGGGGTTCGCGAGCAGCGTCGCCCCGCTGCGTGTCCAGTAGCCGAGTACCTGCACGACGCCGTTACGGCGGCGGGCCTCGAAGCTGCTCAGGGTCCATCCGGTGGCGGTGACGGCGCCGGTCGTGATCGTCTGCGCGGCGAGCTCGGGCGGCCGGTAGGTCTCCCATACTGCGTCGGTTGCGTCCCAGCGCTCGAGGGTGCCGCCGTTGTCGCGGTACTGGCCGTCGTAGGCGCCGGCCTCGCCGGCCGCGGCGCGCGGGATGATGCCGCCCACGGCGACGGTGTACCGGCGCCGGTCGGTAAGCGCGCTCGCCCAGTTGATACCGCCCACGCCCGCGGACGCGCCCGCGGGTACGCGCACGTCCCACAGGCGCAGCGACGACGCGGGCAGGGTCGGCGCGGTGGGGGTGCCGGCGGCGGTGCCGACGACGACCTCGAGGCGCGCGAGGTTCTGCCCGCCCTGGTCGAACAGTTGGTCATAGACGCGCAGGATCACGGAGTCGATGCGGTCGAACAGGGCGTCGCCGTCGGTGAACGACAGCACTTCGGGGGCGTCGACGGCGATCGGGTAGGCGCCCTGCGCGTCGGTGCCCTGCACGACGGCGCGGCCGATACCGACCTGTACCGACATGGCACCCGCACCGGTGGCGGCGAACGGGTTCCCGCCGGGGATCACTCCGTCGCGGGTGCGCATGGGCGACTCGGGGGTGTACGTCCCGACGGGGGCAAGGCGGGTGTCTTCTCGGGTCTGCCCGGCGGCGGTGCCGCCGAGCAGCAGCCATGCGGGGCGCACGGTCACGGGGGGTTCTCCTTACCAGTAGGCCGAGCGGAAGCGCACGACGACGGAAGCGGCGGGGTCGGACTCGGGCGCGGCGCGGAAGGCGAGGCTCGTCGTGCCGGGGGCGAGCGTGAACGTCTGCTCGGGCACGCTGCGCGAGGTGGCGCGGTCCAGGCGCGAGGCGGTCGCGTTGAGGGTGACCGTGCCGGCGCGGGTGTCGACCTCGAGCACGTCACCCGCGGCGAGGGGTAGGTCGTACTCGAGCGTGTCGCCCGTGGCGACGTTGATCAGGGACGGTCGCACCACGGGCCCGCGGAAGACGATCACGGGGTGTGTCTCGGCGCGGCCGGCGTTCGTCACGGACAGGGCGCCGGTGGAACCGACCTCGCCGAACGCGAGGGGCCAGTCGAGGCCCTGCCCGGCGCCCTCGTCGTCGTTCCAGTCGAGGCCCTGCTCGGACGTAGGAAGGGTCGTCGACGCGGTGCGCTCAGTGATCTCGTAGCGGCGCGGGTCGGTCGCCTCGAACTCCAGCGCCCCGCCGGTGATCGTGCCGACTCGGTACCCCTTGTCGGCCGGCACGGCGCGCCGCACGACGCGCGCGTACGCGAGCAGGGGCCCGCGCTCGTCGAGCCATGCGACGAACGGCAGCTCGTCGACGACGGGCCCTGTGGCGTCCTCGAGGGCGCCGACGACCTCGCCGATACGGGCGGCCGGCGCCCGCACGGTCAACCCGTCGAGGCCGATCGTGCGGGCCTGTGCGAGCAGCTGCCCGGGGAACGCCCCGTGTGCGCCCGCGCGGGGAGTCGTGCCGGAGTCGAGGGCGGGGAGGTCGCCCCATCCGGTGATCCGGCGCCACCGGTAGGGGGTGCCCGGGCCGAGCAACAGGTCGCCGTATTGCACGTGCCCGGGGATGGTCACCCGGTCGCCGATTGCCACCGGCTCACCCCCTTGCCTTGGCGAGCCACTCGAGGGCCCGCGCGTTGTCATCGGGGCCGCCGTTCTCTGCGGCGTGCCAGTGCTCGACGTGCACCAGGGCGCCGGCCGGGCCGGCGGCGGCGAACGGCGAGGCATCCGCGCCCGGGCCCGCGTAGGCGGGCGTGAGCGTGGGCAGGGCCGGCGGGGTGACCAGAGACGACATGGCGCGGGCGACCGCGGCTTCGCCGCTGTGGATGCCCTTGACGACACCCGCGGGAATCCAGCGGCCGACCTCGCGCGCCATGACCTTGGAAGGGCTGGCGATCCCGAGTGCCTTGGCGATCGGCCCGGGGATCAAATCCTTCGCCCAGCTCATCAGGGTTGAGCGCAACCAGCTACCCATGGACTTGATGCCGTTCCACAGGCCGCGGACCACGTCCTGACCCTTACTGACCAGCAGTGATCCCAGGTTGCCGAGCGCGGACGACAGGCGCCCGGGCAGACCTCGCATCCACGAGATAGCCTCTGTCGCCTTGTTGACGACGCCTTCCTTGAAGCGGTTAAGGGCGGTCGTTGCCCGCTCGAGCATCCGGCCGGCGAGCGGGGCGAGTGCCTCATACGCCCGCCCGGGCAGACCTTGCAGCCACGCGACGGCGGCGGAGATCCCCTTACCGACCCATTCGCCGATCTTGTTCGCTATCTCGCCGATCAGCTCGCCGGCGTTCGTGACGGCCTGCTTGGCGAGCTCCCACGCCTTACCGAAATCACCGCGGAGCAACGCAACGATGGCTTGCACCACCGGAATCACCACGCTGGTGATCACCTCGGCGAGCACGCCCGCGAAGACCTGCGCGAGCTTGCCCACCAGATCAATCAACGGCGTGAGGATCGGCATAAGGGCGCTCAGGGCCGCGATCAGCAGTTGGCCGATGATCGGCATGAGCGGCGCCAGGGCCGTCATGATCTGCGCGAATGCGTCGCCCAGCGTGATCAAGAGCGGCTGTAGGGCGGTCAGCAGCTCAGCGAACACGGGCAGTACGGCGGCGATCAGCTGCCCCAGCACGGGCAGGATCGGTGACACGCCCTCGAGCACCAGGCCGAACGTCTGCGCGAGCGCGGCGAGGACGGGGCCGAGCTCGCCAATGATCGGCACCAGGGCGTCACCTAGGGCGCCGATGAACGTCTCAAGCGGCGGGCCCAGGGCGGCGAGCGCGGGGCCGAGCGCGTCGGCCAGTCCGGTGACCACCGGCGCGAGGGCCTTCGCCACGGCGGCGAGCACGGGCCCGCCGGCCTCGGCGAGTGTGCCGATCAGTTGGCCGACCGCGGGCAGGATCTCGCCGACCGCGCCGAGCAGGCCGCCGAGTCCTTCCGCGGCGCCACCGGCCCCGGACGCGATCCCCTCGAGGGCTCCCCCGATGCCCTCGCCGACCGCGCCGAGTCCAGTGGACAGGGCATCGATCACGGGTCCGGCAGCCTCGACCGCGGCCACCAACCCGGGCATGGCGCCCTTGGCAAGCGCGCCGATGCCGGACACGAGCGGCTCGACCAGCGGCGCCACGCCCTCGAACAGTTGTCCGATCTGTGGGGCGAGGTCGTCAAAGATGCCGCCGAGCTGATCGGCCGCAGCAACGAACGGCTTCACAAGAGGCTGCGCGAGCTCCTGCATCTGGCCTTTGACGTGCTCGCCCAGATCAGAAAATGCGCCCTTGACCTGCTCGTTTTCGGCGAGGACCTTCGCGCCGAGTCCGATCACGGCGAGCGGCACGGCGGCCAGGGCGCCGGCCGCGACGACCGCACCACCGGCGAGCAGCTTCGTTGAGGTCGCCGCGGCGCCGAGCATCGGCCCGATACCCGCGAGGCCGCGGCCGGCCTCCTCGGCGCCCCCGCCGATGCCGTCGCCGAGCGCACCCCCCATCTCTGCGCCCGCCGCGGCGAACCGACCACGCATGTCCCTCAGGCGGCCGTCGGCGTCCCGTTGCAGCCCTGCCATCGCGGCCTCAGTGCGGGCTACGCCCTGCTGCGCCCCGGTGTCGTCGAGGTCGATAAAACCGACCAGCTCGCCGATTGTGAGGGCCACTGTGCACCCCCCATCGGCGCCCGACCGGGCGCGTGTTCAGTTGTGGTTGCTGGTCAACGCCCGGTGAGTCGGGCGATCTCTGCCGGGTCGGTGACCGTGCGCGGCGTCCGGCGCCACAGGTCGGGGAATCGGGCATCGCCCGGTAGGCCGCCGAGCAGCACGACCATGCGGCGCGTGGACAGGGCGGCGACCTGCTCGGCGTCGAGGCCGTACGCGCGGGCGAGGTCAGCCTCGACGGCGGCCCAGTGGCCGACTACCGCTTGCCAGAACTCCGCGGCTTCTTGCTGCCGTTGCCCTTGCTGCTCTTGGGCTTGGCCGGCCGCGGTCGGGCTTTTCCCTGTGCCTTGGCCTGCTCGCGCTCGTCGTACAGCTGCGCGGCGCGCTCCATCGAAACCGTGCCCGGGTCGGCGACGTTCGCCGTCGCCCAGAGCAGGACGATTCCGAGTTGCCGGTCGGACATGCCGCGCTCGGTCCAGTGGTCGACCGCATCCGGGCCGAACAGGGAGGCGAGCAGGCGGCGGATGTCCTCCGGGCGCGCCGAGTGCTGCACGCGGTGCAGCTGGAGCGTGAACAGGGCGGGCAGGGTGGCGGGCAGGGTGTAGGTGCGGCCGTACAGCTTGAGCGGTACGCCCTCGGGTTCCTGCTCGCCCTGCTCTGCGAAGAACGCGTCAAAGTCGGCGACCTCGCGCACGCCCTCGAGGTCGCCGTCGTCGTCGAGGTTGGTCACGGCGTCACCACCACGGGGGCCGTCGTCGGGGCGCCGCACCGCGTGAACGTCGCGGCCCAGCTGGTCTTTGCGTTCGTCTCGCCGCCCTGCTCGCCCGGCGTGACGGTGCAGTCCCACAGGGTCCACTCGGTCTGTGAGGTGTGCCGGTAGCGCATGCGCCCGCGGGACTCCTCGCCGAGCAGATACGCCCATGTCTCGTCGATGTAGAGCTGTCCGGGGTCGCGGGTGCCGTTCGTCGCGGCGTACTGGCCGGAAACCTGGATCGTGGCGCCGCGCTGCATCACGTCCTGTTCGTAGTAGCCGTTCGAGTCGAAATTGGTCGTGTCCGCGGTCTCTTCGTTTTCGCCGGGATTGTGCGTCCAGCTGTTGAGGTTGCGCAGGGGTATGAACGTGTTCGGCGCGGTGTGGTCCTCGACCTCGAAAATCCAGCCGCGCGCATCGATGGGCCGTCCCATGGGGGCGCCTCCTTACTCGGTTCGGTGCTTGGTGGGGGCCGACACGTCGAGGTCGAAATTCACGACGTGTTCGTGCCGGCCGGATGAGTCGCGGCCCATGGGGGCCGGTGTGCCGCGCGCGGCGGCGAGGGTGAGCCACGTCCCGTCTGGGAGCTCGACGCCCGCGAGGCCGTGCAGTTCGCTGTAGATCGCCCATGCGCGGGCCCGCGAGGTGCGCGGGTCGGGCCCGCCGCGGGCGCGTACCTGTAGGCGCGGGGTGTCGTAGGCGTTGAGCGCGTCGGGGGCGGGCCCGTCGTACAGCCACAGGCCGACCGCGGTATCGGGGGTGGGCGGCATGTCCTCGATGAACAGGTCGCCGCCGGTGCCGTCGGGCCGGTAGGTGACGTGGCCGGCGGCGGCGAGGTACCGGGCGAGGCCGTCGAGCAGATCAGCCACGGAGCGACCTCCGCAGCTCGGCCGCGATGATCGCGGCCACGGTGGCGGCCTCCTCGGTGAGCGGACGCTCGAGGTACTTCGCCGTTCGGCCCGGGTCGTGCCGGTAGTTCAACTCCTCGTGCTGACGCACGGCGTACGGGGTGTCATAGCTGACTGCGGCCGTGAGCGACGACTCGTCGACGGTGGCCACTCCGGATCGCTCGAGGGTGGCCTCTTCGATCGGCACGACCTTGCGGGACTCGGTGAGCACGTGTTCGGCCGCGACGCGTAGGCCGCGCAGGGCGCCGGCCCGGGTGCCGCGTAGGGCGGCGGCGCCGTTCCAGTTGAGGCGGGCGCGTTGGGTCACTCGCAACTCACCTCCGTGGATTCCGGCACGGGTAGGCCCGGCGCGGTGTGCTTGGCGACGGCGATCGCCCGGGTGGTGCGGCCGTCGGGCAGGGTGAGGCGAGACTCGGCCGGACAGTCGAGGTCCGGGCCGGCGATCACGGTTGCGCTGCTGGTGACCTCGCGGCCCTCGCGGTCGCGCACGGTCTTGACGGTGAGGGTCACCAGGGCGGGCACGCCCTCGACGGGCGGCCCGTACGTCGGCCCGTACGCGGAGTCACCCGCGTACGGCTCGACGGTGACGCGGTGGCGCAGTAGCCACGCGGGGACCTTCACCAGATCACCCCCGGCACCAGTCCGGCGCGGCGCAGGGCGCGGTGCGCCCGCGGGGCGAGGTCCACGTCACCCGCGGCCGTCGGTCCGTCCTTCCGGCCGGACAGGGACACAGGGCCGATGGATACGGAGTCCCACCGGCCGGCGGCGCCGGTGCCGGTGTCGCCGGTCTCCTGCTGGTACTCGACCTGTGCGCACGTCGCTTCGGCGAGGGCCTGCACGATGCGCGGGTCGGTCGGCATGCCGAGTGCGTCGGTGTCGTAGACGGCCGTGACAAGCGCGTCGTCTACGTCCTCACTGGCGCGGGCGAGCAGGCGGTCGGCGTCCGGCGGGGCCGGCTGCCCGGTCCACGCGGTCAACTGCTCGGGGGTGGCGTAGACGCGGGCGGCCATCGGTCACCCCCCGCTCTTGGTCTTCCGGGAACGGGAACGCCCCGCGGGCTTGTCGGCCTGCGGGGCGTCGTCGGTGCCGTCCGGCTCGGTGCCGGCCGGCTTGTCGCCGTCCGGCCCGGTGTCGTCCGGCGCGGTGTCGTGGTAGCGGCGCAGCATCACGGCGGCGCCCTCCTTCCTGCTCAGGCGGTGGCGAGGGTGCCGACGACGACGCCCTTGTCATCGAGGCGCTTGACGGCGTAGTGCACGTTCGTGGTGACCACGGTCGTGCGCTTGAGGATGTCGCGGTCCGTCTCGACGATCGGGCGCCGCTTGTAGAGGGCGCCGAGCGCGTTCCGCTTCATGATCAGAAACTTCCCGGCGGCGATCCGGTTCGTGATGAACACGGGCAGACCAGCGATGGCGCCGACCTGGCCGGTGCGCACGGGGGACTCGCCTCCGAGCTTGCTCGCGTCGATGAACTGCGGGTCGGCGAATGCCTGCGCCTGCTGCGCGGAGTTGAGGTAGATCCCGGCGAACTCCGCCGGGTCCCATTCGTCGCCGAACTGCGCGAGGGCGGGCACGACGGCGTCACCCCACGTGAACACGGTCTTCCCCGCGGCCGTGGTGAACCGGTACGGGTTCCCGCCACCCTGCGCGGTCTCGTCGGCCTGCGCCTGCGCGATGAGGTCGGCGTCGACCTTGCGCGCGGCCAGTAGACCGAACTGTCGCTGTGCCTCGTCGCGCGGGTCGCCGAGTCCGGTCAACAGGGCCTTGTCGGTGATCTCGACGGCCTTACCGGCCTCCTTGATCGTCGCCCGGCTGGCGTCCTGCGTCATGGCCTCGGGCGTCATGGGCACGCCCTCGGAGAGCTCGTCGAGCTCCCCCAGTCGGCCCCACTTGGGGAAGTTGATCGTGTCGCCCGGCTGGCCGACAAGGGTGTCGTCCTGCTGCACGGCGCCGGACGTGAGCACACGCACGGCTCCGGTGAAACGGGCCTGCGACAGATCGCCCCAGACCTCGGGAACGATCAGATTGGCGGCGGTGGTCTCGGCCACGATGGGCCCTCCTTACGGGTGTGCCGGCGCGGTTGCCGGGCGGTATGTGGGAGTCGCCCGGCGGGCGCCGGGCATCACGATCCGGCGAGGCGCCGGTACGTGTCGGGGTCGTTGGTCATGAGCTCGACCCGCTGCGCGTAGTTCATGGCGGCGAACTGAGCGGGCGTGACCTCGCTGCCTCCACCACCGGTGAACTCGGCGCCGCTGCGCGTCGCTCCGGGGGCCTGCTGTTGGGCGGCGAGGCGAGGGTTTGCATTCACGGCGGCCTTGATGGCGGCCTTGATGCCTTCGGCGTCGGACGGGTCGAGGTTGGCGACCGAATCGGCGAACTGGCGGGAGTCGAGCAGGGCGTCGGCATCGGCGCCCGCGGCCGGCGCGGTGCGGAACACGGCGAGCTCGACGGCGGTCGCCTTCGCCTTGGCCTGCTCGGCGGCGAGCTGCTGCGCGAGCTGGTCGGGGTCCGGCGGGGTGTCGTCCTCGACCAAACCGAGCGCTCGCCCAATCTGCTGCGCGAGCTCGGTCCGGGCCTCCTCGGCGGCGCGCTGCTTGGCGGTGGTCCGGCTCTTACCGGCCTCCTTGCGGGCGTCGGCGAGCTCGGCCTCGAGCCGCGCGATACGGGCCGCGGGGTCGTCGCCCTCGCCGCCCTGCTGGCCGGCCTGCTGGCCGTTCTGCTGCGGGGCCTGCTGGCCGTTCGGGGGCGCGGTGCCGGCGGGGTCCTGCCCGCCCTGCTGCCCGCCCTGCTGCCCGGCCTGCTGGCCGGTGCCCTGCTCGCCCTGGTTGCCCTGCTGGCCGGTGCCGTTGTCGTCGCTCATGGGGTCGCCCTCCTGGGGCTGGTCGGGGCCCGCTCCTGGCGGGCCTGTGGCACTGCTGGCGGGCGCCGCTCCTGGCGGCCGTCCCTGCACGCCCGCGGGCCGCTCCTGGCGGACCATGCGCGGGCATGCGCGAGGGCCCGCACTGGGCGGGCCCTCGAGGTCTGTATGTCGGCGCGGTGCGCCGTTGTCAGTGGTGCGTGCTAGTCGGTGCGCTCGGGCTGCGCGGACAAGGGGCGCCGCTCGGCGTATCCCCTGATCCACGCGGTACGCAGCGTCGACGACGCGGGGTACGGGCACGCGGTCGGCGGGTCGCCGCGGTCGCCTGCCTCGCGGCCGGCCGTGACTGCCCGGGTGATCTCCTCGCGCGCGCCCATACCGTCACCTCTTGTTCTGCTCGTCGGCCTCGTTCTTGCGGGCGCCCGCGGCCCAACGTTGGGCCTGGCCGGTTACTTGCTCGATGAACTCGGCCTGAGTAAGTCGCCCATGTTCGGCCCACCACTCTTTCAGCTCATCCGACGCGCGCGCATACGCAATGCGCGCGGGCCCGCTGAACAGGGTTGCCGGGTTGATCTTGGCGGCCTTGGCCTTGGCGTTGAGCAGGTAGCCGTTACAGGCGTCCTCGGCGGCGAGGTACTGCCGATACACGTACTCGTCGTACAGGGCGCGGGCCTCGCGGCGAGTGATGAGTCGCCGCTCGTCCTGCTCCTGGTCGCCGTCGTCGTCGCCGCGGTGCAGCTTGGCGGCGGCCTCCTGCACGCCTCCCCAAAACTCGTCGTCCTCGGCGAGCGCTCCCCACTGCTCGGGGTCGGGGGCCGGCGCCATGGCGTCGGCGAGGGCGTCGCGGTCGGCGAGCAGGTCGTCGACCGCGTTACCGGTGTCGGCCGGCGCCGGTAGCTCGACGGCCTCGCGGCGGTCGAACTCGGCGGCGATCCGGTCGAGCTCGGCCGCGGTGGCGTACTGCATGCACCATGCGAGGTCATCCTCGCCGAGCTCGGCGAGGTCGTCGAGCAGCTGCCCGCCGGGGAAGAACCGGGCGAGCAGGTCGCGGCGGGCGGCCTCCGCGGCGATCGCGGCGGCCTCCGGGCCGTGGCCGGCGTCGCGGTAGCGGGCGGCGAGCTGGTCGTCGGACAGGCCGACCAGATCGGGGCGCGCGGCGGGGAGTTGGCCGGCGCGGTCGCGTCGGTCGGTCTCCGCCATGATGCGCAGCTGGTCGGCCTCGTCGACGTGCGGCCACACGCGGGCGAGGTCGTCGTCGGACAGGGCGAGCAGGTCGTCGACCAGCTGCCCGCCGGGGGCGGCACGGTCGAGCAGCTGCTCGAGGTCGCGGCGGTCGAGCTCGGCCTCGATGCGGGCGCGGGCGCGGTCGTCGAGCGGGGTACGCAGGGCGGCGGCGAGCTGGTCGTCGCTCATCTCGCGTACGGTCTGCTCGTCGCCGGACCACACGCGGGCCCGCTCGACCTGCTCGGCCGTCGGCGCGGTGGGCGGGGGCGTGTCCTGCCCGCGGGCGCGGGTGCGCTGCTCGGGCGGGAGGTTGCCGGCGCCGTCCTGCTCGCGGGTGCGGTTGCGGCGTAGGTCGGGGTGTGCGGCGAGGTGGTCGCGCATGGCCTTCTGCCACTGCCTCACCTTGCCCTCGGCCGCGCGCTTCTCCTGCGCGTTGGTCGCGGCGGCGGCGCGGCGCTTGTACTTCCTGATGTGCCGCTCGATCTCGCGCTGTCGCTGGCCGGCCTCGTACCCGTCCGGGTCGCTGCTGGCCTGCTCGACGGTGGTCAATCCGGGCGTGTACGCGGACACGCTGTGTCGGCAGTTGGGGTGTTGCAGCCCTGCAACGCGGGCGGCCTCGAGCGATCCGGCGACGCGTACGGGGACCATGCGGCCGTCCTCGAGGGCGTGCTCGACCTCGACCGTGCGCTCGCCGTCCGGGCCGGTGAGCGTCAACACGCGGCCCTCCCAGGGCCGGCAGAGGTGGCACTCGCGCGGGGAATCGCTCACGACGACTAGCTCGATACCGGCGTCGGTGAGCGTGCGCGCGTGCGCTTCCGTGGCGGCCCGGGCGACGGACGTGCGTACGGCCATTTCGGCGTAGACAGGGAGCGACCAGCGGCGGCCGGCGCGGTCGACAAACGACGTGATGCCCTGGTCGGCAAACCGGCGCATGGCGTCCTGTGCGGCGTGGCGGCGGGTGCCGGTGCCGAGTAGGGGCGTGGCGGTGACTTCCGCAACGATTGCCCGGAACCCGTCGACGACGGCGCGCAGAATCGAGCGGTGCGTCGCCGTGACCAGCTGTACGGCCTCGACGGCGAGGCGGTCGACGGCCTGTGCGTTCGGCGTCACGTCGTCGACCAGCTGCCGGGCCCGGTCGGACAGGGCGCCGAGCTCGGCGACCGCGGCGCGGTGCCCGCGGTTGTAGGACTCCGCTACGGCGTCGAACACGTCGAGGCGGACGGCCTTACCGAGCTCGTCGACGACACTCTGTGCGCTGCGCCTGAGTGCCTGGACGGCGGCGAGCTTGCGCTCGGCCCAACCGGGCGCCTCGAGGCCGTCGGCCAACTGACGCGCGATGATCTGCAACAGGCGCAACTCGGCATCGGCGTACAGGTCGCGGGTGCGCTCGGCGAGGGGCTCGACCATGCCCGGATGGATCGGCATGGGCTCACCCCCCGTCGGCTCATGCGGCGAGCGGGTACGTGCCGCCCGGGTCGCCCGGGTCCGGCGCTCCTGCTCCGGTCTCGGCCAGGATCGCGGCGACCTCGCGCTTTACGGCGGTGTCGTCCCAATCCGGATGAAGGATCTTCACCTTCGTCGCGGTCGACACTGCGCCCGCCCGGGCGAGCAGGTCGAGCGTGGTCGCCGTCTGCTGCTCGGACTCGGCGACCCCGGAACCGAACTCAACGCGCGGGCGCGCGGGCGCGATACCCGGGGTGAACTGGGCGGCGTCGACCTGCAACAGAACGTGCAGCATGTCGGCGACGGCTCGCCGCCAATACCCGGCCTTCTTCTTCCGGGTGATCAGTCCGCGGGCGCGGCGGTCGTCGACCTGCGTCGCGGTGACGGGCTGGCCGTCGCTGCCCTCGAGGCCGAAACTGTGGGCGTCGTATCCGGCGGTCTGCACGGCCTGTTGCACGATGCTCTGTGCGGTGGCGCGGTGCTCCTCGACCCTGATTTCGAACTGAGCGAGGGTGATCCCGGCGCCCTCGTTGGGCGGCATCCGCAGACCTGCCCACACTTCGCGGTCGTCGTCGAACGATGCGCCCTGCCCGGGGCCCTGACTCTCGAGGTACCCGTCGGGCACGATCAGCCTCGCGCGGGCGAGGCGGATATCGCGCATCCAACTTGTCCATGTGGTGTCGAGGCCGTCGAACAGGTCGTGTACGGCGGCGTAGTCGCTGCGCCCGACGGGGCTCGAGCGGTGCAGCCTGTTGGGCAGCATGTTGGGCACGTAGGCCGCGGTGAGCTGCGTGATTCCGGTCGGGATTGCCGTTTCGCCGTCGTCGTCGAGGGTGGCCTGTTCGGCGAGGTCGGCCGTGTCGGGGTGCTCGGCGAGGGGCACGCGGCGGCCGATGGTGTCGGGCCCGCCCTCGTACAGCGCGTGCACGACGCGCCCGGGTTCGTGCCGCTCGATGTGCCGCCACACGGTGTGTTCGGTGCTGCCGGTCAACTCCTGCCAGAAGTTCACCGCACGCAACATCCCGAACCTGAACTCGGGCGCCGCGGCGTCCGGCTGCATGACGGTGAGCAACGGCCGTGCGGCGAGGTCGCGGTCGTACGTCACGCGCAGGAACACGCCCGACAGGGCGGCGGCCTGCTCCGCGGCGCCGAGCAGGGTCTCTTGCACGCTGCCCTCGTCGAGCAGCTGCTCGAGGCGGGCCTGTGTCGGGGCGTCCTCGACTCGGATCGCCGGCATGTCGGCGAACAACATGTCGGCGGACGTGCGGGCGATATCACCCGCGAGGGGCACGTGTAGGCGCGTCTCCCTCTTACGCATGCGGTGCTCGGTCGAGCGGCGTCCCCACAACTTCCGGCGCTCGCGGGCCTCCGGGGCGTACCCGTAGATGCGCTCGAGGCGGGCCCGGTCGCCGCTGTACCAAGCGTCGTCAACGCGCATGGCGCGGTAGAACGGGGCCCATGCCGGGGGCGGCCACTGGGCGCCGTCACTGGGCAGTGCCATCGGGGCTCACCTCCTGGGCGTCGTCGAGGGCGTCGACGTACTCGACGGTTGCCTCGGCCGCGTTGAACTCGACGACGACGCGGGGCGGCCGGCCGGCTTCGTGGCGGGTCTCGACGGCGCGCACTCCGGGGAGCCGGCGGCCGTCGACGACAACGCGCCCGCGGCCTGGCGTTCGCCGGTCCAGCTGTACGTGAACGCGGGGCAGGATCATGCGGCGGCCTCCTCGTCGGTGGGGCGTGGCGCGGTAAGCAGGTGCCGCCACTCGTGCGCGGTCGAGTGCACGACGTAGCGCAACGCGTCGGCGCTGTGGTCGTCGACTTTCAGCGGGGCGTCTTCGCCGCGTTCGGTGGCTTTGGGGTCCCAGCTGTAACCGGGGAGCTCGCCGAGCAGGCCGTCGCATGAGCGGTGCACCAGTAGGCGGCCGGCGGCGAGCAGGCTCGACACGCTGCGGATGCCGTCGGCTACGTCGTTGGTGGCGCGGGCGAGGCCCGGGTGTCCGTCGGTCCATAGCTGCGTACTGAACGACGCTGCGCTCGGGTCTATGAACGTCCACTCGGGCGTGACGCCCGCGGGGCTGTCCGCGTCGGCGCCCGGTGGTCGCCACTGGTCGAGCCACGTGCGCAGTGCGGCGCTGTACTGCGCGTCGGTCATGCTGCGGTGCGCGGCGCGGGAGTCGTGCCGCCACTCGCCGCACACGTAGAGGCGGCCGTCGGTGCCCTCGCCGAGCAGGATCGCCGAGAACGGGTTCGTGGTCCCGTAGTCGATACCGCACCAGTAGCGGCGCATGTCGGGCAGGGAGTCGACGACGTGCGCGCCCTCATCCCACATGTCGTAGATGGCGCCCTCTGCGACCACCCACGCCCCATCGATCATGCGGCGTCGCCACAGGCCGACATACTCGGCGGTGAGGTCGGCTATGTACTCGGGCGACAACGACGGGTTGTCGGCGAGGCGGAAGTGCCACGCTCTGAGGTTGAGCTCGCCGGCGCGGTCGAGATACCCGGTCTTGAGCCAGTGCCGCGGGCTGTCCGGGTTGGTCGTGGCGTACAGGCGGGCGCCCGGCACGCTCAACCTGGCGAGTAGCTGCGTCCAGAAACCCTCGGGGAGCAACGTGGCTTCGTCGACGTAGGCGAGCTGCGCCGTGAGTCCTCGTAGGCGGCCCTCGGCGCGGGTGTCCGCGGCGCCGATCAGGTGGACGGTGCGCCCCAGGATCGTTGCCGTGGTGGCGCCGCGGGTGTGGTGTACGTGCCGTGCGAGGGGCCCGAACAGGGCGGCGTCTTGCAAGGGCTCGAACACGTTGCGCTCGATGGTCTGCAAGCTCCTGCCACAGATGATGATGAGCCCGGACGGGCCCGCCGTGGCGACGGCGATCACGAACGCGAGCAGGCTCGCAATCGTCTTGCCGGACCGAACGGAACCGTGCCAGATGTTGACGCGCGCGGTGGCCTGGCCGATCGAACGCAACTGCTTACGGGACAGGGGCAGACGGTCGAGGTCGAGCACTGCTCACCCCCCGTCGGCGCCTCCGTCGGCGAGGTCGTCGGCGGCGGCCTGCTGCAATGCCTCGCCGAGCGCTCCGAGCATCGAACGAACCTGCTCGGCGCCCTCGCCGCCCTCGGCGGGTGCGAGGCGTAGGGACGTAGATACGGCCGTCTGCACGGCTCCGATGATCTGCCGTTGGTCGCCGAACCTGGGGCGGTCGAGGTTGGCCGTGTGCCAATCGCCGTCGCGGCCGGCGAACTCGCCGACGGTGCACGGGGCGAACAGTTGGGCGCGCAGCTGCTCGGCGTCGTCCTGGAGGCCGAGCGCGAGGGCGGAGCGGCGGGCGGCGAGGTCTGCGCGGCGTACCTCGGTGGCGACGGCGACCTCGGCGGCCCGGTTGAACTCGAGGGGCGGCTCGAACGATGCGGCGATCTTCGAAACGGTCGAGGGCGACCGCTTGATGATCCGGGCGATTTCGTTGCGGCTCTTGTCCTGGGCGTGGAGGGTGCGCACCTGCTCGCGGTCGTGGTCGGTGATCGGTCGAGCCATAGGTCGTCACCTCCTCGCGTCGGGCATGCGAAACGCCCCGCGGGCGGGTGGCCGGCGGGGCGTTCGGTGAGCGGTGGGGCGTTCCGTTTTCGGGCACGCCGAAGACGGGCCCAAGGTTAGGTCACGGAATGATCACGGCGCAACTCGCGCGCGGGGGCGGTCGCGTCCGGTCGGCGCGGCGGCGCGTCCTCGGTGGCGCACTGGCGCTCGATCCATGCGCGCATGGCGGCGCGGCGGGCGTCGGCGGCGGCGCGGAGGTATTGCCGGATCGGCGCGTACAGGGTGCCGGTGCGGTGGTCGGTCAATACGTTGAGATCTTGGATGAGGCTTGGCTCGAGCTCGTGCAGTAGGAACGGCGCGCGGGGTGCGCCGCTGGTGGGGGCGGGTGGCGCGGTCTGTGGCGCGGGTGCCGCGGTGGCGGCCGGCGCGGTGGCATCGAGGTCGCGCGCCACGGTGCGGTGATGGATACCTAGCTGGCGCGCTATGGCGCGGTGGGACATGCCCTCTTCGTCGGCGAGGTGGCGCACACTGGCGCGTCGGGCGGCGAGCTGGGGGTCGGTAGGCTTGGCGGTGGCCATGTCGGGGTTGCTCCGATCGTGGTTAGTCGGGCCCGTCCGGCGGTGGAGTCGCCGCGTACGGGCCCGCGCTGCTGTCTGGGTTAGGGCTCTTGCGGGGGCGCGAACCTGTTCAGGTCCTCGGTGTTGGCGCGGTCTGCTTCCTCGATGGCGCGAGCCTCTTCGCGTGCCTCGCGCAACAGGCTGTAGATGCGCGACGGGGTGAGTCCGCTTGCCTCGGCGATTCGGTTCGGCTTCATGCCGCGGCCTGCGGCGTCTACCACCATGCGGGGCGTGACGGCGGCGGCGGCCTCGGCGGCGAGGCGGAGCGTGCGCAGGTCCTCGAGGGTCAGTTCGTCAGCAAGCTGGAGTAGCAGCGCTGCCCGCTCGTTGGGCTCCTCGGCGGTCGCGTCCCACTGGGAAGCGATCCACTCGGCGTATTCGAGCGGGTCGCGGTCCTCGTCGGGGTCTCCGCCGGCCGCGATGATCTCGGAGCGGCGCTCGCGTTCGAACTGCTCGATTGCCTCGAGCATCTGCTGTTGGAATCGTCCGGCGGGCGTGCTGTCGTCGACCGTCCCGAACTGGCGGCGCAACATCTTGCGGTTGTGCTTGGCGAGCTTCGGGTTATCGGCGGGGAGGAATCCCGCGGCGGCGGCCATTCCCTCGACGGCGGCCAGTTGCCCGGCTGGCGTCGTCGGCATCTTGTCGGCGTCGGCGCGCTGGTAGTGGGCGACGGTCGGCTCGTCGTCGCGCTGCTCGTCGGGCTGGTCGGTGGGGTTCACGTGTGCTGCTCCTGTCGGTATGGGTCGGGCCCGCCCTCGGGCGAGGGCGGGCCGGTCGGGTCGGTTAGAACGGGGGCTCGCCGCCGGCGGCGGTCACGGCGTCGGACGCGTCGAGGGCGCGGGCGTATCCGGCGTCGCGCGCGGCGGCGCGGCGGGCGCGCTCGAGGGGCGTAAGGCGCGGGCGGGGGCGGCACGCGTCGTGCCACTGCTCGCCGCGGGGGATCGCGTACCCGCATCCCTCGCAGCGTGCGGCGAGGCGGGCGTCGCGGTGCGCGTTGGGGCCGTGCTCGCACAGCACGACTTCAACGGCCTTGCTGCCGGTGTAGAGCAGGGCGCCCGCGCGGTCGTCGGCCTCGCGGCGGCCGAGTCCGCACATGATCAGGCCGACCCATTCCCCCCGGATCACGACGCGGTGCGTTACTGCCCACATGAACGCGGGCTCGAGCTCGAGCGGGCGCGGCTGCTCCGGGGCGTACAGGGCGGGGTATTCGCGGGCGAGGTAGGCGTCGACGGATGCGCGGGTGACCTCTGGGGCGACGAACGGCTCGGGGGCGGCCTCGACGGCGGCCGGCGGGGCCTCCTCGACGGCGGCGCGGTCGTCGAACAGGGCGCCCTGTTCCGTGTCGAGGTCGAACAGGGCGGGCAGGGCGGCGACGCTGTGCTCGCCGATCCACGCGCCCCGCCACGTGCCGGCGGTGGCGTCGGCTTCGGTGACCAGCTGGGCGGCGTAGCTGGCCTCGACCTCCTCGACGGTCGGCGTGGCCTCCGGGGCGTCGTCGGCGGCGGCCTCGGCGACGGCCTGCTCGGCGTCCTGCTGGAGCTCGGCGCTGGCGAGGGGCGCGCCGATGGCGTACGCGGCGTCGGCGGCGGCACGGGCGGACGCGCCGCGGGCGGCCTCGACGGTCGGCGCGGTGCCGTCGCCGTGAAACTCGCCGTGCGCGGTGGTGACGGCGACGGGCCATGCGTCGTGCATGAACGCGACGGCCTGCTCGTCCTCGACGACCAGCACATCGCCGTTACGGATTTCGGCGGCGCACTGGCTCGCGTCGTAAGCCTCTTCGGTCGAGGCGAAACGCACGGTGATGATCTGCGGGGCGTGGCCGGCGGCGGCGATCCACTTACGGGCGGCGCGCTTCTGGGCGTCGGTGGCGTAGGAGTCGGCGAGCAGCTGCTCGGCGCGGCGGCTGATCACGTGCAGGGCGGTCATGCTGCGGGGCTCGAGCACCAGGGTTCGGCCGCGTCCGCGGCGGGCGTCGTCGAGGGCGGCGCGGGTGTCGAGGTCGAACGGGCGCTCGGCGGTGAGGTGGTCGGCGAGGGCTCCGGGGATGGTGACGCTCATCGGGGGTTGCTCCCTTGGCTGGTCGGTGGTGCCGGGTGGAGTCCGGCGGCGCCGTGTGGAGTACGGCAGGACTCTGACTGTAGCGGCTTGTGTAGCGACTACACAAGCGGGTCAAGAAAAGGGGCGCCTGGCAATTCCGGCGCCCCTTCCGGGAGTTGGGTCACTGCCCTGGGCGGTACCCCTCGCGATAGTCGGCGTGCTTGTCGTAGTGGGCGGCGAGGTACTGCACGGCGAGGCGTAGACCTGGGGCCCGCTCGTCGTCGTGCTTCGCGGCGATCTCGTACATGTCCAGGACGGTGCGCCGGGTGGCGAGCTCGTCGAGGTCGGTTTGGCCGACGTTGGGCTCTGCTGACTCGATGCAGTCGCGTACGCCTGCCTCCTCTTCGTCGAGGCGGGCCCGGTAGAACTCGATCAGGTCGCGGGTGCTCATGGCGTCGAGTCTTCCGTGCGGTTCCGGGCGGCGTCCATCGCTTCCCACAGGCCGACCAGCTCGGCGCCCCGCCACTTGCGCCGGCCGCGGTCGAGCACGACAGGCGCCCCGCACCCCTCGCCCGTCGAGCAGGTCACCACCGGTTCGCCGCCCGGGCGGGTCTGGCCGACCAGCTGCCCGCCGCACCATGGGCACGGGGTGTCGAGGTGCGTCGTGCGGCCGTCGCGCTCGAGGGCGCGCTCGACCGTGCGTCGGGCCCGGGCGGCGACCGCGGCGGCGTGGTCGAACAGGCGCGGCGACAGGGGGGCGAACAGGTCGCCGTCGAGGTCTTCGTCGCATACGCGGCCCTCGACCCATACGGCGGCCCAATGGAGGCCGTACGCGCGTGATCCGGGGTTGCCCTGGCCGGCGTAGTGCCACCGTGCCGGGTTGTCGCGGTCGCGGGCGTCGACGGCGGCGACTGTGCGCCCGCTGCGGTGCGGCTTGGGCACGCGGCGCACGGGCCGCTGTACCTGCTCGGCTATCTGGTCGGCGAGGTCGAACAGGTCGGCCTCGACCTCGAGGGCGGCGTCGAGGGCGTCGAGGTTGAGCGGGGCGGGGTGCTCGCGGAGGGTGAGCGGGAGTCGACCGACGCGCGGCGCGGCCGGCTCGAGGTCGTCGTCGGCGCGGTCGGCGGCGGCGAGCTGGTCGAGGAATCCGGCGCACTCGCGGGGCGGCCACTGGGCGGCCGGCGGGCGCTCGATCGCGGCGAGCAGGTCGCCCCACTGTTCACGGACGGCGCGCAGATCGGCGACGGCCTGCGCGGCGGGGCGCGCGAGGGTGCGGGCGGTGCTGCTCATGGCGGGTTGCTCCTGGTGCTCGAGGTGCGGGGGGTTACTGGCACTGGCCGTGGTCGACGAACACGGGCAGGGGCAACAGGTCGGGGCTGTTGTGGCGCGGCTTGGCCGGCGTCTTCGGCTTGCTCGGCGTGCTGTTGGCCGGCGGGCGCGGTGCCGGGGCGGGGGCCGGCTTCGGCGGGGCGACGCGCGGTGCCGGCGCGGGGCGGGGGCTGGTCGCGGCGCATGCGCTCGGGGAGTCGCACGCCACGGCTACGGCGGCGATCGCTGCGGCGGCGGCGAGGGTGGCAACGATGGTGCGGCCGGCGAGGGTCATCGGGGTGCCTCCGTGCTGGCGAGGTGGGCGGCGAGGGCGTCGCCGCGGGCGGCGGCATGGGCGAGGGCGCGGTCGCGCTCCTCGGTGCGGGTCCGGGCGCGGTCGCGGGCGGACTGCCACGCGGCGCGGAACGTGTCGGCGCGGTCGTGCCAGTGCGCGCACCAGCCGCGTACGCGCTCCTCCTCGGCGGCGTGCTCGCGGGCGCGTCGGCGGGCGTTGCGCCATGCGGCGAGGTGGCGGTCGGCGCGGTCGTCGGCCTCGATGGCGTGCGCGCGCCACCCGTTGGCGCGGGCCCGCTGCTGGGCGACCTCCTCCTCGGCCTCTCGGGCGCGCTTCTGCCACGCCTCGACGGCGCGCTCGCCGGTGCGGCGCTCGGTGGCGAGGGCGACCTCGTGCTCGCGCTGCTGTTCGGCGAGGCGGGCCGCGGTGGTGTCGGCGCGGTCGGTGAGTGCGCCGTGTGCGGCGGCGGCCTGCGGGGTGAGTCCGTCGAACTCGGCGACCGCGGCGAGGGCGGCGCCGAGACTGTCGGCCTGGCGCACGCGGTCGAGGGCGGCCTCTGCCCGGCGGGCACGCTTGTACTGGTCGGTTGCCTCGGCGCTGTTCTCTCGGGCGTGCTGGTCTCTCAGCTGGGCACGGTCGACCAGCTGCGGCCACGGGGTGTCAGCGGGGGCGGCGAGCGCGTCGGCGAGGGCGCGGCGGCGGTCCTCGTGCATCTGCTGTTGAGCGGCGAGGCGCTGCACGGCCTCGGCGCGGTGCTGCTCGGCCTCGTTGCTGCACTGGTGCGCGGCCTGCGACAGCGCGTCGGCCTGTCCGGCGCGCTGCTCGAGCTCGCGTATGGCGGCGTCGGCGGCCTCGCGGTGCCGCTCGAGGGCCTGCGTCGTGCCGGCCATGGCCCTGCGGTTCTCGTCGGCCTGGCGGCGCTCCTCGCGCACGTAGTCGCCGAGTAGGGCGGCCTCGGCGGACGTGAGCCGTGCGCGGTGTGTGCGGGCGAGCAGGTTGTCGACGACGGCGCGGCGGTCGAGGCGGTCGAGGGTGCGGCCCTTGGGGGCGCGGTGCTGGGGGCGGCTCACTGGTTCGGCTCCTCGGCGGCGGGGTGGATCTCGTCGGCGCGGCGGCGCAGGTACTCGGCGGCGTCGCCGCGGCCCGGGTCGCACTCGTAGTCCTGGGGGAGTGCGTTGATCTCGTCGGCGACGGCCCGGTACGCCCGGGCGATCGCGGCGGCGATCGGGTCGGCCTGCTCGCCCACGGGGGTCCACACGGTGTGCGCCTGCTCGACGCGCCCCGTGGCGCTGCCCTCGCTGCGGGCGAGGTGGTTACGCCAGAACGACACGCGGGCCCGGGCGCCGCCTGCGCTGCTGTAGGGGCCCTCGTAGCGGGGCGTCGTGCTGTTGCCGAACGTGATCACGGCGCGGAACACGGTGCGGCCGTCGGCTCCGATGTTGCGGGCCACTACGCGGCGACCTCCTGCTCGCGCTCGGCGCGGGCGGCGCGCAGCTTGCGGCGGCACACGGGGCCGAGTCCGTCGTCGCTGGGGCGCTTGAGCGGTCGGCCGCATTCGGTGCACTCGGCGGCCTCGAGGTGGTCGTCGTCGACGGCCGGCGGCGCGGTCGCGGCGGCCTGGGCGGCGGGGTGCGGGGCGTAGTTCACTGGTCGGCCTCCGGGGCGCGGTGGGTGGTGTCGCCGTGGTGGGCGAGGTGGTCGAGGGCGCGGCACGTGGGACAGGTCCAGTCGCCGCAGTTCTCGCGGGCGAGGCGCAACAGGGCGCGGTCGGCGCGGCGCCGTGCCGCCCTGCGGGCGAGGGCGGCACGGGCGCGGGCGAGGGTGCTCACTGCTGCTCGGCCTCGGCGGCGAGGCGGTCGGCGCGCTCGTCGAGCAGGCGGCGGATGCTGTGCATGCCGGTGAGCAGGCCGCGGGTGCCTCGAGTTACGCCGTTCTCGGCGCGGTAGTCGTCGGCGTGCTTGCGGACGACGGTCGACAGTTCGTGTCCGTGCGCGGCGAGGACGATCCGGGCGGCGGCGAGGGCTTGGGCGGGGGTGCGCGGCGCGGTGTCGAGCAGGATGTCGCGGAGACTGGCGAGGGTGGGCTCGGGCTCGGGGAGGTTGAACGCGAGGGCGGCGCGTACGTCGGCCACCCAATCCGCGGCCGGCTGCTCCTCGTTGGCCGGCGCGGTCGGCTCGTCGTGGATGGGGCAGGGCTGGCCGGTGGCGGCGGCGGTCGGGCACGGCTGGGCGGCGAGCTGGTCGGCTATCTGGCGCAGCACGTCGGCGGCGACCGGACGGGGCAGGGACGACGACACGTCGGCGGGGCCGTCGAGGGGCACGGCGACGATCAGGGCGTGAGTGTCGAGGCTGACGACGTTCACCGCGTCGGGGATGCGGGGCATGGGGGTTGCTCCTGTTCGGGTTCGAGGGGGTCGCGCGTGCGCGCGGGGCGGGGTGCGACCGGTCGCCGGCCGCGGGCGGTCAGAACGGGGGTTCGTCGCTGTATCCGCGGTTCTGCTGGCCGTTGGTCGCCCACGGGTCGCCGCCGGCCTGCTGGCCGTTCCATCCGCCCTGTGCGCCCTGCTGCTGGCCGTTGTTGCGCTGGCCGGTGGTCTTGGTGACGGTGGCGGTGGCGCGGGCGAGGCTGGGCCCGACCTCCTCGACGTCGAGCTCGTAGACCGTGCGCTTTACGCCCTCGCGGTCTTCGTAGCTGCGCTGCTTGAGGCGGCCCTGAACGATCACGCGCATGCCGCGTTGCAGGGACTCGGCGACGTTCTCGGCGGCCTGGCGCCATACCGAGCAGGTCAGGAACAGGGCGTCGCCGTCTTTCCATTCGTTCGTCTGGCGGTCGAACGTGCGGGGCGTCGAGGCGACGCGGAATTTGGCGACGGCGGCGCCGGACGGGGTGAACTTGAGCTCGGGATCGTCAACGAGGTTGCCGACGACGGTAATTACGGTCTCGCCTGCCATTTAGGCGGCCTGCCTTTCGGTGGTGGGTGTGGTGGTGGGGAGTGCGATGACGGGGGCTGCCTGGCGGGCGCGGCGGCATGCGCGGCAGTGCCGGTGTCCGTTGGGGGCGCGGTAGGTGTTGGCGGCGTCGAACGGGTGGCCGTTGGCGCAGTGCGTCTTGCGGGCGTTGATGGCCGTCGGCGCGGTCGAGCGCAGGGTGTTGGTGCGGTGGTCGACGACCTCGAGGTGTGCGGTGTTGACGCAGTTGCGGCGCCGGCACTTGTGGTCGAGCTCGAGGCCGTCGGGCACGGGGCCGTGTTCCTGCTCCCATGCGTGGGTGTGGGCGCGAACCATGCGTTCGCCGTCCCAGAACGCCCCGTAGAACTCGCCGAATTGCCCGCGGTCGTGCTCGCGCTTGCTGCGGGCTCCGCCGGTCCACAGGTGGCAGGGCCCGGGGGCGTCGCGGTAGAGGCTGGCGGGCCCGTTGCGGTCGACCTTGGCGGCGAACCGTTCGGCGCTACTGCTCGGCATCCGGGCCCCCGTACCGTTCCGTTCATGTGCGGACTTGTTCCGTCCAAGAGTGGACGATATCGCTTAAGAGGGTGCGCTGGTCTCATCGAGGGCACCCCCCGGACTGGTCGTTATCGGTTCGTGACGAACGTTTGTGCGAGCGTCTCGCGGCCGTTCTCGGCCTCGATCGGCGCGAGGGTCCACCCGTCGGCGGCGAGGGCGTCGACGACGCGCTGTGCCGCTTCCTGGGCGTGCTCGAGGGGTGCCTGTTGGGTGTCGACCAGTGCGGCGCGCAGTACGGCGAGGGCGGCCGGCGGCGGGGTCATCGCTGGGCCCCCGTGATGTGGCGGGCGCGCTGGCGGTGTTCGGGCCGGACGATCGCGGGCGGGCTCATGAGCGCGCGGGCGTGCGTGGCAGCCTCGGCGGCGAGGCGGTGCCGGCGGCGGACGGCGAGCAGCTGCTCGACGCGCTCGGCCTCGGCGCGGTCGGCGGCGCGGCGCTCGGCGTCGGCGGCGGCGCGGGCGGCGGCGACGATCGCGGGGCCGTCGAGCTCGCGCAGCGTGCGCCACTGGTCGCGCCCGCGGTGCTCCTCGAGGATCACGTACGCGCCCTGTTCGGCGTACTCGCGGGCGATCCGGCGGGCCTTGGCCTTGTCGCTGGTGTTGCGGATGGCCGGCCGGTCGGGGCGGGCGTCCCATGACGCGGTGACGCGGAATCCGCGGCTGTTGGGGGTGTGGTCGCCCGGGACGGCGCGGCGGCGGTACGGGCGGTCGGGGTGCTTGCTGCTGCGGTTCATGCGCTCTGCTCCTGGCGGGTGTTGTGGCGGGCGCGGGCGTCGTCGAGGCGGGAGGGGTGGGGGTCCTGGCGTACGCGGGCGTTGTTCTTGCCCATGCGGCACGGCTTGCCGGGGGCGGCCTGGCACCACGTGCACGCCACGGCGAGGGGGTCGGGCAGTCTCGAGGCGGCGAGGGCTTCGCGCTGGGCCCGAACGGGCCGGTAGTCGTGCAGCAACACGGCGGCCTCGTCGGGGATGCGCCGGCCGATGCCCTCGAGGGCGGCCTCGACCTCCGGGGCGGGCCCGCCGGTGAGCTCGGGCGGCGCGGTGCGCGGGGCGAGGCCGACGGCCTGTGCGGCGGACTGCGGGGCGATCCGGCCGTCGGCGACGGCGCGCTCGAGGGCGCGGCGGCTGGCGATTGACTCGGCGCCGGTCTCGCCCGGGCGGCCCTCGTAGAGCACGTTCGCCCGGTCGAGGCGGTCGCGGCGGATCTTGGCGCGCTGCTGCAACACATGCGCGGGGGTAATCCATCGGTCCGTCTCGGCGTAGTGCCGGGCGACGGCGGCCCGGGCATCGTCGTCGAGGGGCACGGAGTTGAGGGCGGCGGCCCATGCGCGGGCGTCGGCCTCGCCGACGGTGCGGCGGTCGAACGCGGCGCACAGGGTCAACAGCTCGGCGGCGTCGGCGGGGGTCATGCGGAGGTGCCTTCCTGTGCGCGCAGTCGGGCCGCGAGGTCCATACCGGCGGCGACGCGCTGATCGGTGGTCGAGGGGCGGGCGGCGGCGCGGTCGAACGGGATCACCTCGCCGCCGGGGGCGGGGCGCTTCAGCTCGGACAGGGCGAACGTCAACGTGCCGCCGGTGATCGGCTTGTTGAGGTCGCCGAGTCGGGCCAGGGCGGGCCACAGGGTGGCCGGCTCGAGGCCGTTCGCGAGGGCGTCGGCGATCGCCCGGCCGATCGTGTTCCGGCTCTGGGCGGTCGTGCGGCCGTAGGTCTCCCACCATCGGGCGAGCAGCTGCTCGGCGGGTCCTGGAGTGCCGGGCCGGTCCGTGGGGGGTTGGGGGGTAGTACCTCCGTAGGAGGTACTAGGGGTCGGGTCGGGTCGGGGGGACCGTGACGGGTTGGGGGCGTCACGGTGTGACGGACCCCCGTGACCTGCGGAGTCCTCCCCAAACGCGCCCTGATTCGGAGCGTTTTCGAGATTTTCCGGCGACGATCCGTCGTCTTTTCGAGCGCGATTCGTCGACGATTGCGGGCCGTTTCCGCGTGCGGTGCGCTGCTCGGCGGCGCGCTCGCGGGCCCGCTGCTGGCGCTCGGCGGCGGCCTCACGCTCGCGCTCGACCTTCGCCCGGCGCGGGTTGTACTGGTGATAGTCGTGGATCTGGAAGTCACCCGCGGCCGGCTGCGGGCAACGCGGGCACGTGTGGCCGGCGGCGTGCCACAGGCCGACGGCGGTCAACTTCCGGGCCTGCGGCGCGGTGCCGTACAGCTGGGCGACGACGCCCGGAACGGTGCCTTCGGTGAGGTGCTGGGCGGCGTAGGCGCCCGCGCGCATCCATAGGCCGATGGCGGCGTTACCGGCCTTGATCAATTTCGGGTGGCTGTGCGCGGTGTCGTCGACTTTGAACCATGGCACGGGGGGTGCTCCTTGCTGGGTGTGGCGCCCGGGGCGAGGGGCGCGCGGCTCGTCCTCGCCCCGGGGCGATCAGGGCGGCCTACTGGGGCCGGTAGGTTCTGGGGCGGTGCCGGTCGCATCTCCACCCGGCGGGGTAGAAACGGGCCGGCTCGCCGCAACGGGGGTTGCCGGTGTCGCACGTGGGCGGCGGCTTGTCCTCGACGGCCGGCGCGGTGGCGACCTCGAGGGCGGCCTGTCCGGGCACGTTCTCGGTCGGCGGGGTGTCGAGCAGGGCCCGGGCGGCGGCGAGGCGGGCCCGGGGGCGGGCGTTCACTGGGCGCCCTTGGCGCGGCGGTGGCGGCGCTGCTCGGCGCGCCACAGGGCGGCGAGGCGGGTCTCGATCGCCCACAGGCCGACGGCCAGGGCGGCGAGCGTAGACAGTCCGGCGACGGCGACGACGGCGAGCTCGGTCACTGCTCCTCACCCCCCGCGGTGATCGCGGCGAGCTCGGCGGCCAGGGCGCCCGTGCGCCACGCTTCGGCGGTCGCGTCCTTCCCGCCCTTACGCCACGTGAGGGCGTGCGTGCGGGCGCGGGTGGGCTTCCACATGACGCCCGGGGGCTCGAGCACTTCGCCCGTGGCTGGGTCCGGGATCTTGGCGGCGCCGACGGCTTCCATTTGGGCGACCAGCTCGGCGAGCTTCCACGGCTTGACGGTGCGCACGAGACGGGTCTCGGTGAACTGCTCGTCGGGCCACGTCTGGCGTATCCATCGGGCGAGGGCTTCCTCGTCGACGACGACGGGCCCGGACTCGCCGCGGCGTAGTGAGATCGTGGCGACCTGCTCGCCGGTGGGCAGGGACGCGACGACGCGTTCGGTTCCGTCGCGCTCTGCGGCGGCGTCGAGGGCGCGCTGTGTACGGGCCTTCACGTCCTTCTGCGCGGCGGCGACGCGCTCGGCGAGCAGCTTCAACACGGCCTCTTGCGTGGCGAGGTCGCGCAGCGACTCGACGACCTGCTCGGCCTGTTCGGCGGTCGGCGCGGTGGTGTCGTTGGTGCTCACGCTGCGGCCCCCTTGGCGGCGTCGAGCAGGTCGGTACGCATCTCGCGCAGCTGCTCGAGGGTGGCCTCGGCCGGCGTCACGTTGTGGCGGGAGGTGAACAGCTGGTCGGCCTCGGCGCGGTCGGCGACTCCGGCCTCGGCGGCGGCGGCGTACATGGCGGCGAGGGTGGCGGCGCGGTCGACACTCGACGGCGGCGCGGCCTGCTCGCCCTGCTGCGGCGCGGTGCCCTGCTGCTGCTCGGCGGGCGGCTGCTTGCCCTGCTGCGACTTCTGGCCGGCCTGCTCCTTGTCGCGGGCGATCGCGTCGAGCTGGTCGAGGTAGTCGGCCGGTGCGCCGGCCTTGACGGCGGCGGCGCGCACCTTGTCGAACGCGGCACGGTTGGGCGCCTGGCGCGCTTCGGCGAGGAAATCGCGGCGCGGCGGGCGTTGCTGCTGCGGCGGTTCCTGCTCCCACGGGCCGGACTCGGCGCGGTTGCTGCGGCGCGGCTGCTGCCCGCCCTCGCCCTGCTGGCGCCCGCGCTGCTGGTTGCCTCCACGGCGCTGCTGGCGCTGCGCCTGCTCGGCCGGCGGCTCCGGGTGGTGGCGGTCGCCGTCGTCGATGCTGCGGGCGTCCACAGGCAGCATGAACAGCGTGAACAACAGGTACTTGAGCGCGGCCGACTGTGCTTTGTTGGTGGCCTTGTCGGCGAAGTCGAATGCTTCGCCCGGCACGTCGGCGAGCAGGCAGTCACCCGCGGGCCCGTAGATGCGGTATCGCATCGTGATCAGGGTCCGGGTCATCTTCCCGTCACGTTCCTGCCGGTGCTCGGCGATGCTCGGCAGGATGAACAGGCCGTGCCTGCGCATCGGGCCCGCCATGGCCGACATGACGTCATCGATGCCGCGGAAGTTGTAGTTCTGCTGCTGGTTGCGCTGGTCCTTCCCCACGGGCATTGCGTCGGCCATGACTGCGGCGACGACGGCGAACACGCGGGGGGCGTCGGCCGGCGCGCCCTCGGGTGCGGGCACGTAGGCCGTCTCGATGCGCGGCGCGGTGTTGGGGACGGCGGCGAGGTGAGGGGTGGGCGTGGTCATGCGCTGTGTCCGTTCTGGGCGGTGCGGGCGGCGGCGAGGGGGATCACGTCGGCGAGCTGGTCGCTGGTGATCTGCTCGAGCAGGGCCTCGCGGCTGCTGGCGACCTCCGCGGCGCGCATGGCGCGGGTGGCGTCGGTGGCGTCGTAGTTGACGGCGGCGAGGTCGAGGGCGGCCACGTGGGCGGCGTGCGTGGTGAGCAGGCGGGCCACGGTGTCCGGGTCCTGGTTGAAGGCGACGGCGAGGTCGTCGAGCGTGTCGGCGAGGGCGTCGAGGCCGTCGGCGAGGCCGTCGGGGCGGTGCGGGGTCTTACGATCGGGGGACACGTCCAGTGCCTTTCGAGTGGTGGCGTGGGGGCCGTTCCGGGTGCGATCCGGGGCGGCCCACCTGTTTTCAGGCCGCGGCGCGGTGCGCGGCGGGGCGGGGGCGCTGGCGCTCGAGGCGGCGGCATGCGAGCTCGAGCTCGGCGGGAAGTCGGCCGGCGGCCCGGGCGTGGTCGCGTTCGGCGCGGGCCCGGTCGAGGGCGCGGCGGGCGCTGGCGAGGGCCTGCTCGCGAGGGATCACGTCGGCGTCGGTCATGCCGCGGCCTCGACGTTGGGGGTGATCAGCTGCGAGGCGGGGAGCCCGTAGGCGGACTCAACAGCCGCGGCTACTCGGGCACTTGGCGCGGTGCGGCCGTGCCACAGGCGCCACGCGGTATTGCGGGCGACCTTGAGGGTTCGTGCTGCATCGGAGGGGGTGAGGTCTCCGGCTTTACGGGCAGCCGTGACGAGTGCAGAACGGTCATACATGGCGGCGCTCTTTCCTTCCATGGCCGGATAGCTTCCGTCCATGGATGGAACATAGCACGGGCGTTCGGCATATGTCGTCGTGCGCATTTGGGAAGATCAACGAACTGTTGCAGCACGTCATTGCCGTTGACAGCGTGCATGCGGGTAACAACAATCGGTCACCCGTGTAACTCGGGCACCAGCAGTAAGGGGGTCGAACTGACGTGCTGGCTATGCGTTTCGGTCACGAACAGGGGGGAACCCGCCCCGCTTGTTCCAGCGACGGTATGTTCCATCCATGGAACGAAACGAAGCGCAGACCTTCGCGGACTGGCTCCGCGAACAACTCACCCGGCGCGGCTACGACCTCAGCGCACGCGGCGGCGGCCAGACCCGCTTTGCCGAAGAGTCCGGCATCGGGCGCGCCACAGTAAGCCGCATGCTTGGCGGCCAAGGCACCCAGCACGACACGCGCATCCTCGGTCAACTCGCCGCGGCCCTGCGTGTTCCGCTCGGTGAAGTCCTGGTGCGGGCCGGCGTTGCCACCGACGAAGAACTCGGCAGGATCGCCAACCCGGACCCGGGCCCTCGGCCCATCACGCCCGAGCAGGCCGCGGACGAACTAGGCATTCAAGATCCACAGGCCCGACGCCTGTTCGTCTCCATGGTTGAGACACTGCAACGAACGCCACCCCCCCACGAACAGCGAAACCAGAAGTGACGACGTACGGAGGCACCAGCCCATGTCTTGGCGTTCGAACGCTAGTTCCATTATCGCCGTCGGCCTCGCCCTGCTCATCGCTGCAACCCTGATCGGGGGGATAGGACTCATCGTCGACCGGGACGACATCATGCGGGGCGCCATCCTCGCCACCGTGCCCGCCGCGGCCGGCGTCGTCATCGGCGCCATGCGCAAACAGCAGAACGTCACCGACGACCAGCTCGCCGCCGCGCACGCGGCCGGCTACGCGCTCGCCCTCGACCACGTAGCGCGCGGCCTGCTCGACCAGCACCGCGCCCCAGCACCCGACGGAACCGGCCTCGACGACCAGGGCGCACGGAACATCCACCACCTTCACACCTACCGCGCCGACGACGGGCGGGCCGCCGGATGACTCAGGCACCCGACACGTTCCGCAGCACAACCGCCCTCGACGGCGACCCGTACATCGGTTACGTACGCGTCTCCACATGGCGAGAGGAGAAGATCAGCCCAGACATCCAGAAAGCGTCCATCCTCGAATGGGCACGCCGGCACGGGCGCCGGATCGTCGCATGGGTGGTCGACCTCGACGCCACCGGCAGGAACTTCCAACGCAAGATCATGGGCGCCATCGAGCGCGTCGAGAAGCGCGAGGCAAAGGGGATCGCCGTATGGCGCTACTCCCGATTCGGCCGCGACCGCGTAGGCAACGCGATCAACCTCGCCCGGCTCGAGGCGATCGGCGGCCGGCTCGAGTCAGCCACGGAACCCGTCGACGCCACAACCGCGATCGGCCGCTTTCAGCGCGGGATGATCCTCGAATTCGGGGCGTTCGAGAGTGACCGGACAGGCGAGCAGTGGAAAGAGGTTCACGAACACAGGCTCGCCGCTCAACTCCCGTCCGGCGGCCGGCCCCGGTTCGGGTACACGTGGTTCCCACGACGCGTGCCCGACGCGAACGCCCCCGGCGGATTCCGGCTCCAAGAGGAGCGGTACGAGATCGATCCGAAAGTCGCCCCGCACGTGGCGAGCTGCTACGCGCAGTACATAGCAGGCACGGGCGCGAAGAGGCTCGTTCAGCAGCTCAACGCGGCCGGTTTACGCACCATGCGCGGCGGCCTGTGGCGGCAAGACTCCCTGCTTCGGTACCTCGACTCAGGGTTCGCCGCCGGATACCTCCGCGTACGCGACGAGTGCGACTGTCCCAAAGTCGGAGACGGCAAGTCGTACAAGAGCTGCGGGCACTGGCGATACTTCCTCGGCGCACAGCTGCCGATCATCGGATACGACCCGGACATCGATTACGCCAACCTCGACGACACCGGGCGGGAACAGATCATCCGCAGGGCCGGCGAACTGTGGCAGGAGTACCGGACCCGCCGCGCGTCAGTCGCCCGGACACCGATCCGGGCCCGCGCAGTGGCGCACGCCCTTACCTCCCTGGTGCGGTGCCAACTATGCCGCGGCTCAAGCAGCGGGCACGGCAACGAAAAGGACGTCATCTGGAGGTGCGCCCTCCACGACCAAAGCGACGGCTGTGAAGGCACAAGCGGCACCGGTAGCGAGCTCGAACGCATCGTGTTGGAGAAGCTGCAAGAGGTCGCCGACGACATCGACGCCCTACCCGCCACGGAAGAGGACGCGCCCGCCCTCGAGCCGACCGTCGAGCAGGAACTCGCACAGCTGCGCCTCGAGCACGAACAGGCGCAAGACGCACTGTCGCGGCTCATCATGGATTACGCACGAAACCCACAGAGATACCCGGCAGACGCGTACGACAAAGCGTGCGCGACGCTCACAGACGACCGTGACAAGGTCGCGGCCAGGATCGCCGAACTCGGCGGCGAGGGCGAACTCGAGGCCGAAGAGGACGAACAACCGACGCGCGAAGAGGTGCGCCCGCTGATCGTCGGCATGCTCCCAGAGTGGAAGACGTTCACCAACATTCAGCGGAATCTGATCTTGAAACAGATCATCCGTTGCGTGCGCGTCTACCCGCGGCCGAGCAGGTACGAGACCCGCGCCGACGTGCTGTTTGTCTGGGACCCGCCGGACGATGGCAGGTGGGGGAGCGATGCGCGTATGTGAGCAATGCTCGACGGCATCGCGTGGTCGGTCGCGTAGCCCGCTTCTGAGCAGGCATGGATCACGAATGAGCGTCTCCGGGGGCTCGGACGAACTCCCCGGAGACCGCCCGTCGGAAAAGTTCGTGAAGTTCTTCACAAGGAATTCGGCCCTCCCGGGCGATGAGAAGGGTCCCGTTGACCCGTCCGGGGGCTGAACAGTCCTTTGAACATGTTCAGAAGCATGGTATGGAGGGGTCCGGGAAGGTGTCCGGAACGGCGCGCGGGACGTCCCTCACGGAGGCCTCTCGGGTACAGAGAGGCAGCTCACGCGGCATTGACAACGCTCCGGGGTGCATAAAGGAGCCCGGTTGTCACCATGACGTGGATCACGCGGGCCGCGGAGGATAGCACACACCCTGCAAGAGCTTGTGAAGGGGCGCACGAGCCACCCCCCTGAGACGGGTGGATACTCGATGGCATGAGCACCACGGAGCGTCCCAGGATCCTCGTAGTAGGCGGTGGGTACGTAGGCCTGTACGCAGCTCGGCGCATCCAGAAGAAGATGCGCTACGGCGAGGCGACCGTCACGGTCGTCGACCCCCGGTCGTACATGACCTACCAGCCCTTCCTCCCCGAAGCCGCCGCCGGCAACATCTCCCCGCGCCACGTCGTCGTCCCGCTGCGACGTGTGCTGCCCAAGGCGGAGGTTCTCACCGGCCGGGTCACCACCATCGACCAGGACCGCAAGGTCGCCACGGTCTCCCCGCTGGTCGGCGAGGCCTACGAGCTGCCCTTCGACTACCTGGTGATCGCGCTCGGCGCGGTCTCCCGCACCTTCCCGATCCCCGGTCTCGCGGAGCAGGGCATCGGCATGAAGGGTGTCGAGGAGGCCATCGGCCTGCGCAACCACGTCCTCGAGCAGCTCGACAAGGCCGACTCCACCACCGACGAGGAGATCCGCCGCAAGGCGCTCACCTTCGTCTTCGTGGGCGGCGGTTTCGCCGGTGCGGAGACCATCGGCGAGGTCGAGGACATGGCCCGCGACGCCGCGAAGTACTACAAGAACGTGTCCCGCGAGGACATGCGCTTCATCCTGGTCGACGCCGCCGACAAGATCCTCCCCGAGGTCGGCCCCAAGCTCGGCAAGTACGGCAAGGAGCACCTCGAGGGCCGCGGCGTCGAGGTCTACCTGTCCACCTCCATGGACTCCTGCGTCGACGGCCACGTGGTGCTGAAGAACGGCCTCGAGGTCGACTCCAACACCATCGTCTGGACCGCCGGCGTCAAGCCCAACCCGGCCCTGTCCCGCTACGGCCTGCCGCTGGGCCCCCGCGGTCACGTCGACTGCGAGCCGACCCTCCAGGTCAAGGGCACCGACTACATCTGGGCCGCCGGCGACAACGCCCAGGTCCCGGACCTCGTCGGCCGCAAGGCGGGCAACGAGAACGCCTGGTGCCCGCCGAACGCCCAGCACGCGCTGCGCCAGGCCCGGGTTCTCGGCGACAACGTGGTGTCCGGCATGCGGGGCTTCCCGCAGAAGGACTACAGCCACGCCAACAAGGGCGCCGTGGCCGGTCTCGGCCTCCACAAGGGCGTCGCGATGATCGTCATGGGCAAGATGAAGATCAAGCTCAAGGGCCGTCTCGCCTGGTACATGCACCGTGGCTACCACGGCCTGGCCATGCCGACCTGGAACCGCAAGATCCGCGTCTTCGCCGACTGGACCCTGGCGATGTTCCTCAAGCGCGAGGTCGTCTCGCTCGGCGCCATGGAGACGCCGCGCGAGGAGTTCTACGAGGCCGCCAAGCCGGCCCCGGTCGCCGCCGCGCCGAAGGAGAAGACCGAGGAGAAGGCCAAGGCCTCCTGACCTCCGGTCGGTCATCTGCCTGACGAAGGGCCTCCCGCCATCCGTGGTGCGGGAGGCCCTTCGGCGTGCCCGGGCCTTGCGGCGGGCCGGAGCCAGCAGGCGTGGCTTTGCCTTTCTTCGGGCCCGGGCTCGCAGGCGTGCCTTGGCCTTTCGTCGGGCCTGGGCCTTTCGTCATGCCCGGCTCTTCGGTGTCCCGGGCCCTGTGGCGCGTTCAGGTGGGTCGGCCCGCTCTGGCCCTGTGGCGCGTCAGGGGCCGCCGGCCCGTCAGGGAGCGGCGTCCGGGCGGGCGAAGGGGCGGTTTTGCCCAGACATGACGCGTGCCGGGGACTGCGTCGAAGCCCGGCAGGTGTTTACGTGGTGTCCGACATTCCGGTATTTCCCTTCCCCAGGCTCTCGGCTTCGCTCGAGCAGGGGATACCCCTATCGGAGGTGTACACCATGGCAGACGCCGCGTCGCGGCTGCAGGGCCTCTTCACACAGTTGCTGGGAGCACCGCTCCCGGTGCGCATCCGCGCATGGGACGGTTCGCAGGCCGGTCCGCCGGGCGCGCCGACCCTGGTCGTACGCAACCGCCGCGCCCTGCGCCGCCTGCTGTGGAAGCCGGGCGAACTGGGCCTGGCCCGCGCCTGGGTGGCGGGGGATCTCGACATCGAGGGCGACCTCTATGCGACCCTCGATCTGCTGGCCGGTCTCATCTGGGAGCGCGGCGAGGACGCCCGCACCCTCGCCCAGGCCCTGCGCGACCCCGAGGTCCGTGCCGCCGTGCGCGGACTGGTCAAGCTCGGCGGACTCCCGTTGCCGCCCGCCCCGCCCCGCGAGGAGGTCCGCAGCCCCCGCCGCCATCTGCACACCAAGCACACCGACCGACGAGCCATCAGCCACCACTACGACGTCGGCAACGACTTCTACGAGATCGTCCTCGGCCCGTCCATGGTGTACTCCTGCGCCTACTGGCCCAGCCCGGACAGCACCCTCGAACAGGCCCAGCACGACAAGCTCGAACTCGTCTGCCGCAAGCTCGGCCTGAGACCCGGCCTGCGGCTGCTGGACGTCGGCTGCGGCTGGGGCTCCATGGCCGTCCACGCCGCCCGCGAGCACGGAGTGCGCGTCGTCGGTGTCACGCTCTCCCAGGAGCAGGCCGCCTACGCCCGCAAGCGCGTCGCCGACGAGGGCCTCACCGACATGGTCGAGATTCGCGTCCAGGACTACCGCGACGTCCGCGACGGTCCCTACGACGCCATCTCCTCCATCGGCATGGCCGAACACGTCGGCGCCGAGCGGTACCTGGAGTACACCGCCGACCTGTACGACCTGCTGGGGCCCGGCGGGCGGCTGCTGAACCACCAGATCGCCCGCCGCCCGCAGCGGGACGAGACGACGTACAGCATCGACTCCTTCATCGACTCCTACGTCTTCCCCGACGGTGAACTCCAGCCGATCGGCGCCACCGTGACCCAGCTGGAGCGCGCCGGGTTCGAGGTGCGCGACGTGGAGGTGCTCCGCGAGCACTACGCCCTCACCCTGCGCCAGTGGGTCGCCCGCCTGGAGGCCGACTGGCAGCGGGCCGTCCAGCTGGCCGGCCCCGGCCGGGCCCGCGTCTGGCGCCTCTACATGGCGGCCTCCGCCCTGGCCTTCGAACGCAACCGCATCGGAGTCAACCAGGTCCTGGCCGTCCGAGCCCCCGAGTCCGGGACGTCGGGCCTGCCGCTGCGCGCCCGCACCTGGAACCGATGACGCCGAAGGGCCCTTCTCCCGAAGGTGGGAGAAGGGCCCTTCGCACATGCGCTACTCGGCCTTGATGGCCTCCAGCATGTTCAGCCGGGCCGCACGCCGGGCCGGCCACAGTGCCGCGAGGACACCCACCGTCGCGGCCAGCAGCAGGAACAGGCCCATCCGCGCCCACGGCAGGACCAGCTCGTACGTGGCCATCTTCGAGGCGAGCAGCTCACCGGCCGCCCAGCCGAAGAACACGCCGAGTCCGATGCCCAGCACCGCCCCGAACAGGGAGATCACCAGGGACTCAAGGCGGACCATCCGCTTGATGCCCTTGCGGTCCAGGCCGATCGCACGGAGCATGCCGATCTCCTGCGAGCGCTCGAACACCGACATGGCCAGGGTGTTGATGACGCCGAGGACCGCCACGATCACCGCCATCGCGAGCAGGCCGTAGACCATGTTCAGCATCAGCGTGAACATGCTCGCGATCTCGTTGGAGATGTCGTCCTTGGACTGCACCTTGATCGCGGGGTTGGTGCCGAGGGCCTTCTCCAGCCGGTCCTGCACCGCTCCGGACGTGCCGTCGGAGGTCTTCACCAGGACCTTCATGTTGTACGGGTCCGACTCGTGCGGGGCGAGGGTCTTCTCGTCGAGCAGGATGCCGCGCAGGAAGTCGTTGCTCTCGTAGGTCCCGGCGACCGTCAGCTTCCGCTTCTCGCCGTCGGCGAAGGCGACGGTGAAGGCGGAACCGGCCTTCCAGCCGTAGGACTTGGCGGTCTCACCGTCGACGACGACCTGGGTGCCGCCGACCTTGAAGGACCCTTCTTCCAGCTCGGGGCCGACCAGGTCGCGGACCGCGGCGCCGTTGACGCCGGTCACGTACTCGCTCTGTCCGCCGATCCGGGTCTCGGCGTTGAGCATCGGGCTGGTGGCGGTGACGTCACCGGCCTGCTCGAGCTTCTTCTCCACGTCCGGCGACAGCGGGTTGCCGTTCGCCATGGACACCACGTAGTCGGCCTTGATCGACGCCGACGCCATCTTCTCGATGGCCTGCTGCAGACTGCCCGCCATCACCGTCATGCCGGTGATCAGGGTCAGGCCGATCATCAGCGCGGAGGCGGTGGCCGCCGTGCGGCGCGGGTTGCGCACCGAGTTCTGCCGGGCCAGCTTGCCCGAGATGCCGAAGGCGCGCAGCACCGGTGCCGCGGCGGCGATCAGCGGGCGGGACAGCAGCGGGGTCAGGATGAACACACCGATGATCAGCAGCACCGCGCCGAGGCCCATCGGCATCTGGCCGTCCGTGCCGTCCATGGTCGTGGCCACCAGGACCACCGCGATGCCCGCGGCCGAGACCAGGGCGCCCAGCGTGTTGCGCAGCACCAGCGACTTGGTGGTGGCCTTGGCGTGCACGCTGCTCATGGCCGCGACCGGCGGGATCTTCGCGGCCCGGCGGCCGGGCAGCCATGCCGCGAGCATGGTCACCAGGATGCCGACGGCGAGCGCGGCGAGGACGGTGCCGGGCGTGACGACCAGCGGCCCGTCGGGCACGGTCGCGTCGAACGTGCCCATCAGGGCGCGCAGTCCGGCCCCGATGCCGATGCCGGCGACGAGCCCGGTCACGGCGGCGACCGCGCCGACCACGAACGCCTCGATGAGCACCGAGCGCGTCACCTGCCGACGGGATGCGCCCACCGCCCGCATCAGAGCAAGCTCCTTGGTGCGCTGGGCGACCAGCATGGTGAAGGTGTTGGCGATGATGAACGTGCCGACGAACAGGGCGATGCCGGCGAAGACCAGCAGGGCCGTCTGCATGCCGCTCATCGACCGGGAGATCATCTCCGCCTGGTCGTCGGCGAGTTGCTTGCCCGTGGTGGTGGAGACCGTGCCCTCGGGCAGCGCCTTCTCGAGCTCCGCCTTCAGTGCGGTCTGGGAGACGCCCGGCTTCGCCTTGACGTCGATCTGGTCGTACACGCCCGGCTTGCCCAGCAGCTTCTGGGCGGTCGCCGTGTCGAACAGGGTGAGGCTGCCACCGGCCGCGACGTTGCCGTCGTCGGTGGTGAAGATGCCGGTGATCTTCGGCGTCAGGACCGGGCCGTCGACGGACATCCGCACGGTGTCGCCGACCTTGTAGCCGGCGCGCTTCGCGGTCCGGGAGTCGATCAGGATCTCACCGGGGCCTTCGGGCGCGTGTCCGCTTACGAGCGGGTACCGCGGGTCCTTGGTGCCCCAGTAGTTGCCGCCCTGCGACTCGAAGCCCTGGCCGATGAGCTTGCCGTCCTTGCCGGCGATGGCCGTGAAGTTCTGCACGACGCCGATGGCGGACGCGGCCCCGGGCACCCGCTCGCTCTTGTCGAGGGTGGCCCGGGTCAGCTCGTGGAGCTTTCCGACCTTGTCGCCCTCGCCTTCCTGGTAGTCCGCGGTCATGGAGACGTCGACCTGGTCGAAGCCCTTGGCGGAGCTCTTCTGGTAGGCGTCGGAGATGGTGTTGGTGAAGACCAGGGTCCCCGACACGAAGGCCACGCCGAGCATCACGGCGAGCACGGTCATCAGGAGCCGGGCCTTGTGCGCGAGCACATTGCGCAAGGCGGTACGGAACATGGGTTCTTCTTCTCAGTCCTGTCGGTCCTGACGGGGGATCAGCTGGTGCGGCCCTTGGCGTCGAACGCCTTCATGCGGTCGAGCACGGAGTCGGCCGTCGGCCCGTGCATCTCGTCGACGATCCGGCCGTCAGCGAGGAAGACCACCCGGTCCGCGTAGGCGGCGGCCACCGGGTCGTGCGTCACCATCACCACCGTCTGGCCCAGCTCCCGCACGGAGTTGCGCAGGAAGCCCAGCACCTCGGCGCCCGAGCGGGAGTCGAGGTTTCCGGTGGGCTCGTCACCGAAGATGATCTCGGGACGGGAGGCCAGCGCCCGGGCCACCGCGACGCGCTGCTGCTGCCCGCCGGACAGCTGCGACGGCCGGTGGCCGAGCCGGTCCGCCAGACCGACCATGCGGATCACGGACTCCAGCCACTCCTTGTCCGGCTTGCGCCCCGCGATGTCCATCGGCAGGGTGATGTTCTCCTGGGCCGTGAGGGTCGGCAGCAGGTTGAACGCCTGGAAGATGAAGCCGATCTTGTCCCGGCGCAGCTTGGTCAGCTGCTTGTCCTTCAGCGAGCCGAGCTCGGTGTCGCCGATGCGCACCGACCCGGAGGAGAAGGAGTCGAGACCGGCCACGCAGTGCATCAGGGTGGACTTGCCGGAGCCGGACGGGCCCATGATCGCGGTGAACTCCGCCTGCCGGAAGTCGACGGAGACGCGGTCCAGGGCGACCACCTGGGTCTCACCCTGCCCGTAGACCTTCGACAGATCCGTGGCGCGCGCGGCCGCTGCGGTGGCCCGGTCGGTGAGGGAAGCGGTGGTCACGGGATGGCACTCCTGTCGGACGGCTGTGCATGGGGAAGGACGTGTTCCATCGTCCGGGTCCCACGCCGCCGTGTAGTCCCCCGCTGTTCCGGTTCCGGTGACCGACTGCGGTCTGACCGAGCGAGGCAGTGTCATACCTGGGGATGACGAACGCCCCTGAGGGGCCCCGGTGTCGGGAACCGATGCTTCCGGGTGTCGAGAACAGGTGGAGTGCCCTCGTTAGGGCGGTGAAATTCCGTCATTCCGCATACACGGCCGACCGCCGCACGCAAGGCTGTTGGCAAGTGCGGATGGCGCGTTCCGTGTGCTGATGCACCCTCAGACGTCAATAAAATAAGACAACATCGGTCCACGCTTCCGCTGTTCGGGGGACCCGTCCGGATAGTCTCGGAACCTCGATGCGGAGCTCACGGCCTGCCCGGATGGTGGAATGCAGACACGGCGAGCTTAAACCTCGCTGCCCCTTCGCGGGCGTGCCGGTTCGAGTCCGGCTCCGGGCACCATCCGATCCCTGTGTGGTCCATTGAAGAGTTCACGGCGTGCCCGTTGACAGCGGCCGCATGCCGTCGGAAACTCGGACCCACATGGTGAAAGAAATTTCACCTGACGAACACGGGAGAAGAGGTCGTCCGATGCGCACCACCGTCGGCATCATCGGAGCGGGCCCCGCCGGCCTCCTCCTCGCCCGGCTGCTCCACAACGCCGGCATCGACTCGGTCGTCCTGGAGAGCCGCGACCGTTCCTACGTCGAACGGCGGCAGCGCGCCGGGATCCTGGAGCAGGGCACGGCGGACGTGCTGCGCGCGGCCGGCGCCGGGGAGCGCATGGACCGCGAGGGGCTGCGCCACGACGGCATCGAGCTCCGCTTCGACCGCCGGCGCCACCGCGTGGACTTCCCCGCCCTCACCGGCGGCAGGTCGGTGATGGTCTACGCCCAGACCGAGGTGTGCAAGGACCTCATCGCCCTGCAGCTCCGGGACGGCGGGCCGTTGCTCTTCGAGGCGGAGGCGCTGGCCGTGGAGGACGCCGGAACCGACGCCCCGCGGATCCGCTTCCGGCACGAGGGTCGCGAGGACGTCCTGGAGTGCGCCTACGCAGTCGGCTGCGACGGCTTCTGGGGCGTGGCCCGCAAGGCGATCCCCGCCGCACTGACCCGGGTCTTCGAGCGGACGTACCCCTTCGGATGGCTCGGCATCCTCGCCGACGTGCCGCCCTCGCACGACGAACTCGTCTACGCCCGCCACGACCGCGGCTTCGCCCTGCTCTCCATGCGGTCGCCGGCCGTTTCCCGCCTCTACCTCCAGGTGCCCGACGGCACCGACGCCGGGGCGTGGAGCGACGAGGAGGTCTGGGACGAGCTGGAGCGCCGGTTCGAGACCGACGACGGCTGGCGTCTGGAGCGCGGCCCCGTCACCCAGAAGTCGGTCACGCCCATGCGCTCCTACGTCCACGAGCCCATGCGCCACGGCCGCCTCTTCCTCGCCGGTGACGCGGCTCACATCGTCCCCCCGACCGGGGCCAAGGGCCTGAACCTCGCCGTCGGCGACGTCGTGACCTTCGCCCGGGCCCTGATCCACCGGCAGCGGACCGGATCGGCGGAGCTGCTCGACGCCTACTCCGCGACCTGCCTGCGCCGCGTCTGGCAGGCGGAGCGGTTCTCGTACGACATGACGACCCTGCTGCACCGCGCGCCCGGCGCTACGCCCTTCGAGGACCGGCTCCAGCTCGCCCGGCTGGAGCGGATCACCTCCTCCCGCGCCGCCGAGACGGACCTGGCGGAGGGGTACACCTGCTTCCCCTTCGGGTGAGTCCGCCCGGGCGACCCCTCCGGTGAGGGGAATCACCACGCCACGTAGCGTGTTGCGCAGCACGACGAGGGAAAGATCCTCCCCAAGCAGTAGGGTCATTCCTTTGCCTACCTATTACTCTTGAGCCAAGGCCACGCCTGGTGGCCATGGAGGAGTGAAATGAGGAGCAGAAACCCGGTCTTCTCGCGACGGGGGTTCAGCCGCGACAACGGCTACGCGGGCTTCAACACCGCGCCGCAGGCCGGGGGTCCCGCTGTCGCCACCCAGGGCAACCCGTACGCCCAGCCGACGGGCAGCCCGTACGCGCAGAACCCGTACGCGCAGAACCCTTACGCCCAGCAGCAGGACCTGCAGTACGGCGCGCCGCCGCAGGCCCCGGCCACCACCGGCCGGATGACCATCGACGACGTCGTCCTGCGCACGGCGAGCACGCTCGGCGTGCTCATCCTCACCGCGGCGCTCTCCTGGGCCCTGCTGCCGATCGACGACGCCAACATCGGCCGTAGCTACGGCATCGGTATCGGCGCCGCGCTGATCGGCATGGTCCTGGCGTTCGTGCAGTCCTTCAAGCGCAAGGCCTCGCCCGCGCTGATCCTGACGTACGCCGCGTTCGAGGGTGTCTTCCTCGGCGTCGTGTCCAACATCGTCGACAACCGCATCGCCGACGGTGCGGCCATGCAGGCCGTGATCGGCACCATGGCGGTCTTCGCCGGTGTGCTGATCGCGTACAAGGCCGGCTGGATCCGCGTCAACCGCCGCTTCTACGGCTTCGTGATGGCGGCCGCGCTCGGCTTCATCCTGCTGATGACCGTGAACCTGCTGTTCGCGGTGTTCGGCGGCGGTGACGGCCTCGGCTTCCGCAGCGGTGCCCTCGGCGTCGTCTTCGGCGTCATCGGCATCATCCTCGGTGCCTGCTTCCTCGCCCTGGACTTCAAGCAGGTCGAGGACGGCGTCGCCTACGGCGCCCCGCGCGAGGAGGCCTGGCTCGCGGCCTTCGGCCTCACGCTGACGCTGGTGTGGATCTACATGGAGTTCCTGAGGCTCCTCTCGATCCTCAACAGCAGCGACTAGTCCTCGACGGTCGTAGCGCGAAGGGCCCCGGCTTCGGCCGGGGCCCTTCGTCGTCGGGGGAGGGTGCGCGCCTCAGCGGAGTTTGCGCGCGGCCCTCCTCAGGTCGTACTCGTGCACGATCGCCTTGGCGTGGCCGTACGCGAGGTTGTGTTCGTGCCGGAGCCAGCTGACCTTTTCCTCGAAGCGGAAGAGCGACGGGCCTTCGTCGACGGTGCGCAACCAGTCGGAGATCTGACGACCGGTGCAGTGGGGGATGCGGGCGAGCATGTTGCGATGGGTCTCTTCGGAGAAGACTTGGGACATCGGCGCCTCCGGACGCTGGGATGTAAGCCGGTCCTTCAGGTCACGGTGCCTGAGTGTTCGCCCGTTGGCAACAGTCCCGGTGCGACGCGTACGCTCGCGGCGTGGTTGATACGACGCCTCTGAGCCGTGCGGTGGAGCACTTCGCCGATCGATTGAGGGCTGCGCCCCAGAGCAGGTTGCAGCGGGGCGCTGCCGCCGAGGCTCTGGAGCTGGCCCGGGAGTTGGCCCGGAGGGCGCAGGTCCTCGAGGGCGTGGAGCCTCGGGAGATGCCGGATGCGGGGATGTTTGCTGCCGCAGATCAGATCACCGTGGCGGGGCACGATCTGGCCGTTGTGCTGTCCGGGGATGCGGACGTTGCCGAAGCGGTGCGGTTGGTGGAAGAGGCGCAGAAGCGGGCGGGTGTCTGAGCCACGTTCGCGGGTGCGGGCCGTCGCTCGTTGCTCGCGCAGTTCCCCGCGCCCCTGAGGGGGCGCTCCGCCTACAGGGACGCGATGACCCTGTCCGCCAGGATGTAGACGTTCTCCTCGCCGCACTCGAACGTCAGGGTGTAGGCGCCCGAGATGCCGGAGCCGCCCAGGAGGACCGGGGTGGCACCGGCGCGGAGGGCGGTGGCGAGGTGCTCCGCCGTCTCCCGGTGGCCCGGGGTCATGCACAGGGTCGTGCCGTCGGCGAAGACGTACACGTCCAGCGTGCCCAGCGGGCCCGGGCGCACGTCCGTCAGCTCGACACGGGAGGAGGCCAGCTCCTCCAGGGTGGCGACGGTGCGCTCGTGGTCGTTCGAGACCGGCGACTGCGTCGGCACGAAGTCGGGGTGGGAGGGGTGGCGTCGGCGGGCCGCGGCCAGCTCCGGGGACTCGCCGGCCGGCTCCTCGGTGTCCGCGCCGGACTCGGACACCGGCTCCAGGCCGGCGAAATCGGCCTGGCGGGGCAGAAACAGATCGTGCTCGGGCAGGCCCAGCAGCGGGGGCGCGTCGGAGGCGTCGCGGGCCTCCTGGGCGGCCCAGAACGCCCGCGCCTCGGCGAGCTCCCGCTCCCGCTCCTCGGCGAGCGCCGCGGCCACGGCGGCGCGTATCTCATCGGTGTCGGCAGCGGTACGGGCGGCGGGCAGCAGCGCACGGGTGGTGGCGGCGCGGCTCTCGGCCAGCGCCGTGTGCAGGGCCGCGACCTGTCGGCGCAGCTGCAGGACGGTGCGCAGGACGGCGACACCCACGGCGCCCGTGGCGGCCGTGGTGACCAGCAACGCGATCGGCATGGCGCTCACTGACGTACTCCCGGTTCAAAGTCGACCCCCGACTTCCTACATCAGCTTGAAGGGCGGACTGACCAGCTGTCAGTGCGTAACATCACGAAACGGACAGGGCTTCGGTGTCGGGGGAGGGGGTGGGGCTACTGTGACCTGCGCTTCTCCCTTGAGGGAAGGAGATAGGTCACATCCTGGGGGAGATTGGATCACAAAACAGCCCAGAACCCTGGTGTTTCCAGGGTTCCGGGCCGGGGGCTCACTGCGGGTGCTATGGCGGCTACGGCCTGCCGCTCAGCTGAGGCGCTCGATGACCATGGCCATGCCCTGGCCGCCGCCGACGCACATCGTCTCCAGCCCGAACTGCTTGTCGTGGAACTGGAGCGAGTTGATGAGCGTGGTGGTGATGCGGGCGCCGGTCATGCCGAAGGGGTGACCGACGGCGATCGCGCCGCCGTTGACGTTCAGCTTCTCCAGCGGGATGCCCAGGTCGCGGTAGGAAGGGATCACCTGGGCGGCGAACGCCTCGTTGATCTCGACCAGGTCGATGTCGCCGATGCCCAGCCCGGCGCGCTTCAGCGCCTGGTTGCTCGCCTCGACCGGGCCGAGGCCCATGATCTCGGGGGAGAGGCCGGAGACGCCGGTCGAGACGATGCGGGCGAGCGGGGTGAGGCCGAGCTCGCGGGCCTTGGTGTCGGACATGATCACCAGGGCCGCGGCGCCGTCGTTCAGCGGACAGCAGTTGGCGGCCGTGACCATGCCGTCGGGGCGGAAGACCGGCTTGAGGCCCTGCACGCCCTCCAGGGTGACGCCGGCGCGGGGGCCGTCGTCCTTGGAGACGACCGTGCCGTCGGGGAGGGTGACCGGGGTGATCTCGCGCTCCCAGAAGCCGTTCTTGATGGCTTCCTCGGCGAGGTTCTGCGAGCGGACGCCGAACTCGTCCATGTCCTGGCGGGTGACGCCCTTGGTGCGGGCCAGGTTCTCGGCGGTCTGGCCCATCGCGATGTACGGGTCGGGCAGCAGGCCGTCCTCGCGCGGGTCGTGCCAGGTCGAGCCCTCGGACTCGGCGACCGCGGCGGTGCGGGCCTCGGCGTCGGCGAACAGCGGGTTGTGCGTGTCCGGGAGGCTGTCGGAGTTGCCCTTGGCGTAGCGGGAGACCGTCTCGACGCCGGCCGAGATGAAGACGTCGCCCTCACCGGCCTTGATGGCGTGCAGGGCCATCCGGGAGGTCTGCAGGGAGGAGGAGCAGTACCGGGTGACGGTGCAGCCCGGCAGGTGGTCCATGCCCATCTGCACGGCGACGACGCGGCCGAGGTTGTGGCCCTGCTCGCCGCCGGGCAGGCCGCAGCCGAGCATCAGGTCGTCGATGTCCCTCGGGTCCAGCTCGGGGACCTTGGCCAGGGCGGCCTGGATGATCGTGGCGGTCAGGTCGTCCGGTCGCACGTCCTTCAGGGAGCCCTTGAAGGCGCGGCCGATGGGGGAGCGGGCGGCTGAGACGATCACGGCTTCGGGCATCACGGCTCCATTGACGTACCGGGTGGTCTGGCAGGGCTGACTGGGAAGTTACCCGTACGTATGGCCTGGGTCACGGGTGTCACGGTGTGACCCTGACCGCAGTTTCCAAGCGCTTGCTTTTTCATCGCCTCGGCTCGGAGGGATGTTTCCCGTTGCGCGGCGGTGCTCCTCAGCTCGAAGGGGTCGCGGGGGCCGGCTCCTGCTCGGGTACCCGCCGGCGCCGCCGGCGCTTCAGCAAAGCCCACGGTCCGCGCGGTCCGCTCGGCATCGCCGCCGCGACCTCCGTGCCCGCCTCCGAAGCGGCCTCCGCCGCCGCCCGTGCCACCGGCAGGAAACCCTCGCGGCGCGAGGCGTCCGGGCGCTCCTCCTCGGCCGGCCACAGACCCAGGGACGCGCAGACCGTCGGCAGCACCGCCATCGCCGCCGTCGCGTAACCCTCGGCCGACGGGTGGTAGCTGTCCGGGCCGAACAGCTCGCGCGGGTTCTCGGCGAACTCGGGGCCCAGCAGGTCGCCCAGCGACACGGTGCGGCCGCCCTGTTCGACGACTCCGATCGTCTGGGCCGCCGCCAGCTGGCGTGAGGCCCGCCGGGCCAGCCAGCGCAGGGGCTGGCGGACCGGCTCGATCGTGCCGAGGTCCGGGCAGGTGCCGACCACCACCTCCGCACCGGCCGTGCGCAGCCGCCGCACCGCCGAGGCCAGACAGCGCACCGAGCGGGTCGCCGGCATGCGGTGCGTGACGTCGTTCGCCCCCACCATGATCACGCAGATGTCGGGCACCGGAGCGGGATCGGCCAGCACCAGGGAGACCTGGCGGTCCAGGTCGTCCGAACAGGCACCCGGGGTCGCGGCCGTGCGCAGCTCCACGGGGCGTTCCGCCAGCGCGGCCAGCCCCGACGCCAGCAGCGCCCCCGGTGTCTGCCCGCCCCGGTGCACACCCTGGCCCGCGGCCGTGGAGTCACCCAGCATCGTCAGCCTCAGCGGTGCCCCGGCCGGACCGGCGTACGTACGGCCGTACAGCCCGTCCGCGTGCGGCACATGAGGAGACGTGCCGTTGCCCACCCGGCGCCGCGCCAGCTGCACCTCGGCCAGCACCAGCCCCAGTGCGGCCGCCCCGGCCAGACCGACCCCGCCGCCGCCGTACGCCGCGCCGGCCGCGATCCGCCGGGCCACCCTCGCCCTCGACATGCTCGTCATGCGTCGCTGCCACCTCCTCGAACCCGTACACCCAGTGCTTGCCCCGAACAGCCCGTCGCCCAATCTCAACGAGGAGTGAACGACCGTCACGGACCACGACGAGGTCATAGGCTGGCGGCACCACTCAGACCACTTCTGCGGCATCCGGAGACAACGGTGCAGTTCCACGACTCGATGATCAGCCTCGTCGGCAACACCCCGCTGGTGAAGCTCAACAGCGTGACCAAGGGCATCAGGGCGACGGTCCTGGCCAAGGTGGAGTACTTCAACCCCGGCGGTTCGGTGAAGGACCGCATCGCCCTGCGCATGATCGAGGCGGCGGAGGAGAGCGGCGCGCTCAAGCCCGGCGGCACGATCGTCGAGCCGACCAGCGGCAACACCGGCGTCGGGCTCGCCATCGTCGCCCAGCAGAAGGGGTACAAGTGCATCTTCGTGTGCCCCGACAAGGTGAGCACCGACAAGATCAACGTGCTGCGTGCCTACGGCGCCGAGGTCGTCGTCTGCCCGACGGCCGTCGACCCCGAGCACCCGGACTCGTACTACAACGTCTCGGACCGGCTGGTCCGTGAGACGCCCGGGGCCTGGAAGCCGGACCAGTACTCCAACCCCAACAACCCGCTCTCGCACTACCACTCCACCGGCCCCGAGCTGTGGGAGCAGACGGAGGGGAAGATCACCCACTTCGTGGCGGGCGTGGGCACCGGCGGCACCATCTCCGGAACCGGCCGCTACCTCAAGGAGATCAGCGACGGCTCCGTGAAGGTCGTCGGCGCGGACCCCGAGGGTTCCGTCTACTCCGGAGGCTCGGGCCGGCCCTACCTCGTCGAGGGCGTCGGCGAGGACTTCTGGCCGACCGCCTACGACCGGACCGTCGCGGACGAGATCGTCGCCGTGTCCGACAAGGACTCCTTCCAGATGACCCGCCGCCTCGCCAAGGAGGAGGGCCTGCTGGTGGGCGGCTCCTGCGGCATGGCGGTCGTCGCCGCGCTGGAGGTCGCCGAGCGGCTCGGCCCGGACGACGTCGTCGTCGTCCTGCTGCCGGACAGCGGCCGCGGCTACCTCAGCAAGATCTTCAACGACGAGTGGATGGCCGACTACGGCTTCCTGGAGGACACCGGCCCGAGCGCCCGCGTCGGCGACGTCCTGAACGACAAGGAGGGCGACCGCATGCCCTCCCTCGTCCACATGCACCCCGAGGAGACGGTCGGGCAGGCCATCGAGGTGCTGCGCGAGTACGGCGTCTCGCAGATGCCGGTCGTCAAGCCGGGCGCCGGCCACCCCGACGTGATGGCGGCCGAGGTCGTCGGCTCGGTCGTGGAACGCGAGCTGCTGGACGCGCTGTTCAGCAAGAGCGCCTCGCTGGAGGACCCGCTGGAGAAGCACATGTCCGGCCCGCTGCCCCAGGTCGGCTCCGGTGAGCCGGTCGCGGACCTGATGGCCGTGCTGGGCAGGGCGGACGCGGCGATCGTCCTCGTCGAGGGCAAGCCGACCGGTGTGGTCAGCCGGCAGGACCTGCTGTCCTTCCTCGCCCGCGCGGGGAAGTGACGGCCAACACCCGGTGAACTGCCCGTGAACCGGGTGAACTTGCGGCGTCCGTGATCTTCGCGGGCTTCGTGGAACCGGTACGCGGGTGTCACGTTCGCGCAGCACTCGCTTAACACGGGTCCTGCACATTGGTGGGTGTCGGCAAGGGCGGGAGCGGCTCCCCGCCCGGGCCGGCGCCGAACGGCGTCGACGGACCTCCGGAGCGGCTCCCGGACCTCCACGGACGCCACGGACGCGCAAGCCCGGCCTGACCGGGTCCGCGTCCTTCGCGGGGACCGCCGTCGTCCCGCCCCCCGTTCACGGGGGTGCGGCGGTCCCCGCGCACATCACTCCCCCCGGCATCTCGTGCGTGCGCGTCATCCCCGCGTCCCGCGCGTGCAGGTCACCAACGCGTGTCGTGCACGCGCAGGTCCGAAGCCGGGGAGCCGGGCGCTCAGTCCTGCCAGCCGCTGTCCCGGGAGGGCCTGGGGCGACGGCCGAAGACGTTCGGGTTGGTACGGGCCGCCTGGGCGACGTTGACGCCGACGATGCCCGCCCAGGCGATCAGCATGCCGGGCCCGTGTGCCAGGGTCCCGCCGATCGCGGACAGCGGCACCGCGAGGACCAGGGAGACGATCCCGAAGCCGAACCGCTCGCCCCAGGAGTCCGTGGCCCTCGGCGATCGGGAGTCCCGGGCGTTCTGCATCTGCTGCTCGGCGAGCTGCCGGCGCACCCTGCGCTCCACCGCGTCGTCGATCCGCCGGTCGACCTTCTCCAGGAAGGAGTCGACCAGCACCGACTCGTAGTCCTCGCCCAGATCCCTGCGGGCGTGCAGGGTGGCGTCGAGTTCCTTCTTCAGGTCGGCGTCCCGCGCGTCCGTTCCCGTCATACGGCCCACCGTAGGCAGCGCCGCCATCGGCCGCACTGGGGTTAGCCCCCCTGTTCGGCAAGGGGATGACGGTCGTCGTACCGTCGTAGCCTTCCGGTCCGGCTTGCCGCTCTGCATATGCTCATGCAGAATCCTCAGCTACTGAATAGGCGAGGGGGAGCACGTCATGAGCGTGACCGACAGCCCTGCCGCGCGGCTGCAGGCGCTCTTCGAGGGCCACCGGCTGACGCCGACCCAGCGGCGCATCGCGCACAGCATGGTGCGCCGCGCCGCCGACGTGCCGTTCCTGTCGAGTGTGGAGCTCGCCGAGCTGGCCGGGGTGAGCCAGCCGTCCGTGACCCGCTTCGCCGTCGCCCTGGGCTTCGACGGCTACCCCGCCCTGCGCCGCCATCTGCGCGAGGTCGCCCCCGCCGAACCCGCCGAGGAGACCGGGGCCCACAACGAGTACCAGCAGGCCGTCGAGGCCGAGATCGAGAACCTGCGGCACCTGGCGGAGGCGCTGGCCGACCCCGCCCCTGTGCAGCGGGCGGGGCGTCTCCTCGCGGCCTCCCGCCCCCTCCTCGTCGTCGGTCTGCGGGCGGCCGCCGCCCAGGCACACGGCTTCGCCTACTTCGCCGCGAAGGTCCATCCCGACGTACGGCTGCTCGGCGAGGGCGGCACGATGCTCCAGGACCGCATCGACGCCGCCGTCCGGGCCGGCGCGAGCGCACTGCTCTGTTTCGCGCTGCCCCGGCACCCCCGCGAGGTCGTCGACACCCTCGCCTACGCCAAGGAGGCCGGGCTGACCGTCGTCACGGTCGCCGACTCCGCCTTCGCACCCGTCGCCAAGGTGTCCGACCTGCTGCTCCCCGCCGCCGTCGGCACCGGTCTCGCCTTCGACACGGCCTGTGCGCCGATGCTGCTCGGGCGGGTCCTGCTGGAGGCCATGTGCGACGACCTGCCGCAGGCCCAGGCCCGCCTGGAGGAGTTCGACACGAAGGCGGCGGCGCGGGGCCTGTTCGTCGACTGACGGCACGCCGCGCGGCTTCTCAGACTCGTCTCACATTGCGTCGCTAACCTTCGGCTCCCCAAGGCTTCGGAGACCGGACGGAGGCTGGACGTGACGCGTGGAGGACAGGGACTGGCCCGGGTGGCCGTCGTCGTACGGGCGGGGGCAGCCCCGCTGTGGTGGCTGGGTGTTCTCGCGGCGGGTGTCGGCCTGCTCGCACCGGGCCTGACGGGACGCCGCATCGGGGTCCTCGCCGGAGCGGCCCTCTTCGTCCTGGCGGGGGCCGTCGCGGGCTCCGTCCGGCGCAAGCGCTACGTGGCCCTGGCCGCCTCCGCGTCCCGGGCCGGAAAGCACGACGTGCTCCAGGACCGCGCGGTCACGGTACGCAACTGGCGCCGAGGACACCGCTGGTGGCTCCTCCTCGCCTTCCTCGCCGCCCTGGGCAGCGCCTTCGCCGCCCCGGCGGCCGGGGGCATGCTCCTGGCCGGCTGCGGCGCGGGCCTCTGGCTGAAGTCGGCCTGGCTGGGCCGCCGGGAGCGGGCCGGAGACGCGCTGCTGTGGGTCCGGGTGGACTGGCTGCGCGGGGGAGCGGCCCACCCGGCCGGCAAGCGGGTGAAGACCTACCGCAGCACGGGCATCGCGGCGGGCGACGCGTCGCCGGGAGGCGCACGAAGGAAATCGCCGACGCTGGTGTGACCGCGCAGCACTTGGCGCACCGCAGGGGGCGCGGGGCTGCGTCGACCTGCGGCTCCGCCGCGTGAACGTGACCGGTCATGACGTACGTGGGGCGGCACTTCTGGCGGGGCGCCGGCGCCGGTGACGGGGCAGCGGTGGTCCCACCGCGGGGGCGCGGGGCCGTGTAGATGTGCGGCTCCGCCGCGTGAGCGCGACAAGCCCCACCGATGCCGCGGCCGGACCGCTACGGAACCACCCACCCCGCTTCTGTCAGCGCATCCACCTGCGCCCCACCCGACTCTGCCACGACCTCCTCCACGGTCTGCGCCCGCCGCACCACCGCGAACCGCCCGCCCGGCCCGAACCCGTACACCCCGGGCCGCACCAGTGAGTTGTAGCCGTAGTGATGCGCGAAGTAGTACGCGCCGGTGTCCAGCGCCGCCGCGTAGTCCCCCTGCTCCAGCAACGGCATGGACCGCCCCTCGGCCAGCAGGTCCCCCGCGAAGCAGGCCGGCCCCGCGACGTCCTGCACCACCGCCGGCCCCTCCTTCGGCAGCCCCTTCGCGTCGTACGCGGAGATCCGCAGCGGCCAGCTCTCCGGCGCGTACACGGTCCGCACGGCCACCTGCACCCCGGCGTGCGTCACCGCCACCGCCCGCCCGCCGGAGGCCTTCGCGTACTCGACGCGTGCCACCACCGTCCCGTGCTTCGCCAGCAGTGACCGCCCGAACTCGGTGACCAGCCCGTACCGCCCGTCGAACAGCCCCGGCACCTCCTCGGCCAGCAGCCGCGCGTACTGCGCGTAGGTCGGCTCCGTCGCTTCCGACGCGAAGTTCACCGGCAGGCCGCCGCCGATGTCGAGCGTGTCGACCTGCCGCCGCCCGGCCCGCCGGTTGATCTCCTCCGCCAGCGCGTACGTCTCCGCCACGCCCCGGGCCATCAGGGCCGGCGGAATGCCCTGGGACCCGGTGTGCGCATGCAGCCGGGTCAGCCACGGCCGGTCCAGATACGCCCGGACGACCCACTCCCGGGCCCCCTCGTCACGCAGGGCCACCCCGAACTTCGAGGTGGCCGTCGCCGTGGACAGCGCCTCGATTGCACCCCCGCCGACCTGCGGATTCACCCGGACCCCCAGCGGGGAGCGGCTGGTCGAGGACCGTATCAGGGCATCGATCCGGGCCAGTTCCTGCGGGTTGTCCGCGTTGACGGCGATGCCCAGGTCCAGCGCCTCACGCAGCTCGGCCGGCGTCTTCGCGGGCGAGTCGAGCACCGTCATCCGCGACGGCATGCCCGCCGCCCGCGCCAGGGCCAGCTCACCCGGGCTCGCGACCTCCGCACCGACGCCCTCCTCACGCAGCAGCCGCAGCACCGGCACCAGCGGGGTCGCCTTCACCGCGAAGGCGTGCAGCACGGGCGTGCCCGGCGCCACCACCGCCTCGAACGCCGACCGCAGCTCCGCCGCCGACTCCCTGATGCCGGTGACGTCCAGCAGCCCGACGACGGGGCTGCCGGGCCCGAGCAGCCCCTGTTCCACGGCGGCCCGCACCGCCTCGTCCCGCCGCGCCGCCCGCCGGGCCCCGGTGCCGCCCGCCTCTTCCGTCTCGATGTGTGCGCCCATGCATCCAGCCAAACATCCACGGCACCGCCGCGCCGACGCCCCCCACGTATTGACTAGCTCTATTCATGAGGTCAGGATGTGAATAGAAGCGGCAACATTCCGCCGGGAGACCCACCAGGAGGCAGACCATGTCAGGACCCCGCCCCGTCCGAGCGCCGCGCGGCACGGAACCGAGCGCCCTGGGATGGCAGCAGGAAGCCGCCCTGCGGATGCTGCAGAACAACCTCGACCCGGAGGTCGCCGAGCACCCCGACAAGCTCGTCGTCTACGGCGGCACCGGCAAGGCCGCGCGCGACTGGCGCTCCTTCGACGCCATGGTGCGCACCCTGAAGGGCCTGAAGCAGGACGAGACCATGCTGGTCCAGTCCGGCCGCCCCGTCGGCGTCATGCAGACCCACGAGTGGGCTCCACGCGTCCTCATCGCCAACTCCAACCTCGTCGGCGACTGGGCCAACTGGGAGGAGTTCCGCCGCCTCGAACACCTCGGCCTGACCATGTACGGCCAGATGACCGCGGGCTCCTGGATCTACATCGGCACCCAGGGCATCCTCCAGGGCACCTACGAGACCTTCGCCGCCGTCGCAGCGAAGAAGTTCGGCGGGACGCTGGCCGGCACCATCACCCTCACCGCCGGTCTCGGCGGCATGGGCGGCGCCCAGCCGCTCGCCGTGACCATGAACGACGGCGTGGCGATCTGCATCGACGTCGACCCGCGCGCCATCGAGCGCCGCATCGAGCACCGCTACCTGGATGTGAAGGCCGACAGCCTCGCCCACGCGCTCCAGCTGGCCACCGAGGCCCGGGACCAGCGCAAGCCGCTGTCCATCGGCCTCCTGGGCAACGCCGCCGAGCTGCTCCCGCGGATGCTCGCCGAGGGCGCCCCGATCGACATCGTCACCGACCAGACCTCGGCCCACGACCCCCTGGCCTACCTGCCCGTCGGCATCGCCTTCGAGGACATGGCCGACGCCGCCGCCAAGGACCCGGCCGGCTTCACCACCCGGGCCCGCGAGTCCATGGCCCGGCACGTCGAGGCCATGGTCGGCTTCATGGACGCCGGCGCCGAGGTCTTCGACTACGGCAACTCCATCCGCGGCGAGGCCCAGCTCGCCGGCTACGACCGCGCCTTCGCCTTCCCCGGCTTCGTCCCCGCCTACATCCGCCCCCTGTTCTGCGAGGGCAAGGGCCCCTTCCGCTGGGCCGCCCTGTCCGGCGAGGCCTCCGACATCGCCAAGACCGACAAGGCGATCCTGGAGCTCTTCCCGGAGAACGAGTCCCTGCACCGCTGGATCAAGATGGCCGGCGAGCGTGTCCACTTCCAGGGCCTGCCCGCCCGGATCTGCTGGCTCGGCTACGGCGAGCGGGACAAGGCCGGCGAGCGGTTCAACGACATGGTCGCGAGCGGGGAGCTGGCCGCGCCGGTCGTCATCGGCCGCGACCACCTCGACTGCGGTTCCGTCGCCTCCCCCTACCGCGAGACCGAGGCCATGCTCGACGGATCCGACGCGATCGCCGACTGGCCGCTGCTGAACGCCATGGTCAACGTCGCCTCCGGGGCGTCCTGGGTGTCGATCCACCACGGCGGCGGCGTCGGGATGGGCCGGTCCATCCACGCCGGGCAGGTGACGGTGGCCGACGGCACGGCGCTCGCGGGCGAGAAGATCCGCCGGGTACTCACCAACGACCCCGGCATGGGCGTCATCCGGCACGTCGACGCCGGGTACGACATCGCGGAGTCGGTGGCGGGGGAACGGGGCGTCCGCGTCCCGATGCGCGAGGGTGACTCGGCGTGACACAGGACACCGGCAGCTCCTTCCACCAGATGTGGCGCGAGCTGCTCCCTCTCGGGCGGCACCCCGGCTCCGGCGGGTACCGGCGGTTCGCCTGGACCGGGACCGACGGCGAATGCCGAGCCTGGTTCGAGGACCAGGCCACCGCCCGCGGCCTGCGCTACGAGGCCGACCGGAACGGCAACCAGTGGGCCTGGCTCGGGGACCCCGCCGAGGGCGACGCCGTCGTCACCGGCTCGCACCTCGACTCCGTCCCGGACGGCGGAGCCTTCGACGGCCCCCTCGGGGTCGTCTCCGCCTTCGCCGCCCTGGACGAGCTGCGCGGCAGGGACGCCCGCTTCGACCGCCCCCTCGCCATCGTGAACTTCGGTGACGAGGAGGGCGCCCGGTTCGGCCTCGCCTGCGTCGGGTCCCGGCTCACCGCGGGGCAGCTCACCCGAGAGCAGGCGCACCTGCTCACCGACGGCGACGGCGTGACGCTGCCCCGGGCCATGGAGGCGGCCGGATACGACCCGGACGCGATCGGGCCGGACCCCGAACGGCTCGCCCGCATCGGCGCCTTCGTGGAGCTGCACGTCGAGCAGGGCCGGGCCCTGGACCTGTCCGGCGACCGGGTCGGTATCGCCAGCGCCATCTGGCCCCACGGCCGGTGGCGGTTCGACTTCCGCGGCGAGGCCAACCACGCCGGCACCACCCGGCTCGCCGACCGCCACGACCCCATGCTGTCCTACGCCGAGACCGTCCTCGCCGCCCGGCGCGAGGCCGAACTCGCCGGAGCCGTCGCCACCTTCGGCAAGATCGCCGTCGAACCCAACGGCGTCAACGCCATCCCCTCCCTCGTGCGCGGCTGGCTCGACTCCCGTGCCGAGGACCAGGTGAGCCTCGACACCGTGGTCGGCGGCATCGAGAAGGCGGCCCGGAGCTACGCGGACGCGCACGGCGTCGACCTCGACATCGTCCGCGAGTCCTTCACCCCCGTCGTCGAGTTCGACCACGCCCTGCGCGACGAGCTCGCCCGCATCCTCGGCACGGGCACCGGCCTCACGGTCCCCGTCCTCGGCACCGGCGCGGGACACGACGCCGGGATCCTGTCCGGGAGCATCCCGACCGCCATGCTGTTCGTGCGCAACCCCACCGGCGTCTCCCACTCCCCGGCCGAGTCCGCGAGCGAGGACGACTGCGTGGCCGGGGTACGCGCACTCGCCGACGTACTGGAAGGACTGGCGTGCAGGTGACGACAGCAGCCCCACGGACGTACTGGCTGGAGCACGCCTGGCTCGGCGACCATGTCGAGCCGGGCGTGGCCCTCGATGTCCGGGACGGCCGCGTGGCCGCCGTCCGCCCGGACACCCCCGCGCCGCCCCCCGGCGCCGAAGTCCTGCGCGGGCTCACCCTGCCCGGCCTGGCCAACGCCCACAGCCACGCCTTCCACCGCGCCCTGCGCGGCACCGTCCAGGTCGGCTCCGGCACCTTCTGGACCTGGCGCGAGGTCATGTACGCCACGGCCGCCCGGCTCACCCCGGACAGCTGCCACGCCCTCGCCCGCGCGGTGTACGCCGAGATGGCCCTGGCCGGCATCACGGCCGTCGGCGAGTTCCACTACGTCCACCACGCCCCCGGCGGCACCCCCTACGCCGACCCCAACGCCATGGGCGAGGCCCTCATCGCGGCCGCCGCCGAAGCCGGTATCCGCATCACCCTCCTCGACACCGCCTACCTCTCCTCCGGCTTCGGGCAGCCCCCCACCACCCACCAGCTCCGCTTCTCCGACGGGGACGCCGAGACCTGGGCCGCACGCTGTTCACTTCTCAAGGAACGGGATCACGCACGGATCGGCGCGGCGATCCACTCCGTACGGGCCGTGCCCGCCGAGCAGTTGGAGACCGTCGCGCGGTGGGCCGGGGAGCGGCGGGCCCCGCTCCATGTGCATCTGTCCGAGCAGACCGCCGAGAACGAGGCGTGCCGGGAGATCCACGGCTGCACCCCGACCCAGCTCCTCGCCCTGCACGGCGTCCTCGGGCCGCGCACCACCGGGGTCCACAACACCCACCTCACCGCCGAGGACGTCTCGCTCATCGGCGGCAGCGGCACCGGCACCTGCATGTGCCCGACCACCGAACGGGACCTCGCGGACGGCATCGGACCGGCCGCGGCCCTGCAGAACGAGGGCTCACCGCTCTGTCTCGGCTCCGACAGCCATGCCGTGATCGACCTGCTCGAAGAGGCGCGGGCGCTGGAACTGAACGAGCGGCTGCGCACCCGCACCCGGGGTCACTGGACGGCGGCGGCCCTGCTGCGAGCAGCCTCGCCCGACGGCCACGCGGCCCTCGGCTGGGACGAGGCGGGGGCACTGGAGACCGGCGCGCTCGCCGACTTCACCACCGTCGCGCTCGACTCGGTCAGGACGGCAGGGCCGCTTCCGCGGCTCGGGGCCGAGACGGCCGTATTCGCCGCGTCGGCAGCGGACGTGTCGCATACGGTCGTGGCAGGCCGGCACGTCGTACGGGACGGGGTCCACTCCCTCGTACCGGACGTGCCGCGAGCCCTCGCGGACGCCGTCGAAGCCCTGCGCGGATGACCGCGGGCCGCACGCCCGCGCGGCCCGCCTCCGCCCCTGAACCCGACCCCACCGCCGACCAGGCCACCAAGGACGCCATGAGCAACGCGACGACCGTCAGCCCCGCCCACTCCGCGAGCACCGCAAGCACGCTCATCACGAACATCGCCGGCCTGGTCACCAACGACCCCTCCCTCGGTGACAATTCCCCCCTCGGACTGATCCACGACGCAGCGGTCGCCATCGAGGGCGACCGCGTCGTGTGGACCGGTGATCAAAGCAAAGCACCCGCCACTGACAATCGGGTCGACGCCGAAGGCCGGGCGGTCCTCCCGGGCTTCGTGGACTCCCACTCCCACCTGGTCTTCGCGGGCGACCGGACGCAGGAGTTCAACGCCCGCATGTCCGGGCGGCCGTACAGCGCGGGCGGCATCCGCACCACCGTGGCGGCCACGCGGGCGGCGAGCGACGCGGAACTCGAGGCCAACGTCACCCGCTACCTCCGCGAGGCCCTCCGCCAGGGCACCACCACGTTCGAGACCAAGTCCGGCTACGGCCTGACCGTCGAGGACGAGGCCCGGGCCCTGCGCGTCGCCGCCGCCCACACCGACGAGGTCACCTACCTCGGCGCCCACATCGTCGCCCCCGAGTTCGCGGAGGACCCGGCCGGCTACGTCGCGCTGGTCACCGGCGAGATGCTGGACGCCTGCGCCCCGCACGCCCGCTGGATCGACGTCTTCTGCGAGAAGGGCGCCTTCGACGGCGACCAGGCCCGCGCGATCCTCACCGCCGGCAGGGCGAAGGGCCTGCACCCCCGCATCCACGCCAACCAGCTCTCCTACGGACCCGGTGTGCAGCTCGCGGTCGAGCTCGACGCTGCCAGCGCCGACCACTGCACCCACCTCACCGACGCGGACGTGGAGGCCCTGGCGGGCAGCCGTACGGTCGCCACCCTCCTGCCCGGCGCCGAGTTCTCCACGCGGGCCGAATGGCCCGACGCGCGGCGGCTGCTGGACGCGGGTGTCACGGTGGCGCTGTCCACGGACTGCAACCCCGGCTCGTCCTTCACCTCGTCCGTCCCGTTCTGCATCGCGCTGGCGGTACGGGACATGGGGATGACCCCGGACGAGGCCGTGTGGTCGGCGACCGCGGGCGGCGCGGCGGCCCTGCGGCGCGACGACGTGGGCCGCCTCACGCCGGGCGCGTACGCGGACCTGACGCTCCTGGACGCCCCGAGCCACGTCCACCTGGCCTACCGCCCCGGCGTCCCGCTGGTCGGCGGGGTGTGGCGGCGCGGAGAGCGCGTGGTGTGATCACCGGTCCGCGATAATGCGATGCCGGTCGGACGACGACCGGCATCGGCGGAGGGCGGGGGCACATGGGGCGGGGACGGATCGCGAAGCACTGGTCGGCACCACTCGTGGTGAACGTGCTGCTCGGCATACCGGGCGTGGTGCCGTTCTGGCTGCTCTGGTACCTCGCGGCGAACTGGCCGCTCGCCGACGCCGGCTGGACCACGCGGGAACCCACCGAGAACGACGGCATGGCCCCCGCGCTCGTGATCGTCGTCCCCGTCGTCACGCTCTACGGCCTGATCTGGTGGCTCGCCAACAGACCGCTCCGGCGCCGGACGGCACTCGCCCCGCACACCTACTGGCTGCTGAGCCTGACGGCCCCGCTGCTGCCGACGGCGGCGCTGTTCCTCAACTCCTGAGCGGCGGCCGGAGAAGCCCCTGGAAGGCTGCCGCGGACCACCGGTGGCACGCGCCCGGGGGCGGGCCTTCCGGCCCGCCCCCGGGGGACACGTACACCAGGGTCGCCGAGGATCACTCCTCGACGGTCAGCCCCTTGCGCAGTTTCACCAGCGTCCGCGACAGCAGCCGCGAGACGTGCATCTGCGAGATGCCGAGCTCCTCGCCGATCTCCGACTGGGTCATGCCCGCGACGAATCGCAGGGACAGGATCTTCCGGTCGCGCGGCGGGAGTTCGGCGATCAGCGGCTTCAACGACTCGACGTACTCGATGCCTTCGAGTCCGTGGTCCTCGTAGCCGATGCGGTCCGCGAGCGCGCCCTCGGAGTCGTCCTCCTCAGGCTGGGCGTCCAGCGAGGAGGCGGTGTAGGCGTTCGACGCGGCCATGCCCTCGACGACCTCGTCCTTGGAGAGGCCGAGGCGCTCGGCGAGCTCGGTCACCGTCGGGGCGCGGTCCAGCTTCTGGGCCAGCTCGTCACCGGCCTTGGCCAGGTCGAGCCGCAGCTCCTGCAGCCGCCGCGGAACGCGCACGGACCACGAGGTGTCGCGGAAGAAGCGCTTGATCTCGCCGACGATGGTCGGCATCGCGAACGTGGGGAACTCCACACCGCGGGACAGCTCGAAGCGGTCGATCGCCTTGATCAGGCCGATGGTGCCGACCTGGATGATGTCCTCCATCGGTTCGCTGCGGGAGCGGAACCGGGAGGCGGCGAACTTGACCAGCGCGAGGTTCAGTTCGACGAGCGTGTTGCGGACGTACGAGTACTCGTGGGTCCCTTCCTCCAGCGTCTCCAGACGCTCGAAGAGGGTCTTGGACAGCGCCCGGGCGTCGACCGCATCGACTTCCTCGTACGGGGGGATGTCCGGAAGTCCGGAGAGAAGGCCGTCCTGTGTGACGAGCGTCTCGACCTGCTCGATGGGATCCAGATGTTCCGGAGGGGGTGTCGACGCCGCTTTGTGGGTACGCGAGTCGTCGAGCCGGGGTGACATGATGTCCTCCATCGTTCTCGGCATAAGGCTGCCGGAGCCGTTAGGTGCACTGCGGTGTGCGGCGCCTCCAAAGCCGGCCGTGTCGGGTACGTGTCCTTACTAGGCCTACCCGCTTTCCCGAGCCCACCGCAAGTGCGTTCTGTGGGCATATGTCCGTTTGTGTGTAGTTGTTCGGGTGTCGGACCGTGCTGGGAAGGCGTAGTGTTCGAGGGCGTCAGCAACCACCTCGACGTCGGGAGAGAGAGACGGCATGGACCGCGGGACGGTCGGCAGCGCACAGTCTGGCCGGCTTCTGGTGGAGGTGCGGGAAGAGGGCTCTAGTGCCGTCGTGACCCCGGCGGGTGAGTTGGATCACCACACCGCCGATCTGTTGCGTGAGCCACTCGAGGACTGCCTCGCCAAGGGATTCAAGCGCCTGGTCATCGATTGCGCGCGCCTGGAGTTCTGTGATTCCACGGGGCTCAACGTGCTCCTCGGGGCGCGGCTGAAGGCGGAGGCCGCCGGTGGCGGCGTCTCGCTCGCCGGTATGCAGCCGGTGGTGGCGCGCGTGTTCGAGATCACGGGCGCGGACGCGGTCTTCAGTGTCCATGACTCGCTCGAGGCGGCCCTGGCCGACGAGTCGGGCTGACCGGCGGTGCATCGGCGCGCGGTGCCTCGGCGACCCCTCTGTGACCGGTATCCCAGCCCTGTCATGTCTTTCGTGCGGAATACATGGGTGTTCAGCCGGTCCCCCAGGGCAGGAGACATCCTGAACCTGTCGGGCACCCGGGTGACGGGGGCGCCGCGAGGCCGATGCGCCGCGCATGGCGTGACCGGCCGGAACGTGACTGGCTGTGCAGTGAACTTTTTGAATCGTGAACTGGTGAATCGGTGAGGTGAAGCGCTGATGAGCACCACCCGGCCTTACCCGCCGGGCGACCGCGGGCCGGAGCCCGGCGGCGCTTCCGGGGCGTCCGAGGGTGGCGTAGCGGCGACCGGCGCGTCCGGCGAGGGCGCGGGAGCGCCGTCCGGGGCCGCGGCGTCGCCGGGGGGTCCGCAGGTGCGTCGGCTGAGCTTCGACGACGAGAGCGGCGTCGTTCCGCTGGCCCGTGACTTCACCCGCCAGGCGCTGTACGCGTGGGGCTGGCTGCCCGCCGCCTCCGCCGACCAGCGGGCCGCCGCCGAGGATGTGCTGCTGGTGGTCTCCGAGCTGGTGACCAACGCCTGTCTGCACGCCGAGGGGCCGGACCAGTTGCGGATCTCCTGCGACAACAAGGTGATCCGCGTCGAGGTCGCCGACCGGGGTACCGGCCAGCCCGCACCCCGTACCCCGCACCGCGCGGGCCGCCCCGGTGGTCATGGCATGTTCATCGTCCAGCGCCTGTGCCTCGACTGGGGCGTGGTCCGCACGCCGGGAGTCTCCGGCAAGACGGTGTGGGCGGAACTGGGCGCACCTGCCTGATCCTGGGCGCCTCTGTTCGGTTCGGGCGCATCGCGTGATCATGGCCGCCTGCTTGATCCTTGGAGTCCCCGCACCTCGGGGCGCCGCCGCGCACCCCCCTGTACGTTGCTCAGCGCACGCCGGATCCCTCGCAGATCCGGCGTGCGCTGTGTCTTCCTTCCTCAAGGCCCCGGGCGTACCTTGACGGCCCTATCTGATACGCCGTCAGGAACAGGAAGGGGAGCGGCACCGTGTCGTACCGGAAACGAACCGCCGCGCTCGCGTCCGCCACGGCCCTGGCCGGCTCGGCGGTGTTGATGGCCGCCCCCGTGGCCCGGGCCGAGGTCGTCGACGTCAACTACCAGTGCAAGACGCCGATCGGCGACAAGAGTGCCGTCTCCCCCATCGACATCAAGGGCGTCAGGGGCGGCAACGGCTACCGGATCACCATGTCCTGGCAGAAGGGCGTCTCCTCCAGCCCGGTCGAACTGGGCAAGGGCGCGATGACGCCGAGCGCCACCATCGCCCTGGGCGGTGCGGACAGCGGCACCCTGTCGGTGACCGGCCCCGCCAACGACGCCGCGATCCCGGCCAACACACCCATCAAGATCAGCGACCTGAGCGGCACGTACACGCCGAAGAAGAGCGGCGAGGTCACTTTCACCGCTGCCGTGCTCACCATCAAGGCGCTCGGTACGACGACCACGTGCACCCCGACGAACGACCCGGGCCCGTCCCTCACCCTCGACGTCGAGGCCGCGGGGGGCGGTGCCACGACCGGTGCCGCCCAGGGCGGCGGCTCCCGCCCCGGCACCGGCGCCGGGCTGCCGCGGACCGGGCCCGAGGACTCGGCGGTCGCCCTCGGCACCCTCGGCGGCACGGTCCTGCTCGCCGGCGCGGCAGGCGCCCTGTGGCTGACACGACGCCACCAGGGGGCACGGGCGGGCCGTTGACGGGAGGCTCCGGGCGGGAGCACCGCTCCGGAGGCACGGACGGACCGCCACCGTGCGTCACCCCTCCCGGCAGGTCGCACCGCCCGTGTGCGGGACGGTACGCCGCTCGGTCGGGCCGCGTGCCGGCGCCGTGCGGCTGCCGGTGCCGCCGGTGCCGTTCCGGGCGGGTCGCACCGCCCGTGTGCGGGACGGTACGCCGCTCGGTCGGGCCGCGTGCCGGCGCCGTGCGGCTGCCGGTGCCGCCGGTGCCGTTCCGGGCGG
>NZ_JBHJPX010000006.1:412066-468222 GCF_042262425.1 Streptomyces sp. NPDC056373
GGGTCGCACCGCCCGTGTGCGGGACGGTACGCCGCTCGGTCGGGCCGCGTGCCGTCACCGTGCGGCTGCCGGTGCCGCCGGTGCCGTTTCGGGCGGGTCGCACCGCCCGTGTGCAGGACCGTACGCCGCTCGGTCCGGCCCCGTGCCGGCACCGTAGGACTGCTGGAGCCGCCGATGCCGTTCGCCGTTCGTTCTCCGTACGTGTCACTGCCGGTGCTGCTGGCGCTGCTGCTGGTCCTGGTGGGTGCCGGGCCCGTCGGCGCGGTGGACCGGCCCGTCGTCGAGCTGTCCAAGGCCCAGGCGGGCACGGGCGGTTCGGTCACGGTCAGCGGCAGCGGCTGGCGGCCGCGCGCCCTGCTGACGCTGCTCGTGTGCGGGCAGGCCGAGCCGCGGCGGGGCGTGACCGGCGGCACCAACTCCTGCGCCAACACCGACGGCCGGGCCGTCACCACCGGCGCCGACGGGCGCTTCCGCCGCGAACTGCCCGTCGTGGAGCCGCCCGTGCCGTGCCCCTGCGTGGTGCACGCGGCGACCGTGACGGGAGCCGAGGCCGAGGCCGACGCGGCCCTCCAGGTCGCCGGGCACACGGTCGAGCCGCTGCCCGCGGAGGCGGCCGGCGGACGGCTGTCCCTGCTCGCGGACACCCGGCTGCGTGGTTCCGGCGGCCTGCTCACCTGGTTCGGCTCCCCGCCCGCCCGGACCCTCGTGGTCACGCTCGGCAACATCGGCACGTCCGCAGTGAAGGACCCGGTCTTCCAGGTCGGCACCGCGCACGGCGTGTACGCCCCCGAGTGGCAGGACCAGCGCTGGCGCGGCACGATCCGGCCCGGCGGCAGGGCCCGCGTCGAGCTGCCCGTGGAACTCGGCGCCGGGGCGCACGGCGACTACACCGTGTCGCTGAAGTACGGGGGCAAGGTGCTCGCCGAACACCCCTGGGGCGTTGACCGCCCCTGGGGCGTGACCCTGTTCTGGATCCTCGCCCTCCTGGTCGTACCGGCGGCACTCGTGCGCGGCGCACTGGCCGTGATCGACCACGTACGGCCGCGCCGCCCGGGGCACGCGGCCCGCCCGGCCCGCCGCCTGCCGCTGCCGGCCCCCCGCCGGGCCTCCGCCACGCCCTGGTTCGCCCCGGACGGCGACCCGCCGAGAGGGACCGGGACATGAGGAAGGGCCGTCACACCCGGGGGTTGCGACGGCCCTTCTCCGCGAATCAGACGGCCGCGATCAGTGGACGTCGCCCATCAGCGACTTGACCTGCCTGCGGTACATGTACACCGCGAGACCGGCCAGCACGGCGAGCACCGCCTCCGCGGCGACCGCACCGGTGCCGCTCAGGTCCACGCCGCCGACGGCCGGGTTGGAGAGCAGACCCGTCACCGAGTCGCCCGCCGTGACCGCGAGGAACCAGACGCCCATCATCTGGCTGGCGTACTTGGCCGGGGCCATCTTCGTCGTCACGGACAGGCCGACCGGCGAGAGGCACAGCTCACCGACGGTCTGGATCAGGTAGATGCCCACCAGCCACATCGGGCTGACCAGAGTGTCGCCACCGGCCATGCCCAGCGGCAGCAGGAAGAAGAAGAACGAGACACCGATGAAGAACAGCGCCGCGGCGAACTTGGCGACGGTGCTCGGCTCCTTGCCCTTGCGGTTCAGCCACAGCCAGATCCAGGCGAACACCGGGGCCAGCGCCATGATGAACACCGGGTTCAGCGACTGGTACCAGGAGGACGGGAAGTCGAAGCCGAGCAGCGAGCCGGAAGCCTTCGTCTCACCGAACGCCTGGACCGTGGAGCCGCCCTGGTCGTAGATCATCCAGAACGCGGCGGCCGCGACGAAGAACCAGATGTAGCCGGTCATCTTCGACTGCTCGACCGTGCTGAGTTCCTTGTCACGCTTGATGCGGAGCAGCACGCCGGCCGGGATGACCAGGCCGATGACCGTCAGCGGGATCATGGCCCAGTTCAGGGTGAAGTGGCCGGTGAAACCGACGACGCCGTAGAAGACGGCCGCGACGATCAGCCACAGCAGGCCCTTGCGCAGCCAGGACGCGCGCTCCTCGGCCGCCAGCGGCTTGGGCACGACGTTGCTCTGCGGGCTGAGGTTGCGGGTGCCGAGGAGGAAGGCGACGAGGCCGATGCCCATGCCGACCGCGGCCAGACCGAAGCCGAGGTGCCAGCTCACCTGCTGGCCGACGGTGCCGATGATCAGCGGCGCGAAGAAGGCACCCATGTTGATGCCCATGTAGAAGATCGTGAAGCCGCCGTCACGGCGCGGGTCGTCCGGCCCGTCGTAGAGGTGGCCGACCATCGTGGAGATGTTGGCCTTCAGCAGGCCGGAGCCCAGGGCCACCAGCGCCAGACCGGCGAAGAAGGGCGCCTGACCGCCGGGCAGGGCCAGCACCAGGTGGCCTGCCATGATCGTGACGGCCGCGATCGCCACCGTCTTGCGCGGTCCCCAGACGCGGTCGCCGAGCCAGCCACCGGGCATGGCGAGCAGGTACACCATCGACAGGTACACCGAGTAGATGGCCGTCGTCGTGGCGAGGTCCATGCCCAGACCGCCGCCCATGCTGCCCTTCTTGGCGTCCGGACCGCCGGAGAGCAGGTAGACGACGAGCAGGGCCCGCATGCCGTAGAAGCTGAACCGCTCCCACATCTCGGTCATGAACAAAGTGGCCAGTCCGCGGGGGTGGCCGAAGAAGGTCTTCTCGGAACCGGGGGTGCCCGGTCGGGCCGAGTCCTTCGTCAGGCTGGACGCCATGGTCGTTCCTTGCTGCTCGGGACGCGCCCCGCAGCAGCGGTGGTGCGCCCGGTGGGGGTATGCCGGCACCGGTGGGTACGGCCGTCCACCCGACGCCTTCGGGGGGTCCGCTCCGGGTCACGGAGCGGTGGGCGGTCGCCACGGGGATCCACACCTCTACGCGCGTCGCCGCACTGCGAGGCCCGGCCACAGGTCGTTTCACGTTGGGGGGCCGGCGGGAACCGACCCGCACACAAAAGAGACCCTCAGGGCAAACGGCCGCTGAAGGTCGCCATGGTGCTACAGGCGTTGATTCACCATACGGCAGGACACCGCCCCATATGGAAGGACTTGAGACACGGATCACAGGTGTCGGGGGAACCGTACGCCCGTTTCCAAGGTCCTTACCGCGATCCCATCCCAGGGGCGGAGGTTCTTACGCGTACCTCACGCACGTAAGAACCGCGCATGCCGACGGTAAGAATCAAGGGATCCGGTCACACCCCAGCTCAGGGCGTTGCAGGTCTACCATCACCTCATGACCCGTGTACTGCTCGCCGAGGACGATGCGTCCATCTCGGAGCCGCTGGCCCGTGCTCTGCGCCGGGAGGGCTACGAGGTCGAGGTCCGTGAGGACGGACCCACCGCTCTCGACGCCGGACTGCAGGGTGGTGTCGACCTGGTCGTGCTCGACCTCGGTCTGCCCGGCATGGACGGCCTGGAAGTGGCCCGTCGCCTGCGGGGCGAAGGCCACGCCATCCCGATCCTCATCCTGACCGCGCGCGCCGACGAGGTGGACACCGTCGTCGGGCTCGACGCGGGCGCCGACGACTACGTCACCAAGCCGTTCCGGCTCGCCGAGCTGCTGGCCCGGGTGCGGGCCCTGCTCCGGCGCGGGGTCTCCGAGCCGCAGCAGCCGCCCGCCACGCACGGCGTGCGCATCGACGTCGAGTCGCACCGCGCCTGGATGGGCGAGGAGGAGCTCCAGCTCACCGCCAAGGAGTTCGACCTGCTGCGGGTGCTGGTGCGCGACGCGGGCCGGGTCGTCACCCGCGACCAGCTGATGCGGGAGGTCTGGGACACGACCTGGTGGTCCTCGACCAAGACCCTCGACATGCACATCTCCTGGCTGCGCAAGAAGCTCGGCGACGACGCGGCCAACCCCCGCTACATCGCCACCGTGCGCGGTGTGGGCTTCCGTTTCGAGAAGAGCTGAGCCGCGAGGCCGGCTCGGGTAACAGGACATGCGTCGCCGACTGATCCAGTCCACGCTCGCCGTGGTGCTCGTCGTGATCGCCGTCTTCGGCGTCTCCCTCGTCATCGTCGAGACCCGGACGATCAGCAACAGCGCCCAGGAGCGGGTGGACTCCGAGGCGGTCCGGCTGGCCAGCATCGTCGACAGCCGGCTCTTCGGGGCGCAGCAGGTCGACGCGGAGGTGCTCCGCCAGCAGGTCACGCAGGACCGCTACTACGCGGTGATCCGCATCCCGGGCGAGTCGCCCATCGAGGTCGGCGACAGGCCGGACGGTGACGTCATCACCGCGACCGCGCCCGGCGAGGAGGGCGAGACGGTCACCGTCCAGGAGCCGCGCTCCTCGGTGACCCGGGAGGTCGGCCGGACGCTGCTGATCATCGCGCTCGTCGCACTGCTGGCCGTGGTGGCCGCGGTGCTGCTGGCCGTCCGCCAGGCGAACCGGCTGGCGTCGCCGCTGACCGACCTCGCGGAGACGGCCGAGCGGCTCGGCTCGGGCGATCCGCGGCCCCGGCACAAGCGGTACGGGGTGCCCGAGCTGGACCGGGTGGCGGACGTGCTGGACGGCTCCGCCGAGCGCATCGCCCGCATGCTGACCGCCGAACGCCGGCTGGCCGCGGACGCCTCCCACCAGCTGCGCACGCCGCTCACGGCGCTGTCGATGCGGCTGGAGGAGATCACCCTCACCGACGACCCGGACACGGTGAAGGAGGAGGCGACCATCGCGCTGACGCAGGTCGAGCGGCTCACGGACGTCGTGGAGCGGCTGCTGACGAACTCCCGCGATCCGCGCACCGGCTCCGCCGTCTCCTTCGACCTCGACGAGGTCATCCAGCAGCAGCTCGCGGAGTGGCGGCCGGCGTACCGCAGCGCGGGGCGGGCGATCGTCAGCTCCGGCAAACGGCATCTGCGTGCGGTGGGCACGCCCGGCGCGGTCGCGCAGGTGCTGGCCGCGCTGATCGAGAACTCCCTCATGCACGGCGGCGGCACGGTGGCCCTGCGCACCCGCGTCACCGGCAACCAGGCGGTCATCGAGGTCACGGACGAAGGCCCCGGCATCCCCGCCGACCTCGGGGCCCGCATCTTCGAACGGGCGATCAGCGGCCGCAACTCCACGGGCATCGGCCTGGCGGTCGGCCGCGACCTGGCGGAGGCCGACGGCGGCCGTCTGGAAATGCTCCAGACCAAACCCCCGGTCTTCGGCCTGTTCCTGTCCCGCACCCCCCTGCACAAGCCCGCGGACGACGACGAGGAGCCGACGGTCCGCTAGGTCATTCCGCAAAGTCCCGCCTGCCCCGCGGGCGGACGACGGGACTTTGCGGACACGACCCAGGACCGCGCCGCGTGCGGGTCACGGCACCTGCTGCCTGGTCTTCGGGAGGTCGGTGGGCTCGGTCCGGGGGGCCGGGGCCGGTTCCCGGGCGGGCAGCGCGCGGAAGACCCAGGAACGGTAGGACCAGAAGCGGAACAGGGTCGCGATGCCGATGCCCAGGAACTTGAAGACGTTGTTCTGCAGCGGGGTGTCCCAGCCGAAGCCGTAGGTGGCCGCGTACAGGACGCCGTTCTCGATGACCAAGCCGATGGCGCTGAACAGCAGGAACAGGGTCATCTCACGGGTACGGCGGCTCTTGTCGCGGTCGCGGTACGTGAAGTAGCGGAAGCCGACGTAGTTGAAGACGATCGCCACGACGGTCGCGATGACGCTCGCGCGGACCACCTGGAGGTCGGTGGTGTGCCGCACCAGGTTGAAGACGAGGAGGTTGACCAGCACCCCGGCGCCGCCCACCGCGCCGAACTTGGCGACTTCGTGAACGACACGTCGGAGCCGGGAGGCACCACGTTCCATGGTCGTACAGGCCCCCGTCCGTTCGTCGGCGTCAACCCAGCCATGCTAACCACCCTCCCGCGCGATCTTCCTGCGGATGCCGGTGGGCGGCCGGAGATGGTCCGGGCGGGGCCGGTGGGGGACAGGAAACCGGCCACCCTGGCGCGGCCGATACCCTGGGGGCGTGACGTTCCCGGTAGTCGGCATGGTCGGCGGTGGCCAGCTCGCTCGTATGACACACGAGGCGGGCATCCCGCTGGGCATCAGGTTCAAGCTTCTCAGTGACACCCCGCAGGACTCCGCTGCGCAGGTCGTGAGCGATGTCGTCGTCGGCGACTATCGCGACCTCGACACGCTGCGCGAGTTCGCCCGGGGGTGCGATGTGATCACCTTCGATCACGAACACGTACCCACCGAGCACCTCAGGGCCCTGGAGGCGGACGGCATCCCCGTCCGTCCCGGCCCCGACGCGCTCGTGCACGCCCAGGACAAGGGGGTGATGCGCGCGAAGCTCGACGCGATCGGCGTCCCCTGCCCCAGACACAGACTCGTCTCCGATCCGCAGGACGTGGCGGCCTTCGCGGCCGAGGGCGAGGGATTCCCGGTCGTCCTCAAGACCGTCCGCGGCGGCTACGACGGCAAGGGCGTGTGGGTCGTCGACTCCGTCGAGGAGGCCGCCGACCCCTTCAAGGCCGGTGTCCCCGTGCTGGCCGAGGAGAAGGTCGACTTCCTGCGCGAGCTCGCCGCCAACGTGGTGCGCTCCCCGCACGGCCAGGCCGTGGCCTACCCCGTCGTCGAGTCCCGCCAGGTGGGCGGCGTCTGCGACACGGTCATCGCCCCGGCCCCCGACCTCGACGAGGCCCTCGCCCTGGAGGCCTCCGAGATGGCGCTGAACATCGCCAAGGAGCTCGGCGTCGTCGGGCACCTCGCGGTCGAGCTGTTCCAGACCCGCGACGGGCGGATCCTCGTCAACGAGCTCGCGATGCGCCCCCACAACTCCGGCCACTGGTCGATGGACGGCGCGGTCACCAGCCAGTTCGCCAACCACGTCCGGGCCGTCCTGGACCTGCCCCTCGGCGACCCGCGCCCGCGTGCCGAGTGGACGGTCATGGTCAACGTCCTCGGCGGCGACTACCCGGACATGTACTCCGCGTACCTGCACTGCATGGCACGCGACCCCCAGCTCAAGATCCACATGTACGGCAAGGACGTGAAGCCCGGCCGCAAGGTCGGTCACGTCAACACCTACGGCGACGACCTGGACGAGGTGCTGGAGCGCGCCCGTCACGCTGCCGGCTACCTGAGAGGCACCATCACCGAATGAGCCCTGTTGTTGGCATCGTCATGGGGTCGGACTCCGACTGGCCCGTCATGGAGGCCGCCGCCAAGGCCCTCGACGAGTTCGAGATCGCCTACGAGGTCGACGTCGTCTCCGCGCACCGCATGCCGCGCGAGATGGTCGCCTACGGCGAGCAGGCCGACGCCCGCGGGCTCAAGGTGATCATCGCCGGGGCGGGCGGCGCCGCCCACCTGCCCGGCATGCTCGCCTCGGTGACCCCGCTGCCGGTCATCGGCGTGCCCGTGCCGCTGAAGTACCTCGACGGCATGGACAGCCTCCTGTCCATCGTGCAGATGCCGGCCGGTGTCCCCGTCGCCACGGTCTCCGTCGCCGGGGCCCGCAACGCCGGGCTGCTCGCGGCCCGCATCCTCGCCGCGCACGACGAGGAACTGCGCGGCCGGATGCGCGACTTCCAGCAGGAGCTGAACGACCAGGCCACCGAGAAGGGCAAGCGCCTGCGCTCCAAGGTCGAGGGCTCGGGCGGCTTCGGCTTCGGCGCGGGGAAGTGACGGCGATGACCTCCCAGGAGGCAGCCCGGGAACTCCTGCGGGAGTTCCCGGTCGTCGACGGCCACAACGACCTGCCCTGGGCGCTGCGCGAGCAGGTCCGCTACGACCTCGACGCCCGCGACATCGCCACCGACCAGAGCGCCCACCTGCACACCGACATCCCCCGGCTGCGCGCGGGCGGGGTCGGCGCGCAGTACTGGTCGGTGTACGTCCGCACGGACGCGCCCGACCCGGTCGCCGCCACGCTCGAACAGATCGACTGCGTACGGCAGCTGCTGACCCGCCACCCCGAGGACCTGCGCCCCGCGCTCACCGCCGCCGACATGGAGGCCGCGCGCGGGGAGGGGCGTATCGCCTCCCTCATGGGCGCGGAGGGCGGCCACTCCATCGCGGGCTCCCTGGGCACCCTGCGCGGCCTGTACGGGCTCGGTGTGCGGTACATGACCCTCACCCACAACGACAACGTCGACTGGGCGGACTCCGCGACCGACGAGCCGAAGGCCGGTGGCCTGACCGCGTTCGGCCGTGAGGTCGTCCGGGAGATGAACCGGCTCGGCATGCTCGTCGACCTCTCCCACGTCGCGGCGACGACCATGCGGGACGCGCTCGACGCGAGCTCCGCCCCGGTGATCTTCTCCCACTCGTCCTCCCGGGCGGTGTGCGACCACCCGCGCAACATCCCCGACGACGTCCTGGAGCGGCTGCCCGCCAACGGCGGCATGGCGATGGTGACGTTCGTGCCGAAGTTCGTGCTCCAGGCGGCCGTGGACTGGACGGCCGAGGCCGACGAGAACATGCGCGCGCACGGCTTCCACCACCTCGACACCACCGCGGAGGCCATGAAGGTCCACCGCGCCTTCGAGGAGCGGCACCCGCGCCCGGTCGCGACGGTGTCGACGGTCGCCGACCACCTGGACCACATGCGCGAGGTGGCCGGCATCGACCACCTCGGCATCGGAGGCGACTACGACGGCACGGCCTTCACCCCCGACGGCCTCGCCGACGTCTCCGGCTACCCGAACCTCCTCGCGGAACTGCTCGACCGCGGCTGGTCCAAGGCCGACCTGGCCAAGCTGACCTGGAAGAACGCGGTCCGGGTGCTGGACGCGGCGGAGGACGTCGCCCGGGGTCTTCAGGCGACGCGGCCGCCGTCCAACGCCACGATCGAGTCGCTGGACGCGCCCGCCGGCTGAGCGTCGAGGGCGGGGTAGTCGGTGTAGCCGGCCGCCCCGCCCACGTACATGAAGTACCGGTCGCGCATCGCGTTGAGCGGCGCCCCGAGCCGCAGCCGCGCCACCAGGTCGGGGTTGGCGAGGAAGGGCCGGCCCAGCGCGATCAGGTCGGCCCCGGCGGCCAGCAGCGCCCCGGAGGCCCGGTGCACCTCCCGCGTGGAGACCTCCCTCAGCACCGGATTGCCGATGAGCACGCCCGGCCAGGCGGCGCGTACCTTCCGGAACACCGATGTGTCCGGGTCGGCGTGCACCAGGTGCAGATAGGCCAGGCCCAGACCGCCGAGCCGCGCGGCGAGCGCGGGGTAGAGCTCCTCCGTCTCGCCCTCCGCGATGCCGTTGACGGTGTTGCCGGGGGAGACCCGCAGCCCCGTCCGCTCCGCACCGATCTCGGCGGCCACGGCCTCGGTCACCTCGGCGGTGAACCGGATCCGGGCGGCGACGGAGCCGCCGTAGCCGTCGGTGCGGAGGTTGGTGTTGCGGGCGAGGAACTGGTGCAGCAGATGACCGTTGGCGGAGTGCACCTCCACCCCCTCGAACCCGGCGTCCACGGCGTTGCGGGCCGCCTTCGCGAAGTCGGCGACGGTGGTGCGGATGTCCTCGGCGGTCATCTCCCGGGGGACGACGGACGGCACGCGCCCCTGGGGCGTGTGGATCGTCTCGGGCAGCGGGACGGGTGAGGGCGCGACCGGCGTGAGTCCGCTGGTCGCGGGGTGGCCGACCCGGCCGCCGTGCTGGAGCTGCAGGAACATCCGCCCGCCCGCGTCCCGCACCGCATCGGTGACCCGCCGCCAGCCGGCCACGTGCGCCGGGCTGTGGACGGCGGTGATGTTCGGGTACGTCTGCCCGGTCGCGTTCGGGGTCGAGGCCTCGGCGATGATCAGTCCGGCCGAGGCGCGCTGGGCGTAGTACGTGGCCATGAGCGGGGTCGGAGTGCCGTCGGCCGCGGCCCGGTTCCTGGTCAGCGGAGCCATCACCAGACGGCTGCAGGTCCAGCGCGGGCAGCCGAGCCGGTTCGAAGAGTGCTGTCGAGTACGTCATGCCGGTACGCTAGAACCTGACACTGATGTCAGATTCAAGTCCGGGGGTGGCACGTGCGGATCGGTGAACTGGCCCGGCGCACCGGCGTGAGCGAGCGGTCGCTGCGCTACTACGAGAAGCAGGGGATGCTGTTCGCCGAGCGCACCCCGGGCGGGCACCGGGAGTACCCGGAGGCGGCCGTGGACCGGGTGATCCGGATCCAGGAGCTGTTCGCGGCGGGGCTGTGCAGCGAGAAGATCGTCCAGCTGCTGCCCTGCATGCGGGACACCGACGGCGGCCCCTCCGTCGTGGCCACCCCGAAGCTGGTCGCGGACCTCACCGCCGAGCGGGCCCGCATCGACCGGATGATCGCCGATCTGGTCCGCTCGCGGGACACCCTGGACGAGGTGATCGAGGCCGCCCGGCCGTCCTGAGGGCACCCGCGCGCGAGGCCGGCGCCGTACTCCGAACGCCCCGCCCACCAGGAACCGCGTCCCACTCCGTGCGACGGTGACCGTACCTCACGAACGACCGTACGGAGCCGCCATGGCAGACCTCCAGGACGACCTGCGCACCGGCGCCGCGGCCGCCGGCGAGTTCGACGAGCTGGCCGAGCCGTACCCCGACGAGGGCCTTGTCACGGCGGAGCCCTACGAGCCCGTCTCCGACCCGGAAGACGCGCCCATGACCCGGGCCCGCGCCATCCTCGCCGCCCACCCCGTGGCCGACGGCTACAACGGACTGCCCTGGGCGCTCAAGCGCCTTTCCTGGTACGACCTTCAGGACGGCGAGAGCACCGTCGACACGGACGTGCCCCGGCTGCGCAGCGGGCATGTGGGCGCCCTGTTCTGGTCGTTGCACCTGCCCGAGGGCCTCGTCGGCGACCGGGCCGTGGGCGCCACCCTGGAGCAACTGGACCTGGCGAAGACCATCGTGCGGACCTGCGAGGAGGGACTGCGGCCCGCCTGCACGGCCGGGCAGGTCGCGGACGCCCGCAACTGCGGCCGCGTCGCCGTGCTGCTCGGCCCCGCCGGTGCCGCGTCCCTGGGCGACTCGCTCGGCATCCTGCGCCAGCTGCACCTGCTCGGGCTGCGTGTCCTCACCCTGGCCGGGGTGTCCTGGGCGAGTGACGCGGGGCTGACCCGGTTCGGTGAGGAGGTCGTGCGCGAGATGAACCGCCTCGGCGTGATCGCGGACCTCTCGGGCGCCTCCGTGCCGACCCTGCGCCGGACCCTGAGCCTGTCCCGGGCCCCCGTGCTGTGCAGCCGCTCCGCCGCCCGGAGCCTGCGCCCCCACCCCGCCAACCTCCCCGACGACCTGCTGGCGGAGCTGGGCGCGGCCAAGGGGCTGTGCCTGGTGCCGCTGACCGCCGAGCAGGCCGGCCCCACCGTCCGCGACGTCGCCGACCACCTCGACCACATCCGGGACGTGGCCGGAGCGCACTGCGTCGGACTGTCCGGCACCTACGACTCCGGGGCGGCCCACCCGCAGGAGCTCGCCGACACCTCCTGCTATCCGCGCCTGGTCGCCGAGCTGCTGCGGCGCGGCTGGGAGGAGGCCGATGTGGCCCAGCTGACCTGGGGCAACGTCCAGCGCGTCCTGCGCGGGGCCGACTTCACGGCCCGCGCCGCCCAGCAACGCCGGGAGCCGTCGACAGCGAAGATCTCGGAGCTGGACGGGTAGCGGGGCCGCAGGCCCGTTCCGGCTCGTCGGGCCGGTCGTGCTGCCCGGCCCGAAGCCGTTCTGCCTGGCTACGGCTCGATCCGGCACAGGCAGAACGGGTGTCCCGCCGGGTCGGCGTAGACGCGGAAGCCCTTCTTCTCGTCGTCCTCCTTGTCCAGCACCCGCGCGCCCAGCGCCAGCACCCGCTCCTCGGCCGCGTCGATCTCGTCCCAGGTCGCTCCGCCGTCGAAGTCCAGATGGAACTGCTGGGCGTTGCGGTCGGCCCGCGGCCACTCCGGCGCGGTGTGGTCCGGCGAGCGCTGGAAGGCGAGCCTGGGGCCGCCGGGGACGCGCAGCACCACCCAGCCGGGGTCGTCGTCCTCCCGCTCCGGTGTACCGCCGACGACCTGCGCGTAGAAGCGGGCCAGCGCGTGAGGGTCGGGGCAGTCGACGACCACGGAACGGAAACGTGCCACGGCGGACATAGGGCCTCCAGGGGTCAGCAGGCGCAGAGGCAGAACGGGTGCCCGGCCGGATCGGCGTAAACCCGGAAGGAACGCTTCCGGTCCTCGGCGTCCAGCGCCTTCGCGCCGAGGGCCAGCACGCCCTTCTCGGCCTCGTCCAGGTCGTCCACCACCAGGTCGAGGTGGAACTGCTGCGAGCCGTCGGGCGACGGCCACGGCGGCGGCACGTGTCCGGGAGCGGCCTGGAAGGCCAGGGGGGTGCCGCCCGGCACCTTCAGGTCGATCCACACGTCGTCCCCGTCCGTCTCCACCGTCGGCGTACCCCCGAGCACCTCGGCGTAGAAACCGGCCAGCGCGTGCGGGTCGGGACAGTCCAGGACCACGACACCCAGCTTGGCGAGAGCCATGACTTCCTCCTCGAAGTCGACGTTACCCACAGGGACGGGTAACCAGTAACCGTTACTGCATGCTCCCCCATAGGCGGTAACCTCGCAAGGGAATTCGCGAGAGGTACGGTCCAGCCATGACGGAGAGATCGCCCGCGCCCGGCGGCCTGACCCTGGTCGAGGCCCTGGTGAACACGCTGGACATCGAGTCCGGCGCCGACGCGCTGGACACGCGCGAAGGCCGGGAGCGCCTCGGCATCACCGCGGACGAGACCGACCGGGCCCGCACCCTGCGCGAGTCCCTGCGCGCGACCCTGCTCGCCCACGCCGGCCACCCGCCGCACCGCGAGGTCACCCCGCTCGGCGCGCTCCTGGCCGAGGCCCCGCTCCTCGTCACCGTCGACGCGGCGGACGGCTCGGCCGCCCTGGCCCCCGCCGACAGCAGCTCCCTGCACGCCCGTGTGGCCGCCGCCGTGGCCGAGGCCCTGGTCGCCGGCACCTGGACCCGCCTCAAGGCCTGCGAGGCCGCCGACTGCCACTGGGCCTACTACGACCGCAGCCCGGCCGGACGTGGCCGCTGGTGCTCCATGCAGGTCTGCGGGGCCCGCGCGAAGATGCGCCGCTACCGGGCCAAGGGAGCGTAGCGGGGCCCCGGCGGGCCTCCGCGGCGCCGTCCTGCCCGGCCCGCTCCGCCCAAAGCGCTCCAGCCGCCCCGCCACCCGTCCGGGTGGGGCAGAATGCACGAAGACGCCGGTTCGGCCGACTGAGCCTCGGCCGAACCGGCGTCGCCTGTGGGCGCCTTACGCGCTCAGGCCTTGGGACGCCCCATCGCCCGGTACGTCCAGCCGGCCTTGCGCCACAGCTCCGGGTCCAGGGCGTTGCGGCCGTCCAGGATGACCCGGGCCGCGGCGACCTCGCCGAGCGCCTCGGCGTCGAGCTCCCGGAACTCCCGCCACTCCGTCAGATGCAGCACGATGTCGGCGCCGCGCACCGCGTCCAGCGCCGAGCCGGCGTAGCCGAGGGTCGGGAACACGCTGCGGGCGTTGTCCATGCCCTTCGGGTCGTAGACCGTGACCTGGCCGCCCTGCAGATGGATCTGCCCGGCCACGTTGAGCGCGGGGGAGTCCCGGACGTCGTCCGAGTCGGGCTTGAAGGTCGCGCCCAGCACCGCCACCCGCTTGCCCAGGAACGGCCCGCCGCCCAGCGCCTGCCGGGTCAGCTCCACCATCTGCCCGCGCTGGCGCATGTTGATCGAGTCGATCTCCCGCAGGAACGTCAGCGCCTGGTCCGCACCCAGCTCACCGGCGCGCGCCATGAACGCCCGGATGTCCTTCGGCAGACACCCGCCGCCGAAGCCGATCCCGGCCCGCAGGAACTTCCTGCCGATCCGGTCGTCGTACCCGATGGCCTCCGCCAGCTTGGCGACATCACCGCCCGCCGCCTCGCACACCTCCGCCATCGCGTTGATGAACGAGATCTTCGTGGCGAGGAAGGAGTTCGCGGAGGTCTTCACCAGCTCCGAGGTCGGGAAGTCCGTCACCACGAACGGCGAGCCCTCGGCGATCGGCGTCGCGTACACCTCCCGCAGCAGCTTCTCGGCCCGCTCGCTGCGCACACCCACCACGAGACGGTCCGGGTGCAGCGTGTCTTCGACGGCGAAACCCTCGCGCAGGAACTCCGGGTTCCACGCCAGCTCGGCGTCCTGACCGGCGGGCGCGTGCGCGGCCAGGTAGGCAGCGAGGCGGTCCGCGGAGCCGACCGGCACGGTCGACTTGCCGACGACCAGCGCCGGACCGTGCAGATGCGGGGCGAGCGAGGCGATCGCGGCGTCGACGTAGCTCATGTCGCAGGCGTACTCGCCGTGCCGCTGCGGGGTGTTCACGCAGACGAAGTGCACATCGCCGAACGCGCCCAGCTCGGCCCAGTCCCGGGTGAAGCGCAGCCGTCCGCTGGAGCCCTCGATGCCGGCCACGTGCTTGCGCAGCAGCTCCTCCAGGCCCGGCTCGTACATCGGGGCCTCGGCGCGCTCCAGCTTCTCGATCTTCTCGCGCACCACGTCGAGGGCGAGCACCTCGAAGCCCAGCTCGGCCATGGCCGCCGCGTGTGTCGCGCCGAGATAACCGGTGCCGATCACGGTGATCTTCAGGGCCATGGGAACTCCAGGGGTCTACGGCATGCGGTGCGCGCCCGAGCATAGCCGGGGCATGGCGGCGCGCCTCACCGGGCAACTTCTCCGCTGTCGCCTAGCTCACGTATCACTCGGGTGGGCGACCCCATAAACTTTTGATTACTTAACGGTAGTTAGCGTCAGCATCGCAGCGTTTTGGAGCGTGAGAGACCTTGGCCGGATCGGCTGACTTCGACCTGTACCGCCCGTCCGAGGAGCACGACATGCTCCGTGACGCCGTCCGCTCGCTGGCCGAGGCGAAGATCGCGCCGCACGCCGCCGCGGTGGACGAGGAGGCCCGCTTCCCCCGCGAAGCCCTCCAGGCCCTGGTCGCGAACGACCTGCACGCCGTGCACGTACCCGAGGAGTACGGCGGCTCCGGCGCGGACGCGCTGGCCACCGTCATAGTGATCGAGGAGGTCGCCCGCGTGTGCGCCTCCTCCTCCCTCATCCCGGCCGTGAACAAGCTGGGCTCCCTGCCGGTGATCCTCTCCGGCTCCGAGGACCTCAAGAAGCGGTACATGACCCCGCTCGCCAAGGGCGAGGGCATGTTCTCCTACTGCCTCTCCGAGCCGGACGCCGGCTCGGACGCCGCCGGCATGAAGACCAAGGCCGTCCGCGACGGCGACCACTGGATCCTCAACGGCGTGAAGCGCTGGATCACCAACGCCGGCGAGTCCGAGTACTACACGGTGATGGCCGTCACCGACCCCACCAAGCGCTCCAAGGGCATCTCCGCCTTCGTCGTCGAGAAGTCCGACGAGGGCGTCTCCTTCGGCGCCCCCGAGAAGAAGCTCGGCATCAAGGGCTCCCCGACCCGCGAGGTCTACCTCGACAACGTCCGCATCCCCGCCGACCGCATGATCGGCGAGGAGGGCACCGGCTTCGCCACGGCGATGAAGACCCTCGACCACACCCGCATCACCATCGCCGCCCAGGCCCTCGGCATCGCCCAGGGCGCCCTCGACTACGCCAAGGGCTATGTCCAGGAGCGCAAGCAGTTCGGCAAGCCGATCGCCGACTTCCAGGGCATCCAGTTCATGCTCGCCGACATGGCCATGAAGATCTCGGCCGCCCGCGCCCTGACCTACCAGGCCGCCGCCGCCTCCCAGCGCGTCGACGCCGACCTCACCTACCTGGGCGCCGCCGCCAAGTGCTTCGCCTCGGACGTGGCGATGGAGGCCACCACGGACGCGGTCCAGCTCCTCGGCGGCTACGGCTACACCCGCGACTACCCGGTGGAGCGCATGATGCGCGACGCCAAGATCACGCAAATTTATGAAGGAACGAACCAAGTTCAGCGGATCGTCATGGCCCGCAACCTGCCGTAGCCCGGCCCCGGGGGCCGGACGTTCCGGCCCCCGGCGTTCTCACAGGAAGCGGCGGATCGGGGTCACCGCCGCCTCGGTCAGGCGCTCGGTGAGGGGCCGCCGCTTCCAGCGGGCCGGGTCGATCGGCTCGCTCCGCTTCTTGTCCGTCTCGAAGTCGGCGTCGAGCCGCGCCGTGAAGTCCTCGTCGAGGACGGCCAGGACGACCTCCTCGTCATGCTCCATGGAGCGGCGGTTGAAGTTCGTGGAGCCGATGAGGGAGCAGACCCCGTCCACCGTCATGATCTTCGTGTGGAGCATCGTCGGCTGGTACTCCCGCACGTCCACACCGGCGTCGACGAGCGTCTGGTAGTGCTGCCGCCCGGCCAGCAGGCACGCCCGCTGGTCGGTGTGCGGTCCGGGGAGCAGGATCTCGACCTCGACCCCGCGACGGGCGGCCGCGGCCAGCAGGTCGATGAAGTAGGTGTCGGGGGCGAAGTAGGCCGTGGCCAGCCGCAGGCGCTCCTGTGCCGAGGTGATCAGGACGCGCAGGACCGTCTGCATGTCCTGCCAGCCGAACGAGGCCGAGCCCCGCACGACCTGGACCGTGGCCTGTCCCGGCTGCTCCTGGGTGGTGAAGCGGTCGTGCTCGTCGTAGAGGTCGTCGTGACACTCGGCCCAGTTCTGGGCGAAGGCCGCGGCGATGCCGTCCACAGCGGGGCCGCGGACCTGGACGTGAGTGTCGCGCCACTCGTCCGGGTTGCGCGCGTCGCCGCACCACTCCTCCGCGATGCCCACGCCACCGGTGAAGGCCGTGTGCTCGTCGGTGACCAGCACCTTGCGGTGGCAGCGGTGGTTCTGCCGCATCGGTGACAGGCGCGTGGGTCTGCGGAACCAGGCCACCTGGACACCCGCCTCGTCCATGGCGTCCAGCAGGCCCCGCTCTATCTCCTTGGCCCCGAAGCCGTCCAGCAGCAGCCGCACCCGCACACCCGCGCGGGCCCGCTCGGCCAGGGCGTCGGCGAACTCGTGGGCGACCTCGCCGCGCCAGTACACGAACGTCATCATGTCGACGGTGTGCTCGGCGGCCCGGATGGCGGCCAGCATCGCCGGGAAGATCTCGTCGCCGTTGCGCAGCGGCTTCAGCTCGTTGCCCTCGGTCGCGGCGATGCCGATCAACCGCTCCAGCCGTCTGCGCAGCCGCAGTTTCTGTTCCTCCGGCCCTCTCGGGCCCGTACCTCTCCGGCCGCTCGGACCCGCGGCCTGCGGTTCGTCGTACATCTGCTGTGTCATGTGTGGGTCTCCCCCCTGCACGGTTGCCCCGTCCCGCCCTGCCGCGCCGGACCCCGGCGCGCCTGCATCCCCTTTTTGCCGCTGCCGGCGCTTTCACGCAGAGCCCGCTGAGTCGTGCCTCACACACGAGGGACGGTCCGCCCTGTGGTGCTCATGGGGCCGGAGGCGTAGGACGAGAGGAGCGGGCGTCGATCCGCGGCTCCCGCCATCCCCTGGGAGGACGTCATGACCCAGCAGCCCGCCACCACCACCCCGCTCAGCAAGGAGATGCAGGACTGCGTCCAGACCTGCATGACCTGCCACAGCGTGTGCGAGGAGACCATGAGCTCCTGCCTGCAGATGGGCGGCCCGGCCCAGATGCAGATCATGCGCGCGGTCATGGACTGCGCCGAGATGACGCGCATGTGCGCCGACATGATGATGCGCCGCTCCCCGCTCATGGCCGAGATGTGCGCGATGTGCGCCCGGGCCTGTGACATGTGCGCCGAGGCGTGTATGTCCATGCCGGAGGACGCGCAGATGATGCGCTGCGCCGAGGCATGTCGCCGCTGTGCCGAGTCGTGCCGCTCGATGTCGGGCGCCTCGATGTGAGAACCACCGCACGGCGAAGGGGGCACCCGCCCGGGTGCCCCCTTCGCCACGGCCCGAGAAGCAGCCTCGCCTTCCCGCTCAGTTGCCGGAGACGGTGACCTTCTCGTCGTTCTTCAGCTCGTTCACCAGCGTCTTCACCTTCGCGGTGTTCCACTGGAGGTTGCCGTTGGAGGTGTTGCCGGCGATCGGCATGTTCATCGACTTGCCCTCGCCGCCGCTGACGCCCTTCATCGCCCAGAACATGGACGCCAGGTCGAACAGGCTCATGTCCTTGTCGACCACGAGGGTGTCCAGGCCGGCGCTCATGGTCGGGTACAGCTTGAAGGGGTTGAGGACCGTGCCCGGGGTGGCGACCTGGTTGGCCAGGGCCGAGAGGAACTTCTGCTGGTTCTTCGTACGGTCCAGGTCGGAGCCGGCGAGCGCGTAGCGGGTGCGGACGAAGGCGAGGGCCTGCTCGCCGTTCAGCGTCTGCTCGCCCTTCTTGAAGTTCGCGCCGGACTTGGTGTCCTTGATGTCCTGCGGGATGTCCATCTCGACGCCGCCGACCGCGTCCACGATGTTCGCGAAGCCGGCGAAGCCGATCTCCACGTAGTGGTCGATGTGCAGGCCCGTGTTGGCCTCGACCGTGCGGACCAGCAGCTCCGGGCCGTCCTCCGCGAAGGCCGCGTTGAGCTTGGTCTGGCGGCCCGTGGCCGGGTAGAGCTTGCCGGAGTCGGAGCCCTTGTACGACGGGATCGTGACGTTGGAGTCGCGCGGCAGCGAGACCAGCGTCGGGGCACCGCCGCCGGTGTGCAGGATCATCATCGAGTCCGTGCGCTTGCCCTCGGCGGACCCGGTGTGCAGCTTCTTCTTCTCCTCGGCCGACATGCCCTTGCGGCTGTCGGAGCCGACGATCAGGTAGTTCGTGCCCTCGCCCGCCTCCGGCCGGTCGATGACCTTCGACAGGTCGACCTCGCGGTTGAGCTTGGAGTCGGCCCAGAAGTAGGTGCCGACGCTCGTCACGACGAGCAGCGTGACCAGCGTGATGGCGGTCACCTTGATGCGGCGGCGCCAGTTCGGCGCGGGACGCGGCTCGTACATGCCGTCGCCCGGGCCGCCGGGGCCTCTGCCGCCGGGGGAGCCGTAGACCTGGCCGGTGTTGTAGCCGCTGTCGTAGCCGTCACCGGGGCCGTAGCCGCCGCCGTCCACGTAGGACGGCTGCTGCGGTACGCCGCCGCCGTACGGCGGGGCGCCGCCGTATCCCGCCTGCCCGGGCGATGCCGCCGGGCCGCGGCGGACCTGCCGCATGACGCGGGCGCTCTCGGGCCGTGCGCTCGAGCTGCCGCGTCCGAAGCGGTTGCCGCGGTTGTCACCGGAGAATCCCTCGGGCCAGTCATTCATGCGCCCCAGTGTGCAGGTCCCGGTGGTACGCCATACAAGAGTCGTCGGAAAATCAGAGCACGGCTGTGGCGAAGCTGACACAAAACCCCCACGCGCAGCCTCGGCTTAAGGTAGAGGCCATGACAGACCAGGCCCCAGCTGCGGATTCCGGCAGTCCGGATATCCCGGGCAAGCCGACTTCGGCGTCCCGCACCACCCTCAGCCACATCATGACCCACAACGACACGAACCTTCTGGGGACCGTGCACGGCGGTGTGATCATGAAGCTCGTCGACGACGCTGCGGGGGCCGTGGCCGGACGGCACTCCGGCGGGCCGGCGGTCACCGCGTCCATGGACGAGATGGCGTTCCTGGAGCCGGTCCGCGTCGGTGACCTGGTGCACGTCAAGGCGCAGGTCAACTGGACCGGCCGGACGTCCATGGAGGTCGGGGTCCGGGTCCTGGCCGAACGCTGGAACGAGTCCGCCCCGCCCACGCAGGTCGGCTCGGCCTACCTCGTCTTCGCGGCGGTCGACGCCGACGGCAAGCCGCGCCGGGTTCCGCCGGTCCTTCCGGAGACGGAGCGCGACAAGCGCCGCTGCCAGGAGGCCCAGATCCGCCGCACCCACCGCCTGGCCCGCCGCCGAGCGATCATGGACCTGCGCGAGAAGCGCGCGGCGGAGGGCTTCGAGGACTGACCCGGGCCACCTGGGCTGCCGGACCCGGAGCCGGGCGGCAGGTCCTCGGGCCGTACGGCAGGCCCTAACCGCACGCCACCTCGTCCCCCCGCACCACCCGGGCCTCGCCCTGCCCCGGGTCCTCGGCCCGCACCTTGCGGACGCGTTCGAAGTCCTGGCCCGCGATCACCTTCAGGGTCGCGCCCAGGCCCGGGACCGCGCGCAGCTCGCTGCCCGGCAGGGCGGCCGCGAGGGACTTGGCCGAGCGGTCCCAGCCGGGGTCGTACGCGACCACCGTGCGCTTCACGTCGAGGGTGGCGGCGCTCACGGGCGCACGGGTCGTGCGGAAGCCCGTCGCCGCCAGGGCCGCGTCCACCTTGCGGCCGAGGCCGGGTGTGCGGGTGCCGTTCTCCACCTGGACGCGGATCTGCTGCGGGGCGACCGGGACGACCCGGGCGGCCCCACGCGGCCGGTGCACCGACAGCGGCTGGTCCTTGCGCAGGGCTTCGAAGAGGCGCTCCGCCTTCACGGGATCCCACTTCAGCGTGGAGCCGACGCCCTTCACGAAGAACCCCAGCTGCCCGACCGGGACGGTGGTGAACTCGGAGGAGGAGGGGGAGAAGTTCCGCATGGCGCGGCCCAGGTCCAGCATCTCGTCCGTGCCGAAGCCCTTGTCGGCGCGTACCGAGCCGAGCACCGCCCGGGTCACGTCCCGGAACTTCATCGGGTTGAGGAGGATCCCGGACGAGGTGAGCCGCTCCACGAGCGCCGCCATGAAGCGCTGCTGCCGCTTCATGCGGCCCAGGTCGGAGGCCCCGTCGACATGGCGGGCGCGCACGAACTGGAGCGCCTGCCCGCCCCGGAGCGTGTGCCGGCCGGCCGGGAGGTTCAGCCCGGTGTAGCTGTCCTGCAGCGGGTCGGCCGTACAGATCTGCACGCCGCCGACCACGTCCACCGTCTTCATGAAGCTGGTGAAGTCGACCTCCAGGTAGTGGTCGATCTTCACCTTGGTCATGTCCTCGACGGTGCGCACGGTCAGCTGCGGCCCGCCCTCGGCGTACGCGGCGTTCAGCTTGAGGGGGTGTCCGTCGTGCCGCTCGCCGGACGTACGGTCGACGTGCGCCGGCGTCACCGCGTACGAGTCACGCGGCAGGCTCACCACGCTGGCCCGGTCCCGGTTCTCCGAGATGTGCACGATCATGATCGTGTCGGTGCAGTGGCAGGGCGCGCCGCCCAGCCGGTACGTGCGACGCTCCTCCTGGCCGATCTTCTCCCGGCCGTCGGTGCCGACGAGCAGCAGGTTCATGCCGTGGCCCGCCTGCGGGCGGTTCTTCATGTCCTTGAAGGGGTCGACCCGGGCGATGTCCGCGTCCAGGCTGGTCATCACCGCGTGCCCGATGCCGGCGGAGGCGAGGACCACCACGGACAGCGTGGTGGCCGCCCGCAGGGCCCAGCGCGGTTTGCGCGCGGGCGGCGCGGGCCTGCGCGGAGCGCGGCGGGCGGCGGGGGGCTGGGGGCGGCGCTGGGGGCCGGCGGTGGACCGGGAGGACCGCGGCGGCGTGGGCATGGGAACACCTCCGGACGACGGCCGTACGTGGGAACTGTGAAACCGTAGGCCGATACGATCTGCGGCCTGCGGTACCGCCCCGGCGGCGCGCACCGGTGTCCCCCGTTCGCGGTAACGTGACCCCTCTATGAACGCCAATCCCGACGTGCGCCACCCCGCCGTTTCCGTGATCATGCCCGTCCTCGACGAGGAGCGGCATCTGCGGGGAGCAGTCCAAGCGATCCTCGCGCAGGAGTACGCCGGCGAGATGGAGGTCGTGATCGCCCTCGGTCCGTCCACGGACCGCACGGACGAGATCGCCGCCGAGCTCGTGGCAGAAGACGCGCGTGTCCACACCGTCCCCAACCCCACCGGCCGTACGCCCGCGGCGCTGAACGCGGCGATCGGAGCCTCCCGGCATCCGATCGTCGTCCGCGTCGACGGGCACGGCATGCTCTCGCCGAACTACATCGCGACGGCGGTACGGCTCCTGGAGGAGACCGGCGCGCAGAACGTCGGTGGCATCATGCACGCCGAGGGCGAGAACGACTGGGAGCACGCGGTCGCCGCCGCGATGACCTCGAAGATAGGGGTCGGCAACGCCGCCTTCCACACCGGTGGCCAGGCGGGCCCGGCCGAGACGGTCTACCTGGGGGTGTTCCGGCGTGAGGCGCTGGAACAGCAGGGCGGCTACAACGTGGAGTTCATCCGTGCCCAGGACTGGGAGCTGAACTTCCGCATCCGTGAGGCGGGCGGCCTGGTCTGGTTCTCGCCCGAGCTGAAGGTGTCGTACCGGCCGCGGCCGAGCGTGAAGGCGCTCGCCAAGCAGTACAAGGACTACGGCCGCTGGCGGCATGTCGTCGCCCGCTTCCACGAGGGCTCGATCAACCTGCGCTACCTCGCCCCGCCGGCCGCCGTGTGCGCGATCGGGGCCGGGATCCTGGTGGGCGCCCTGCTGACCCCGTGGGGCTTCGTGGTGCCCGGCGGTTACCTGGCTGCGATCGTGCTCGGCTCGGTCCCGGCGGGCAAGGGCCTGCCGCTGAAGGCGCGGCTGCGGATTCCCGTGGCGCTGGCCACCATGCACATGTCGTGGGGCTGGGGCTTCCTGACCAGCCCGCGGGCGCTGGCGAGGAAGGTCATCGCCTCCCGGCGCCCCGCGGTGCGCGCCGACGCCGCCGCGAGCTGACCCGGCACGACTGACCCGACCGGGCCAGGGCCCCTTCCCGTCCGGGAAGGGGCCCTGGCGTGGGCGCGCGGCGGAGCGGCTCCCGCTCTCTCATGCCGTGGAGACGTTCACCACTGGTAGGGCTTGTACACGTCCATGCACTCCGTCTTGTCCGCGGTCAGCGCGTCCGCGGAGTCGGGCAGGTCGCCCGCCTCGGGCGCCTTCTGCTTCGGGTAGGACGTGCCCTCCCGCCAGTCGCTGCCGATGGTCAGCGTCGTGGTCACGTCGTCCGTGGCCCGCACCTGGCTGCTCGGGACGCCGACCGCTTTCGCCACCGACAGCGCGTTGGCCCGGCCCTGCTCGCCCGTGCTCTTCGGGTACGTCACCTGGGTCCGCGCCTGCGGGTCCTGCCCGCTCGCGGCGACGGCCCGGGTGAAGCCCTCCCGCTGCAGCGCCGCCACGACCGCGGCGGCCCGCTGGGGAACGGCGGCCTGCTGGTCGCTGGCCGTGCCGTTGACGACGGAGACCGACAGCCCCGCGGCCGGCGCGGCGGCGGGTCCGGTGGCCTTCGCCGGAGCCGGGGACGAGCCCGCCTCCGGCGTCGTGCGGGCCTTGCCGCTCTTGTCGAACGAGACGTCGTCACGGAGCATCGCCCACAACTTGTCGGCGTCCTGCCCCTTGGGCACCAGGTGGTTGCGGTCCAGCGGGTCCTCGATCCACGGCATCGTCGTCATCGTGATGCGGTTCGTCGGGACCGACTTCAGCTGCATGCCGACGTCGTACAGCTCCTTGACCGTGCCGATCTCCTCGGACACCGTCAGCGCCTTCGTGCCCGCCTCGGCCAGACCCATCAGGCGGCCGGTGTCGGAGAAGACGTTCTGCTGCTTCAGCGTCCGGATCATCGCGTTCATGTACATGTGCTGAGCCTTGGCGCGCAGCGGGTCACTGCCCCAGGCGTGGCGGGTGCGCAGCCACTGCAGCGCCTCCTTGCCCTGCACCTTGTGCGTGCCGGCCTTCAACTTCAGTCCGGAGCCGCCGCGCTGGCCGGGCAGCGGCCGGTCCCACACGTTCTGGTTGACGCAGACCGGGACACCGCCGATGGCGTCCGCCATGTCCACCACTCCGGCGAAGTCGACCATCATCCAGTGGTCGATGTACACGCCGGTCAGGTTCTGCCAGGTGGCGAGGGTGCAGCCCGGACCGCCGCGCTGGAGCGTCTCGTTGATGATCGTGTTCTTCGCCGGGTACTTCTCCCCGGTGTCGGGGTCGACGCACTTGGGGATGTCCACCCGGGTGTCGCGCGGGATGCTCACCACGGACGCGCTCTCGCGGTCCGCAGAGACGTGCAGGAGCATCTGCACGTCCGCCAGGGGCTTGCTGCCGACGTTGTCCCTGCCGCCGCCGAGCTTGACGTTCTCCGCCGAGTTCCGGCTGTCGGAGCCGATGAGCAGGATGTTGAGCGGCGTCTGGCCCGCCGCGTTGGGGCCGCTCTTCTTGACGTCGGACTCGCCGCTGTTGCGTTTGCCCTTGTCGAGGTTGCCGTTGAGATGGCGGTAGTAGAGGTATCCGGCGCCGGCCGTCCCGAGTATCAGCACCGACAGCACGATCGCGGACCAGCGCAATATCCGGCGTCCGCCGCCGCGCCGCCGGCCGTGCCGACGGCCGCGGCCGCCTCTGCCCGCCTCGCCCCCGCCCCCGGCGTGCGCCGCCGTCCCCGGACGCTCGTCCTGGGCCGGACCGCCCGAATCGTGCCGTGTGCCGCCTGCACGCACGTCACTCTGCGCCATACCCCTGCCTCCCCACCCCAAATGGCCGACCCACGGGTACGCCCCGCGTCGTGTTCGGATCACGGGCGATCCGTGTCCGTCCGGACCACGGGTTCCCCCGCCGCTCCGCCGGAGCACGGTCGTCCCCGCTTCTGGTTGGACCTCTGACATGCCCGGTCGGATGTACACCCGGCCGATTCGTCCGGGCTTGCTCCGTCGACCTGTTAGACGCAGGAAGGGACGGTCAGGTCACTTCGCGCACTCGACCTTGTCGGCCGTGGCCTTCTGCACCTCGTCCGGCACCTTCGCCGGAGTGGTGAGGGGAACGCCCGCACCCTCGAAGTCCTTGCCCAGGGTCAGCGTCATCGCGGGCAGCCCCTGGGAGTTGGTCACGCTCTTGCCCGGCTTGAGCGCCGCCCCGGACAGGCCCATGATCTCGGCGAGCCGGCGCGCCTGGTCCGCCTCGTCGGGCCCGTACTCCAGCGTGGTCCTGTCCAGCGGCTGTTCGGCGTTGCCCGCGTTCTCGGACTTGGTCACGCCCTCCTGGACCTGCAGCCAGCTGAGGGTCTCCTGGGCGCTGCCGGCGACGGCACCGCCGTTGAGGATCCGCACCCGGACCTCGGAGGCCGGTGCCTTGGTGCCCTTCAGCCGGGCGGCCTCGGCGGCCTTCTCCTTCTTCTTCTCCTGCTTCACCGCGGTCAGCGACACGTCGTCGCGGACCATCGCGAACAACTGCTGGGCCTGAGGCTCCTTCAGGACCACCGTGGCCTTGACCTTCTCCGCCGGGTTGTCGACGACGGGGACGGTGGCGAACGTGAGGTTCTTCGTGTCGAACTTGCCCAGCTCCGCCCCGAGGTCGGCCAGTTTCTTGATCGTGCTGATCTGCGAGTCGACGGTCAGCGCCTTGGTGCCCGCCTCGGCCAGCTTGATCATCTTCGACGGGTTGGTCAGGGTCTCGTCGGACTTCAGGCTGCGCATCATCGAGCTCAGGAACTGCTGTTGCAGTTCGATCCGGCTCAGGTCTCCGCCGAAGCCCACGGAATGCCGGGTCCGGACGAAGGCCAGTGCTTCCTCGCCCTCGATCAGATGCTCGCCCTTGGGCAGGTCGAGCTTGGAGTCGGGGTCCTTGATGTCCTTGGCCAGACAGACCTTGACCCCGCCCACCGCGCTGGACAGCGTCTTGACCGCGTTGAAGTCGGCCACCATGAAGTGGTCCATCTTCAGCCCGGTGAGCTCGGTGATCGTGCGCATGGTGCAGCTCGGCGTCCGGTTCTCCTGCCCCAGGCTGTTGTTGAAGCGGGTGCCCTGCTTGCCCGCGATGACCTCCTCCGAGCCGTCCTCCTGCGTCGTCGGACAGTCCGGGATGTCGGTGATCAGGTCACGCGGGATGCTCAGCGCGGTGGCGTTCGTGCGGTCCTTGGAGACGTGCAGCACGAGCGTGGTGTCCGCGTGCCCGGCGCTGTTCTTGTCGCCGTAGCCCCCGTTGCCCTCGCCAGTGCGCTTGTCCGTGCCGATGAGCAGGATGTTGATCGCGCGGTCCTTGCTGAACCCGCCGGTGCCGGCGCCGTCGTCGGAGACGGACGTGATGTTGTCGTTGAGGTGCTCGTAGTAGACGTAGGCGGCCGCGCCCGTCCCGAGGACCACGAAGGCCAGCGAACCGGCGGTCCACATCAGGACCTTCTTGCCCTTGCCCTTCTTCGGCGCCGGACGGCGCCCGCGCCGCCCCGCGTCCGCGTCGGCCGGGGGGTTGGTGCGTCTGCGCGGGGAGGGAGCCTCACCGCCGGACGCCGCCGCCCCGGCACGCCGGGCGGGTTCGGTCCGGCGGGCACGGGCGGCACCGTCCGCCCCGGCCGGGCCACGGCCACCGGAACCACGGGGCCCGGGAACGGACGACTGCGCTGGGGAAGGGGCCAGTCGCAGTTCGTATTCGCCGGTGTTCGGGTTGAGTACCCACTGGTCTGCGGGGTCGACATCGTCCGCCCGCCCACGGCCTTGCGCGTCCACGGTTGCCTGTTCCTCCGTCGGGCCACGCGGCGCCCTCCCCCGGAAGGCGCACGGTGCTGGTCAAGCAGTGCACTCCCCAGGACGGAGCTCATGGGTCAGAGCACTGGATCGCACACACTATCCGCACACTTCGGCGTCAAGCGACGTGGGTGAGAAAATGCACGTTCTCACAACTGGGCAATCCCGCCCATTTGTTTGAAGGAACTTTGGCGAACGCGAAGGAAATTCACGTCACTTGGCGCACTCCACCTTGTCGGCAGTGGACTTCTGCACCCCCTCCGGTGCCTTTGTGGGTGCGGTGAGGGAGACTCCCGCCCCTTCGAAGTCCTTGCCGAGGGTCAGCGTCATCGCGGGCAGCCCCTGGTCGTTGGTCACGCTCTTGCCCGGCTTCATCGCGGACCCGGACAGACCCATGAGGCCGGCGAGGCGGCGGGCCTGGTCGGCCTGGTCGGGCGCGTACTCGAGAGTGGTCTTCGCCAGGGGGGCGGGCGCGTTGCCCGCGTTCTCGGACTTGGTCACGCCCTCCTCGTTCTGCAGCCAGCTGAGGGTCTCCTGGGCGCTGCCGGCGACGGCACCGCCGTTGAGGATCCGCACCCGGACGTCGGAGGCCGGTGCCTTGGTGCCCTTCAGGCGGGCGGCTACCGCGGCGGCCTCCTTCTTCTTCTGCTCCTTGACGGCGGTGAAGGAGACGTCGTTCTTGATCATGTCGAAGACCTGCGGGGCCGTCGACTCGTTGAGGACGACGGTGGCCTTGACCTTCTCCGCGGGGTTGTCGATCACCGGGACGGTGGTGAACGTCAGGTTCTTGGTGTTGAGCTTGCCCAGCTCCAGACCGAGGTCCTTCAGCTTGCTGATGCTGTCCAGCTGCGAGTCGACGGTCAGCGCCTTGGTGCCCGCCTCCGCCAGGTCGAGCATCTTCGACGGGCTGGTGAGGGTGTCGTTGGACTTCAGCTTGCGCATCAGCGCGCTCAGGAACTGCTGCTGCAGCCCGATCCGGCTGAGGTCCCCGCCGAAACCGACGGCGTGCCGGGTGCGCACGAAGGCCAGCGCCTGCTCACCCTCGATGGTGTGCATGCCCTTGGACAGCTTCAGGTGCGAGTCCGGGTCGTCGAGGTCCTTGCCCACACAGACCTCGACCCCGCCCACCGCGCTGGTCAGCGTCTTGACCGCGTTGAAGTCCGCGACCATGAAGTTGTCCGGCTTGACCCCGGTCAGCTCGGTCACGGTCCGCATCGTGCAGCTGGGCGTACGGCCGTCCTGGCCGAGACTCGTGTTGAAGCGGACCTGCTGTGTGCCGGGGATGATCTTCTGCGTGCCGTCCTCCTGCGTCGTCGGGCAGTCCGGCACGTCGGTGATCAGGTCACGCGGGATGCTCAGCGCGGTCGCGTTCGAACGGTCCTTGGAGACGTGCAGCAGGATCGTGGTGTCGGCGTGCCCGACACTGCCCGCGTCGCCGTAGTTGGCGTTGCCCTTGCCGGTGCGCTTGTCGGTGCCGATCAGCAGGATGTTGATCGCCTTGTCCTTGCTGAAGCCACCGGTGCTCGCGCCGTCGTCGGAGACGGACGCGATGTTGTTGTTCAGGTGCTCGATGTAGAAGTACGCGGCACCCGCGCCGGCGACCAGCACGAACGCCATCGTGCCGCCGGTCCACAGCAGGATCTTCCTGCCCTTCGAGGCCTTCTTCGCCGGGCGCCGTCCGCGCCGTCCCGGCAGCGGCTCCTCCGGCGCCCCGCGGCGTCGGCGCGGCGGCGGCACCGCACGGCCGGGCGTCTCGGGCCGTGACCGGCCGGGGGCCTCCGTACGTCCGCGTGCCTCGTTGCGGCCGCGGGCGGGGGGCACCGCCTCGGAGGACCGGGGCCTGCGCGGCGCGGGGACGCCCGACTGCGGAGCCGAAGGCCCCAGGCGCAGTTCGTACTCGCCGGTGTTCGGGTTGAGCACCCACTGATCTGCGGGGTCGACGTCGTCCGCCCGCCCACGGCCTTGCGCGTCCACGGTTGCCTGATTCCTCCGTCGGGGGACGCGGCGCCTTCCCCCTCCAAAGGCGCCCGGGTCTCGGTCACACAGTGCGCGACCTCGGGATCCTCCCTCGGGGCCGGGCGCACCGGATCGCTCACACTAACCGGCCCTTTCGGCGCCGGGCGACGACGGTGACCCACGCCACGTCCGCACACTCGGGCAATTCGCCTATTCCCGGGTGGAGAGTTCCTTGCCTTGGAGCGGCCTTGGCGCCCGCTTTACCCGCAGGTGTCCTCGGCTGCCGTGTTCCCCCGATACGTCGGTGGAGGAGAAACGGTGACGGCGGGCCCGAGGCGAGGGCCCGGATGAGCGCCCCCGTGCGACCCGCCGGGCGGGCCCGAGAGGCTCTGCCGGGCGGAATCCGGCGGGCCGTTCCCCTTCACCACCAGGGGCGCGTCCGTACGCAGCCGCTCGAAGAGGCGGTCCGCCGCGGGCTCCACGAGTTGGTCGCGATTGGCGTCGTACGCATACGACTCCCGGGGGACGGTCAGGAATTGCACTTGTTCCATGGGGATGTCGCGCAGGCCGCGCACAAGGTCGTACAAACCACGCAAGCTGGCCAGGTCGGGGTCGGTGGTGAGGGACGACGTGGCCGCGTCCAGGACGGGGTACAGCTTCACCGGATTCAGCAGGACGTCATTGCTGCGCACCTTGTTGACCAGTGCCCCGAGGAATCGCTGCTGCCGCTCCATCCGCTCGGTGTCGCTGCCGTCGCCGAGGGTCTTGCGGGCGCGGACGTAGCCGAGGGCCTGCTCGCCGTTCAGTGTCACGTGCCCGGCCGGCAGCCGCAGCTCGGCGGCCCGGTCGTCGATCGGCTCCCGCAGGCACACCTCGACGCCGTCGACCGCGTCGACCATCTCCTTGAAGCCGTGGAAGTCGACGACGACGTGGTGATCGACGCGGATGTCGGTCAGCTTCTCCACCGTCCGGATGGTGCAGGCCGAACCGCCCAGCTGGAAGGCCTGGTTGAACATGGCGAACCGGGGCGCGCTGCGGGACCCGTCCGGGCGCCGGCACCCCGGCAGGTCCACCATCAGGTCCCGGGGGAGGGAGACGGCGGTGGCGCTGCCCCGGCCGGCGGACAGGTGCAGCAGGATCGTGGTGTCGGACCGCTCGGTGCCGGAGTCCCGCCCGTAGCGGGAGTTGTCGGTCCCCTCGCGGGAGTCGGACCCGATCAGCAGGATGTTCCGGGCGTCCTTGACCAGGGAGGTGGGCCGCTCCTTGTCGTACCGGGCGAGTTCGGCGGCGGCCGCCTCGTCGGGCGTGATGTTCCCGCTGAGCTTCGCGTACACGGCCCAGCCGGCCCCGCCGGCCGCCAGGAGGAGAGCCGTGACCCCGAACGCCGCGATGCGCACCCACCGCCGTCGGCGTCGCCGCACCAGCCCCCGCCCACTGGCGGACGCCCCCGCGCCCGGACCGACCCTGTAGCCCACGGCAGCAACCACTCCTCCTAGACCGGGGACACCCCGCGCGCACTGCTCCTACGACCATGGCGCGGATGGCGGCCGGGGGAGGGGTGGGGATGGGCCGAACGGGGCAGCGACAGAGCTGCCGGCCCGCCGTGCCGCAGTCGGGGGTGGCGGTGCCCGGCGTGCGGGCACGGCGCCGGCGGCCGGTTGTGCCCCGGGTTGTGGTGCGTGGCGGTGTCTGGCACGGCGGGCACGGAGCCGGCGGCCGGCTGCCCGGCGCGGTGTCCCCGGCATGCGGGCACGGCGCCGGCGGCCGGCTGCCCCGCGGGTGATGGTGCCGGTGTCCGTCGTGTCGGAACCGGTGCCGGTGGCCCGCCGTGCTCCGGGTGGTGACCGTGGCCCGCCGTGCTCCGGGTGCTGACCGTGGTGGCGTCCGTTGTGCGACGCCCGGCGTCAGCGGCCCGCCGTGCCCTGGGCGATCACCGTGACCCGTTCGCTGTCGACCCGCTTGTCCAGCACCCCGTCCCCGGCCTGCTCCAGGTGCCGGCACAGCACCACGGAACCCCCGGTGGCCAGCGGCCCGAACAGCCCGGCGTTCAAGCCGTCCCACGTGTCGTACGGCAGCCCCGACAGGATCCGCGACCCGGGCCCGGTCAGCCCCAGCGCCGTCGCCTCCGCCCGGGCCCGCTCGACGACCTCGGCCCCGCTGAACTCCCGCCCGGCCACGATCAGCGCGGGCCCCTCCGGATCCACGGGCGCGTACGGCACGAACCGGTCACCCTGCCCCGGCACCTCCACCGCGTAGTCGGTGAAGCCCTCGGGTGCCTGCGGGAACCGCCCTCCGAGAGGTCGCAGCGCCATGGCGATCCGCGCACCGGAGCACGCCCGGGCCTCCTCCAGCCGGTCCGGCCCGCTCACCACGACGTCGGCCGCCCGGACCTCACCGGACACGTCCGCGACGACTCCCACCGACGCACACGCCAGCAGCCACACCGCCGTCTGCCAGTGCGCGGGCAGCAGCAGCGCCACCCGGTCCCCCGGCTCGACGGACAGCTCGTCCTGGAGGAGGTTCGCGGTCTTGGCCACCCAATTGGCGAAGGTGGCCACGGACAGTTCGACCCGTTCGCCCGTGGCGTCGTCGTAGAAGGTCACCAGGGGGCGTCCCGGATCCGCGGCGAGCGCGGAACCCAGCAGGTCGGCAGGGGTGCGATCGGTGGCGTTCACCCGCGCAAGGGTACGCAACCCGCCGGCCCCCACCCAACGGCCCGCCCGGCGCCGCGCCCCGGATCCGCCACCGGTTCGGCCGTACCCCGGCCGATGGTCCGTCAACTCCCAAATGGACAGACTTATACGACTATGTCCAAGATCAGGGGCATGCGTGGATTCCTTGCTTCCTCGATCGGTGTCACCTGCGCGGCCGCACTGGCCCTCCCCCTCACCCCACCCGCCCTCGCGGCGTCGGCGAGACCGGCGCCGGCCACGGAAGCCGCGAGACCCGCGGGTTCCCCGGCCACGAACCCGGCCGGCCGGCGCGCGGCCGCACCGTACGCCGCCGGCAGCACCCAGTCCCTCCCCCTCGAACCCCTCACCCGCACCCGCGCCACCCCCTCCGCCCCCGCCACCGAGCAGGGCCTGTCCCGTCGCGCCGTACGGCACTTCTCCCTCGTCGGCGTCATCTGGGACGACCCCGACGCCGAACTGCACGGCCGCGTCCGGGTCCGCACCCGCGCCGCCGGCACCGGCACCTGGTCGGGCTGGCAGGACCTGGAGACCCACAACGCCGACCACGCCGCCGACCCGGGCACCCCCGAGAGGGCCTCGGGCCGCGTCCGCGGTGCCACCGCACCGCTGTGGGTGGGCGACTCCAACGGCGTGGAACTCCGGGTCAGCTCCGAGTCCGGCGGCAAGGCGGCCGGCTCCCGCGCGCGCACCTCGGACGCCCGCGCCCTGCGCGCCGCGCTCCCGCTGCCCTCGGGCCTGCGCCTCGAACTCGTCGACCCGGGCGAGGCCGACGCCACCTCCCTCGGCGTCGGGGGACCCCGCGCCGCCGACGCCCGGAACGCAGAGTCCTCCGCCCTCGCCGAGGCCTCCGCCGCCAACACCGACCTCGCCCCCCTCGGCGCCACCGCGATCGCGGCACTGAGCCGCGCCGGGACCGAGCAGGAGTACCGCGCCTTCAACGCCGCGAAGCTGACGGAGCAGCAGCGGCAGGCGAAGCCGTACATCGGACCGCGCCCGGGGATCGTCACGCGGCGCGGCTGGGGTGCGAACGAGGGGTTGCGGGAGAGCGGCCTCAGGTACACGAAGAAGGTCAAGGCGGCCTTCGTGCACCACACGGCCAGCGGCAACAACTACCGCTGTTCGCAGGTCCCGTCACTCATCCGCGGTATCTACCGCTACCACGTCAAGAGCATGGGATGGCGGGACATCGGCTACAACTTCCTCATCGACAAGTGCGGAAAGATCTACGAGGGCCGCGCGGGGGGCGTGGCGAAACCCGTCCTCGGCGCGCACACGCTGGGTTTCAACAGCAACAGCATGGGGATCGCCGTCCTCGGGTCCTACGGCACCAAGAAGCCGTCGAAATCCGCGGTCAAGGCCATCGCCCGGCTGACCGCGTGGAAGCTGGGGCTGTACCAGGTGAACCCGAAGGGAAAGACCTACCTGAAGTCGGCCGGCAGCAATCTCTACCGAAAAGGTAAGAAAGTACGACTGAATGTGATCTCGGGGCACCGGGACGGCTTCAAGACCGAGTGCCCGGGACGCAAGCTCTACGGAAAGCTCGGCTCGGCCCGTTCCAAGGCGGCCCGCTACCAGGGCCGCTGAGCACACGTTCACCGCCGTCGGGGGGCAGCGGGCGGCACGCCGCACGGCCGACGAAGGCGCCACGGAACGATCTGCATACACTGACCGGCCGAAAGACAGTTCGGCCGGTCCCGGCAGGAAGCAGAGACGACACGTGACTGAAGCGATCCTCCTGGTCGGCGGCAAGGGCACCCGGCTGCGCCCGCTCACGGTGCACACGCCCAAGCCCATGGTCCCGGCGGCCGGGGTGCCCTTCCTCACGCACCAGCTGGCGAGGGCGAGAGCCGCCGGCGTCGAGCACATAGTCCTGGCCACGTCCTACCTGGCCGAGGTCTTCGAACCGTACTTCGGGGACGGCGCCGCGCTCGGACTGCACATCGAGTACGTCACGGAGGAGGAGCCGCTCGGCACGGGCGGAGCCATCCGCAACGTGGCCTCCCGGCTGCACTCCGGCCCCGACGACCCGGTCCTGATCTTCAACGGCGACATCCTGACGGGCCTGGACATCCGGGCCCTGGTCGACACCCACGAGACGTCGGGCGCGGACGTCTCCCTGCACCTCACCAAGGTCACGGACCCGCGTGCCTACGGCCTGGTCCCCACCGACGACACGGGCAGGGTCCTGGCGTTCCTGGAGAAGCCGCAGACCCCCGAGGAGATCGTCACCGACCAGATCAACGCGGGGGCGTACGTCTTCCGCCGCTCGGTCATCGACTCGATCCCGCTGGGCAGGCCGGTATCGGTGGAACGGGAGACCTTCCCCGGCCTCCTCTCGGCCGGCGCGCACCTCCAGGGCATGGTCGACTCGACGTACTGGCTGGACCTGGGCACCCCCGCGGCCTTCGTCCGGGGCTCCGCGGACCTGGTGCTCGGCCGGGCCCCCTCGCCCGCCGTCCCCGGCCGCTGCGGTGACCGCCTGGTTCTGCCCACGGCCCAGGTCGCGTCCGACGCGAAGCTGGCGGGCGGCACGGTGGTGGGAGAGGGCGCCTTCGTCGCCGAGGGCGCGCGGATCTTCGGCAGCACGATCCTGCCGGGCGCGGTCATCGAGCCGGGCGCGGTCATCACCGACTCCCTGATCGGCACCCGCGCCCGCGTGGGCCGCCGCTCGGTCCTCACCGGCACGGTCATAGGAGACGGCGCGGTGATCGGCCCCGACAACGAACTCCTGGAGGGCGCCCGCATATGGTGCGACGCCCGCATCCCGGCGGGCGCGGTCCGCTTCTCATCGGACCAGTAGGACACGGGCCGCCCCCGCTGCGGGCATGCGTGCCGCCCCCGCTGCGGGCATGCGTGCCGCTAGGGGCGATGGGGGTCCCTCCTGCTCGAGCGAAGCCGAGAGCTTGGGGGAGGGTGGGCGCAGCGGCACCCCGCTACGCCGGGCTGCGAAACCCCCCGCCCCAGCCCCCACGCCGAGCACCGGAACCCGGCAGTTCACAACCGCCCGCTACAACTGCCCGATGTCCCACCGCGGCATCTTCGGCGCCCTCCGGGCCGGCACCCTCCCGCTCAGCAGAATCAACCGAGCCGCCCGATGCCGCTGCCCCGCATACGGCTCCAGCAGCTCCAGCATCGCCGCGTCGTCCGCATCCCGGTCCCCGGCCAGCGCCCACCCCACGATCCCGGGCAGATGCAGATCCCCCACCGTCACCTCGTCCGCCGCACCGTGACTGCGCTGCACCGTCTCCGCGGAGGTCCACGGCCCGACCCCCGGCACCAGCTCCAGCCGCGCCCGAGCCGCCCCGGGCTCCATCCCCACCGCCTGCTCCAGCCGCGCGGCGACCCGCACGGCACGCAGGATCGTCGACGCCCGCTTGTTGTCGACCCCGGCCCGGTGCCACTCCCACGACGGGATCAGCGCCCACGTCCGCGGCTCCGGCATCACGTACATCCGCGCGGGCGCGGGCCCCGGCGCCGGCTCCCCGAACTTCCGCACCAGCAGCCGCCACGCCCGGTACGCCTCGTCGGTCGTGACCTTCTGTTCCAGGATCGACGGGATCAGCGACTCCAGCACGAGCCCGCTCCGCGTCAGCCGCAGCCCCGGCCGCCGGTGCCGGGCCGACGCCAGCAGCCGGTGCCGCGGCACGAACGCCGACGGATCGTCCGCCGCCCCGAGCAAGGCGGGCAACCCCTCCAGGAGCCACTGCGCCCCGGGCCCCCAGGCCTCCCCGCGCACTCCACCGCCGTACGCGCACACCCTCAGCGTCCCGGGCCCGGCCGGAGTCAGACAGGTGCGCCACACGGACCCGTCCGGTGTCGCCCGGAACGTCGGATCGCCGGGCCCGCGCCGCAACGGCCCGAGCACCAGACCGAGATCCAGCGGCCCGTCCGGCACCCACTCCCGCACCAGCCCCGGTCCCGTCGCCTGCCGCGGCACACCCGGGGGCACGGCGACCTGCCCACCGCGCACAGTCGTACGAGTGGGTCGCGGAGCGAACCGTCCTGCCATGAATGACGTCCCTGGGATCCGAAAGGAGCAGCCCTACGAGCGTAGGCGCCGCCCGGCACCTGTCACCGCACCGCGATGAACGCCGCCGCGTCCCGCCCGGGACGGGGCCGCGGTTCCTCCGCCGGATGCCCGACCGCCACCGCCCCCATCGGGTCCCAGTCCGCCGGCAGCTCCAGCACCTCGCGCACCACGTCCCGGCAGAACATCGTCGACGACACCCAGGCCGACCCCAGCCGCTCCCCGGCCAGCGCGACCAGGAGGTTCTGCACACCGGCACCGGTGGCGACCACGAACATCTCCCGCTCGGCACCGTCCCTGCGCGGGTCGCCGTAGGTGTGCGAACCGTCCATGACCAGGCAGGGGACGACGAGGTAGGGCGCGTTGCGCAGCACGTCCCCGCGCCGGACCCGCTTGGCGATGGACTCCTCGCTCTTGCCGTCCCGCCGCAGGTCGGCGATCCAGGCGTCCCGCATGGCGTCGAGCAGTCGCGTCCGCGACTCCTGCGACTCCAGCAGCACGAACCGCCAGGGTGTCGTGTGGTGCGGGGCCGGCGCCGTCACGGCGGCGGCCACGGCCCGCCGTACGGCACCCCCGTCGACGGGCTCGTCCGTGAAGGACCGGACCGTGCGCCGCTGTGTCACGGCCTGCCGGACGGCTTCGGAGGTACCGAGGCGGAACATGTCGTCGCGTGCGCCGCGGACCATGGCCCGCGCTCCCTCGCCGTCGTCGCCCCGCGCGACCAGATGCGGGAGCCCGCGCACCACCGCGACGGGCAGCCCCGAGGCCTTGCCCTTGACGAGATCGCCGGCGGCGGCGAGTTCGTCGGCCGTGGCGACGACGGTGGCGCTGAGCGGGTTGCCGTACGCGTCCGTGCCGCCGCGCAGGTCGTCGAGCACGCGCACTCCGGCGGCGCCGATCGCGACGTCCGTGAGCCCGGAGCGCCAGGGCCGGCCGAACGTGTCGGTGACGACGACCCCGACGTCGACGCCGAGGGCCTCGCGCAGTCCGTCCCGGACGGCGCGGGCGGAGGCGTCCGGGTCCTCGGGAAGCAACAGCACCGTCCCGGAGGGGGTGTTGGACGCGTCGACCCCGGCCGCGGCCATGACCAGGCCCTGCCGGTTCTCCACGATCCGCAGGGCGCCGCGCCGGGCCACCACCCGGACCGTCTCCGCGTCGATCGCCGCCTCCCGGTCGGTGGCCCGGACGATCCGGCCCTCCGCCTTGGACACGATCTTCGAGGTGACGAGCAGCACGTCTCCGTCGGCCAGGCCGGGCTCGGCGGCAGCGATCAGCTTCGCCAGGTCGTCCCCGGCCGTGATCTCGGGCAGCCCGCCCAGGGCCCACACCCGGTACCCGGCGGCAGCCGGCTCCGCGCCGGTGACCTCACCGCTCACGCTCCCCGCACCTCCTCGGCCAGCGCCAGCGCCTCCTGGGCCATCCGCGCGGTCGCGTCGGCGTCGCTCATCATCAGCGGTACGGCCCGGCAGCGGATCCCGGCCGCCTCGACCCGCTCCACCGCCCCGGCGTCCACCGAGTCGACGAGCCAGCCGTCCAGCAGGCCCGAGCCGTAGTGCTCGGCCACCGCCGTGGCGGTCGACTCGACACCCACGGCGGCCAGCACCTTGTCGGCCATGCCCCGCACGGGCGCGTCACCGACGATGGGGGAGAGGCCGACGACCGGCACCCCGGCGTCGGCGATCGCCTCCCGGATGCCGGGCACGGCGAGGATCGTGCCGATCGACACGACCGGGTTGGACGGCGGGAAGAGGATCACGTCCGCCTCGCCGATGGCCTCCAGGACGCCCGGGGCGGGCTTCGCCTGGTCGGCGCCCACCGGCACGACGGCCCGGGCGGGCACCGAGGCGCGCAGCCGCACCCAGTACTCCTGGAAGTGGATCGCCTTGGTCTCGCCGTCGATCTCGACGGCCACATGGGTCTCGACACGGTCGTCGGACATGGGCAGGAGCCGCACACCCGGCTTCCAGCGGTCGCACAGCGCCTGCGTCACCGCGCTCAGCGGGTATCCGGCGGCGATCATCTGCGTCCGCACGATGTGCGTGGCGAAGTCCCGGTCGCCCAGGCCGAACCATTCGGGCCCGACGCCGTAGGCCGCGAGCTCCTCCTTGAGGTGGAAGGTCTCGTCGGTACGCCCCCAGCCCTGCTCCTCGTTGATGCCGTCGCCGAGCGTGTACATCACCGTGTCGAGGTCCGGGCAGACCTTCAGCCCGAAGAGGTGGATGTCGTCCCCGGTGTTGCCGATGACCGTGATGTCCGCGTCCGGGACGGCCCGCTTCAGACCACGCAGGAACCGGGCACCGCCGATGCCGCCTGCCAGAACCACAATGCGCATGGAAACAGTGTGTCAGCCGTCAGGCCGACTCGTTGAGGGGTGGCGACCGGGCGACGGGTGGGACAGTCTCGCAGGCCCCTGCGACAACCGGTCAGGCAGTCACCACGCCCGGTACGCTCCGGGCTTCGCAGTGCTGCGCGGTGTGCATGGGCATCTCGGTGAGGCCCGGGTAGTACACGTGCAGGCTCACCGCCGGCTCCAGCGCGTCGTTGACGACCTCGTGCACGTACCCCGGCGCGAACACGCGCTGCGCGCCCGCCCGCAACGCGCGCGTGCCCCGCTCCGTGCGCTCGGTCAGCGTGCCGTCCAGGACGGTCAGCACGCCGGAGGAGCGGCCGTGGTCGTGCAGTCCGCTGCCCTGTCCCGGGACCCAGGACAGCAGCCACACCTCGTAGCCCGGGCCGGTGCGCAGCCGGTGGTACCAGCGGCCGGCGGCGTCGTAGCGGACGAGGTGCTCCCACGTGGAGCGGTCCTCGGCGAGGGAGCGGGCCAGCCCGGCGAACTCGGCGACGGTGGCCGGGTGCTCGCGCGGGGTCTGGAGGAGGTGGGTGACTTCGAGGATGTCGCCGGCGATCTGGAGGTCGCTGTCGCTGTTCATGGGGTGCGTGGTTCCTCAGTGAAAGAAGGTCAGAGGGAACGGGAGCCGAGAGACGGGTGGCTCGGCCTCCAGCTGGAGCAGGTGTGGCTCAACAGCTGGAACAGCAACAGCTACAGCGAGCGCGGGCAGCACCGTGGGACCCGGCGGTGCGGGTCGAGGTGAGCGCCAAGTTCGCGAGCATGCCCACAAGGACACCGGTTCACACCTTCACTGTCAACTCGACACCCGGTATGTGGGACGTGGTTCACCTCATCCGGTCGATCGCTCAGATGAAAGGTTTGTTCATGCGCCGTCCGGGACACATGGCGTCCATCCGGGACGCACAAACCCCGTTGCGCACTTGTGATCCGACTGTGATCCGTTTCGCTTCGACGTGCGCGTCGGAACGAGATCGAACTCCTGGGCGTCCTTGTTCGTACAGGGCTGCGTGGGGTCCGGCGGAAGAGGTGAGCCCTCGCGGGCTCTTTCGGTGTGTCAGGTTTTATGGTGATTTGAACACTTTCCGCACGGGCTTGGTTCCGCAGAGTGAATAAGGGGCTCAATAGCAGATCTCGGCTTGACTCGCCCGGAGCAGCACACTTGTAATTTCACTCGTGTCGTTCAGCCGGAATCGGTAACGGCTAGATCACGGGGACGCGAAGACAGACGAGGGGCGCACATGACCGAGACGGTGCAGCAACTGCTGGTCGACGACGCGGACGAGGAACTCGGCTGGCAGGAGCGCGCGCTGTGCGCCCAGACCGACCCCGAGTCCTTCTTCCCCGAGAAGGGCGGCTCGACCAGGGAGGCCAAGAAGGTCTGCCTCGCCTGCGAGGTCCGCTCCGAGTGCCTCGAGTACGCCCTCGCCAACGACGAGAGATTCGGCATCTGGGGCGGCCTGTCCGAGCGGGAGCGCCGCCGGCTGAAGAAGGCGGCCGTCTGACCCCTCACCCCTCTGCGTGAACGGCCCGTCGCCCGTGGGTCATCCACAGGCGGCGGGCCGTTCGGCCGCCCGCCTCCCGGCCACCGCCCCTCAACGAGGCGCTGCGCCGCCGCCCCTGCTGGACTGCCGATAGTGTGGTCGCTCGTCCGAGACGCCCCGCCGCCCCCACCGGGCGCAGGCGTCCACCGCAGTCCACCGAACCGGGGCCCGTACCTCGATGTCCGTGCACAGCCACCCGGCAGCTCCTCACGACGCCGCTGCCGCACCTGAGTTCCCGCGCCATGTGGTGACCGCGGTCCTCGTCTCCCACGACGGCGCCCGCTGGCTGCCCGACGCGCTCGCCGGTCTCCTCGGCCAGGAGCGCCCCGTCCAGTACGCGACGGGGGCCGACACCGGCAGCTCGGACGCCTCCGCGCAACTGGTCACCGACACGCTCGGCGCCGACCGGGTGCTGCACCTCGCCCGCCGCACCGGCTTCGGCCAGGCCGTCGAGGAGTGCGCCCGCACCGCCCCGGTCCTCACCCCGGACGAGCTGCCCTATCTCAAGCGCCCCAGCGGCTGGGACCCGGTCACGCGCTCGTGGCGCGACGACGCCTACGACCTGCCCGACCTCCCGCACGGCGAGCCGGTGCAGTGGCTGTGGCTGCTGCACGACGACTGCGCCCCGGCCCCGGACGCCCTGGCCCAGCTGCTGCGGGTCGTGGACAACGAGTACGAACTGGGCCGCGAGGACGTGGCCGTCGTGGGCCCCAAGCTCCGCGGCTGGTACGACCGGCGGCAGCTGCTGGAGGTCGGCGTCTCCATCGCCAACTCCGGCCGCCGCTGGACCGGCCTGGACCGGCGCGAGCAGGACCAGGGCCAGCACGACCACGTCCGGCCCGTGCTGTCGGTGTCCACCGCCGGCATGCTCGTGCGCCGCGACGTCTTCGAGCAGCTCGGCGGATTCGACCGCCACCTGCCCCTCATGCGCGACGACGTCGACCTGTGCTGGCGCGCGCACGCGGCGGGATACCGGGTCCTGGTCGCCCCCGAGGCGGTCGTCCGGCACGCCGAGGCGTCCAGCCGCGAGCGCCGCACGGTCGACTGCGTCGGCCGCACCGCCGCCTCCCCGCACAAGGTCGACAAGGCCGGCGCCGTCTACACCCTGCTCGTCAACTCGCGTACGGCCGTGCTCCCCTGGGTGCTGTTGCGGATCGTGCTCGGCACCCTGCTGCGCACCGTGGCCTACCTCGTGGGCAAGGTCCCCGGACAGGCCGTCGACGAGATCCGCGGCCTGCTGGGCACACTGCTCCGGCCCGAGCGGATCCTGGCCGGGCGGCGCGGCAGAGGCGCGCCCCGGATCGACAAGGGGGAGCTGCGGGCGCTGTTCCCGCCGCCCGGCGCGACCGTCCGCGTCACCGTCGAGCAGGTCGCGGGCAGCCTCGTGGGCCGCTCCGACCCGGAGGTCGCGGCCGGCGCCGGACGGCACGGCAGCGCCGTCGAGTCGGGCCCCGGCGGCGACGACGCCGACTTCCTGGAGATCGAGCAGTTCGCCCGGCTCAAGCGCATCGCGCGCAAGCCCGGCCCGGTGCTCTTCCTCGTACTGCTGCTCGTCTCCCTGGTCGCCTGCCGCCAGCTCCTCGGCGGCGGCGCGCTCGCGGGCGGCGCCCTGCTGCCCGCCCCGGCCGACTCCGCCGAGCTGTGGTCGCGCTACCTGGACGCCTGGCACCCGGTCGGCGCCGGCGGCACCTCGTCGGCACCCCCGTACATCGCGCTCGTGGCGATGCTGGCGTCCCTGCTGTTCGGCTCGACCGGCCTCGCCGTCACCGTCCTGCTGGTCTGCTCGGTGCCGCTGGCCGGCGTCACCGCCTACTTCGCGTCCCGCCCGCTCGTCGAGTCCCGGCTGCTGCGCGCCTGGGCGGCCGTCGTCTACGCCTTCCTGCCCGCCGCCACCGGCGCCCTCGCCGGCGGCCGCATCGGCACCGCCGTCCTGGCCGCGCTGCTGCCGCTCATCGCCCGCGCGGGCGTCGCGGCCGCCGGCCTGACCAACTCCGCCGGGACCCGCGGCAGCTGGCGCGCCACCTGGGCGTACGCACTGCTGCTGACCGTCACCACCGCCTTCACACCGATCGTGTGGCCCATCGCGCTGCTCCTCGGCATCGCACTGCTCGCCCTGCGCCGGAGCGACATCACGGCCTACGGGCTGCGGTTCCTCGCCCAGCTCGGCACACCCCTGCTGATCCTCGCCCCCTGGTCGCTGACGCTGCTCCCGTTCGGCTTCCTGAAGGAAGCGGGCCTCGCGTACGGCCCCTCGGCCGCGTCCGCCCTCGACCTGCTGGGCGCCAGCCCGGGCGGCCCGGGCACCGTCAGCGGCCTCATGCTCATCGGCATCGTGCCGGCCGCCCTCGCCGCCCTGCTGCGCTCGGAACGCCAGTCGGGCATCTGGACGGCCTGGGCGGTCGCCCTGACCGGCCTCGTCTTCGCGGTCCTGTCCAACAACTCCGCCTGGGCCGGACCGGCGACCCTCGTCTACGGCATCGCCCTCCTTGCGGCTGCGGCGCTGGGCGCCGACGGGGCACGCGCGCGGGTGGCCGAGCAGAGCTTCGGCTGGCGCCAGCCGGTCGCCGTGCTGATCGCCTTCGCCTCGGCCGCGGGCCCCCTGCTCATCGCCGCCGGCTGGATGATCCGCGGCGCCGACAACCCCGTGGAGCGACGCGACCCGACCCAGGTCCCGGCGTTCGTGGCCGAGGAGAGCGGCACCCGCGACCAGGCCCGCACCCTCGTCCTCGACAGCGACTCCGGCGCCCACGTCGGCTACATGCTGGTCCGCGGCTCCGGAGCCCGCCTCGGCGACGGCGAGATCGCCGCGGCCGACGGCGAGAACAGCGGGCTCGACAAGGTCGTCGCCAACCTGGTCGCGGGCTCCGGCGCCGACCAGGCCGACCAGCTCGGCGGCTTCGCCGTGCGCTACATCCTGGTCCACCAGGGCGCGCCCCGCGAGGTCACCCGCGTCCTGGACGCCACGCCCGGCCTGACCCGGCTCAGCCAGCAGGACGGCGGCGCACTGTGGCGCGTCAACCGGGAAGTCGCGCGCGCCACCATCGACCCCGCCTCCGGCGCCGGGACCCCACAGCCCGTCGCCGCCGGGCCCGTCGACATCCACACCACGATCCCGGCCGGCGCCGACGGACGCGTGCTGCGCCTCGCCGACTCCGCCTCCGACGGCTGGACCGCCACGCTCGACGGCAAGCCGCTGACCCCCACCACGGTCGACGGCTGGGCCCAGGGCTTCCGGCTCCCCGCCACCGGCGGCACGCTGGACGTCACCTACGACGACCCGATCGGACACACGGCCTGGCTGTGGGCCCAGGGCCTCCTCGCGGTCGTCCTCGTGGTGCTCGCCCTGCCGGGCCGCCGCCGCGACGTCGACGACGACCTCCCCGACGAGCCGGCGGCTCCGGCCGAGGCCGTCACCGGCGAGGGCCGCCGGGCCCGCCGCCTGCGTGCCCAGGCGGAGGCAGAGTCCGAAGAGGCCGCGGCCCCCGAGGAGTTCGAGCCCCCGCAGCCCCAGCAACCGCCGGCGGCAGTGCCCCAGCAGCAGAACTACGGCCAGTGGGACAACGCCGGCTACCAGAACGGCGCGTACACGGGCTACGGCGACCAGTACCAGAACGCCCCGTACCCCGCGGACCCCTACGGCCAGCAGTACCAGGCCGACCCGTACCAGGGCGGCCAGTACGACCCCTACGCCTACGGCGGCCAGGGTCAGACCCCGTCCTACGATCAGCAGGGCTACGACCAGGCCTACGACCAGGGCCAGGGCTACGGCACGCCGTACGACCCCGCGCAGCAGCACCACCCCCACGGCACGGGTGGCGAGCGTCCCGACGGGAGCCAGCAGTGAACCGCACCACCCTGTCCCTGATCGCCGGCACGACCGCGCTCGCCGCCGTCACCGGTTTCGCCGCGCTCTCCGCTCCGGACGACGCCCGGGACCCCGGCACCGCCAAGGCGGCCGCCCAACTGCCCGTGGAGCGCACGAGCCTGCTGTGCCCGGCGCCCAGCACGTCCGACCTCGCCGAGACGTCCTACACCTCCTTCACGCCCGTCACGAAGGGCACCGGGAGCGGCGGCAAGGCCGAACTGCGGGCGGCCACCGAGGAGTCCGCGGACACCCCGCCCGGCGACAAGGGCACGGGTGACGGCAAGTCCGGCGGCAAGGACGGTGGCAAGGACGGCGGGAAGTCCGGCAAGGGCAAGCCCGAGAAGCCCGTACTGACTCCCGAGAAGCCCGGCAAGCCGGTCACCGGCGACAGCTCCGGCGGTGACGCGCCCGCGCTCGTCGGGACCGCGGACGGCGGCTTCGCGCCCGGCTGGACCGTCCAGGAGACAACCGAGGTCGCCGCGGGCACCGGGCGCGGCCTGCAGGGCGTCAACTGCACCGCCCCGGACACCGACTTCTGGTTCCCCGGTGCCAGCACGGCAGCCGACCGCACCGACTACGTCCACCTGACGAACCCGGACGACTCGGCCGCCGTGGTCGACATCGAGCTCTACGGCAAGGACGGCGCCCTGAAGTCCACGGTGGGGGAGGGCATCACGGTCCCGCCGCACGCCGCCGAGCCGGTCCTGCTGTCCACCCTGACCGACGAGCGGCAGACCGACCTCACCGTGCACGTCAACGTCCGCAGCGGACGCGTCGGCGCCGCCGTGCAGGCCCTGGACGACAAGCTCGGCGGCGACTGGCTGCCCGCGTCCACGGACCCGTCGGGCAGCCTGGTCCTGCCCGGCATCCCCAAGGACGCCACCTCCGTGCGCCTGGTCGCCTTCACCCCCGGCGACGCCGACGCGGACCTCAAGGTGCGCCTCGCCTCCCCCTCCGGGCTGATCACCCCGGCCGGACACGAGACCGTGCACGTCAAGGGCGGCATGACGACCGCCGCCGACCTGGGCGACGTCACCCGCGGCGAGGCGGGCTCCCTGGTGCTGACCCCGACGGACCGCTCCGTGCCGGTCGTGGCGGCCCTGCGGGTCGTGCGTGGCAAGGGCGACAAGCAGGAGACGGCGTTCATCCCCGCCACCCGCCCCGTGGGCACACGCGCGACGTCCGCGGACAACAGCGGCAAGGGCAGCACTCTGTCCCTGACGGCCCCCGGCGCCGCCGCCACGGTCAAGGTCACCGCCTCGGCCGGCAGCGAGGGCGGCACACCGGTGTCGAAGACGTACACGATCAAGGCCGGCACGACCCAGGACATCGAGCCCCCGGTCCCCGGCGGCCTGAAGGGCACCTACGCGCTCACGGTCGAGCCTGTCTCCGGAGGCCCGGTCTACGGGGCCCGCACCCTGGCGGCGAACGAGGACGGCGTCCCCGCCTTCACGGTGCAGACCCTGCCGGACGACCGGGGCACGGTGGCCGTACCGGAGGCGGACGAGGACCTGTCGGTGCTCCAGAAGTAGGCCGGCCGTCTCAGCCCTGGTGGGCCGGCCGTCTCAGCCGTCGCAGCCCGGCCGTGTCCGAAGTTGGCCGGCCGCCCCCAGCCAGGCAGGCTTGCCGTCTCGGCTCCAGCAGGCCGGCCTCTCAGCCCTGGTCCTCGCCGTATCGCGGGTCCACCGTCTCCGGAGTCAGCCCGAGGAGCTCGGCGACCTGCTCGACGACGACCTCGTGCACCAGCGCCGCCCGCTCGTCGCGCCCCTTGGTGCGGATCTCGACCGGCCGCCGGTAGACGACCACGCGCGCGGGGCGGTCCTCGCGCGCGCTGATCGTGCCGCCGAGCGGCACCGCCTCGTCGTTCCACGCCTGGCCGGGCCCGTCGAGCCGCGGCACCTCCAGGACCAGGAAGTCGATGTCGGCGAGTTGCGGCCACCGCCGCTCCAGACGCTCCACGGAGTCCTGCACCAGATCGGCGAACGCCTCCGCGCGGCTCGCGGCGAGCGGCACCTGCGGCGGTGCGATCGGGCCGCGCATGCCCCGTCCGTGACGATCACGACGGCGGGGCCCTGGGGCGGCGGCACGGGGCGATACGGGCTTGTCCATCACTGGTGAAGGGTAGTCCCCGCCGTGCCCCCGTGCCCGGCACCGCACGACGGCAGGGGCGCCTTCCGGCCGCCACCGTGCGCCATGTCGTTACATGACGATTCAAGCCAAGGTTGGGCTCAAATCCGTATCCCGTCGAGAGCGGCGCCCTCACGGTATTTGAGGGTTTTGTGATGACTCTTGATCGCCTGCGGGGTTGATCTCCACCTCGGACGCCGAGGTCCTGGCAGGTCAGAAGGGTGCGCCCGAAGGGGGGTGTGCGGCGTTTCACAGCACGACACGGGGGAGTGACCTGGTGGAGAGTCGTCGCGGCCCGCTCAAGAGTGCGGTACCGTCCAACGTCGTGAGCCCTGTACGTCGCTGTTCGCGCACCGCCTGCGGCCGTCCCGCCGTCGCGACGCTGACGTACGTCTACGCCGACTCGACCGCGGTCCTCGGCCCGCTCGCCACCTACGCCGAACCCCACTGCTACGACCTGTGCGCCGAGCACTCCGAGCGCCTCACCGCCCCGCGCGGCTGGGAGGTCGTCCGGCTCCTCGACGGTTCGGCCCCGGCCCGCCCCAGCGGTGACGACCTGGAAGCGCTCGCCAACGCGGTGCGCGAGGCGGCCCGTCCGCAGGAGCGTGCGGCCGAGGCCGGCGGCGCGGGCCGCGGTGCAGACCCGAGAGAGGTCGCGCGACGCGGCCACCTGCGGGTCCTGCGATCGCCCGACAGCTGACCCCGCCCCCCTCAGCTCCTCACGCGCGACCCCGTCGAGCGGACCCGGCTGTGATGAGCGCGACCGTGGCCGGCCCCCGCACCCCCGCCCCGACTGAAGTGCTGCCCTGACCTGAGGGTTACGGCTGGGAGTCCTCTTGGCATCCGCCCGGCGCTTCGTCGGTGGGCGAGGGTAGTTTGGGCGGACCGACAGTACTTTTTCAGGAAGGTTGGCCGTGGCTGCTGATCTGTCGCAGGTCGTGAAGGCGTACGACGTACGCGGGGTCGTCCCCGACCAGTGGGACGAGTCCCTGGCCGAGCTCTTCGGAGCGGCCTTCGTGCGGGTCACCGGCGCGAGCGCCATCACGACCGGACACGACATGCGGCCCTCCTCCCCGGGCCTGTCGCGGGCCTTCGCACGCGGGGCGGCAGCCCTGGGCGCCGACGTGACGGAGATCGGCCTCTGCTCGACGGACCAGCTGTACTACGCCTCGGGCGCGCTGAACCTGCCGGGCGCCATGTTCACCGCCTCCCACAACCCGGCGCAGTACAACGGCATCAAGATGTGCCGCTCGGGCGCCGCGCCCGTCGGCCAGGACACCGGCCTGGCGGAGATCCGTGAACTGGTCGAGGGCTGGAGCGAGTCGGGCGCCCCGGAGCCGGCCGCGAAGGCGGGCACCGTCACCGGCCGCGACACGCTGTCGGACTACGCGGCCCACCTGCGCTCCCTGGTCGACCTGACGTCCATCCGCCCCCTGAAGGTCGTCGTCGACGCGGGCAACGGCATGGGCGGGCACACCGTCCCCGAGGTCTTCGCCGGCCTGCCCCTGACCCTGGTGCCGATGTACTTCGAGCTCGACGGCACCTTCCCCAATCACGAGGCCAACCCCCTCGACCCGGCCAACCTCGTCGACCTGCAGAAGCGTGTCCGCGAGGAGGGCGCCGACCTGGGCCTCGCCTTCGACGGCGACGCGGACCGCTGCTTCGTCGTCGACGAGCGCGGCGAGCCGGTCTCCCCGTCGGCGATCACCGCCCTGGTCGCCTCCCGCGAACTGGCCCGGCACGGCGGCAAGGGCACGATCATCCACAACCTGATCACGTCCTGGTCGGTGCCCGAGGTCGTCGAGGAGAACGGCGGCAGCCCGGTCCGCACACGCGTGGGCCACTCCTTCATCAAGGCCGAGATGGCCCGCACCGGCGCGATCTTCGGCGGCGAGCACTCCGCGCACTACTACTTCCGCGACTTCTGGAACGCCGACACCGGCATGCTCGCCGCCCTGCACGTCCTGGCGGCCCTGGGCGGCCAGGACGGCCCCCTGTCCGCCCTCGTGGCCCAGTACGACCGCTACGCCGGCTCCGGCGAGATCAACTCCACGGTCGCCGACCAGCAGGCCAGCCTCGCCGCCATCCGTTCCGCATACGGGAGCCGCGAGGGCGTCACCCTCGACGAGCTCGACGGCCTCACCGTCTCCGGCGCCGACTGGTGGTTCAACGTCCGACCGTCCAACACGGAGCCACTGCTGCGCCTGAACGCGGAGGCGAGGGACGCCGGCACGATGGCCCGGGTGCGGGACGAGGTGCTGGGGATCATCAGAGGCTGAGGCCCCACCCCCACCGGCGGTAACCTGACCAGGCACGACCCGAGCGCACGCATCCCCGGAGGAACCCCTTATGCCCCTCGAATCCGGCCTCCTCGAGATCCTCGCCTGCCCGGCCTGCCACTCCCCCCTCAGGGAGCAGGACGCCGAGCTGATCTGCACCGACGCCGGCTGCGGCCTGGCCTACCCCGTCCGCGACGGCATCCCCGTGCTGCTCGTCGACGAGGCCCGCCGCCCCGCGTGAGCGCCGGGGTGCGCCCGGATGCCGGCTCCGGCACCGCACACGGCGGCTGCCGACCGGGCAACCGCCTTCACACGCACCCGAGCGACACCCGGTGCACATGACCCCCGGCTCAGCGGGCACGATCCAGGACACCCTCACAACGGACCCCGGCGATGGGAAATGCCGCCCATGCTCGACGAATCGCTGCTCGACTCTCCGGAGGGCCTCGCCGAGGCCGACCACCGCGGGCTGCTCCGCGGCGCCGCGGAAGCCGGCGCCCGCGTGCGCACGGCCGCCCGCCATGCCGCGGAAGCCGGCGTCAACGACCTCAAGCCGGACGGCCGCCCCCGCGCGGTCCTCATCGCCGGCCCGGGTGCCGCCGCCACCCACGCCGCCGACCTCATCGGCACGCTGGCCGGCGCAGGCAGCCCGGTCACCCGCCTCGCTCCCACCGGCGTCGCCCCCGCCGCGGGAGCCCTGCGGTGGGAACTGCCCGGCTGGACCGGCTCCGTGGACCTCCTGCTGATCACCACCCCCGACGGCACCGAACCCGGACTGTCGCTGCTCGCCGAGCAGGCGTACCGCAGGGGCTGCACCGTCGTCGCCGTGGCCCCTGCCCGCACCCCGCTCGCCGAGGCGGTCGCCGGTGCGCACGGCCTGTTCGTCCCCGTGGCGACCGCCCCGTACGACCAGGACGAGCCCCTGGCCGCGTCCGCCCCCGGCGTCCTGTGGGCCCTGCTCACCCCGCTGCTGGCACTCCTGGACCGCACCGGCGTGCTCGACGCCCCGCCGGACGCCCTCGGCAAGGTCGCCGACCGGCTCGACCTCGTCGCCGAACGCTGCGGCCCGGCCATCGCCACCTACAGCAACGCCGCCAAGACCCTGGCCGCCGAACTGGCCGACGCGCTCCCCGTCGTCTGGACCGAAGGCACCTCGGCAGGGCCCGCGGGCCGCCGCTTCGCCGCCGCCCTCGCCGAGCTGTCCGGCACCCCCGCCGTCGTCGCCGAACTCCCCGAGGCGCTCGCCGCCCACGGTGCCCTGCTCGCCGGCCCCCTGGCCGCCAGCGCCGACCCCGACGACTTCTTCCGCGACCGCGTCGAGGAGCCACCCGCCCTGCACGCGCGCGTGGTGCTGCTGCGCGACCGCCCCATCGGCGGCCTCACCGCCGCACCCGGCGCCCGCGACCTCGCCCTGAGCCACGACACACCGATCAGCGAGCTCGAACCGGAAGCCGGCGGCGAACTGGAGACCCTCGCCGAACTGATCGCCATCACGGATTTCGCCGCCGTTTACCTGGCGCTCGCTTCGAGGGCCTGATCTTGCCCGGGACACCCTGACGCGCCCGCCCCCGCACCACGCAGAGAGAACCCCATGGACCGCCTCGACAACACCGTCCGCCCCTACGCCTGGGGCTCCCCGACCGCCATCCCGCAGCTGCTCGGCGTCGAACCGACCGGCGAACCGCAGGCGGAGATGTGGATGGGCGCCCACCCGGGCGCGCCCTCGCGCACCGGCCGGGGCACGCTCGTCGAGGTCCTCGACGCCGACCCCGAGAAGGAACTCGGGCCCGCCGCCGTCGCCAGGTTCGGCCCCCGGCTGCCCTTCCTCCTCAAGATCCTCGCCGCGGGCGCCCCGCTGTCCCTCCAGGTCCACCCCGACCTCGCCCAGGCGCAGGAGGGCTACGCCGACGAGGAGCGACGGGGCATCCCCCTGGACGCCCCGCACCGCAACTACAAGGACGCCAACCACAAGCCCGAACTGATCTGCGCCCTCACCGAGTTCGACGGCCTGTGCGGCTTCCGCGCCCCCCTGGCCGCAGCGGCTCTCCTCGACGACCTCGGAGTCGACTCCCTCAAGCCCTACGTCGACCTGCTCCACGCCCACCCCGAGGACGCCGCCCTGCGCGAGGTCCTCACGGCGATCCTCACCGCCGACCCCGACGAGATGTCCCGCACGGTCGCGGAGGCCGCGACCGCCTGCACCCGCCTCGGCGGCGCCTACGCCCCCTACGCCGACATCGCCCACCACTACCCGGGCGACCCCGGCGTTCTCGCCGCGATGCTGCTGAACCACGTCCGGCTCCAGCCGGGCGAGGCCCTCTACCTCGGCGCCGGCGTCCCGCACGCCTACCTGAACGGCCTCGGCGTGGAGATCATGGCCAACTCCGACAACGTCCTGCGCTGCGGCCTCACCCCCAAGCACGTCGACGTCCCCGAACTCCTGCGCATCGTCCGCTTCCTCCCCAGCGACCCCGGCGTCCTGCGGCCCGAGGCCACCCCGGACGGCGAGGAGGTCTACGAGACCCCCATCGACGAGTTCCGCCTGTCCCGCTACGTCCTCCCCGAGGCGGGCGCCACCCACGACCTCACCCGCCCGACCCCGCAGATCCTGCTCTGCACGGCCGGCACCGTCCGGGCCGGCGAGCACGACCTCACCCCCGGCGCGTCCGTCTTCGTCCCCGCCGGCGAAAAGGCCGAAGTATCCGGAACGGGAACGCTTTTCCGGGCCACCGTCGTCGCCTGACCGTTTCGAGAACCCCGTGCTGGTGACCTGACTCACCGCTGTCACGGCGGGCTGCAACAATGGCCCACCGTCAAGCACGGGCAAAGCCACGGGCGCGCACCAAGGCGGTCGCCCGGGCCCTGGAACGGCGTACGAAGGGACAACGCGGACATATGAGCGCGTCAGGCGGTACCAAGGCGATCGTGGCGGCATTGGGCGCCAACCTCGCGATCGCGGTGGCGAAGTTCGTGGCGTTCCTCTTCAGCGGCTCGTCGTCGATGCTCGCAGAGTCCGTGCACTCCGTCGCCGACTCCGGCAACCAGGCACTGCTCCTGGTCGGCGGCAAGAAGGCCAAGCGCGAGGCCACCCCCGAACACCCCTTCGGCTACGGCCGCGAGCGCTACATCTACGCCTTCCTCGTCTCCATCGTGCTCTTCTCGCTCGGCGGCATGTTCGCCCTCTACGAGGGCTACGAGAAGATCAAGCACCCGCACGAGCTGACGCACTGGTACTGGCCCGTCGGCGTCCTGGTCTTCGCGATCATCGCCGAGGGCTTCTCCTTCCGCACGGCCATCAAGGAGTCCAACACCCTCCGCGGCCACCGCTCGTGGAAGGACTTCATCCGCCACGCCAAGGCCCCCGAGCTGCCGGTCGTCCTCCTGGAGGACTTCGGCGCCCTCGTCGGCCTGGTCCTCGCGCTCGGCGGCGTCGGCCTCGCCCTGCTGACCGGCGAGAGCGTCTGGGACGGCATCGGCACCCTCTGCATCGGCGTCCTGCTCGTCCTGATCGCGCTGGTCCTCGCCGCCGAGACCAAGTCCCTGCTGCTCGGCGAGTCCGCCGGCGCCGAGGAGACCCGCAAGATCGAGGCCGCCATCGTGGACGGTGACACGGTCACCCGCATCATCCACATGCGCACGCTCCACCTCGGCCCCGAGGAACTCCTCGTCGCCGCCAAGATCGCCGTCCAGCACGACGACACGGCCACCGAGATCGCCACCGCCATCGACGCCGCCGAGGCCCGCATCCGCGACGCCGTCCCGATCGCCCGCGTGATCTACCTCGAGCCGGACATCTACAGCGAGAAGGAAGCGGCCAAGGGCCCCGACCCCGAGGCCTCCCCGGGCGGCCCCGCCCCCCACCCCGCCGAGCACTGACCCTCCCTCTCCGGCCCACGGGGCCCGCCGAACCACTCGGCGGGCCCCGTCCCGCTTCCCGGCCCCGCCACCTGGCTCGTCGTCCCGCTTCCCGGCCCCGTCACGCAGTTCGTGCCGCCCGGTCCGTCCTCCGGTCCGTCACATGATCGGCTCGATGTGTTCGCCCACGGACTGGGGATCGCGCCCGCGCCCGGTGTAGCTTGGGACGGAGCCAGACGTCGCTGCTGATGGCGGTCGGGCGGTCCTGAAGCGGACCGGCCGAGGGAGAGAGGGCCTCCGACGGACTGCGCTGCGCGTACGCGGGCATGCCTGTGTCCTCTTTCGGGCACCCCTGTGTCCGCCGCCGCGCAGACCAGCCGTACCCACCCTCGACCCACACCCCGAGGAGCAGCTCGCAATGACGACTGTCGAGAACCGACAGGACTTCAAGGTCGCCGACCTCTCCCTGGCCGAGTTCGGCCGCAAGGAGATCACCCTCGCCGAGCACGAGATGCCGGGCCTGATGGCGATCCGCAAGGAGTACGCCGACGCACAGCCCCTGGCCGGCGCCCGTGTCACCGGCTCCCTGCACATGACGGTGCAGACCGCCGTGCTCATCGAGACGCTGGTCGCCCTGGGCGCGCAGGTCCGCTGGGCGTCCTGCAACATCTTCTCCACCCAGGACCACGCGGCCGCCGCCATCGCCGTCGGCCCGAACGGCACGCCCGACAACCCGCAGGGTGTGCCGGTCTTCGCCTGGAAGGGCGAGACCCTCCAGGAGTACTGGTGGTGCACGGAGCAGGCGCTGACCTGGCCGGACAGCCCCACCGGCGGCCCCAACATGATCCTGGACGACGGTGGTGACGCCACCCTCCTGGTCCACAAGGGCGTGGAGTACGAGAAGGACGGCAAGGCCCCCTCGCCCGACACGGCCGAGTCCGACGAGCACCGCGTCATCCTGGAGCTGCTGAACCGCACCCTGGGCGAGGACCCCCAGAAGTGGACCCAGCTCTCCTCGGAGATCCGCGGTGTCACCGAGGAGACCACGACCGGTGTCCACCGCCTGTACGAGATGCAGCGCGACGGTGTCCTGCTGTTCCCGGCGATCAACGTCAACGACGCCGTCACCAAGTCGAAGTTCGACAACAAGTACGGCTGCCGCCACTCCCTGATCGACGGCATCAACCGCGCCACCGACGTCCTCATCGGCGGCAAGACCGCGGTCGTCTTCGGCTACGGCGACGTGGGCAAGGGCTGCGCGGAGTCCCTGCGCGGCCAGGGCGCCCGGGTGATCGTCACCGAGATCGACCCGATCTGCGCCCTGCAGGCCGCGATGGACGGCTACCAGGTCGCCACCCTCGACGACGTCGTCGACAAGGCCGACATCTTCATCACCACGACCGGCAACAAGGACATCATCATGGCCGCGGACATGGCCAAGATGAAGCACCAGGCGATCGTCGGCAACATCGGCCACTTCGACAACGAGATCGACATGGCCGGCCTCGCGAAGATCCCCGGCATCGTCAAGGACGAGGTCAAGCCCCAGGTCCACACCTGGACCTTCCCCGACGGCAAGGTGATCATCGTCCTGTCCGAGGGCCGCCTGCTGAACCTGGGCAACGCCACCGGCCACCCCTCGTTCGTGATGTCCAACTCCTTCGCGGACCAGACCCTGGCCCAGATCGAGCTGTTCACCAAGCCCGACGAGTACCCGACCGGTGTCTACGTGCTGCCCAAGCACCTCGACGAGAAGGTCGCCCGCCTCCACCTCGACGCGCTCGGCGTGAAGCTGACGACGCTCCGCCCGGAGCAGGCCGAGTACATCGGCGTGAAGGTAGAGGGCCCGTTCAAGCCGGACCACTACCGCTACTGAGCCGATATCGCCACTGAGCCGAGCAGCACCGCTGCCGGCCGGCCGGTAACCGGTCAGATCCCCGAGGCAGGCCCCCGCACCCCCGTGCCGGGGGCCTGCTCCGTTCGCCCGGCCGGCGACCGGCCCAGCCCGTCAGGACCCAGGACTCCCATGCCCCGCGGCCGCTATTCGCTCCACGATCCGCACGATCACACCCCCCTCGCGGACGAACACTTCCAATGCGCCCCCGGCCCCTCCGGCTGGCGCTACGTCTCCCAGCTCACCACCCCCGCAGGCGATCACCACGGCTCCGTCGACCTCACCCTCGACGAACTGGGCCGACCCATCCGCCTGGAACTCCACGCCGCCGCCTGGCAGGTCCGTGGCGCAGCCCTCGACGGCGTCACCTGGGTCCGCACCGACCCCACCGGGACCGAGGCCACCGAAGGCAATGTCCGCGCCCACGCCTTCACCGGCACATCCCCGGCCTTCCTCGTCGCCACCGCCCGCCTCCTGCGCCTCACCCCCTCCTCAGCGGCCACCCGCGTACGCCTCGTCGCCTTCACGGACCCGGTCCTCGCCCCCCGCACCCTGGACCAGTCCTGGACCTTGCTGAGAAGCGAAGCACACGCCACTGACAACGGCCCCCTGACCGTGGACGAATACCAGGTCACAGCCCTGGACACAGGTGAGCAGCACGCCGTGCACATCGCCGGGGACGTGGTGCTCGCGGCCCCCGGCATCGAGCTCGAAGACCTGGAATCACCGCCGTCGGTGTTCACCTGAGCGGGCAGCCGCGTTCCGCCGGCGCCGCCTGCCCCGCCCCGCCCTAGGCCGGAGGCACGAACCCGGTGCGAGGCTGCTCGCCGGCCGGAACCGCCGGTGGCACCGCCGGCTTTGCGAGCCGCTCCCCGTCGGACGGCTCGACCACCTCGGGCACCACCCCGGGCACAGCCCCCGCCGGGGGTCGGAATCCGGGAGTGGCGCCGTCCACGGCAGCATCGGCCGCGGCGACCGGGGCGGCGGGCGCCGGGGCGGCGGTGGACTTCGCCGCCAGGGCCGCCTCGTTCCCGAAAGCCCGCCGGGCCTCCCGCGCCTGCCGTTCCTGCACGACCGCCGCCAGATACGCGGCCGGCGGCACACCGTGGGGCACCGGAGCCCCCGTACGCTCCGCCAGATCCGCCGCCAGCCGCTCCGCCATCGACCGGCCCACCTGCGGATCCAGCTGCTGCATGCGCGTCAGGTACTGCCGGACGGCGAGCCACAACCCGTCGGGCACCGCCGACAGATCGAGCCCCGCGAACCGCCCGGACAGCCAGGGCGGAGGAGGCGGCACGAAACCGGTCCGCGTGACCGGAATCCGCTCCCGCACGACGAGCGTCCCCGCGAACACGTCTCCCAGCCGCCGCCCGCGCGCCGACACGAACGAGGCGATACAGGCGACGATCCCGAAGGTCATGAGGATCTCGATCACCCCGATCAAGCCCCTCACCAGCGCATGCCGGAACCGGATGGGGCCTCCGTCGTCCCGCACCACCCGCAGACCGCACGCCATCTTCCCGAGCGACCGCCCGTGACTGAGGGTCTCGACCGCGATCGGCCCACCCACCAGCACGAGAACGAAGGACGCGATGGACAACGCCGTCTGCGCCGCCTCGTCGAGGGAGGCCGTGGAGGTGACCAGCACGATGGTCACCGCGACGTAGACCGCCATGGCCGCCATCAGATCGAGCAGCACGGCCAGCGCCCTGCTGGGCAGCCTCGCGGGGCGCAGCTCCAACGCCACAGCCTCGCCCGTCACCAGCTCACTCACGCCCGCCGTCCTTCCCCTGCCCTGCCCCCGACAGGGCCAGTCTGCCAAGCTGAGGGCGCATCGCACCGTAGTACGACAAGCTGATCCACGACGAGCCTCCGACGACCAGCCGAGGAGCAGGCACACCGATGGACCTCGACGTCTTCGTCTCCGCCCACCGAGCGGAGTGGGACCGCCTCGAAGCCCTCCTCCGCCGCCGGCGCCGCCTCGACGGCGCTGAGGCCGACGAACTCGTCACCCTCTACCAGCGCACCGCGACGCACCTCTCCCTGATCCAGTCCAGCGCCCCCGACCCGCAGCTGACCGGCCGGCTCAGTCAACTCGTGGCACGCGCGCGCAGTGCCGTGACAGGCACCCGCCGCGCCTCCTGGCGGGACGTCACCCGCTTCCTCGCCCACGGTTTCCCCGCCGCCGTCTACAAGGCACGGCACTGGTGGGTGCCCACCGCTCTCCTGTCCACGGCCGTCGCCGCCCTTCTGGGCTGGTGGATCGGCACCCACCCCGAGGTACAGGGCTCGATCGCGGCTCCCGGTGAACTGCGCGAGCTCACCCGCCCCGGCGGTCAGTACGAGACGTACTACTCCAGCCATCCGGCCGCCAGCTTCGCCGCCCAGGTCTGGACGAACAACGCCTGGGCAGCCGCCCTGTGCCTCATCCTCGGGGTCTTCCTCGGACTCCCGGTCCTCTGGATCCTCTTCCAGAACATGCTGAATCTCGGTGTCGGCGTCGGCCTGATGTCCTCGGCCGGCCGCCTCGACACGTTCCTCGGGCTGGTACTCCCGCACGGCCTCCTGGAGCTGACCGCCGTCTTCGTCGCAGCCGGCACGGGCCTGCGCCTCGGCTGGACACTCATCGACCCCGGTCCGCGGACACGGCGCACGGCGCTCGCGGAGGAAGGCCGCGCGGCCATAGGCATGGCCATAGGCCTGGCCCTCGTCCTCTTCGTCTCGGGCGCCATCGAAGGCTTCGTCACCCCGTCGGGCCTCCCCACCTGGACCCGCATAGCCATCGGCGTCGTCGCCGAAGCGGCCTTCCTGGCTTACGTCTACGTCCTGGGCGGCCGGGCCGCCCGCGCGGGAGAGACCGGAGACGTCGAGGCGGCGGAACGCAGCGCGACCGTCCCGACAGCCGCCTGATCGTCCCGCCGACCGCCGGATGTGCGACCACGTCCGTTCAACTGCTAGTCTCCTCTTCGCCCCACAGGAGCCGTTGACACGGCAAGTGCGGGGAGGTAGATTCGAACAGTTGCCTGGAGATGGGCTCTAGTCCCAGACCGGCCACAGTGAACATCTATCTGCTTCTTGAAACGTTGCTTTCATTGAAGCCTCTCCCGATGAATCGGAAACGAGCGGCCGGTCAGACCGGCCAAAAACTTCTGATAAAGTCGGAACCGCCGGAAAGGGAAACGCGGAAGCGGGAACCTGGAAAGCACCGAGGAAATCGGGTCGGAAAGATCTGATAGAGTCGGAAACGC
>NZ_JBHJPX010000007.1:0-16252 GCF_042262425.1 Streptomyces sp. NPDC056373
GGCCCCGTTTTGTTTTACAACCCCCCGGGCCACCTCGCCCCCGGTGACGCTTCCGGGGGGCGGCCGGGGGGCGTCCGCCCCCCCGCGGGGGCGGGCCGGGGAGCGAGAGGCTCCCCGGCCCTCGCCGTCGGTGTGTGACCGCTTCTGACCAGGCCGGATCGAATCCTCGCTGTTCCTGTTCGGACGCGGAGGATCGCTATCGATCTGTCGTACGAGACCTCATACCAGAGCGGGACGCTCACCGTATGAGTTTGTCAACTGCCCACCGCACATGATGCGCTGGCGACTACTGTCAGTGGCCGTCGGGAAACAGGGCGGATCAGGGAGCGGGGGGCCGGCACGTGCAGGCGCAGGGCGGACGAGGGAGTCGGCGCGACGGGGATCCCCGCTGCCCGCGCACCACCGACGCCGGCCCGGGGACGGCCGGTGAACCGGGCGGCCGGGCCGGTGGTACCGGCGGCCCGGGTGGTGATCCGGGTGGCCGGGCCGGTGCCGCAACCGCCGCCGATGGCGCGGGGCCGGCCGCCGTCGGCGCCCGTGGTGCCGGGACCCACGGCCCGGGCCGGCACGCGGGCCCCGGTGGCGCCGGGGGCGGGGCCGGGCGGAAGCGTGTCGAGCCCGGGCACGCGGCCCGGGGCGTGCGCAAGCGACCGCGCGAACCCGGTCGCAACCCCGCGAGCCCCCCAGGCACCCAGGCCCGACGCACCAGTACGAGGACACCGATGTCTCACCTCCGCGCACCGGCCGCGCGCGCAGACCGCCGTGAGGGCGGGCGGCACGGGCGGCCCGCCGTCCGCACCGCTCCCGCGCTGCCCGAGACCCACATACGGCCCCAGTTGCTGCGGCTCGCGGTCCTGCCACCCGTCGCCGTCGCACTCAGCGGCTGCGCCGCCGTTCTCTTCACCGTCCGGTCCACCGGAACGCGGCCGGGCCCCACCCTGTGGGCGGTGCTCGGCGGCGCGGTGTTCGTGGCTCTCGTCGGCATCGTCGTCGCCGCCGTCGCCGCCGACCGGGCCGCCCGCTCCGTGCACGACCGGATCGGGGTACTGCGCCGCGGCACCGCCCGGCGCGAGGCCGACCTGCGCACCCTGGTCGAGACCCTGCGCCGCGGCGACGGCCCGCCGCAGCTCCCACCGCAGAGCAGGACCGGCGATCTCGCGGAGGACGCCGACGACTTCGACCTCCTCGCCGCCGACCTGTCCCGCGCGCACGACGGCGCCGTCACCGCCGTCGTACAGGCCTCCCAGCTCTCCAGCCAGACCGGAAGCGAACAGAAGCTCGAGGTGTTCGTCAATCTCGCCCGGCGCCTGCAGTCCCTGGTGCACCGCGAGATCTCCATCCTCGACGAGCTGGAGAACGAGATGGAGGACCCCGACCTGCTCAAGGGGCTCTTCCACGTCGACCACCTCGCCACCCGCATCCGCCGCCACGCCGAGAACCTCGCCGTGCTCGGCGGTGCCGTCTCGCGCCGCCAGTGGAGCAACCCGGTCTCCATGACCGAGGTGCTGCGCTCGGCCATCGCCGAGGTCGAGCAGTACTCGCGGGTCAAGCTCGTGCCGCCGATCGACGGGCAGCTGCGGGGGCACGCCGTCGCCGACGTCATCCACCTCCTGGCCGAACTCGTCGAGAACGCCACGGTGTTCTCCGCCCCGCACACCCATGTCCTGCTGCGCGCCAACCTCGTCACCTCCGGGCTCGCCGTCGAGGTCGAGGACCGCGGACTCGGCATGCCCCTGGAAGAGCAGACGCGGATGAACGCGCTGCTCGCCGACCCCGACCAGGTGAACGTCGCCCGGCTCCTGGCCGACGGCCGCATCGGCCTGTTCGTCGTGTCCCAGCTCGCCCGTCGGCACGGCATCACCGTCCGGCTCCAGTCCAACATCTACGGCGGAGTGCAGGCGGTCCTCGTCGTACCGCAGGCACTGCTGGGAGCGGAGGCCGGGGCCCGGGCCGGGGAGGCCGGGGGAGCGGGGCAGCCGGAGGGCGGAACGTCCGGTGCGGAGCGTCCGGCCCTGGCGGAACCACCCTCCGGGCATGCCGGGCAAGCCGGGCAGGTCGGCCGGACCGGGCAGCTGGAGCAAGCCGGGCAGGGAGGTCAGGCCGGGCAGCTTGAGCAAGATGGACAGCTCGGGCAAGCCGGGCAGGGAGGCCGGGCCGGGGAGCGTGGGCAAGCCGAGCGCGTCGGTGACCAGGCCGGGCAGCGTGGGCAAGCCGTGGGGCGGGGTCTGACCGAGCAGGCCGGTGCCGGAACAGGGCCGAGTGCCGTAGCCGGTGCCACGTTCGCGGGGCAGCCGTCGGTCGAGGAGACCGAATTCGGGTCCTCCTCCCTCCAGTCGCCCGCGTCCGCATCCGCTGCGGCAGTGCCGTTCGCGACGCCGGCACCAGGGGCCTCACGCGGGCACGGACAGGAAACCGAACCAGCTCCGGGCGGGAACGCTCCGGGCGGCAGACACGCGCCCCTGCCCATGCGCGGTGCCCGTCGGGAGCGTCCGACCCCGGCCGAGGCACGGCCCGGCATCGGTCCCGACGACCGGCGCGTGCTCGCCGAGAACGTCACCGAGCTGCCCACCCCCCGCAACGGCGCCGTGCGCGGCACCATGGGCAAACCCCAACTGCCCCGTCGACGCGCCCAGGAGCACATCGCCCCCCAGCTGCGCGACGGTCCGACGCCTCGTCAGGACCCCGGCCATCTCGTGGGCCACGACCCCGGTCTGATGGCGGCCTTCCAGCGCGGCATCAGCCTCGCGGAAGCCCAGCAGAACATGGAGGCCGGGCACACGGACTGGGACGACACGGCGCCCTCCCACATGGACCCGGCCCACACCGGTCCCTCCCACATGGGTTCGGCCCACACGGACCCCTCCCACATGGGCTCCGCGCACATTGGCTCCGCACACATGGACTCCGCGCACACGAGCCAGGCCCAAGCGGACCCCGCAGCCGGCGGATCCGCCCCCAGGGAGCCGATGTCCGTCCGGCCGGTTCCCATCGAGGCGCTCCCCCCGGAGCTGTCCCCCTCGAACGGGCCCGCGCCCGGAGCCCCTTCCGACCACCGCACGACCGCCATCCGGCGGGACGGGAGCGCACCCGCCGGATGACCATCCCCCCTTCCCACCCCCTCTTACACCCCCCCTTTCCACCCCCACCCCCTGCGCTCCCCCAGACCTTCGTACCCCAAGGAGTCGATCCACCATGGCGAGCGATGCGCCGACCGCCCATGTTTCCGATCTCGACTGGCTGATGAGCGGCCTCGTGCAGCGCGTACCGCACACGACCGCCGCGGTGCTCCTGTCCTGCGACGGGCTCGTGAAGTCCGTGCACGGCCTCGACCCGGACAGCGCCGACCACATGGCAGCACTGGCGTCCGGCCTGTACTCCCTCGGCCGTAGCGCCGGTGTCCGTTTCGGCGACGGCGGCGATGTGCGGCAGGTCGTCGTCGAACTCGCCTCGACCCTGCTGTTCGTCACCACCGCGGGCTCCGGCACCTGCCTGGCCGTGCTGGCGGGCCGCGAGGCCGACGCGGCCGTGCTGGGCTACGAGATGGCGATGCTGGTCAAGAGCGTCCGCCCCTACCTGGTGACCGCTCCCCGGCAGTCCGTCGATTCCCCGGCGATGAGGCCTTGAGCGTGACGGCGGCCGGTGACGGGCCCTGGCTCGACGATGCGGCCGGGCGGCTGGTGCGGCCGTTCACGGTCAGCAACGGCCGCACCCGTCCGACCGTCGCGCTCGACCTCGTGTCGCAGGTGATGGCCACCGGGGCGACCCCCCTCGGCTATCTGGGCCCGGAACACGCGCAGGCGATCGAGCGGTGCCGGGTGCCCGTCGCCGTCGCCGAGGTCGCCGCGCACCTCAAACTGCCGGTGGCCGTCACCAAGGTGCTGCTGGCGGACCTCGTCGACTGCGGGGCGCTGACGACCAAACCCCCCGCGTTCCACCACAACCCGACGGACCGGGCCCTTCTGGAGGCAGTGCTCGATGGACTACGACGACAGCTCTGACTACACCGACGGGCCGGGCCACGGCGCCGACCCGTTCCCCACCGCGCTGAAGATCCTGGTGGCGGGCGGGTTCGGCGTGGGCAAGACGACCTTCGTCGGCGCGGTCAGCGAGATCGCGCCGCTCAGCACGGAGGAGCTGCTCACCACCGTCGGCGCCGCGACCGACAACCTCGACGGCATCGAGAACAAGCTCGAGACGACCGTGGCCATGGACTTCGGCCGCATCACCCTCGACCCGCAGCACGTGCTGTACCTGTTCGGCACGCCCGGGCAGGAGCGGTTCTGGTTCATGTGGGACGAGTTGTGCGAGGGCGCGCTCGGCGCGGTCATCCTCGCCGACACCCGCCGGCTCCAGGAGTGCTTCGCGGCCGTCGACTTCTTCGAGCAGCGCGGCCTCGGCTTCATCGTCGCCGTCAACGAGTTCGACGGCGCCTATCGCTACGACCCCGAGGAGGTGCGCGGTGCCCTGGATCTGTCCGCGGACGTCCCCGTCGTGTGCTGCGACGCGCGGATCTCCAGCTCCGGGGTCCAGACCCTGCTGACCCTGGTGCGCCACCTCATCGCCCACACGCACGCCCCCACTACGGGGTATGGCGCCCACACATGACCCCGACACACCCGCCAGAGAACCCCTGTATGACACGAACCCACAGCCCAGGAGCATGCCCATGACCTACGACCCGCCGCGCCCGGCCGGTCGTCTACTGCTCACACCCGAGGACAAGGAGGCCCCCGCCCGCACCGCCCGACTGCGCCGACTCGGCCTGGGGGAGCACCCCGAACCCGCACTCGACGCCTTCGCGCACCACCTCGCCGAGCTCACCGGGGCGCCGTACGCCATGGTCAACTTCCCCGGCGAACACGGGCAGTTCTACGCGGGCCTGTACGTGCCGGCCGTGGCCCCGGTCCTGCGCGGCGACGGCACCGGCCCGCGCCTCGGCCGTGCCCTGCCCCGCGACCACGGCTTCTGCCCTCATGTGGTGGCGCGCCGCAGAGCCCTCGCCCTGGAGGACGTGGCCGACTATCCGCGGTTCGCGGGCAACCCGGTGGTCGACGAGTTCGGCATCCGCTCCTATCTGGGGGCGCCGCTCATCGACGGTACGGGCCTGGTGCTGGGGACGGTCAGCGTGGCGGATGTCGCGCCGCGGCCCTGGGGGAAGCCCGGCCTGACGGCGATCAAGGAACACGCCGCTCGGCTCGTCGCGGAGCTGGAGAGCCGCGACGGCCTGCCGCCCTGCTGACGCCGGGTCCCGCAGGGCCCCGGGGCGTGAAGCAAAGCTGAGGCGGCGCTTAAGAAATCCTCGATGGACCGGCAGGCCGCGGTACGGCAGATTGCACTGCGATCCCACTCCTCTCCCGGTCCAGGGGTTCCTTCGGCATGCCCGGAGCCGGGACTCACCCACTGGAGCCGTAGCGGTGAAGGCGCTGGTCAAGCAGAAGGCGGAACCCGGGCTGTGGCTCGCGGAGGTCCCCGAGCCCACCGTCGGGCCCAAGGACGTGCTCATCAAGGTGCTGCGCACCGGCATCTGCGGCACCGACCTGCACATCCGGGCCTGGGACGGCTGGGCCCAGCAGGCGATCAGCACCCCGCTCGTGGTCGGGCACGAGTTCGTCGGCGAGGTCGTCGAGACCGGCCGCGACGTCACCGACATCTCCGTCGGCGACCGGGTCAGCGGCGAGGGCCACCTGGTGTGCGGCAAGTGCCGCAACTGCCAGGCCGGGCGCCGGCACCTCTGCCGGGCCACCGTGGGGCTGGGGGTGGGCCGGGACGGGGCGTTCGCCGAGTACGTCGCCCTGCCCGCCGGCAACGTCTGGGTGCACCGGGTGCCCGTCGACCTCGATGTGGCCGCGATCTTCGACCCGTTCGGCAACGCCGTGCACACCGCCCTGTCGTTCCCGCTCGTCGGCGAGGACGTCCTGATCACCGGCGCCGGGCCCATCGGCCTGATGGCCGCCGCCGTGGCCAAGCACGCCGGCGCCCGCAACGTCGTGATCACCGACGTCAGCCCGGAGCGGCTGGAGCTGGCCCGCAAGATCGGTGTCAGCCTCGCGCTGGACGTCTCCGGCTCGACCATCGCCGACGGGCAGCGCGCACTCGGACTGCGCGAGGGCTTCGACATCGGCCTGGAGATGTCCGGCCGTCCCGAGGCCCTGCGCGACATGATCGCCAACATGACGCACGGCGGCCGCATCGCGATGCTCGGCCTGCCCGCGCAGGAGTTCCCCGTCGACTGGGCCCGCATCGTCACCTCGATGATCACCATCAAGGGCATCTACGGCCGCGAGATGTTCGAGACCTGGTACGCCATGTCGGTCCTTCTCGAAGCAGGTCTCGACCTCGCACCCGTGATCACCGGCCGCTACAGCCACCGCGACTTCGAGGCGGCGTTCGAGGACGCGGCGAGCGGCCGCGGCGGCAAGGTCATCCTCGACTGGACCGCGTAACTCCCCTTCTCCGCGAGCACCTTAGGAGCTTCCCCCATGTTCGACTCCGTGCGCGACGACTTGCGTGCCACCCTCGACGAGATCCGCGCCGCCGGCCTGCACAAGCCCGAGCGCGTGATCGGCAGTCCGCAGTCCGCCACCGTGAACGTCACCGCGGGCGGCCGCCCCGGCGAGGTCCTCAACTTCTGCGCCAACAACTACCTCGGCCTCGCCGACCACCCCGAGGTCGTCGCCGCCGCCCACGAGGCCCTGGACCGCTGGGGCTACGGCATGGCCTCGGTCCGCTTCATCTGCGGCACCCAGGAGGTGCACAAGGAACTGGAGGCCAGGCTCTCGGCGTTCCTCGGCCAGGAGGACACGATCCTCTACTCCTCCTGCTTCGACGCCAACGGCGGCGTGTTCGAGACGCTGCTCGGCCCGGAGGACGCGGTCATCTCCGACGCCCTCAACCACGCCTCCATCATCGACGGCATCCGTCTGTCCAAGGCCCGCCGCCTGCGTTACGCCAACCGCGACCTCGCCGAGCTGGAGGCCCGCCTCAAGGAGGCGTCCGACGCGCGGCGCCGCCTGATCGTCACCGACGGCGTCTTCTCCATGGACGGCTACGTGGCCCCGTTGCGCGAGATCTGCGACCTCGCCGACCGCTACGACGCGATGGTCATGGTCGACGACTCCCACGCGGTCGGCTTCGTCGGCCCCGGCGGCCGGGGCACGCCCGAACTGCACGGCGTCATGGACCGCGTCGACATCATCACCGGCACCCTCGGCAAGGCCCTCGGCGGCGCCTCCGGCGGCTATGTCGCCGCCCGCGCCGAGATCGTGGCCCTGCTGCGCCAGCGCTCGCGGCCGTACCTGTTCTCCAACACACTCGCCCCGGTGATCGCGGCCGCCTCCCTCAAGGTCATCGACCTGCTGGAGTCGGCGGACGACCTGCGCGTCCGGCTGGCCGAGAACACGGCCCTCTTCCGCGGCCGCATGACCGAGGAGGGCTTCGACGTGCTCCCCGGCGACCACGCCATCGCCCCGGTGATGATCGGGGACGCGGCGGTCGCCGGACGCATGGCGGAGCTGCTGCTGGAGCGCGGCGTCTACGTCATCGGCTTCTCGTACCCGGTGGTGCCGCAGGGCCAGGCCAGGATCCGTGTCCAGCTGTCGGCCGCGCACTCCACGGACGACGTCAACCGCGCGGTCGACGCCTTCGTGGCGGCCCGGGCCCAGCTGGACGCCGAGCAGGGCTGAGGGACGAGTTTGAGACAATCGATCGCATGATCGAAGCGCGGCGGCTCCACATCCTCCGGGCGGTGGCCGACCACCGTACGGTGACGGCGGCTGCCGCCGCGCTGTATCTCACCCCGTCGGCCGTCTCCCAGCAGCTCGCCGCCCTGGAGCAGGAGACCGGCCACCGGCTCGTCGAGCGCGGCGCCAAGGGCGTGCGGCTCACCCCGGCCGGTGAGATCCTGCTCAACCACACCAACGCGGTCCTCGCCCAGCTGGAGCGGGCCGAGGCCGAGCTCGCCGCGTACAGCTCGGGTGCGGCCGGCACCGTCACGGTCGCCTCCTTCGCCACCGGCATCGCCCTGGTCGTCGCGCCCGCCGTGGCCGGTCTCGCCCGGTCGGCCCCCGGGATCCGCATCCGCGTCCAGGACGCCGAGGGCGACGCCAGCCTGCCGATGGTGCTGGACCGGCAGGTCGATGTCGCGGTCGCCGTCGAGTACCGCGGGGCCCCGCCCGCCGACGACCCGCGACTGGCCCACGTACCGCTGTACGCCGAGCCCTTCGACGCGGTCCTGCCGGTCGCCCACCGGCTGGCCGACGCGGCGGAGGTGCCCCTCGCCGAACTGGCCAAGGACGCCTGGATCGGCCCCTACCCCGGCAACCCTTGCCATGACGTGGTGATCCTGGCCTGCGAGAACGCCGGGTTCCAGCCGCGCATGGAGCACTCCTCGGACGACTTCCGCGCGGTCGTCGCCCTTGCCTCGGCCGACGCGGGCGTCGCCCTGGTGCCGCGCTCGGCGCTGCGCGGCATGGACCTCACCGGGGTGGTCGTCCGCCCGGTCGACGGGACGCCCCCCACCCGCCGGGTCTTCGCCGCCGTGCGCAGGGGAGCCGAGGAGCACCCCCTCATCCGCCCCGTGCTGGACGCGCTCGGTGCCGCGGCCGAGGGATGAGCGTCCCGTGACACGCGCGTCGTGCGCCGGGAGGCCCGTGGCCGGGGTCTCGGCCGCGGGCTCCTGGCCGCCGCGAAGGCCGCGGCAGCGGCGGCCGGTGTCAGCCTCCTGCACCTGGACACCGAGACCGGCGGCCCCGCCGAGCGCCTGTACCGGTCCGCCGGGTGGGCCCCGGTCGACGTGATCCCCGACCACGCGGCCGATCCCGGCGGGGTGTTGCGGCCGACGACGATCTACTGCAAGCGTCTCCCGGCAGCCGCTCTGGCCAGGTGACCGTCAGTGGGGACCGATACGGTGCCTGCCATGCCGGATGCCGAAGACGTACGACGGATCGCCCTGTCCCTGCCGGACACGACGGAGAAGATCGCCTGGAGCATGCCCACGTTCCGGGTCGCGGGGAAGATGTTCGCCACGCTGCCGGAGGACGAGACCTCCATCGCCGTGCGCTGCCCCAAGGAGGAGCGGAACGAGCTGGTGCTCGCCGAGCCGGGGAAGTTCTGGATCGCCGACCACGAGTCCCAGTTCGCCTGGGTGCGGGCCCGGCTCGGCGCCATCGAGGACGAGGCCGAACTGCGCGACATCCTGGCCGACTCCTGGCGTCAGGCGGCCCCGACCCGGCTCCTGGAGGCTCACCCCCGCCTGGGCCTCCCGGCGGACTGAGCCTCCGGCCCCACGCGGAAACGGGTGCGCGATCACCGGTATGAGTGCGGTATTGTTTTCCTGCGCGTTCGGCCGGGGGAATCCCCAGGTCAGACGGGCAACGGGACGTGGCGCAGCTTGGTAGCGCACTTGACTGGGGGTCAAGGGGTCGCAGGTTCAAATCCTGTCGTCCCGACGTGTGAAGCAGCAGGTCGGCGGCCGTATCGGAACATTCCGATACGGCCGCTCGACGTTTCGCGCACGCTTCTCTTCCAGGAGCGGCCCCGCCTGCTCATTTCTGTTCGCGCCGGGCGGCGGGGAGTGCCGGCCGGTGCTCGCTCGTGGCGATCCTCGTTGCCATCTCGGCGAGTTGTCTGCAGGCCTGCGCGATCTCCCGTTCGGTGTCGGCGCGTTCGCCGACCGCCGCTCCGAGCAGCAGGGCGGTCAGCGAGGCGGAACCGTTGAACGCCTGCAGGGTGATCATGTCGGTGAACAGGTCATGGCCGGCGAACGGCCCCGACTGCTGTCCGGCCGCGACGATCGCGAAGATCGACACGGCCAGGGCGCAGGGTGCGGCACCGGCCAGCCGGAAGCGGAAGCCGGCCCAGATCAGCAGCGGGAAACCGAGGAACAGCAGCGGTGTGCCGCTGGTCTCGATGAACCCTACGCAGGCCGTGGCCACCACCAGCAAGATCCCCTCCACCCACCGGGACAGCGGCACGCCCGGGGGCCACCGGGCCGAGCGCAGCACGAGCAGCACGGGTGTGACGGCCAGGACACCCATCGCGTCGCCGGTCCACCAGACCGACCAGGTCGACGCGAAGTCACCGGCGTCCAGCACCCCGGTCAGAGCCAGCGTCCCGCTGCCGACCGTGGCGCTGATCAGCATTCCGGTGAAGGCCCCGAGGAAGATCAGGGCCAGCGCGTCCCGCAGCCGGTTCAGTTCGTTGCGGAACCCGGCACGCCGGAGCAGGGCGTAGGAACAGACCGGCGCGAGCGTGTTGCCCGCCGCGATCAACAGGACGGCCCACAGCGACGGACCGAGAGTGACGTTGGTCAGGAACGCGCCGAGAGCGATCCCGGGCCAGACCCGCGGTCCGAGCAGGAGCAGACTCGCGAGCGCGATACCGCTGGGCGGCCACAGCGGGGTGACCTGGCCGCGTACCAGCTGCTGGAGCAGCCCCAGCTCGGCCGAGCCGTAGTACAGCGCGGCGACGGCGCAGATCCCCAGGGCTGTGCGGACGTCGCGCCGGGACCGTGCCTGCCGCGCGACCGTCATCGGGGGCCTCCGCATCGACGTCCCCTCGACCATCATCCGCCGGATCCCCCGGATCCTCCACACCACCGCTGAGCTGGATGTTCGGATCTCGTGGGCGGTACGGCCTCAGACGGGCGGGGTGCGCAGGGCGAGGATGGCCATGTCGTCGTGACCGTCGCTGGGATGGTGATCGGCCAGCGCGTGCACCAGGTCGCGCAGGGGCAGCGCGGTGTGGACCGCGGCGAGATCGGCCAGCGTCGCCAGGCTCTCGTCGATGGGGTGGGAGGGGTGTTCGATCAGGCCGTCGGTGAAGAAGACCAGAGTGGTGCCGGGGAGCAGCAGACGGGAGTGGTCGGGGCGGGGCTCCTCGGGGTCGACCCCGAGCGGCAGCCCGGGCTCCGCGGAGAGGATCTCGACCCGGCGCTCCGGGGTGATCAGCAGGGGCGGGACATGCCCCGCGGTGCTCCAGCGCAGTCGCCAGCCGGACCCCTCCGGCTCGATCCGGGCCAGGGCGGTCGTCGTGACGGGGTTGGGTGTGACCGCCTGGAGCGTGTGGTCCAGCCGGGTCAGCACCGCGCCGGGCGAACTGCCCGGGTCGAAGAGCAGGGCGCGCAGCATGTTGCGGGTGGAGGCCATGGCGGCCGCGGCGTGCAGATCGTGTCCGACCACGTCACCGATGACGACCGCCACCACGTCGTCGGGCAGCGGGATCGCGTCGTACCAGTCCCCGCCGAGCCTGCTGGGCTCCGCGGCCGGCCGGTAGACGGCCGCCGCGGTGAACGGGCGCAGGTCGGGCAGCGTGGGCAGCAGGAGCCGCTGGAACTGCTCGGCTCCGACGCGCACCTGCTCGAACAGGCGGACGTTCTCGATCGCGATGCCGGCGGCGCTGGCCAGGGCCATGACCACGTTCTCGTCGTGGACGTCGAAGGGCTGCCCGTCGCGCCGCTCGGAGAGGTACAGGTCGCCGTAGATCTCGCCGCGGACGCTGATGGCGACGCCGAGCAGGGTCTGCAGGTGCGGATGGCCGGACGGAAAGCCGACGGACGCGGCATGGGCGTGGATGTCGGCGATCCGCAGGGGCTCGGGGTGGCTGATCAGATGGCCGAGGACCCCCCGGCCGGTCGGCAGGCCGGTCTCGGCCAGGTCGGCGCGTTCCCCGTCGGAGAGACCGGCGGTGATGAACTGCTCCAGGTGCTCACCGGTGTCGTTCAGGACGCCGAGGGCACCGTAGCGGGCGCCGACCAGGTCCATGGCGGTGGTCACGATGCGGTGCAGCACCGCGGGCAGCTCCACCTCACGGCTGATGGCCACCACGGCGTCCAGCAGCCCCTGCATCCGGTCCATCGCGTCCAGCAGGGCGCGCGACTGCTCGTCGATCCGATTCAGCTCGCCGCGCAGGCGTACGTGCAGTTCGGGCAGGTGCGGCTGCCCCGGGAATCGGTTCTGGTGCCCTGCCGCCATCGCACGCGCCTCCCGGCCGGAGGTCGGCCACGTGTGAGTAGCTTAGGCCTCAGATCCCGCAGCCCGCATGCGCCAGCGCCTGCTTCAGGAGCACCCCGTGCCCGCCGGGCATCTCGCTCTGCACCGCCTCCGAGACGGCGTCCTGCGGGCTGAACCACACCAGGTCGAGTGCGTCCTGCCGAGGCCGGCAGTCGCCGGTCACCGGCACGATGTAGGCGAGGGACACCGCGTGCTGGCGCGGGTCGTGGTACGGCGTGATGCCCTGCGTCGGGAAGTACTCCGCGACCGTGAACGGCTGGAGCGACGCCGGGACGCGGGGCAGTGCGACCGGGCCGAGGTCCTTCTCCAGATGGCGCAGGAGGGCGTCGCGGACGCGCTCGTGGTGCAGCACGCGGCCGGAGACCAGCGTCCGGCTGACCGTGCCGTCGGGCCCGATGCGCAGCAGCAGGCCGACACTGGTCACTTCGCCGCTGTCGTCGACGCGTACCGGGACGGCCTCGACGTACAGGATCGGCATGCGGGCACGTGTCATCTCCAGTTCGTCGGAGGACAGCCAGCCGGGCGTGGTTTCGGTCATGTCAGACATTGCTTGATCATACTTTCAGCCGTTCGGACTTCCTGGGTAGCCGCTTCAGGGGAACTGTGACCGGCCACACGCTCGTTCAATCGTCCTCGGGCCGTTCGTTCTGCAGCCGGTAGACCCGCAGGGCGTTGTCCCGGCCCGCCCAGCGGGCGATCCGCAGCGCGTCCGGCAGGGCCAGCTCGTCGGCGTCCACCCGCTCCTGCAGCAGCCCCGCGAGCCCCTGCCGGAAGGCGAGCGCCCCGAGATGGTGGAACTCGGGCACACCATAGGCGTCGGAGCTGTACAGCAGCTTGCGGAACGGTGTGATCTCCAGGGCCTCCGCGAGGACCGCACCGGCCCGGGCGGGGCCGACGTGGTGGAGGGTGAGGCCGACGTCGAGGTACACCTGCTCGAAGACCGCCGCCAGGTAGGCGGCCTGCCGCTGGTAGGGCCAGCAGTGCAGGAGCAGCACGGGAACCGTCCCGGCGACGAGGTGCAGCCAGTCCGTGAGGTGGCTGGGGTCGACACGGTGCAGCCGGATGTCGTTGTCGCCGAACCCGGTGTGCAGCTGGAGCGGCAGACCGAGGTCGACGGCGGTCCACAGCAGGTGCCGGATGAGGACCGGGTCGTCGAGACGGCCCCCTCCGCCGAGCCAGGACCGGGCCGCCTCCGTGACGTCCGCGTCCGACGGGCGGGCCGGGTCCAGGTCGAAACCGGTGCGGTAGGCCGCCACCGACTTCACGGCCACCACACCGGGCCGCCGCACGGCGTCCAGCGCGGCCGTGCGGAAGGCGTCCGCGTACGCGCCGGGTTCGACGCCCGCTGCACCCACCGACTCCGCGACGCCCTCCAGCCGCACGACCTCGTACGACGTGCCGCCCGCGGCCACGGCGATGTCCCGGGGCGTGGTGAGGCGGTCGGGGGCATAGCCGGTGTCGACGCAGAAGACGTCCGTGCCCGTGGCACGCAGGAAGCGGCGCTGCACCTCGCGCCAGCCCAGTTCCGAGCGGCGGGCGAGGTACTCCCCGGGGGGAGCGTGCCGGGGCAGGTCGAGCAGGGGAGCGCAGTGCCGGCGCACGGCCACACCCACGGGACTGTCGAAGGGCGATACGCCCGGCCAGGCCTCGCCCTCCGTGAGGAGGGACTCGAACGCGTCCCGGCCGAGGTCGGCCCTGACGGTGCCGTGGCAGTGGTGGTCGACCAGCCGTACGGAGTCGAGCGCCTCGCGGACCGCGGCCATGTCAGTACGCCCAGCGGTACGCCGCCGCCACCCGGTCGTCGTCCAGACCGGCGACGGACGCCAGTTCCCCGAGTCGTACGGCGATCACCGCGTCGGCCAGGACCGGGCCGAGGGCCGCGCGCAGGGCTTCGTCCGCGCGGAACTCCTCGACGGCCCGCTCCAGCGACACCGGCAGCCGCCGCACGCCCCGGCCCGCGGCCTCGGCCTCGGCCTCGCCCAGGCGGGCCGGGTCGCCGGTGGTCTCGTCGGGGAGGGCGGCGGACGAGGTCACGCCGTCCAGCCCGGCGGCGATCAGCGAGCCGATCGCGAGGTAGGGGTTGGCGGCCAGGTCGACGGGCTTGATCTCCAGGTTGGCGGCCCGGTCGCGCAGGCCCGCGGTGCCGGTGACGACGCGGAGCGCGGTCTCCCGGGTCTCGCGGCCCCAGGCGGTGAACACCCCGGCCCACTGGGAGGGCCGGAGCCGCAGGTAGCTGGCGGGGCTCGGGGCCGTGACGGCCGTGAGGGCGGGCAGGTGGGCGAGGATGCCGGCCGCCAGCGACTCGGCCTCGGCCGTCATGCCGTACCTCCCCGGGCCGCCGGAGTGCAGGTTGGCCCCGTCGCGCCAGGCGGACAGGTGGACGTGCCCGCCGTTCCCCACGCCCTGGCCCACGACGGCCGGGGCGAAGGACACCCTCAGCCCGTGCCGCCCCGCCACCGCCCGCACGGTCTGCCGGACCAGCACGCTGAGGTCGGCCGCCGCCACCGGATCGACGGCACCCACCGAGATCTCGAACTGCCCCGCCGCGTACTCGGGATGGACCTGTTCCACCTCGATGCCCTGGGCCGCGCACGCCGCCAGTACGTCGGCGGTGTAGTCACCGAGCTCGACCTGCCGGGTCGCCCCGTACGCCGGCCCGGTCGTCGCGGGCACGAACGCGTCGCCGGGGGCGTCGCCCCGGGCCACCGTCCACTCGACCTCGATGGCCGCCCTGAAGGTGAGGCCGTGCCGCTCGGCCGCCTCGGTGACGATCCGGCGCAGGAACGTGCGGGTGCAGCCGGGATGCCGCTCGCCGTCCTGGGTGATCCGGTCCACCGGCGCCCAGGCCCAGCCGGGCTGCCCCGCCAGGACGGCGAGCCGCTCCAGATCCGGGTACAGACGCAGATCGCCGTCGGGGGAGCCCAGGACGTCGGTGGTGACGACGGAGTCGTTCGCCAGGAACGTGTCGAACACCGGCGACATGCCGACGCCCCAGGCCGCGGCCGAGGGGAGCCGGGCCGTGGGGACGGTCTTGACCCGGCCGATGCCCGCGGTGTCTACGTAGGCCAGCACCACGCCGTGCACACCCCGGCCGGCGAGCTCGCCGCTCAGCGCGGTGGCCCGCTCGACATCGCCGGGACGGCCGCCGGGCACGGGATCGGCCAGGGTGGTCATACGTCCTCCCGCGGTTCACCGGACTTCTGCGACGAGGGCGGCACCGTCAGGGCTTGACGGCCACCACGCCGTACTGCGGCACCACGACCGCCGACCCGGGCTCGGCGCGCCACTGCCCGCACGACACCATGCCGGGATCGAGCAGCTCCAGGCCTTCCAGAAACGCGGCGATGTCCGCGCCGCTGCGGGCCGTGATCGGGGGAGTGGCGTTCTCGTTCCAGAACTTCATGGCCGGGATCTGGCCCGCGCCGCCCAGCTCGTCGTCGAAGGTCGGGTGGGTGAGGACCAGGAAGCTGCCGGAGGGCACCGCGTCCATCACCCGGCGCACGATCTCCCGGGCCTTGCCGACGTCCAGGACGAAGTTGAGGATGCCCAGCATCATCACGGCGACGGGTTCGGTGAGGTCGAGGGTGTGCCCGGCCCGTTCGACGATGGCGTCCGGGTCGTGCACATCGGCGTCGATGTAGGCGGTGACGCCGTCGGGGGTGCCGGTGAGCAGGGTGCGGGCGTGCACCAGGACGATCGGGTCGTTGTCGACGTAGACGACGCGCGCGTCGGGCGCGAGCCGCTGGGCGATCTCGTGGGTGTTGTCCGCCGTCGGCAGTCCCGTGCCGATGTCCAGGAACTGCCGCACGCCGCGTTCACCGGCGAGGAACGACACAGCCCGGCCGAGGAAGTCCCGGTCCGCCCGGGCGATGTCCCGGATGATCGGGAACATGCCGGCGACGTGCTCGCCGACCCGCTGGTCGACCTCGTAGTTGTCCTTGCCGCCGATCCAGTAGTTCCACACGCGCGCGTTGTGCGCCACACCGGTGTTCAGCCTCGCCGACCCTCCCGAAGGGGTGTGGCCATCACTCACGACTCGTCCTCTCCTCGCCCGCACGACCCAAACCGGTCATCGCCGTCATTGTGCCGCTCCGATGATCGGCTGTCCCGGGAATCGGCGGAGCGGGAACGGCGGTTGGCGCTGGAAAGGAGCTCGTCGGTGTGCCGGACGGCCTGGGTCGTGTGCCCGAACAGCCCGCCGACCCCCCAGCGGGCGCCCCGGCCTAAGGGACAACACCAAAGGT
>NZ_JBHJPX010000007.1:16262-83050 GCF_042262425.1 Streptomyces sp. NPDC056373
TTATATTACCCTGGCGCTTTAATGCCCCTGGGGGGTGTGCGGGACGGCGGGGGGGGTGACCGCGAAGTCCCGTCGTCCGCCCGGGGGGCAGGCGGGACTTTGCGGACACGACCTAGGTGGTGGGGCTCGCGGCGGGCGACTCGCCGGCCAGGACGTCATCGAGTCGCTGGGTGCCCTGTCGGGCCGCCTGCTGCATGGAGTCGTCCTCGCCCCCGTCGAGCCCGCCCGCCGTGACGGTGATCGCGTCGTCGCCGACCCGTACGGCGGCGACGTTCAGGGTCAGGGTGGCGTCGTTGCCGTCCACCGAGCCCTGCACCGTCACGCGCAGGCCCTGCCGGGCGTCGCCCACCTTGGGCACCGAGGTCTCGATGACCTGGACGGTGCGCTTGTCCTTGCCGTCGGTCACGGTGAACTGGGCGCACTTCTCCGGCAGGGTCGCCATCCAGTTCAGGGAGTCCTGCGGGTCGGTCCGGTCATAGGAGGCAACCTGGTACAGGAGGCGGGAGTCGCCCTGCTCGAAGCCGCGCAGCGCGGACGCGCCCGACGGCCGGCCCAGCAGGTCGTCGCCGTACAGGGAGTCGATGAGCCGCTGGCAGTCGGACGCCTCGGCCTTGCCGGACACGAAGTCCGACACGTCGACCGTGCCGACGAGGAGGCTGTCGTGCCAGTTCTCCGCCTCCGTGTCCTCGACCTGTGTCCAGTCGTCCTCGATGTCCGCCTCGGTGATCAGCGCGGTGCGCGCGCCGTCCGTGGAGAGGGTGGCGGTGGGGGAGGGGGTCTGCCGCACCTCGGCGACCTGGGACGCGGTGACGCCGGAGACACGCGAACCGTCCGCCCCGCCCTCGTCCGAGCAGGCGGCGGTGGAGAGCAGCGTGCCCGCCGCCAGGGACGAGGAGAGAACACGGACGAGCCTGGACGGACGACGGGTCATCGGGAGTGCCTCCTGAGAACGTGACGCGTGCCCTCAGCGCACCACCGCTCCCGGTGGCCCACCACCGGCGCCGGACCGTTCGGGTGAGCACCGGCCGCCACCCGGGGCCCACCTGCCGGGCCCTGGCGTCCGGGCACGGGCGCGCTGTTCAATGAAGCTGCACAGTGTGCACCGTCGTCCCGAGCAGAGGAGCCGCCCGTGTCCCCCGCCGTCGTGCCGCCGGTCGGCGCGCGCATCCGGCAGGCGCGCCTGGAGCGCGGGACGAGCCTGCGCGCGCTGGCCCGGGAGATCGGGGTGTCGGCGAGTCTGGTGTCGCAGATCGAGACCGGCAAGAGCCAGCCGTCCGTCAGCACGCTGTACGCGATCACCACGACGCTGGGGATCTCCGTGGAGTCGCTCTTCGACGCCCGGGAGGAGGCTGCGTCGATCCCGCCCACTGCCGTACGTCCGGCGGCCCCATCCGCCGCGCTCCGTCCCGCCACCCGGCCCGCCGCGCTCCGTCCCGCCACCCCGCCCACAGCGCTCCGCCCCGCGGTCCCGCCCGCCGCGCTCCGTCCCGCGGTCCCGCCTGCCGCGTCCCCCGCCACCGTGCCGCTCGCCCTCGCTGCCCTCGCCGCCGAGCCGGGGCGGCGGATCGGGCCGCTGGTCGCCGCGGGCGGGCGCGAGAGGCTGGAGCTGGACTCGGGTGTGGTGTGGGAGCGGCTCGGGCGGGTCCCGGACGCGGAGACCGACTTCCTGCTGGTGACGTACCGGCCCGGGGGTTCGTCCTCCGGCTCGGGAGCGTTGATGCGGCACCCCGGCACCGAGTACGGCTATCTGACCTCCGGCGAGCTGGTCCTCACCCTCGCCTTCGAGGAGTACACACTGCGCCCGGGCGATTCCGTCTGCTTCGAGTCGACGACCCCCCACCGCTACCGCAACGATGGAGAGGTACCCGCGGTGGGCGTCTGGTTCGTGTCCGGTGATGTTCAGTGACACTTGACACCCCTCGCGCACGGGCGTTCACTCCGAAGTGGGGGTGGTCGCCATGGCGATCCGCACATACGGCCCCAACGCCGTCGACTGGGAAGAGCGCATCGACCTGGACCGGCTGCGTGGACAGCGGCTGGCCCGGCTGCACGCCTCACTGAACCGCTCCGAGCTCGGCGCGGTGCTCAGCTTCGACTTCGCCAACATCCGCTACATGACCGCCACCCACATCGGCACCTGGGCGATGGACAAGCTGATCCGCTTCGCCCTGCTGGTGCGCGACGGCCGGCCGGTCGTCTGGGACTTCGGCTCCGCGGCCCGCCACCACCAGCTGTACAACCCGTGGCTCGACCACAGCGACGGCAAGGGCGGCCCGCCCACCGGTGCCCGGGCGGGCATCTCCACCCTGCGCGGCGCCTTCCACCCGGACGCCGGGATCGCCGAGGACGTGGCGGCCGAGATAGCCGCCGAGCTGCGCGCCCATGGCCTGGCGGGCGAGCCGCTCGGCGTCGACGTCGCCGAGATGCCGGTCCTCGCCGCGCTGCGCGCCGAGGGCATCGACGTCGTCGACGGGCAGCAGGTGTTCCTGGAGGCCCGCCGCACCAAGACGGGCGACGAGATCGCCCTGCTCACCCAGGCGTGCGCCATGGTCGACGCGGCGTACGAGGAGCTGTACGGGTACCTGCGCCCGGGGGTGCGCGAGAACGAGTGCGTCGGCGTGGTCAGCAAAGTGCTGTACGACCTCGGCAGCGAGTACGTCGAGGGCGTCAACGCGATCTCGGGCGAACGCTGTTCGCCGCATCCGCACGTCTACAGCGACCGTCTGATCCGCCCCGGCGACCCGGCCTTCTTCGACATCCTGCACAGCCACCTCGGCTACCGCACCTGCTACTACCGCACGTTCGCCGTGGGCAGCGCGTCGCCGGCGCAGCGGGACGCGTACGTGCGCTGCCGGGAGTACATGGACGAGGCGATCGCCCTGGTCCGGCCCGGTGCCACCACCGCCGACATCGTGCGGGCCTGGCCGCGCGCCGAGGAGTTCGGCTTCGCCGACGAGACCGCCGCCTTCGCCCTCCAGTACGGCCACGGCGTCGGCCTGTCGATCTGGGAGAAGCCGATCTTCAGCCGGCTGGTCTCACTGGACCACCCAGAAGTCCTCGAAGAGGGCATGGTGTTCGCCCTGGAGACGTACTGGCCGGCCGCCGACGGCTGGTCCGCCGCCCGGATCGAGGAGGAACTGGTCGTCACCGCCGAGGGCTGCGAGGTCATCACCAAGTTCCCCGCCGAGGAACTGCTGGTGGCCGGGCGCAAGTACTGGACGGTGGGCGGCGAACTGAACACCCGCCGCGAGGCGCAGTCCCACCTCAACACCGCGGACCGCGCGCGGGAGGACACCCGGGACCGCTCGCAGCCGGACCCCGGGGACCGCTCACGCGCGGAAGCCGGGAACCGCTCACGCGCGGAAGCCGGGAACCGCTCACGCGAGGCCGCCGGGAACCGCTCACGCAAGGCCGCCGGAGCCCCTGCGCGGGTGGGCGACCGGGACCGCTCGCACGCGGTCACCGGAGAGCGCTCGCACGCGGACGCCGCGGACACCGCGGACCGTCGGCCGACGAGCCACCGGGACCACTGATGGACGCCACCGTCCTCCTCGACCGGTACGAGCGGATGAACGTCGTCCGCCGCACGGAGAAGGCCGCCCACGACCTGTTCCTGCAGGGGCTGGTGAAGGGCACCACCCACCTCGCCGCCGGGCAGGAGGCGATCGCCGTGGGCGCGAGCGCCGCCCTGCGCCCGGACGACTACGTGTTCGCCACCTACAGAGGCCACCACCATGCCCTCGCCCGGGGCGCCACCCCCGAGGAATGCCTCGCCGAGCTCATGAGCCGGGCGACCGGGCTGTGCCGGGCCAAGGGCGGCTCCATGCACCTGACCAAGGCGGCCACCGGCATGCTCGGCTCGTACGCCGTCGTCGGCGCGCACCTCCCGATGGCGGTGGGAGCCGCCTGGTCGGCCCGGCTGCGCGGCACCGAGCAGCTCGCGGTCGCCTTCTTCGGAGACGGCGCGACCAACATCGGCGCCTTCCACGAGTCGCTCAACCTGGCCGCCGTGTGGAAGCTGCCGGTGCTGTTCGTGTGCGAGAACAACCTCTACATGGAGTACACGCCGATCGCCGACGTCACCGCCGTGGCCCGCCCCGCCGCCGACCGTGCCCCCGCCCACGGCATCCCGGGCGAGGTCGTCGACGGCAACGACGTCGTCGCGGTCGAGGAGGCGGTGGGGCGGCTCGCCCGGCGCGCCCGGGCCGGAGAGGGACCCGCCGTGCTGGAGGCCGAGACCTACCGCCACTTCGGACACAGCCGCGCCGACCCGGCGGCCTATCGTCCGGCCGAGGAGGTCGAACGCTGGCTGAAGCACGACCCGCTGGACCTCGCGCGGGGGCGTCTGGCCGAGCTCGGAGTGGACGAGGAGACGCTCGCCGGGGCCGACGGGCGGGCCCGGGCCGTGGTGGAGCGGGCCGTGGAGGCGGCGAAGGCCGCGCCGCCGCCCGATCCGCGTGAGGCACTGACCGATGTGTGGGCGGACGGGGGTGCCGCATGGCGGACGTGATCACCTACCGGGGCGCCGTCGCCGAGGGCATCGCCCGTGAGATGCGGCGGGACGCGTCGGTGGTGTGCCTCGGGGAGGACATCGGCGCGGCCGGAGGCGTGTTCAGGACGACCGCGGGGCTGCTGGAGGAGTTCGGGCCCGAGCGCGTGTGGGACACGCCCATCTCCGAACAGGCCATCGTGGGCGCGGCGATGGGCGCTGCCATGACCGGGATGCGGCCCGTCGCGGAGATCATGTTCTCCGACTTCCTGGCCTGCTGCTGGGACTACCTCGCCAACGAGATCCCCAAGGTCCGCTACATGACCGGCGGCCAGGTGACCGTGCCCCTCGTCGTGCGCACCGCCAACGGCGGCGGACTCGGCTTCGGCGCCCAGCACTCCCAGGCCACCGAGAACTGGGCCCTGACCGTTCCCGGGCTGAAGATCGCGGCGCCGGCCACACCCGCCGACGTCATCGGCATGCTGGCCGCGGCGATCCGCAGCGACGACCCGGTGGTCTTCTTCGAACACAAGGGGCTGTTCGCGGCCAAGGGCCCCCCGCCCCCGCCCGGTCACGTCGTCGAGCTGGGCCGGGCCGCGGTCGTCCGCGAGGGCGGCGACATCACGCTCGTCGCGCTCGCCTCCACGGTCCCCCTGGCCCTGCGGGCCCCCGGCATCCTGGCAGGGGAGGGCATCGAGGCCGACGTGGTCGACCTGCGCTGCCTCGTCCCGCTCGACGCCGCGACCGTTCTCACCTCGCTGCGCAGGACCTCCCGGCTCGTCACCGTCGAGGAGAACCCGTACCAGGGCGGCTGGGGCGCCACCGTCGTCTCGGTCGTCGCCGACGAGGGATTCGGCCTCCTCGACGCGCCGGTGCGGCGGGTGGCGGGGGAGTGCGTCCCGCTGCCGTTCGCCGACGCGCTGGAGGAACGGGTCATCCCCACCGTCGACAAGATCGTCGCCGAGGTCCGCCGACTCGCCGCCTACTGAGCCGCCCACCCACCACCGCACACCCCATGGGAGGAAGCGCGATGACCACCAGGACACTGCTGCGCTCCGGTCATGTGATCTCGATGGACCCGGGCATCGGCGACCTGCCCCAGGGGGACGTCCTCGTCGAGGACGGCACGATCGCGGCCGTCGAACCCGAGATCAGCGCCGACGCCGAAGTCCTCGACATGACCGGCCACATCGTGATCCCCGGCTTCGTCGACACCCACCGCCACACCTGGGAGGCCCCCATCCGGGGCGTCGCCCCCGACGCCACCCTCGACGACTACTTCGTCGACATCCTCGACACCTTCGCGCCCCTCTACACCCCGCAGGACGTGTACGCCGGCAACCTCGCGGGCGCGCTGGAGTGCCTGAACGCCGGCATCACCACCCTCGTCGACTGGTCGCACATCAACAACACCCCCGAGCACCCGGACGCGGCGATCCAGGGCCTGAGGGAGTCCGGCATCCGGGCGCAGTACGCGTACGGCAGCGCCAACACCTCCCTCGCCGAGTACTGGTTCGAGAGCACGATCGCGATCCCCGCGGACGACGTACGGCGGATCCGGTCGACGCACTTCGCGTCCGACGACGGTCTGCTGACCATGGGCCTCGCCACCCGCGGCCCCGGATTCTGCGTCGACGAGGTCGTCACCGCCGAGTGGGCCCTGGCGCGCGAGCTGGGCCTGCCGATCACCGTGCACGTGGCCATGGGGCGGCTGGCCGGCCGCTTCGGCATGGTGAAGCAGCTCCACGGCCTGGGGCTGCTCGGCCCGGACACCACCTACGTCCACAGCTGCCACCTCAGCGGGGAGGAGTGGCAGATGGTCGCCGACAGCGGCGGCACGGTGTCGGTCGCGCCGCAGGTGGAGCTCCAGATGGGGCACGGCTGGCCGCCCGTGATGCAGGCCGTCGAGTACGGCCTGCGGCCCGCGCTCAGCATCGACGTCGTCACCACCGTGCCGGGCGACATGTTCACCCAGATCCGCGCGGCCTTCGCCGCCGAACGCGCCCGCGTCAACGCCGACTGCTGGCAGGCCAACATGCCCGTGCCCAGAACCATGCTGACAGCACGTCAGATGCTGGAGATCGCCACCGTGAACGGCGCCCACGTAGCCGGTCTCGAGCACCGGGCCGGCTCCCTGACGCCCGGCAAGCGCGCCGACGTCGTCGCGATCGACGCCACCGCCCCCAACGTCGCCCCGGTGCACGACGCGGTGGCCGCGGTGACCCTGTGCGCCGACGTCTCCAACGTGGACACCGTCATCGTCGACGGCGTGATCCACAAGCGCGACGGCCGGCTCCTCGGAGACGCCGCCCGCGCCCTTCGGCTCGTCGGCGAGTCCCGCGACCGGCTCCTCGCGGCGAAGGAGACCAAGGGGGCGAAGGCTCCGGCATGACCGGTCACCTGGTGCGCCACGCCGCCGACCTGCCCGAGACGCCCTTCGACGGTCACGGGTACCGGCGCCAGGCACTGGTCGGCGAGGACGACGGCAGCGTCCACACCGGCTTCGGGCTGTGCGAACTGCTCCCGGGCGGCCGGCTGCCCGCGCATGTGCACTCGTACGAGGAGAGCTTCCACCTCCTCGACGGCGCCGCGATCCTCGAGCTGCCCGAGGGTTCGTACCTGCTGGAGAAGGGTGACTACGGCCTGTTGCCGACCGGCGTCCCGCACGCCTGGCGCGGGGCCGGGGGGTCCGGCGGCCGCTGGGCGGACATGCTGGCCCCGGTGCCGCGCGCCCGCTACGGGCACGACACCCAGGCCGTGCCGGACCTGCCCGCGCGCGAGCCGGCCCGGGTGGACGTGCGCGACCCGCGCACCCGCGGCTTCGGCCGGTTCGAGCCCGCCCACATGGATCCCGGCAGGCAGTCCCAGGACCTGCTGGCCGTCACGGCGAGCATGCGGACCGCGCTGCTGGTCTACAGCGGGATCACGGTGAAGATGATGATCGACGGCGATCTGGGCGCGGTCGCCTCGACCATGTTCATGGTGCAGTACGCGTCCGACGGGGTCATCGGCACCCACGACCACCCCTTCGAGGAGACGTATCTGATCCTGGAGGGCGTCGCGGAGGCCACCCTCGACGGCGAGCGGCACCGGCTGGAGCCCGGTGACGTCGCCTGGGCAGGCGCCGGTTGCGTGCACGGGTTCGTCAACGCCGGGCACGGCCCGCTGCGCTGGCTGGAGACACAGGCGCCGCAACCGCCGTCACGGCACTCGTACCGGTTCACGCGGGACTGGGACTACCTGCGCGCGGCACTGGAGGAGAAATCATGAGCAGTGTGCTCGTCGTCGGCGGCACGTCCGGGATCGGGCTCGAGTTCGCCCGGTCGCGCGCCGGAAACGGAGACGACGTCGTTCTCACCGGCCGCGACACCCAGCGGGCCGAAGCGGTCGCGAAGGAGTTCGGCGCCCGCGGCCTCGCCCTCGACCTGGCACGGCCGCTGGAGATCGCGGCGGCGCTGGCCGGTATGGGGCGCGTCGACCATCTGGTGATCGCGGGCGTCTCCCGGGACGACAACAAGGTGACCGACTACGACATCGACGCCGCCATGACTCTGGTGACCCTCAAACTCGTCGGGTACACGGAGGTGGTGCACACGCTGCGCGGCCGCCTGCACGACGACAGCGCCATCGTGCTGTTCGGCGGCCAGGCCAAGGAACGCCCCTATCCGGGGGCGACGACGGTGGCGACGGTCAACGCCGGGGTGCGGGGCCTGATGAACTCCCTCGCCGTCGAGCTCGCTCCCGTCCGGGTCAACGCCGTGCATCCCGGTGTCGTGGGAGACAGCCCGTACTGGCAGGCCAAACCGGAGAAGGTGCTGGCCACGCTGCGCACCGAGACCCCCACGGGGCGGCTCGCCGCGATGGCGGACGTGGTGGACGCGGTGGATTTCCTGCTGCGCAACCGGTCGGTCAACGCGGTCGAACTGACCGTGGACGGGGGGTGGTTGCTGGGGTGAGCCGACGGCAAGGGGGAAGGCGCCGAGCCGGGTGGCCGCGTGTGCAGCGACGGTAACCGCCCCGGCCCGGCGCGTCGACCGGTTCCTGCCAGGAGGCCGGTGCCGAACGTCTCGGATCGCGCAGCCTGGCCTCGTACAGCGCACGGGGGGTGGCCGACGGCATCGAACCGCGGAGGCGGGCACCGGGCCGACGGGACGGCTCCAGCAGCCGGTACAGCGGCTGGGACTGTCCTGCGGCCCGATGCCCGCCTCCGCGGCGTACTCGGGCTGTTGGGCGGTGCGGCGAGAGTGCGTGCCGGGCGTCGCACGGCAGACGCCACTTTCGCAACAGACCTCAGCCCTTCAGCGGATCGTGCCCGACGGTCATCAGCCGGTGCCTGCGGCGGGTGTCCTCGGCCGTCACCTCGGGCTCGGGCTCGTTCTCGAGGTCCACCTCGTCGGTGACCTTCTCCACGACCTTCCGCATCACGCGCAGGTCGTCCTCGGTCAGATCGGTGCGCCGCTTCTGGAGGATGGCCAGGACGTGCTGCCCGGTGGCCGGGCCCGCCTGGTCCGGCAGCGGCTCGGTGGCCTCGTCGGCGTCACGGACCCGCAGCCACGCCGCGAGTTCCTGCGAGGTCATGTTCACCACGCGGTGGAAGTCCTCCCACAGCGCGTCGAGTTCGAGGGCGTCGGTCATCGCCTGCCCCTTTCCGTACGTGAGTGTTCTGTGCCGGTCCGCCCGCGCGTCAGCGGGGGAAGTTCTCGGCGTCGAACATCCACCGCTGCTTCTCCAGCTCCGCGGTGATGCCGATCAGCAGGTCCTGGGTGACCGGGTCCGCCTTCTCGGTCGCGTCGATGCGCTCGCGCAGCCGGGCGACCGCGTCCTGCAGCGCCTCCACCATCACCTGCACGGCGTCCGAGTCGCGCACCCAGCCCTCCTGCGGGGCGGGCAGCGTGAAGGCCTTGGCGACGGTCTCCGGGCGGCCGTCCGGCGGAACGCCCAGTGCCGCGGACCGCTCCGCGACGGTGTCGGCGAAGTCCCGGGCCGCCGTGACCACCTCGTCGAGCTGGAGGTGGATGGACCGGAACCGCGGTCCGACGATGTTCCAGTGCGCCTGCTTCCCGACCAGCGAGAGCCCGAGCAGATCCACCAAGGTGTCCTGGAGTGCCTCGCAGGCGACCTTTCGGGCGTCGTCGGGCAGGGTGCTCCTCACAGTCGTCATAGGGCGCTTCTCCTCTTCGCGTCGTTCCTTGTCGTCCGGAGCAGTGCGTCGCGCTCCTCCTCACCGGTGCCGCCCCACACGCCCGCGGCCTGGCCGCTGCTCAGCGCGAAGTGCAGGCACTGGTCGGTCACGGGGCAGCGCGCGCAGACCCGCTTCGCGGCGCTCACGTCGCGCAGGGCGGGGCCGGCGGTGCCGACGGGAAAGAACAGCTCGGGGTCCTCGTCCACGCAGGCGGCGCTCCGCAACCACTCCATGAACGCGCGGGTGCCCCGGACGCATCCATGCAAACGCCACGCATGTGCGTCGCCCGACCTGCGATACGGCTGCGGGGGAGCCGTGGGAGGCGCGGAATCTTCACAGGGATCGGCCGAGGGTCTATAGTCCGAAACTAGCAGTGCTAATTAAGCGCGTTGATGCGCGGCGTGAGGAGCCCTACGTGCGTCCCGTCCACTTCGCGGCCGCCCGCCGCACCCCCATCGGCAAGCTACGGGGCTCCCTCTCCTCGGTCCGCCCCGACGACCTCGCCGCGACCGTGGTGCGCGCCCTGGTCACCGGCGTGCCCGCGCTCGACCCGATCCGGATCGACGACGTCTACTGGGGCGCCGCCAACCAGGCCGGCGAGGACAACCGCAACGTCGCCCGCATGGCCGCGCTGCTCGCCGGCCTCCCCGACTCCGTGCCCGGCGCCACCGTCAACCGCCTCTGCGCGTCGGGCCTGGAAGCCGTCACCACGGCCGCCCGCACCATCGCCGCGGGGGAGGCCGACATCGTGATCGCCGGCGGCTCCGAGTCGATGAGCCGCGCCCCGTTCGTCCTGCCCCGCCCCGACGAGGCACTGCCGCACCGTATGGAGACCGTCGACACCCGCCTCGGCTGGCGCCTGGTCAACCCGGCGATGCGTGAACTGCACGGCCTGCTGGCCATGGGGGAGACGGCCGAGGAGGTCGCAGCGCGGTACGGCATCCCGCGCGAACGCCAGGACGACTTCGCCCTGCGCAGCCACCAGCGCGCCGCCCTGGCCCGCAGATACGGCCACTTCGACGACGAACTCCTCCCCGTGGAGCGCCCCGACGGCGTGGTCGTCGACACCGACGAATGCGTCCGCGAGGACACCTCGTACGAGAAGCTGTCCCGGCTCAAGCCGGTCTTCCGTGACGGCGGCACGGTCACCGCGGGCAACGCCTCGCCGATGAACGACGGCGCCGCCGGTCTCCTCCTGGTCAGCGAGGACGCCCTGAACGAGCTGGGCCTCACATCCCTGGGCCGCTATGTCGCCGGTGCCTCCGCCGGTGTCCATCCCGACGTCATGGGCATCGGTCCCGTCCCCGCCACCCGCAAGGTGCTGGCCCGCGCCGGCTGGAGCGTCGGCGACCTGGAGGAGGCCGAGTTCAACGAGGCCTTCGCCGCACAGGCACTGGCCTGCGTCGACCAGCTGGGCATCGACCCGGAGCTGGTCAATCCGAGCGGCGGCGCCATCGCGCTGGGCCACCCGCTGGGCTGCTCCGGAGCCCGCATCCTGACGACGCTGCTGCACCGGATGCGGCGAACGGGAGCGGGGCGGGGACTGGCCACGATGTGCGTCGGGGTGGGCCAGGGGAGCGCGATCCTCGTCGAGCGGCCCTAGCGGCGGCGAACGTTCCCAGCGGCAGGCGAACGCACCTCGCGGGAGTCGCACCGCTCCTTGCGGCGGTCGTACCTTCCTCGTGGCGGTCGAACGCCCCCGGCGGCACCCGCGGGGCCCATCAGGCGAGACAGCGCTTACGAGCACCCGTTCGTTGCACATAGCATCAGTGTTCGCATGAACACCACGACGCTCTGGCACATCACCGGCTGGGAGTTCGCCGCCCTCGCCTTCGCGGCCCTGCTCGTCGGCTTCTCGAAGACCGCCGTGAGCGGGGCCAACACGGTCAGCCTCGCCGTCTTCGCGGCGGTGCTCCCCGCCCGCGCCTCCACCGGCGTGCTGCTGCCCATCCTGATCGCCGGCGATCTCCTGGCCGTCGCCACCTACCGGCGGCACGCCCACTGGCCCACGCTGTGGCGACTGTTCCCCGCGGTCGCCGCGGGCGTGGTCGTCGGCACGGTGTTCCTGCTCTGGGCGGACGACGCGATCGTACGGACCTCCATCGGCGCGATCCTGCTGCTGATGGCGGCCGTGACGGTGTGGCGCCGGCGTACAGCCGACAAGGAGGAGGAACCGGAGCCGGTCACCACCCGCTCGGGCCGCCTCAAGGCCCGCTCCTACGGTGTCCTCGGCGGCTTCACCACCATGGTGGCCAACGCGGGCGGGCCCGTGATGTCGATGTACCTGCTCTCCGCGGGCTTCCGCAAGCTCGGCTTCCTCGGCACCTCCGCCTTCTTCTTCCTGATCGTCAACGTCTCCAAGCTGCCCTTCAGCGCGGGCCTCGGCCTGATCGACGGCCACTCGCTCCTTCTCGACCTGGCGCTCGTGGCGTTCGTCGTGCCCGGCGCGCTGTTCGGCAAGTGGGCCGTGCACCGGATCAACCAGCGGCTGTTCGAGCGGCTCGTCATCGCGGCGACGATCGTCGGCGGTCTGCAGCTACTGCTGCGCTGAGTCCCGCAGCAGTGCCGGAAGGTCCGCGAAGGAGCCGATGACGTGGCCGGGCGTGCCGTCGGCAGCCCGGAGCGTCTCCTCCTGGAACTTCCCGGTCCGCACGAGCACCCCGGTGAGGCCGGCCCGCTGCGCCGCCAGCACGTCGGACTCGACGTCGTCGCCGACCATCACCGCCTCGTCCGCGCCGACGCCCAGCCGGGCGAGCGCCGACGCGAAGAACGCCCGGGCCGGCTTGCCGGTGACCTCGGCCTCCACCCGCGCGGCCCGCTCCAGCCCGGCCAGGAACGCTCCGGAGTCCAGCCGCAGACCCTCGGCCGTACGCCAGTACAGGTTGCGGTGCATCGCCACCAGCCGGGCCCCGCGCTGCAGATGCCCGAAGGCCCGGTCCAGCGCCGCGTAGCCGAACTCGGGACCGGCACCGCCGACCAGGACGACATCCGGCACACTGCCGGTGTCGCCCGGCTCGACGACGGTGACACCGTCCAGGTCCTCCGCGATGTCGCCGCTGTTCAGCAACGCGCACCGGGCACCGGGACAGTGCTCGGCCAGATACGCGGCGGTGGCGGCCGGCGCCGTCAGGATGTCCTCGGCGGACACCGGGAACCCCGCCCCGGCCAGCGTCCCGGCGATCGACGCCCTGGTACGCGAGGTGGTGTTGGTGACCAGCAGGACGCCGAGCCCGGCCTCCCGGATCTCCCGCAACGCCTCGACGGCCCCGGGCAGCGGCCGCCACGAGACGGTGAGCACCCCGTCGATGTCCACGAGCACGGCACGCACGGACTCCATGGCAGGACGATAGCCACGCCCAGCGGCCTTCGCCGCTCGGCACCACTGCCGCTGTCGGTGGGTCCCCGCCCCACCCTCCGCCGCACCGCACCTCGTAGGCTCGACGCCGTGTCCCCTCACGTCCTGATCCTCGGCGGCACGACCGAGGCCCGTACCCTGGCCGCGGCGCTGTCCAGCCGTCCCGGCGTCCGCGTCACGACCTCCCTCGCCGGGCGCGTCGCCAAGCCGGGAGCGCTCGACGGGGAGGTACGCGTCGGAGGTTTCGGCGGGGCCGGGGGACTGGCCGGATGGCTGCGGGAGGAGGGCGTGGACGCGCTCGTCGACGCCACACACCCCTTCGCCGAGTCGATCACGGCCAACGCGTCCCGCGCCGCTGCCGAGATCGGCGTCCCCGCCGTGGTGCTCCGCCGCCCCGGATGGCGCCCCGGCCCCGGAGACCAGTGGCACCCCGTCCCCTCACTGGACGCCGCAGCGGACCTGCTCCCGACCCTGGGCCGCCGGGTGCTCCTCACCACCGGGCGCCTCGGCCTGGCCTCCTTCGCCCACCTTTCGCGCCTGTACTTCGTCGTGCGGTCGGTGGATCCCCCCGGGCCGCCGATGCCGCCCGACACCCATGTGCTGCTCGCCCGCGGCCCGTTCACCGTCCCCGGGGAGACGGCCCTGCTGCGCGAGCACCGCATCGACGTCCTGGTGACCAAGGACAGCGGGGGAGCGGCCACGGCGGCCAAACTGACGGCGGCCCGGGACCTCGGGCTGCCGGTCGTGGTCGTGGGGCGGCCGCCGCTGCCGGACGGCGTGACGGCCGTACCCGATGTGGAGGGCGTGCTGGAACGGCTGGGGCTCGGATAGGCCATCACACCGAGCCGGCCGCGAAGGACTTCTCCGCGGTCTGCTCATCCATCGTCAGCGCCTGCGTGCACAGGCCCGTGCCGCTGCCTCGCACGAACGAGTACGGGGTTCCGGATCGGGCTTCGTGCGCATGCCGGAACGTCCGCACGGAGGCTCGGTGATGGCCCGTCAGCCCCGTCAGCCCCGTAAGCCCCGTCAGCCGCGGGGATGCCGGCGCAGCAGGTACGTGTCCATGATCCAGCCCTTGCGCTCACGGGCCTCGGCCCGCAACCGCTCGATGCGCGGGGCGGCCTCGGCGATCGGGCCGGTGACGAGGATCTCGTCCGGGGTGCCGATGTAGGCGCCCCAGTAGATGTCGACGTCCTCCGCCACGTACTGCCGGAAGGTCTGGTGCGCGTCGAGCATGACCACCACGTCGTCCACGCCCTCCGGGAAACCCTCCGCCAACCGCCGGCCGGTGGTGATCTGCACCGGGCCGGCGACGCGGTTGAGACCCGTGCGGTGACGGGCGACCAGGGCAGAGACGCTGCTGATCCCGGGCACCACGTCGTATTCGAACGTCACGTTGCCCCGCTGAAGCACCTCCTCCAGGATCCCCAGCGTGCTGTCGTACAGCGACGGGTCGCCCCACACCAGGAACGCGCCCGTCTGCTCCTCGCCGAGCTCCTCGGAGATCAGCCGCTCGTAGATGTCGGCGCGGGCGGTGCGCCAGTCCCCGACGGCGGGGGAGTAGGCCGCGCCGCCGGCGCTGCGGTCCCGCTCCGGGTCACGCGCCTCGACGACGCGGTACGTCCCCTCGGGTACGTGCGCGTCGAGCATGTCCCGGCGGAGCCCGGTGAGATCCGCCTTCACCTCGCCCTTCTCCAGGATGAAGAACACGTCCGTGCTCCGCAGCGCCCTGACCGCCTGGAGAGTGAGCTGGTCGGGGTCGCCCGCGCCGATACCGATGACATGAATCTTTCGCACGCCCCGAGTCTGCCGCACGGGGATGGGGCAAGGTTCACCGCGGTCGGATCACCGGCCCCCGGATCGGCGCCCGGCTCCCCCGGCCCGCAGCCGGGGCGCCCGCGCTCCCGCGTCCACCGCCCGGCCGTCCCGCTCCACCTCCTCGGCCAGCTCCCGCGCCCACGACGCCACGCCTACGACGTCGATCCCGTGCGGCAGTGCCTGCCCGGCCTCGGACACCCAGGCCTCGGCCGCTCCGGCCCCGCGCCTCAGGAGCCGGGCCCCGCCCGTCAGATTTCCCCGGGCGGCGTGCGTGAGTCCCACGGCGAGCTGGGCGAGCCCCCGCCACAGCTCGCGCTCCCGGTCGGGCCCCGACTTCCAGGCGTCCTCGAAGACCTCGTGCGCGTGGAACGGCTTGCCCTCGTCCAGCAGCCGCTGCGCCTGCGCGACGGTCTCCTCGGGGGTGCGGACGACGCCCTCCGGCTGCCGGGGCACACCGTCCGCGCCGTACGGCAGGGGCCGTCCGAGCCCGTCCCGGGGCCGGGCGTTGCGCGCCCGCCCCTCACCGTCACGGTCCCGTGTGCCGCTCGGCCGGCCCGAGCCGGTCTCTCCTGTGCTGCCCATACGTCGATTGTCCCGCCCGGCCCGTTTTCGGCGTGGCCAGGGGTGTGGGGTAAGGTGCTGTTCGCGCGATCACGCGGCTCACCGCGGGTGGCGCGCACCGGGACGTGGCGCAGCTTGGTAGCGCACTTGACTGGGGGTCAAGGGGTCGCAGGTTCAAATCCTGTCGTCCCGACGGTGCGGGACATGGAAATGTCCAGGTCGTGGCCTCGTTCCATTGAATGGGACGAGGCCACGACTGATTTCGGACCGCTTTCTCACGAGTCCCCACACGCTGACTGCGACGTCGAGCGCCAAGCTGCTACCGGATCGGGCGGCGCGGACGTGTGCCTACAGCGGGTTGTCCGGGCTCGACGACGCGCTGGCCGTGGGCCGGGCGGGCCGGGTGGGCTTCGTCCGGCTGAGCTCATCGATCGGCTGATCGGGGCTCCTGAGGTGGCTGACGATCGGCTCAGTAGCAAACATGACCCATGCCTGAAGACGAACCCTGACCTCTGACTGGCTGCTCCGACTCCGGGCCTGCAAGGATGGCCCCATGAGCAAACTTTGTGCAGGTTTCCGGGCAAGGGCTTGACAGGATGATCGGAAGGTCATCGGCGGGCTGGTGGGTGGGCGGCCGGTCCGGCTGACGTCGCTGATCACCCGCACGGGCCGTACGCTGCGCCAGGTGCCGGCCCGAAGAGACGAACAGGAGGAGCTCAGGTGCTGAGACAACCGGTCACGTCGCGCGGTAAGGAGACGAGGGGCAAGATCCTCGATGCGGGTGCCCGCCTCTTCGCGGAGCGTGGTTACCTCGGCACCGATGTCCAGGACATCGTGAAGGAGTCGGGGGTGGGAAGGGGCGCCTTCTACCACCACTTCCGGACCGGCGACGGCGCCAGCGCGAAGGAACGCGTCGCGCACGCGGTGGTCAGCGAGTCCTTCGTCATGGACTTCCTGCCGCAGGCGGTCCTGCCCCGCCTCCAGGCCGTGATCGACGCCTCGATGCTCCTCGCGGTGGCGTCACCCCGGGTGACGGTGGTCCGGGCCGCCCTGCGGATCGCCCTGGAGCAGGGGCACCCGCTCTACGGCTTTCTGTGGAAGGGGTACATCCCCGTGGTCGACGGCTGGCTGACGGAGGCGGGCGAGCTCGGGGAGCTCCTGCCGGGTGTCGTGCCGCAGGAGGTGGCCACCGTCTGGGTCGACGGGTACACGGGTGCCGACGCCCGCTGCCGCCACGACTACGAGCAGTTGCCGGGGGAGATCGCCAAGCTGAACCGGCTGATGGTCCGGGCAGTTGCCACGCCGGAGACGATGATGCGGCTGGACGTCTCCGTGGAGCGCGGCCTCTCGCTCTTCCGCGACTCCGAGTTGGCCGGCCTGGGCGAGCTGCCGGGCCCCTGAGATGAGGGTCTCCTTCCGCCTCCCCCGATGACCGCCGCCCGAGTCCGGGCGGCCGTCACGTCCGGCCTGTCCGCCATGCCCTGCTCGGAGCGGCCCAACTCCGGCGTCGGACAGCTCAGTCCACACTGAACCGAATGGTGCCGTTCTGTGCAGTCAACGCCCGTCATGCTTGAGGTTGAAAGCAAACACTGCGCATGGTTTGATCTCGTCACGCAGCTGGCCCCGCTCAGGAATTCGGGACGGACTCCGACCTGAACCGGTGATCGGCGTACCGCCGCTTGCGTTCCTGGCGCTCTTCGCCGCACTTCGCCTGCCCGACCGGGTGAGGTGCCCGGCCGCTGACGGTCACGCAGCAAGGCTGCACAGCAGCCTGGAACTTAACGGAGAGACTCTTATGACGTCCGCAGGAAACAGTGCGGTGAGAAAGCTCAAGAAAGTAGCGGTGGGCATCACCACCGCTGGTCTCGTGGTGGCCGGAGGCATAGCCACCACGGTGGCTGTCGCCGGTCCCGCCGCCGCCGTGGGGTCGTCCGCGTGCACTGGCGACGGCTCGGGGCTCGGAACGGCGAAGACCACGACCGGTATCAACCTGCGTAACGGTCCGAGCACGAGCTACGCCATCCTGGGGTTCCTCGGGAAGGGGACGAAAATCGACCCCGAGTGCACCGATGGGAGTTGGCTCTACGGCAAGGTCCTCACCGGTGCCAACGCCGGCACATGGGGATGGGTCAGCATCCCCTACCTCGACCCGGCCTGATCCACGAAGGCGCTGAGCGCGAAGGGTCTCGCAGGCCGAAGCCTGCGGGGCCCTTCACCGCGTGTATGACCATCCCGGCCTGGCCTTGCCCGGCCCGGGATGGGACGGCTCGCTGCGCTGCGGGAAGGGGCGGGCACCGCGCCCGGCCGGACGCGGTGCACCGGCACCGTGGGACCGTGGAGGGGAACGGCATCCGGACCTCCGGAAGGAGCACCGGCCATGACCACCCACCCGGCCCACCCCGCCGCCCGCTCGATCAGGACCACCCCGGAAGGCCTCATGTGGGAGCCCAGCGAGCGCTGGGTGCGCGGCCGCAAGGGCGACGTCACCGTCGTCGACAGCCGGCACCCGGTGCTCGTCTGGGAGCCCCACCTGCCCGTGCCGCAGTACGCCTTCCCGAAGGAGGACGTCCGCACCGACCTGCTCCGCCCGGCCGTGAGCCCGCCCACGGGCGCCCACACCGGCTCCCGGGTCTTCTACGACCTCGACGCGGGCGGCGAGGTGCGCGAGAACGCGGCCTGGACGTTCCCCGTCGACGACCTGGCCGGCCACATCGCCTTCGAATGGTTCCTGCGCACCGACACGGGCCTCGACCACTGGTACGAGGAGGACGAGGAGATCTTCATCCACCCCCGTGACCCGCACAAACGGGTCGACGCACTGCCGAGCAGCCGGCACGTGCAGGTCGAGATCGACGGGCAGGCCGTCGCCGACAGCCACGCCCCCGTCCTGCTCTTCGAGACGTCCCTGCCGACCCGGTACTACCTCCCTCGCGAGGACGTCCGCCTCGACCTGTTCGACGCCACCGACCACCACACCGGATGCCCCTACAAGGGCACCGCCTCCTACTGGTCCTGGCGCGGCGGGGCCGACGTGCCGCCCGACCTCGTGTGGACCTATCCCGAGCCGCTGCCCGCCGTGGCGGCGATCCGGGGGCGCGTCGCCTTCTTCAACGAGGTCGTCGACATCACGGTGGACGGCGAGCGCCTGGAGCGGCCGGACACACCGTTCAGCCGGATGCTGCGCAGGGGGCGCCGCTCGTGAAGTTGTCGAGCAGGGCATCCAGCCCGGCCGCGACGCCCCGCACCCGGCTTCGGGGCCGGGTCAGGGCCGCACCAGCAACTGGAAGTCGAACGAGTAGTGCGAGGCCCGGTAGATGTGCGTCCCGTACTCGACCGGGCGCCCGGTGTCGTCGTACGCCGTGCGCTGCATCGTGAGCAGCGCCGCCCCCTCCTCCTCGTCCAGACGGGACGCCTCGTCCGCCGTGGCCGCGCGGGCGCCGACGGTCTGGCGGGCGCTGTGCAGGGTGATGCCCGCCGAGCGCATCACGCGGTACAGGCCGGTCGACTCCAGGCGGGCGCCGTCGAGGTCCAGCAGGGACGCCGGAAGGTAGTTGCGCAGCAGTGCCACCGGCCGGCCGTGGGTGCGGCGCAGCCGGTCCAGGACGGTCACCTCGCCGCCCTCCGGCACACCGAGGGCTGCGGCCACGTCGCAGGCGGCCGGGACGATCTCGTTGCGCACCACCTCGGTGGTCGGCCCCTGCCCGGCCGCCTCCAGGTCGTCGTAGAGGCTGCTCAGCTCCAGCGGGCGTCTGACCTGGCTGTGCACCACCTGCGTGCCCACGCCTCGTCGCCGGACCAGCAGTCCCTTGTCGACGAGGGACTGGATGGCCTGGCGGACGGTGGGGCGGGACAGGCCGAGGCGGACCGACAGGTCCACCTCGTTGCCCAGGAGGTTCCCCGGGGCGAGGATCCCGCGCTCGATCGCCGCCTCCAACTGCTGCGCGAGCTGGTGGTAGAGCGGTACGGGGCTGCTCCGGTCCAGGGCGAAGTCCAGTGCGCCGAGTGCCTCAGCGGCCGTGGTGCGGGCCCGGTCACCGGACTTCGCCATGGACGAACCCCCTTACGGGTGTCAGGAGTTGCTCGGGAAGCCGAGGTTGATGCCGCCGTCGGACGGGTCGGGCCAGCGGGTGGTGATGACCTTGCCCTGGGTGTAGAAGGCGATGCCGTCGTTGCCGTAGATGTGCAGGTCGCCGAAGAGGGAGTCCTTCCAGCCGCCGAAGGAGTGGTAGCCGACGGGGACCGGGATCGGCACGTTGACGCCGACCATGCCCGCCTTGACCTCCAGCTGGAAGCGGCGGGCCGCGCCGCCGTCCCGGGTGAAGATCGCGGTGCCGTTGCCCCAGCGCGAGGAGTTGATCAGCTGGATGGCCTCTTCGTACGTCTCCGCCCGGACGACCGCCAGCACCGGGCCGAAGATCTCGTCCTTGTACGCGTCCGCCGTCAGCGGCACCCGGTCCAGCAGGGAGACACCGAGGAAGAAGCCGTCCTCATGGCCGTCGACCGAGAAGCCCGTGCCGTCGACGACGACCTCGGCGCCCTGCTCGGCGGCCGACGCCACGTACGACGCCACCTTGTCGCGGTGCTCGCGCGTGATGAGCGGACCCATCTCGGACGCCGGGTCGTCGCCGGGGCCGATCCTCAGCTTCTTCGCCCGCTCGGCGATCTTGCCGACCAGCTCGTCACCGATGTCGCCCACGGCCACGACCACCGACACGGCCATGCAGCGCTCGCCCGCCGAGCCGTAAGCGGCGTTGATCGCCTGGTCGGCGGCCAGTTCCAGATCGGCGTCGGGCAGCACCAGCATGTGGTTCTTGGCGCCGCCCAGGGCCTGCACCCGCTTGCCGTGCTCGACGGCCGCTCGCTGGATGTACTTGGCGATCGGCGTCGAGCCGACGAAGGACACCGCCTCGACGTCCGGGTGCTCCAGGATGCGGTCCACGGCCGTCTTGTCGCCCTGCACGACGTTCAGGACACCCTCCGGCAGCCCCGCCTCGGTGGCCAGCTCGGCCAGCCTGAGGGACGCCGACGGGTCCTTCTCCGAAGGCTTCAGCACGAAGGTGTTGCCGCAGGCGATCGCCAGCGGGAACATCCACATCGGCACCATCGCCGGGAAGTTGAACGGCGTGATGCCGGCGACCACGCCCAGCGGCTGGCGGATCGAGGCGACGTCGACCCGGGTGGAGACCTGGGTGGACAGCTCGCCCTTGAGCTGGACGGAGATCCCGCACGCCAGCTCCACGATCTCCATGCCGCGCGCGACCTCGCCGAGCGCGTCGGAGTGCACCTTGCCGTGCTCGGCGGTGATCAGCCGGGCGATCTCGTCGCGGTGGGCGTCGAGCAGCTCGCGGTACTTGAAGAGGATCGCCGTGCGCTTGGCCAGGGAGGACTCACCCCAGCTCGTGAAGGCGGCCTTGGCGGAGGCGACCGCGGCGTCGACCTCGTCGACGGACGCGAACGCGACCTGCTTCTCCTGGGCGCCGGTCGCCGGGTTGTAGACGGGGCCGAACCGGCCGGAGGTGCCCTCGACGGGCTTGCCGTCGATCCAGTGGGTGATGGTCTTCATGGTGCGCAAGGGCCTTTCGTGGAGCCTGGGTTCAGAGGTTTTCAGAGGTGACGGCGGCGGTCCGCGACCTGGCGGTCGTAGCGCTCGCGGGCCTCGACGGCCGCCTCGCGGGAGGCGGTCTCGGCCACCGGCACGTCCCACCAGGCCTCGGCCGGGGGAGCTGTCGGGGTCGGGTCGGTCTCGACGTACACACACGTCGGGCGGTCGGAGACGCGGGCCGCGGCCAGTGCCTCGCGCAGCTCGCGCACCGTCTTGGCGCGCAGCACGTCCATGCCGAGGCTGGCCGCGTTGGCGGCGAGGTCGACGGGCAGCGGTGCGCCGGTGAAGGTGCCGTCGGCGGCCCGGAAGCGGTAGGCGGTGCCGAACCGCTCGCCGCCCGTCTCCTGCGACAGTCCGCCGATGGAGGCGTAGCCGTGGTTCTGGAGCAGGACGATGTTGACCGGCAGGCCCTCCTGGACGGCGGTGACGATCTCCGTCGGCATCATCAGGTAGGTTCCGTCGCCGACCAGCGCCCAGACCGGGGTGCCCGGGGCGGCCTGCTGGACGCCGATGCCGGCCGGGATCTCGTAGCCCATGCAGGAGTAGCCGTATTCCAGGTGGTACTGGCGCGGGCTGCGCGAGCGCCACAGCTTGTGCAGGTCGCCGGGGAGCGAACCGGCTGCGTTGATCACCACGTCGTCGTCGCCGACGGTCGCGTCCAGAGCGCCGAGCACCTGCGTCTGGGTCGGCACCGCGCTGTCGTCGTCGGCCCGGTAGGCGGCCTCGACGACCTCGTCCCACCGCTCCTTGCCGGCGCGGTACTCCGCCTCGTACGCCTCCGGCACCCGGTGCCCGGCCAGCCCCTCGGCCAGCCTCTCCAGGCCCGACCGCGCGTCGCACACCAGCGTCCGCGCGGCCAGCTTGTGCGCGTCGAAGCCGGTGATGTTGAGGTTGAGGAACCGTACGTCCGGGTTCTGGAACAGGGTGCCCGAGGCGGTGGTGAAGTCGGTGTAGCGGGTGCCGACGCCGATCACCAGGTCGGCGGTGCGGGCGAGTTCGTCGCTGACGGCGGTGCCGGTGTGGCCGATGCCGCCGAGGTCGGCGGGGTGGTCGTGGCGCAGCGAGCCCTTGCCTGCCTGGGTGGAGGCGACGGGGATACCGGTGGCCTCCACGAACGCCTTCAGTGCCGCTTCCGCCTCACTGTGGTGCACGCCGCCGCCCGCCACGATCAGCGGCCGCCCGGCCGACCGGATCGCCTCGACGGCAGCCGTGAGTTCCACCGGGTCCGGCGCGGGACGCCGTACGTACCAGACACGCTCGGCGAAGAACTCCTCCGGCCAGTCGTACGCCTCCGCCTGCACGTCCTGGGGCAGGGCGAGGGTGACGGCGCCGGTCTCGACCGGGTCGGCGAGCACGCGCATCGCCTGCAGCGCCGAGGGGATCAGCGCCTCGGGGCGGGTGATCCGGTCGAAGTACCTCGACACCGGGCGCAGCGTGTCGTTGACCGACACGTCGGCCTCGACGGGGTGCTCCAGCTGCTGGAGCAGCGGGTCGGGGGCGTGCGAGGCGAAGTAGTCACCGGGCAGGAGCAGCACCGGCAGCCGGTTGATCGTCGCCAGGGCCGCGCCCGTGACCAGGTTGGTGGCGCCCGGGCCGATCGAGGTGGTCACCGCCTGCGCGGACAGACGGTCCAGCTGCCGGGCGTATCCGACCGCCGCGTGCACCATGGACTGTTCGTTGCGGCCCTGGTGGTAGGGCATCACATCGGCGTACTCGACCAGCGCCTGGCCGATGCCGGCAACGTTGCCATGGCCGAAGATGCCCCAGGTCCCGGCGATCAGCCGGCGGCGCACGCCGTCCCGCTCGGTGTACTGGGCGGACAGGAACCGCACCAGCGCCTGGGCGGTCGTCAGTCGGCGGGTGGGGGCGCTCATACGGAGGTCTCCGGGGCGGTGTAGAGGGGGAGCCGGGGGTCGACCGGCTGGGCCGGCCAGGTGTCGCGGACCCAGGCGTGGTCGGGGTGGTCGCAGATCAGCCAGGCGCGCTCGGCCTCCGGGCCCGCCATGACGTTCAGGTAGTACATGTGGTGGCCGGGCGTGGCCATCGACGGCCCGTGCCAGCCGTCCGGGATGAGGACGACGTCGCCGTCACGGACCTCGGCCAGCACGTCGGTGTCCCGGCCCGGGCCGGACGGGGAGACACGCTGGTAGCCGAGGCCGGGGATGCCGTCGTGCCCGGCGAACTCGAAGTAGTAGATCTCCTCCAGCACGGACTCCTCGCCGGGCCGGTGCTCGTCGTGCTTGTGCGGCGGGAACGACGACCAGTTGCCGCCCGGGGTGATCACCTCGACCGCGATGAGCTTGTCGCACTCGAAGACCCCGGCCGTGCCGAAGTTGTTCACCTGCCGGGAGCAGTTCCCGGTGCCCCGCAGCTCCACGGGCACCTCGGAGGCCGGGCCGTAGCGGGCGGGCAGCCGGCGGGTGCAGCGCGCGCCGGTCAGCGCGAACCGGCCGCCGCCCGCGGACGTCACGGTCGCACGGGCGTCGCGCGGCACGTACGCGAAGTCGCTGACTCCGCTGAACACGTCGGCGCGGCCCTGGAGTTCGAAGGTGTCCTGGCCGAAGTCGTCCGCCGCGGCGACCGTGCAGCCGCCGCTCAGCGGGACGACGATCCACTCGCTGTCACCGGTGTCGAAGGAGTGCGTGCCGCCGGGCGGCAGTTCCAGGACCCGCAGGCTGGAGTGGCCCCAGCCGGCCTTCTCGGGCGTGACGTCGACGGCGTAGGGGCCGCCGAGGGCCTTGCCGGCGGGAAGGTGGTACGTCATTGCATCCTCCGGATCACAGCAGACCGACGGCCGTGTCCACGGCCTCTTCCACGCTGCCCCCGGCCGGGTAGAGCAGCGACCGTCCGACCACCATGCCCTGGACGGTGGGCAGCCGCAGGGCCTTGCGCCAGCGTTCGTAGGCCCCTTCCTGGTCCTCGCCCACCTCGCCGCCGAGCAGCACGACCGGCAGGGTGGAGGTCTCCAGGACCTCGGCCATGTCGTCCGGGTCGTCGGTGACGGGCAGCTTCAGCCAGGTGTAGGCCGAAGTGCCGCCCAGTCCCGAGGCGATGGCGATCGACCTGGTGACGGCTTCGGCGGACAGGTCGTTGCGGACCCTGCCGTCGACCCGCCGGGACATGAACGGCTCGACGAACAGAGGGAGGCGTTCAGCCGCCATGGCGTCGATCGCCCGCGCGGTCGACTCCAGGGTGGTCAGCGAGCCCGGGTCGTCGTAGTCGATGCGGACCAGCAGCTTGCCCGCGTCGAAGCGGAGCCGGGCGATGTCCTCGGCGCGGTGGCCGGTGAAGCGGTCGTCCATCTCGAACGAGGCTCCGGCCAGGCCGCCGCGGTTCATGGAGCCCATGACAACCTTGTCGTCGAGGACGCCGAGGAGCAGCAGGTCCTCCAGGATGTCGGCGGTGGCGAGCACCCCGTCGACGCCGGGCCGCGACAGCGCGGTGCACAGCCGCCGCAGCAGGTCCGCGCGGTTGGCCATGGCCAGGCGCCGGTCTCCGACCCCGAGGGCGCCGCGGGCCGGGTGGTCGGCGGCCACGATCATCAGGCGACCGCTCGTACCGAGCAGCGGGCGGCGCACCCGGCGGGCGGCCGCTTCCGCGACCGCCTCGGGGTTGCGGGCTCTGACCGTGGTGAGGTCGGGGATGCCGATGTTCAAGGAAGGCTCCGTTTCAGTGGCTCGTGCCCGGCGACGGCACCCCGGCGAGGAGGTCGGCGACCTCGGACTCGGTGGGCATCGCCGAGGAGCAGGCGAGGCGGGAGGCGACGAGGGCGCCGGCGGCGTTGGCGTGGCGCATGGTCCGCTCCAGGTCCCAGCCGGCGAGCAGACCGTGACAGAGCGAGCCGCCGAAGGCGTCACCCGCTCCCAGGCCGTTGACCACCTCGACCGGCACCGGCGGGACCTCGGCCCGGGTGCCGTCGCGGTGCACGGCCAGGACGCCCTTGGGCCCCTGCTTGACGACGGCCAGCTCCACGCCCGCCTCCAGCAGCGCGTCCGCGCAGGCCTGCGGCTCGCGCACGCCGGTGGCGATCTCGCACTCGTCGAGGTTGCCGACCGCGACGGTGGCGTGCCGCAGGGCCTCGCGGTAGTAGGGGCGGGCCTCCTCGGGGTCGCGCCAGAACATCGGGCGCCAGTCGAGGTCGAAGACGGTGGTGCCGGCCTTGTCGCGGGCCTTGAGGGCGGCGAGCGTCGCGGAGCGGCTCGGCTCCTCGCTCAGGCCGGTGCCGGTGATCCAGAAGATGCGGGCGTCGCGGACGGCGAAGAAGTCCAGCTCGTCGGTGTGGATCTCCAGGTCCGGCGCCTTGGGGCGGCGGTAGAAGTACAGCGGGAAGTCGTCCGGCGGGAAGATCTCGCAGAACGTGACCGGCGTCGGGTACGCCGCGACCGGGGTGACCCAGCGGTCGTCGACGCCGAAACCCTTCAGCTCCTCGTGCAGATACGTGCCGAACGGGTCGTCGCCGGTGCGCGTGATCACCGCCGTACGGCGTCCGAGACGGGCGGCGGCGACCGCCACATTGGCCGCGGAACCTCCCAGGAACTTCCCGAACGTCTCCACTTTCTCCAAGGGGACGCCGGTCTGCAGGGGGTAGAGGTCGACCCCGATGCGGCCCATCGTGATCACATCGAAATACTGGGCTGGCTCGGCCATGCGCGACCTCCTCGGGGAGCTGGGGATGCGGGTCCTGGGGCGTCCTGGCACGGTGGGGCGGGGATCCACGGGACCTGCTGCCCCCCAGGTGTAGGTCCCGGAGGGCGCCACTGTCAATAGTTTGTACTTACATTCGGACCTGCTCGTGAAATGATGTCTTAACAAAGTATTGACAGCGAGCGCGGCAGGGACTTGTATCCCGTGGCATCACGACAGTCCGCTTGCGGCATCATGATCCGGACTCCGTAAGGCTCCGGGACCACGGATCCCTTCGTGATCCCTTCCTTTCCCCCGCAGTAGCACAGTGAGGTGCCAGGAAAGATGGACCGCTCTTCCCACCCCCGCTCTCGCAGGCTCGCGCCCGTCGTCGCCGTGGCCGCGGCAGCGGCCCTGACCCTCGCCGGCTGCTCCAGCAGTTCCGGAGGCAAGAAGTCCGAGGAAGGTGCCGCCGGCGCCTCGGCCGGCAAGGCGACCACGCCGCGCATGACCGTCGCCCTCGTCACCCACCAGGCTCCCGGTGACACCTTCTGGGACACCGTCCGCAAGGGCGCCGAGGCCGCGGCCGCCAAGGACAACATCAAGCTCGTCTACTCCGCCGACCCGAACGCGGGCAACCAGGCCAACCTGGTCCAGAACGCGATCGACCAGAAGGTCGACGGGATCGCCGTCACGCTCGCCAAGCCCGACGCGCTCAAGGGCGTCATAGGCAAGGCCGAGAAGTCCGGCATTCCCGTCGTCGGCCTCAACTCCGGCCTGAGCGACTGGAAGAAGCTCAACATGCTGGAGTTCTTCGGCCAGGACGAGTCCGTCGCCGGCGAGGCCTTCGGCAAGAAGCTCAACGAGGTCGGCGCCAAGAAGGTCCTCTGCGTCATGCAGGAGCAGGGCAACGTCGGTCTCACCCAGCGCTGCGACGGTGTCGCGAAGACCTTCGACGGCAAGGTCGATCCGCAGAACGTCAACGGCACCGACATGCCGTCCGTGAAGTCGACGATCACGGCCAAGCTGAAGCAGGACCCTTCCATCGACTACGTCGTGACCCTCGGCGCCCCCTTCGCGCTGACCGCTGTGCAGTCGGTCTCGGACGCCGGCAGCAAGGCGAAGGTCGCCACCTTCGACCTCAACAAGGACCTCATCAAGGCCGTCAAGGCCGGTGACATCCAGTTCGCCGTCGACCAGCAGCCGTACCTGCAGGGCTACCTGGCCGTCGACGGCCTGTGGCTCTACAAGAACAACGGCAACTACAGCGGCGGCGGTGAGCAGCCCGTGCTGACCGGTCCGGCCTTCGTCGACAAGTCCAACGTCGACAAGATCGGGGAGTTCGCCGCGAAGGGCACCCGGTGATGAGCATGACCCAGCAGGCTGAGCCGGCGGTGGACACACCGCCGGCCCCCGGCCCCAAGCAGACCGACGGCCGGACCCGGCAGCGACCCCTGGCGCTGCGGCTGCTCGCCCGGCCCGAGGTCGGCGTGTTCCTCGGTGCCGTGGCCGTGCTCGTGTTCTTCCTGTTCGCGGCACCGCCGGTGCGCGACGGCAGCTCGATGGCCAACATCCTGTACGCGTCGTCGACCATCGGGATCATGGCGCTGCCCGTGGCCCTGCTGATGATCGGCGGCGAGTTCGACCTCTCGGCCGGTGTCGCCGTGATCACCTCGGCGCTGACCGCGTCGATGCTCAGCTACCAGCTCACGCTGAACGTCTGGGTAGGTGTGATCGTCGCTCTGCTGGTCTCGCTCGGCATCGCCGCATTCAACGGCTGGCTGCTGGTGAAGACCGGGCTGCCGAGCTTCCTGGTCACCCTGGGCACCTTCCTGATCCTGCAAGGTGTGAACCTCGCGGTGACCAAGCTGGTCACCGGCAATGTCGCCACCGACGACATCAGCGACATGGACGGCTTCACCCAGGCACAGAAGCTCTTCGCCTCGACGTTCGAGGTCGGCGGGGTCAACGTCAAGATCACCGTGGTGTGGTGGCTGGTCTTCGCGGCCCTGGCGACCTGGGTGCTGCTGCGCACCAAGTACGGCAACTGGATCTTCGCGGTCGGCGGCAACAAGGAGTCGGCGCGGGCCGTCGGTGTCCCGGTGACCTTCACCAAGATCTCCCTGTTCATGCTGGTCGGCTTCGGCGCCTGGTTCGTCGGCATGCACCAGCTGTTCTCCTTCAACACCGTGCAGTCCGGCGAGGGCGTGGGCCCAGAGCTCATCTACATCGCCGCGGCCGTGATCGGCGGCTGTCTGCTCACCGGCGGTTCCGGCTCCGCGATCGGCCCGGTCTTCGGCGCCTTCATGTTCGGCATGGTGCAGCAGGGCATCGTCTACGCCGGCTGGAACCCCGACTGGTTCAAGGCCTTCCTCGGCGTGATGCTCCTCGGCGCCGTCCTCATCAATCTGTGGGTCCAGCGCACGGCGACCCGGAGGTGACCGCGATGACCAGCAAAGAAACGGGCACCCACGGTGCCGTCCTGAAGGACACCCCGCCCGCCGACGAGCGTCCCCTCGTCGCACTGCGCGGCGCCGGCAAGTCCTACGGCAACGTCCGCGCCCTGCACGGCGTGAGCCTCGAAGTCCACCCCGGCAGGGTGACCTGCGTCCTCGGCGACAACGGCGCCGGCAAGTCCACCCTCATCAAGATCATCTCGGGGCTGCACCAGCACACCGAGGGCGAGTTCCTCGTCGACGGCGAACCGGTGCGCTTCTCCACCCCGCGTGAGGCCCTCGACAAGGGCATCGCCACGGTCTACCAGGACCTCGCGGTCGTCCCGCTGATGCCGGTGTGGCGCAACTTCTTCCTCGGCTCCGAGATGACCAAGGGCCCCTGGCCGCTGCGCCGTCTCGACATCGAGAAGATGAAGAAGACCGCGGACGAAGAGCTGCGCAACATGGGCATCGTCCTGGACGACCTGGAGCAGCCCATCGGCACGCTCTCCGGCGGCCAGCGCCAGTGCGTCGCCATCGCCCGCGCGGTCTACTTCGGCGCCCGCGTCCTCATCCTGGACGAGCCGACCGCCGCCCTCGGCGTCAAGCAGTCCGGCGTGGTGCTGAAGTACATCGCCGCCGCCCGCGAGAAGGGCCTGGGCGTCATCTTCATCACCCACAACCCGCACCACGCCTACATGGTCGGCGACCACTTCAGCGTGCTGCGCCTCGGGACCCTGGAACTGTCCGCCTCCCGCAGCGACGTCTCCCTCGAGGAACTGACCAACCACATGGCCGGCGGCGCCGAACTGGCCTCTCTCAAGCATGAGTTGTCCCAGGTCCACGGCGTCGACGTCGAAGAGCTCCCCGAAGAGGGAGACCTCACCGCGCCCGTAGCAGCCTCTTCGGAAGGAAAGTCCTGACATGGCCCTCGCGCTCGACCGCATCCGTGTCGGCTCCGCCCCCGACTCCTGGGGAGTCTGGTTCCCCGACGACCCCCAGCAGGTGCCCTGGGAACGCTTCCTCGACGAGGTCACCGAGGCCGGCTACTCCTGGATCGAACTCGGCCCGTACGGCTACCTGCCCACCGACCCGGCCCGGCTCACCGACGAGGTGACCAAGCGGAACCTCAAGGTCTCCGCCGGAACCATCTTCTGCGGCCTGCACCGCGGCCCCTCCGAGTGGGACTCCACCTGGGAGCAGGTCAGCCGGGTCGCCGCCCTCACCCAGGCCATGGACGCGGGGCATCTGGTCGTCATCCCCTCCTTCTGGCGCGACGACAAGACCGCCGAGATCCTGGAGGCGCCGGAGCTGACCACCGAGCAGTGGCGCAACCTCACCACGGGCATGGAGCGCCTCGGCCGTGAGGTGAAGGACCGTTACGGCCTGGACATCGTCGTCCACCCGCACGCCGACACCCACATCGACACCGAGGAGCACGTCGAGCAGTTCCTCGACTCGACCGACTCCGATGCCGTCAACCTGTGCCTGGACACCGGGCACTACGCCTACTGCGGCGGCGACAGCGTCAAGCTGATCGAGACGTACGGCGAGCGCATCGGCTACCTCCACCTCAAGCAGGTCGACCCGGACATCCTGGCCGACGTGGTGAAGAACGAGGTGCCCTTCGGCCCGGCCGTCGCGCGCGGTGTGATGTGCGAACCGCCCGCGGGCGTCCCCGAGCTGGGTCCGGTCCTCACGGCCGCCCAGAAGCTGGGCGTGGACCTGTTCGCCATCGTCGAGCAGGACATGTACCCCTGCGAGCCGGACAAGCCGCTGCCGATCGCGGTGCGGACCCGCAAGTTCCTGAGGTCCTGCGGCGCCTGACGACCCGAAAGGACGGCCATGACGGAGCGTGCCCCGCTGGGAATCGCAGTCATCGGTACCGGAAGGATGGGCGCCGACCATGTGCGCCGCATCCACGACGTCACCAGCGGAGCACGGGTGACCGCCGTCGTGGACGTCGACGCGGAGCGAGCGAAGGCCGTCGCCGCCCGTGTCGACGGCTGCACCGCCCACACCGATCCGGCCGCGGCGATGGCCGCGTCCGACGTCGACGCCGTCCTGATCGCCTCCCCGGGCCCGGCCCACGAAGCCACCCTCCTCGCCGCCTTCGAGCACGATCTGCCCGTCCTGTGCGAGAAGCCGCTCACCCCCGACGCGGCCTCCGCCCTGCGCGTCCTCGACGCCGAACTGCGCCTCGGCCACCGCCGGGTCCAGGTCGGCTTCATGCGCCGCTACGACCCCGAGTACGCGAAGCTGAAGGCCCTGCTGGCCACGGGCCAGCTGGGCCGTCCGCTCATGCTGCACAACCGGCACCGCAACGCGGCCAGCCCGCCCTTCTTCACCAGCTCCATGCTCATCAGCGACTCCGTCGCCCACGAGGCCGACGCGACCCGCTGGCTGCTGGGCCACGAGATCACCGCCGTCACGGTGCTGCGCCCCACCCCCTCGGCCAACGCCCCGGACGCCCTGCAGGACCCCCAGTTCGTCGTCCTCGAGACCGACGGCGGCGCCCTCAGCGACGTGGAGATCTTCGTCAACTGCGGGTTCGGCTACCAGGTGCAGGCCGAGGTGGTCTGCGAACGCGGCACGGCGCGCATCGGCGAGGGCCACGCCCTGGTCACCAACATGGCCGGCCGCTGGGGCGGCACCATCACCCAGGACTTCACCGAACGCTTCGAGACGGCCTACGACCAGCAGATCCAGGCCTGGGTCGACGCCACCCGCCGCGGCGAGGTCACCGGCCCGAGCACCTGGGACGGCTACGCCGCGGCGGCGGTGTGCGAGGCGGGGGTGCGGGCGCTGGAGAACGGCGGCCGGGTGGAGGTCGATCTGGTGGAGCGGCCCGCGCTGTACGACTCCTGACGGCGTCCGGTCACACTGTGCGCCGGGCGCCCGGGGACGGGTATCCCTCGGCGACAGGGTTCTGTTCTGGTCGCCCCGCGGGCGGTGGCGGCGTAGCGTGACCAGTGCCTTCGAGGGGAGCAGCGATGGGCACAGCACGCGACCTGATGATCGCGGCCTTGGACCTGGGGTCGAGCCGGCCGGTGCCGCAGGGCGAGCTGTCACTCGGACTGGCCGGGGCCGAGATGATCGACTTTCTCGCTGCCGAGGCGGTGGCGCTGGACGGCGACCTTGTCGTGCCGCGCCTGGCGCCGCCCTTCGAGGATCCTCTGCTCGAGCAGGCCGCGACGGCGCTTGTGCGCGACAAGCCGTACATGTCGGTCGACGACTGGCTGTGGCGCAGGGGCCGTGGACTGGCCGGGGAGTACCTGACCGTCTTCGAGGAGGAGGGGCTCGTCTCGCTGCCCCGTTCCGCCTGGATCCCCCGGCGGCGCGTCTGGCCGGCGCCGGTCGAGTCCCCGGCCCGGCAGCGGGCCAGGCACCGCTGGGCGACCGACGAGCCGCTGCTGGCCACGCTCGCGGCGGCCGTCGGTGCGCGCGACGAGGTGCCCGACGACCTTCCCGCGCCCGGCGACGAGCCGCAGGCCGTGCTGACGGCCGTGGTCGGCGCCGTGACGGAACTCGACGCCGTCCGTCGCCGTCGGGCCGTCGAGGACGCGGCGTTCGCCAACATCTGGCGCGGTGCGTGAGCTGAGCACCGGCACGCCGGGGCGAGGACGGGGACGGCCCGGCAGGCCGCCCGTCCGGGTCGGAACGTCAGGCCGTCCGGACCTCCTCGATGGTCACGGGGCGGTGCTCGCGCAGCGACAGCGTGCACGCGTCGGCGATCCAGCCCGCCTCCAGAGCGTCCTCGATCGTGCAGGGCGACGGGCGCGTGCCCGCCACGACCTCGGTGAACGCGGTCAGTTCGGCGCGGTAGGCCGCGGTGAAGCGGTCCATGAAGAAGTCGTGCGGCGTGCCCGCGGGGAAGGTCACCCCGGGCTCGACCGAGCGCAGCGGCAGCTTGTCCTCCAGGCCGACCGCGATGGAGTCGTCGAAGCCGTGGATCTCCATGCGGACGTCGTAACCGCGGGCGTTGTGGCGGGAGTTGGACACGACCGCGATCGTGCCGTCGTCGAGGGTGAGGATCGCGCCGGTGGTGTCGGCGTCACCGGCCCCCTTGATGTACTCGGCGCCCCGGTTGCCGCCGACGGCGTACACCTCCCTCACCTCGCGCCCCGTCACCCAGCGGATGATGTCGAAGTCGTGCACCGAGCAGTCGCGGAAGATGCCGCCGGAGGCGGCGATGTACGCGGCCGGCGGGGGCGCCGGGTCCAGCGTCGTCGAGCGGACGGTGTGCAGCTTCCCGAGCTCACCGCTCTGCACGGCGGCGCGGGCGTTGACGAACCCGGTGTCGAATCGCCGGTTGTAGCCGATCTGGATGGGCACGTCCCGGCCGGCCACGGCCTTGAGCACCTCGACCCCCTCGGCCATGGTCCTGGCGACGGGCTTCTCGCAGAAGACGGGGACACCCGCCTCGACCCCGGCCAGGATCAGCGCCGGGTGGGCGTCCGTCGCGGCGGCGACGACGATGCCGTCCACACCGGCGGCCAGCAGCGCCTCCGGCGAGTCCACGACATCGGCCCCGAACCGCTCGGCGGCGGACTTGGCGGCCTCCGCGAACGGGTCGGTCAGGACGAGGGAGTCGACGGCGTCGAGTCCGGAGAGGGTCTCGGCGTGGAAGGCGCCGATACGGCCGAGGCCGAGGATTCCGATACGCATGGGGTGTTGCTCCTTGTTGCAGAGTGGGGGAGGCGCCCGGTCAGGGGCGCGGGGAACTGCGCGACAAGCCACGAAGGCGCCGCACACGACGGGACAACAACGCGCGGCAAATCCCTAGTCGAGTCCCCCCAACACGTTCTGATCCCAGTCGATGACCGACCCGGTCACCACCCCGGACCGGTCCGACAGCAGGAACACGACGAAGTCGGCGATCTCGTCCGGCTGCCCCAGCTTGCCCATCGGCAGCTTCGCGGCGGCCTCCTCGCGCCAGTCGTCCGCTGCGCCATGGAAGGTCTTCTGTGTCGCGTCCTCGCCCTCCGTCGCCGTCCAGCCGATGTTCAGGCCGTTGATCCGGACCCGGTCCCAGCGGTGGGCGTGCGCGGCGTTGCGGGTCAGCCCGATCAGCCCGGCCTTGGCGGCGACGTACGGCGCGAGGAACGGCTGCCCGCCGTGCGCCGACGACGTGATGATGTTGACGATCGTGCCGGGTGCCGCACGCCCCACCATGTCCGCCACCGCCGCCTGCATCGCGAAGAACGGGCCCTTGAGGTTGATCCCGATGTGCTGGTCGAACAGCTCGGGCGTGGTGTCCAGCAGCGTCCCCCGGGACGTCAGACCGGCGGAGTTCACGAGGCAGTCCACGCGGCCGTACGTCTCCACGACCCGGATCACGGACGCCTTCGCCTGCCCGGCATCCGACAGGTCGGCCCGGAGGTACAGGGCCTTGCCACCGGCGGCGGTCAGCTCCTCCACCAGTGCCTCGCCGGGCTCCGGGCGCCGCCCGGTGACGGCCACCACCGCACCCTCGCGCACCGCGGCCCGCGCGATGGCCGCGCCGACCCCCTGGCTGCCGCCGTTGACCAGGACGACCTTGTCGTCGAGAAGTCCCATCGAGTTCCTCAGCTCTCTCGCCGTTCGGCAGCGGCCCGCAGCTGCGCCCGGAGCACCTCGGGTGTCCACGCCTCGTGCAGTGCCCGCCGCACCAGGTCCGCCTGCGAGGGCGGAGCCAGGCCGTCGACCGGAGGGTCGCTGTCGAGGTCGGTGGGGAAGGGGTAGCCCTCGGCGCTCGCCGCGATCACCTGGTCCAGCCATGCCCGGTCGGCGCCTTCGGCCTGCCGAGCGAGGAGCACCGGGTACACCGCGTTGGCCACCGCCTCCCGGTCCACCGTCTCCATCGCACGCCCGAACGCGGACGACACCTGGAGCAGGTTGGCCATGCGCCGGATGTCCGCGGAGCGGTTGGTGCCGGCCGCGTGGAAGAGGGCCGGGTTGAAGAACACCGCGTCGCCCTTGGCTAGCGGCAGCTGCACCTGCTGCGCCTCGAAGTACGCCCGGAATTCCGGCAGCCGCCAGGCGAGGTACCCCGGTTCGTACTTCTGCGAGTGCGGCAGGTACATCGTCGGCCCGGACTCCACGGGCATGTCGCAGTGCGCGACCGCGCCCTGCAGCGTCAGCACGGGGGAGAGGCGGTGCACGTGCGCCGGATAGGCGGCGGCGACCTCGTTCGGCAGGAAGCCCAGGTGGTAGTCCCGGTGCGCGGTCTGGGCGGCGCCACCCGGGTTGACCACGTTGAGCTGGGAGGTCACCTGGTAGCCGGGGCCGAGCCAGGCGCCGGCCACCAGGGCCAGGATGTCGTTGGCGTAGTAGTCGGCGAACGCCTCCGGGTCGTACAGGGCCGCCTTCTCCAGCGCGTTCCACACCCGGTCGTTGGCCCCCGGCGCGGCGAAGTGGTCACCGGCCGCCGCGCCCGAGGCCCGCTGCTCGGCGATCAGCGCCTCGAACACGTCGGTGACCCGGTCCACGATCCGGGGGTCGGGAAAGGCGCCGCGGAAGACCACGATGCCGGGCCCGTCGGCGAGCGCCCGCACCAGCTCGGCCTGCACCACCCGGTCGCCTTCCAGCAGCCCGCAGTCGTAGACGGGCACGTCGTGCTCGATCGCGCAGGCGTGCGGATAGTCGGCGGGGTCGGTGGCCTGCTCGACCAGCGCGCGGAACGCGTCGAGATCGCAGTCCTGTTCGGACAGCCAGGCACGGCGGTGGACGGAAGTGAAGGACATCGTCGTCCCTTCGGGGTCACGGAGCGACGCAGCCCTGTCATTCTTGTCAGTACAAACCCCTCGAACAACCAGCAGCAAGCCATCAAAAACCCCTCAAGGAGCCGGCGCATGGGCCACCCGTTCCCGATCCGGGAGATCGCACGTCAGGCGGGCCTGAGCGAGGCGACCGTCGACCGGGTGCTGAACGGCAGGGGCGGGGTGCGCGAGAGCACCGCCCGGGAGGTCCGCCAGGCCATCGCCGATCTCGACCGGCAGCGCACCCAGGTGCGGCTCGTCGGCCGGACGTTCATGGTCGACATCGTGATGCAGGCGCCCGAGCGCTTCACCACGGCGGTCCGAGCCGCCCTGGAGGCCGAGCTGCCGTCCCTGCGCCCGGCGGTGCTGCGCTCCCGCTTCCACTTCCGCGAGACCGGTCCGGCCGCGGAGCTGGTGCGCACCCTGGACCGGATCGCCCGGCGCGGCTCTCAGGGCGTGATCCTCAAGGCCCCGGACGTCCCCGAGGTGACCGCCGCGGTCGGCCGGCTCGAAGCCGCCGGCGTCCCGGTCGTCACGCTCGTGACCGACCTGCCCGCCAGCGCCCGCCTCGCCTACGTCGGCATAGACGACCGGGCGGCCGGCGCGACGGCCGCCTACCTGATGGGCCAGTGGCTGGGGGAGCGCCCGGGCAACATCCTCACCAGCCTCAGCAGCGGCTTCTTCCGCAACGAGGAGGAACGCGAGATGGGCTTCCGCAGTGCCATGCGCGCCCGGCACCCCGAGCGCACACTGATCGAGATCGCCGAGGGGCAGGGGCTGGACGCCACCCAGTACGACCTCGTCCGGGCCGCCCTGGAACGCGACCCCGACATCCGCGCGGTGTACTCGATCGGCGGCGGCAACATCGCCACGCTGCGGGCCTTCGACGACCTCGGCCGCGACTGCGCGGTGTTCGTCGCGCACGACCTCGACCACGACAACACGCGTCTGCTGCGCGAGCACCGCCTGTCCGCCGTGCTCCACCACGATCTGCGCCAGGACGTACGCGAGGCCTGCCACACCGTCATGCGCGCCCAGGACGCGCTGCCCCCGGCGGGACCGACCCTGCCCTCGGCGATCCAGGTGGTGACGCCGTACAACATGCCCCCGCAGGCGGCCGTGTGATCCGTGGGCGGCGCCGGGCGCGGGTCCGGTAGGTGCCGCGCCCGGCCCCTGCCGTCGGGCCCATGTGGACCTCGCGCCCGGACGGCGGCCCCCGGGGGAAGGGCCTACGGGGGCCCGAGCTCGTGCCCGGGGGGCTTGCGGACGGCCACAGCCCGTCCCGCGGGCCGGGGGCAGGCCCGCCCGGGGCCGCCTCCGCGGGCGGGGGGTCAGGCCCGCCCGGCCACCTCCGCCCAGCTCCCGCTCTGCGCCGAGCGCGCCATGGCGTCCAGCGCCGCCGCACTGTGCACGGCATCGGTGAGCGTCGCCCCGTACGGGACGCCTTCGGCCACCGACCGCAGGAAGCGGTACGCCTCCACGACCTTCAGGTCGTCGTACCCCATGGCGTTCGCCGCGCCCGGCTGGAACGCCGCGAACTCCCCGTCGCCGGGGCCGGCGTACACCGTGGTGACCGACTGGTCCTGGTACGTCGTACCGCGGCTGACCCCCAGCTCGTTCATGCGGCGGAAGTCCCAGAACACCGCGCCCTTCGTGCCGTGCACCTCGAAGCCGTAGTTGTTCTGCTCGCCGACCGAGACGCGGCAGGCCTCCAGGACACCACGCGCCCCCGAGGCGAAGCGCAGCAGACAGCTGACGTAGTCCTCGTTCTCGACCGGGCCGACCTCACCGCCCACGGCGCGGCTGTGGCCGGCCGTGGCGGCGGACGGGCGGGCCCGCTCCGGGAGGAAGATCGCCGTGTCGGCCGTCAGGGACGTGATGTCACCGAGCAGATGCCGGGCCAGGTCCACGCCGTGCGAGGCCAGGTCGCCCAGCACCCCGCTGCCGCCACGCTCACGCTCGTAGCGCCACGTCAGCGCGCCTTCGGGGTGTGCCGCGTAATCGCTGAACAGCCGGATGCGCACGTGCGTGACCGCGCCGATCTCCCCGGCGGCGATCAGCTCGCGGGCCGTTTCGACGGCGGGCGCGTTGCGGTAGTTGAAGCCCACCGTGCCCTGTACACCCGCCCCGGCGACCGCGTCCGCCACCGCGCCGGCGTCCTCGGCGGTCAGACCCACCGGCTTCTCGATCCAGATGTGCTTGCCCGCCTCGGCCATGGCGACGCCGATCTCGCGGTGCAGGAAGTTGGGCGCGGTGATGCTGACCGCCCGCACCCGGGGATCGGCCGCCACCTCGCGCCAGTCCCGGGTCGTCGAGGCGAACCCGAACTGCGCGGCTGCCTCCTCCGCCCGGCCCGGTACCTCCTCCGCGACCGTGACCAGCTGCGGGACGAGAGGCAGCTGCGGATAGTGGTGCCGCACGCGCGCGTACGCCTGGGTGTGAACCCGCCCCATCCAGCCGAATCCGATGACGGCGACGCCGAGCGTGTCCACCATGAGAGCCCCTCTTTGGACCGTTCCAGAAGATGTCCAGGTCACCTTGAGCGGGGTTTGGCGACGGTGTCAACCCTTTGACAAGTGGCGCCGCCTCATGGAACGGTCCATCCCATGAGACCGCCGACGATCCGGGACGTGGCCGAGCGGGCCGGTGTCTCCAAGTCGCTGGTCTCCCTCGTGCTGCGCGGCTCGGACCAGGTCCGCCCGGAGAAGCGGGACGCCGTGCTCCGGGCCGTCCAGGAGCTCGGTTACCGGCCCAACGCCGCCGCCCGCAGCCTCAGCGAGCAGCGCACCCGCACCGTCGGTGTCCTCCTCAACGACCTGCGCAACCCCTGGTTCGTGGACCTCCTGGACGGCCTCAACTCCCTGCTGCACGCCAACGGCCTGCGCATGCTGCTGGCCGACGCCCGTCTCAACCGCCGTACCGGCCAGGACCCGGCCGACCCGCTGCTGGATCTGCGCGTCGACGGCCTGGTCGTGGTGGGCACGCTGCCCGACCCGGCGGCCCTCGGCGACGTGGCCGGCCGGATTCCTGTCGTCATGGCCGGCTCCCGCGAACCGGCGCCGGCGGGCGTCGACGTCGTGGCGGGAGACGACGAACGAGGGGCCCGGCTGGCTGCCGAGCACCTGGTCGGCCTCGGGCACCGCCGCATCGCGCACATCGCCGGATACGGCGCGGTCGGCGAGCTGCGGCGCCGCAGCTTCGAGGCGACGATGCGCCGGCACGGCCTTGCGGACGAGGCGGTGGTCGAGCCGAGCGACATGACCGAGGAGGGCGGCTACCGCACGACCGTCCGGCTGCTCAGCCGCCCCGACCGCCCTACGGCCGTCTTCGCCGTCAACGACATCGCCGCCATCGGCGCGCTCTCGGCGGCCGAGGAGTTGGGCCTGCGCGTCCCGCACGACCTGTCCGTCGCCGGCTACGACAACACGAGCATCGCCCGCCTGCGGCACGTGTGGCTGACGACGGTCGACAACACGAGCCACGACATCGGCCGGCGCGCGGCCCGCTGCGTCCTGGAGCGCTTCGAGGGCGCGGGCGGCGAGGGCCGGGTCCGACTCACCACACCGACCCTGGAGGTCAGGGGGACGACGGCGCGGGTGCCCTGATCGCGCACCTGGCTCACAGGTTGATCGCGTACGCCTTGCGCAGGGTCTCGTGCACCGTCCACGTCGTACGGTCGCCCTCGCGCAGTACGGCCATGTCGCCCGGCCCGACCGTGAGCGTCGGCCCGTTCTCGACCTCGATCGTCGCCGACCCGCTGATCACGACGAACAGTTCGTCGGCCTCGGTGTCGGTGACCACGCCGGGCGTGATCTGCCAGACGCCCCGCACCTGACGGCCGTCCTCCGACTCCCAGACCACCTTTCCGGTCACCTCGGGCGTCCCGGACACGATCTGTTCGGACGCGAGGGGCTCGGGTTCGAGCTCGGCGTCGGGGATGTGCAGTGCGAAGCTGTACGTCATGCGGCGACCCTAGCCCCGATCAGCGGGGGAACGGCCTCGACAGTGTGTGGGGTGCCGACCGGGCCGGGCGGACACTTCGTCGCTCCGGCTCGCGCCTTCGGGGGCTCACCACGGGTCACCGGGCGGACCCGCCCGTCCCGGTCCCCGCTGTCCGTCTCAACCCCTATGCCCTGGTCGGGAGTTCCCGCCGATTCGCGTATTGTTTGCGGCATATGCCCTGCCGTTGCGATGGTCAGGGCGTGTGAGCGTGCGGGCGTGCGAGCGAAGGGGGAGCAGGACGTGGACGAGGTGCGGCGGCGATCCGCCCGGCGAGCCGAACTGACCGGAGGCGTGGTCACGCCCCTCCTGGCCGTCGCGGCCTTCGCGGGCCTTGCCACCACGGCGGGACTCCCCTGGTGGGCCGTTCTCGCCGTCGCCGTCTCGACGGTGGGTCTCGCGGGGTGGACCCGGCGCCCGGACCGGCCGGCGGCACGGGCAGGAGGGCGGGTCGGTGCGTGTGCCGGGGAACGGGCCGGGGGCCGAGACGGGAGACCGGCCGCGGAATCGGCGGGGGAGTGGGCCGGGGTACGGACCGGGGAGCGGGTCGGCGTACGGGTTCCCATGCGGTAGGGTTGACCTGCGTGATCACGCGGTTTCACCCGCGCGGGACGCATCGGGACGTGGCGCAGCTTGGTAGCGCACTTGACTGGGGGTCAAGGGGTCGCAGGTTCAAATCCTGTCGTCCCGACTTTACGAAGTCGCAGGTCAGGGCTGTTTTCGGAGGCATCCGGGAACAGCCCTTGCTCATTTCCGTGTGCACGTGCCCATTTTCCTGAGCCGGTGCCCGGACAGTGCCGCCGCTCCGGCAGTCGTGACATAGGCCACCTGCCTGCATCCGCGTCGTATGCGTTTGCGTTCGCGTCGGCTGGAAAGTGGCTCTGTATCACCGGACGCGGCAGTCCGGTGGGCCGTGACCGAAAGCCGGAATGAGGAGGTTCGATGTCCTCGAAGCGACGTCGCAAGAAGAAGGCCCGCCGCAAGAACGGCGCGAACCACGGCAGCCGTCCGCAGTCCTGAGAGGTCCTGCGGGCGCGCCCCGACGCAACCGGGTGAGTGGCACATGCCACTCACCCGTTTGCGTTCGCAGGTGTGTCGAGGGGCGGGCCCGGAGTGGGTCAGATCAGCTGCGCCTCCGGCACCCCGTTCCTGCGGACCCACTCCGCGCGGTGCTCGGCGGCCAGCGCCATGCCGCGGCGGCGGGCCTCGCCCGGCACCGGGAGCCGGCACAGGGCGTCGAGCGTGCCCAGCATCGTCTGCGCGAAGTGCTGACCGAGGGCGGTGAGACGGCCGGAGGCCAGCAGGACCTCCGTGGCCTCCCGGGCGCCCGTCCGCCAGCGGGCGAACTGCGCCTCGGCCAGGGCGAGTTCCTTGGGGCTCTGCTCCACGTCCCGGCGCCGGTTCCAGAACTCCGCCACGCCCAGATGCGCGTACGCCCCGTGGAAGAGGCCGAGCAGGGGCCGCGGATCGGGACGCCAGGGCGCGTAGTACAGCTCCTCGCCGCCCGGCTCGAAGAGGTCGAACAGATGCAGCACCGCGGCGAACTTGCCGTGCTGCATCTCGTGGGCCATGGACAGGGCGAGACCCCGCGCGGAGCGCGGCCGGGACAGTGCCATGGCGCCGAACGCCTCCGCGCTGCTGCCGCTGAAGCTGCCCGGGCGGTCGACCGGGACCAGCGTGCGCGCACCGGCGACGAGTTCGGCGTACGTACCCGGATGGTGGTCCCGCAGCAGGCGGCAGGCCTCCCGGGCCGTGGCCTCCCACCAGCGCAGGTCACCCGGGGTCAATCCCAGCGGCCGTTCCGGGACGCCGGGGAAGCGCAGCGGGTCGGCGTCGTCCAGCAGCAGCGGCGCGCCGGTGTCCGGCACCACGAGCCGGTGCGCCGCCCGCCACCGGCCGGACGGCCCGGACGGGACCTGAGGAACCTCGACCGGACCGGGCGGGGAACCGGGCCCCGCCACCCCGATGCGGGCCGCGCCCCCGGCGTCGACCACCACCTCGGCAAGGTCACCGGCCCGGGCACCCGGGAAGCGTGCCCCGCCGAGCGAGGGCAGGAACACCTGGTCGGTCGTCATCGGCCACCGCACCCGCCCGGGCACGCCCGCGCGGACCGCGGCGGCCGCGGCCAGGGCACTGAACCAGTGGACCGGTGGCGCGCACGCGACGCCCGTCCCGGCCTCGGCGAACCGGTCCAGCCGGGCCAGCAGGCCCGTCAGGGCGGTACCCGCCGAGGGGTGGGACAGCACCACGGCCACGGCGTCCGGATCGGCCCGATGGGCGGCCGCGAGCAGTTCCCATGCCCGCGTGGCCGCGTCGGCCACCTCCCCGCCCGACTCATCGGCGGCCCGCGTCACGGCCAGGGCACAGGCCAGCCGTCGGCTGTGCTCCGCGCGGGCCAGCAGACGCAGGGCGTCGGACCCGCCGCCGCCCGTCGCGAGCGCGGTGAAGAGCCTGCCGGGCACACGCAGCGGCACCGGCCCCCTCATGCCGCTTCCGCCGCGGCGGTGCGCAACCGGTCCAGGTCGACGGCCAGCCGCCCCCTGACCCGCGTGATCAGAGCGGCCAGGTCCGCGCAGTAGACACTGGGGTTCGCGAACCCGGTGGCCGCGCGGTAGCGGTGGGCGTAGTGCCCGCCCCCGCACACCCGCCGCAGCCGGCAGCCACGGCACTGCGCGGACAGGCCGTCGACGCCCCACTGCCGGGCCGCCACGCCGGGATGGCGCAGCAGCGCGTCGAAGGAGTCGCGCCGTACGTGCAGGCCCGTCCGGGCGGCGCCGTGGTAGGCGGTGCGCAGCGTGTCGTCCTGGGCGAGCGAACCGTCCGTCTCGACCACCGCGTACCGCACCGGGGCCATGCCCAGCGCCTCCGTCTCCGGGGCCCCACCGAGCAGCAGCGCCATCATGTCCTCGAGCAGCCGCACCCGGGTCTCCCGCCGTCCCGCCCCGTACCAGCGCTCGAACACCCGCCACAGCCAGTCCGCGTACGGCGTGCCCGGGCGCAGCCCGGGCGGGGGAGTCTGCCAATTGCCCTGCGGCAGCAGGAAGTCCACGGCGGGTGGGCGGTACGTCAGCAGGTGCTCGTAAGCGCGCACCGGATCGTTGCGCAGGTCGATGGTGCACAACAGGCCCGCGAACAGCTCGCGACGGGGCCCCTCGGACAGCCGGCGCACCGCCTCGGCGACCCGGGCGTGGCTGCCGCGGCCGTCCGCGCCACGGCGGTGCCGGTCGTGTGCCGCGCGGTCCCCGTCCAGGCTCACCGAGACGCGGATGCCGTGCTCGGCGCACAGGTCGAGCCAGCGCTCGGTCAGCCGTGCACCGTTGGTCTGGAGCGTGAGATGCAGCCGTACACCGGGGCCGGCCGCGGCACGCAGGACCGAGGCCGCGCGCCCCAGAGCGGCCTCACCCGCCAGCAGCGGCTCACCTCCGTGCAGGACCACACCGGCCTCGCGCAGCCCGTGCGCCGCGAGGTGCTCGGCGATGCGCCCGGCCGTGCGCTCCACCGTCTCCGGCGCCATGGTGCGCGGCTGCTCGCGCCAACTCTGGTCCTGCGCGCGGTACATGTAGCAGTACTTGCAGGCCAGGTCACAGCGGCTGTGCACCTTCAGGACGAAGGAGTGCAGCGGCGCGGGCACCCAGCCGGCCGCCTCCCTGGCCACGACGTCGGCCGCGACCGGCCACGGCGGCTCCACCTGGCGCAGCCGATTCATACGCACCCCCCGGTTCGCATGCCGACCGGCCCGTGCCCGCCCGGCCGGTCCACGCCATCGGGCCCAGTATTCGGGGCCGGTGACAGACCGTCAACATCGAGAATCCGTCGTCCGGGCCGCCACCGCCCGAAAGTCGCCGTTTTCCCGCGGCACCCCGTGGGGACGTCAACACTGGACACCGAGTCCCGGGACACGCAGGCGCCGGGCGTGGAGAGCCGCCACGACGGCGGTCCGTCGGGCACCGCGGAGGATGGGCCATGGCAGAGCTCGAGGAAGCGGGTGCCGAGAGGGATCAGGCCGCACTGGAGTCCGTCGTGCTGGACCTCACCGGTGTGCCGCTCGACGACCTCGCCGCGCTGCCGCCCTCCGCGCTGGGCGAGACCCTGCGCCGGCTGCGCAGCGGCGGCGACCCGGACGAACCCTTCGTCACCGGCCACAACGAGAGCCAATGACCGGGCCCCGGCGCCGACGCGGCCCTCACGCGAAACCGTCTGATCAGGGGCAACCCGTCCTATACTGACCGTCCCTGACTGTCGTGCCCCACCGTCCAGCACCTGCCGTCCGAAGCGGAGTGGCCATGCCCGACATCCACGCAGCCGACCGCTCGGGACGGTTCGCCCTCTTCTGCTCCACCGCGGAGAACCTCGGCGTCAGCACGACGGTGCGCAACGTCGCGGACCTGCTGGCCGCCGGCAACCGCAGCGTCCTGATCGTGGACGGCCGGGCGACCGGCACGCCGGGCGGTGCCCCGCTGCCCGGCCCGGAACCCGGGCGCATCGACTCCGCCGCCCGCCCGGACGCCGCCTCCCTCCTCGCCCTCACCTCCGACCCGCGGGCCCTCGCCTACGACCACGTCCTCGTCGAAGCCCCCCTGCCCGACGCCATCGGCGCCCCGGCCGAGGGCAGGCTCGGCTCCCTGGCCGACTCGCTCGTGCTCTGCTTCGCCATGACCGCCTGGTCGATCGACGGCGCCGCCGCCCTGGCCGAGCAGATGAGCGGCGGCCGCTCCGACCGGCCCGTGCGGCTGCTGGCCCTGGGCCTGAAGAGCAACGTCGAGTCGCACGACCGGCTGCGCGGCGCGCGTGAACGGGTACGCCGCAAGTTCGGTCCCCTCTCGCGGGCCTCCCGCACCTCCGAGGTGGCCTTCCTGGAGGTCCCCTACCACCCGCTCTACCTCGACACCCGGCAACTCGCCGTCGAGAGCGAGCCGGAAGGCTCCGTGACCGGGCTGCGCCCCTACTACGAGCGGCTCGCCGACTGGCTCCGCAACCGGCGCCCGCTGCCGCTGAGCCGGGTCACCCTCGTCCACTCCCAGCGCCACGCGCCCTGGGCGGCCTGGCTGGAGGACCGCTTCCGGCGCGGCGGCATCCGCACCGAACTGCGCGCCCTGGACGCCTACTCCGGTGACCGGCCGGCCCCCGGCACCGCACTGCTCTTCCTCTCCCCGGCGGACATGGACCACGCCGCCCTCGCCCAGCTCGCCGCGCTGTCCCATCCCGACGTCCGGATCGTCCTGGCCGACGAGCCCTTCCCCGACCCGGGCGCCGCCCACCACGAGCGCATCGACCTGCGCGGCACCGACGAGGACGAGGCCGTGCGGCGGCTGTACGCCGGGCTCGGCCTCGGCGCGCCGCCCCCTACGGACGGCACGCCCGGCGCCCGCTTCCCCCGGCTGCCCGCCGTCACCAACGTGGCCCCCCGCTACAGCGGTTTCGTCGGCCGGGACGACGTCCTCGGCGGTCTCCTGGAGGAACTGCACGCGGCAGGCCGGGACCGCACCCCGCTGGTCGTGCACGCCGCGAGCGGCTGGGGCAAGAGCGAGATCGTCCGGGAACTGTGCCACCGCTTCGGCTCCGCCTACGACGTCGTGTGGTGGGTGCGCTCCTGGGAGATCCCGCGCGCCCGCCGGGGCCTGACCCGGCTCGCCGGCCGGCTCGACCTGGTCACGACCGGCGACGGCGCCTCCCCGGCCCTGTTCGAGCACCTCTCCCGCACCGACACGCAGAGCTGGCTGCTCGTCTACGACGGGGCCGACTCACCCGACGGACTGCAGGAGTTGCTGCCCACCCCGCACTCCCGCGGGCATGTGCTGATCACCAGCCGCAGCGCCCCGGCCACGCCCGGCATGGCAGCCTTCTCCCTGCCGCCCATGTCACCGGCCGAATGCCGGGCCGTCCTCGGCGAACGGCTCGCCGAGATCGACGAGGAGCAGGCCCAGCGGGTCGGCCAGGTCCTGGGCTTCGTCCCGCTCGCCCTGCGCATCGCCGCCCTCTGCCTCGCCGAGCGCGCCGCGGCCCACCGGCGCGACGACAGCATGGGCGACCAGGCAGCGGCCCGGGCCGCCGTCGCCCACCTCCTCGCCGAGTACCGCACCGCCCAGCAGGCCCTGCTCGAACAGCAGGGCACCGCCCCGCCGGTGACGGTCATGGTGCGGGTGGCCCGGCAGACCGTGCTGCACACCCCGGGCGCCGCCGCCTGGCGTGCCGAGAGCCGCACGAGCGACGCCCTGGGCTGGCTGCTGAACGCCGCATCCCTGCTCACCGGCCGGGGCATGGGCCTGGAGCTGCTGCGCTCGCGGCGCATCCTCTCCGAGCTCGCCCGCGACGACAGCGCGGACGGTGTGCCGGTCCGCCGGATCCCCGCCGACACGCGGATGCCCGACGAACACATGGTGAGCGTCGCCCTGTGGGCCCTGTCCCGGGTCGGGCTCCTGGAGGTCGACTTCGACCGGCCCGACCAGCCCCTCGGCCAGCACCATGCGGTACGGGACGCCCTGCGCACCGGCATGGAACCGGACGAGCGCGCCCACATCGAGCAGGTGCTGCGCGGCACCCTCGCCGAGTACACCCCGGACGAGAACCGCGGCCTGAGCGCCGACTGGGCCCGCGAGGTGTACTCCCTGCGTCTGTGGGAGGACACCCGCCCCCGTGTCCGGCGCTCACTGCTGCGCCACCTCAACGCACTCAGCCAGCGCGGCGAGACCGCCGACCTCGCCCGCCTGCTCGACATCTCCGAGCGCGCGCAGGCCCACTGGGCCCCGGCGGACGACGACGACCCGTCACCCGAGTACCTGCGCCTGCTCAACCTCACCGCCCGCGCCCACCGCCTCACCGGCGCCTACGAACCGGCCCGTCGGCTGTCCGAACAGGCCCTGCGCGGCCACCGCCGGCTGCTCGGCCCCCTGCACCCGAGGACCCTGCTGTCCGCCGACTCCTACGGCGCCAACCTGCGCTCCCTCGGCAGGTTCTCCGACGCGTTGTTCCAGGCCCGGCCGGTCCTGGAGGGCCTGACACTGCTGCTCGGTCCGCAGCACGCCGCGACCGTGCAGGCCGAGCACAACCTGGCCTTCACCGAGGCCCTGAGCGGCCGGGCCCCCGACGCCCTCGCCCGGCTCCTCGCCCGGTTCCGCTACCGCCAGTCCGTCGGCGGCGAGGACGACCCGGCCGTCTGGCGGTCCGCCGACCTGCTCGCCTGGGTCTACCGGTCCCTGGGCCGCGACGCCGAGTCCCAGGACCTGCTGCGGCAGTGGCTGCACCGGCACGGCGACATCGCCACCGGCACCCGGCTGAACATCGAACTCGGCCTGGCCGTCAGCGAACGTCGCATCACCTACAACTCCGCCCGCTCCCACGAGAGGGTCTACGGCTACGAGAAGGCCCTCGAACGGGACCGGCGGGTGCTCGCCGAGTCCACCGGCCGGTTCGGCGCCGGGCATCTGGACACCCTGCGCTGCCGCTTCAGCCTCGCCGCCGACCTGCACGCACTCGGCAAGCACGACGAGGCCGAACACGAGGCCCGCCTGTGCGGCCGGGCCCTGGAGAGCACCCTCGGCGCCTGGCACCCCTACGCCGCCCTGGCCGGGGTCCGGCACGCGGTGTACCTGCGGGCCTCCGGTGCCGTCGAGGACGCGGAGGCGATCGGCCGGGCCGCGCTGAACCTCCTGACCGACCGGCTCGGCGACAGCCACGCCTGGGTGTCCGCCGCCGAGAACTCCCTCGCCGCCACCCTCGCGGCGGCCGGACGGCCGGGGGAGGCGACCCGGCTCGTCGAGAGCGCCCTGCGCCGTTTGCGGGACCTGGACATGGGGCATCGCCCCGACGGGCGGCGCGTGGGGGCGCACCACGCCTGGCTCACCTCCCGGGCCACCGGTGCCACCGTACCGGCCAGGGACTTCGACATCGATCTGGAACTGCCCGGCATCTAGGGCCTGTCGTTTGGATCAGGCCGCAGGACGACAGGCCCCAGGCCCGGCGCGCGCCCGGGCGGTTCCCCGACGGAAGGTGAGCGCAGGTGGCGACAGTCCCGCACCCGGAGACCGAGCTCTTCACGGAGTCCCACTGGTCCCCTGAGGGCCACGGCCGGATAACAGCGCTGTGCCAGAGGGCCTTCGCAGGTGTCCCCGCCCTCAGATCGGTGTCCCACTACAGCAACGGAATCATCGACTTCGTGGTCCGCCGGGGCGACTGCCCGCCGCTGAGCAGCCTGGTCACCGTGGGCGGCGAGGACATCGCCAACGAGGCGCTGCCCGGCAGCCGGCTGCTGCTGTGCACCCAGGATCTGGGCGCGCTGATGCGGCCGCTGGGCACGGGTGAGCTGATGCGCGTCGTGGTGGCCAACCCGCACGGCGGTCTGTGGGGCGGCCGCGTCAAGGCGGGGGAATACCTGTCAGCACACACCGACACGCACGGCGGGATGCCCGCCGTCGACGAGGCCATGAACGCCCTCGTCTCCGCCATCCGCACCCAGGTGCACCACCTGCCCGACGAGCTGCCCGGCGGTCTCACGGACATGATGGAACCCCTGCCGGAGGACAAGGGGCGGCTGCGGATCGACTTCGGGACGGCGGCGGCCGAGCACGACGGCCCCTCCGAGATGCGGCTGCGGGCCCTGTGGGGCGCGCACGTCAACACCCTGGACCTGCAGTACGCCGCCTACTACCGGGACTGGAAGCTCGTCTGCGCGGGCGACGTCTTCGAGAGTCCCGAACTCGGCCCGCGCTTCCTGGAGACCAGCGTGCGCTCCCGCCGCACGTCCTACCGCGATCTCGCCCAGAGCCTGCGCGGCCATCTCGCCCGGCTGACCGACGCGTTGCGGCTGGTCGTGTCACCACCCGCCGACCGCCTCGTCCTGGACGTCCAGGAGGGCGCCGTGTACGTGATCTGGCTGTCGCCGCGGGACTACGTCCTCGGGGTGACGCTGGACCAGCGGCAGGTCGCCCACGCCGAGAGCCGGCTGCGCCGCCTCGCGGACGCCGTGGGCGCCGTCATGCGGACCGCACCGCACTGACCAGGGCGCCCCACACCTCGTCGGCGAGTGCCTCCACCGCGCGAGCGACGGTCGGCCGGTGCACCGGGCCCGCCCCGCCGAGGGCCTGCACGGGCAGCACCTCCACCGCCGTCTCGTACCCCCGGCAGACCTCGCGCAGCCGCGCCCACTGCTCCTCGCTCGGTACGCCGGCCGAGGCGGCGCGGAACCAGGTGTCCGCCCCCGTACGGAAGGTCTCCGTCAACTGCCGGACCAACGTGGCGCAGCCCAGCGCCGCCAGATCGGACGGACCCGCCCGCAGGACCGGGCCACCGGCCGCGGCACCGCCCGGCGGGCGCCCGGCCAGCCGCTCCACGGACGCGTCCAGCAGCGCGAACACCTCCTCGAACCGGCCCTCGACGGGCTCCGGCAGCGCCGAACGCGCCGGACCGGGCGCCGCGGCGACCAGGTCACGCCGGGCCAGATCGCTCACCGTCCGCCGCAGCTGACCCAGTTGGGCACCGTGCTCACCGAGGGCACTGCGCAACTCGGTGGTCAGCTCGGCGAGATCGGCCTCCTGGCGCAGCTGCGTGAGACGGGCGCGCAGCCGGTCCAGGGCCTGGTTCACGGCCTGCGTGAAGTCGCCCGGACGGTACACCAGGGGCTGTGAGCCCAGCGAGCGCGCCAGCCGGTCCCGCATGGTCCGCGACACAAGGCCGTTGACCACGAGCAGCACCTCGGCCTGCGCCGGGTGCAGGGCACCGCGCAGCGCCCTGACCCGCGCGGTGATGCGTTCCTCGTCGTCGGCGACGAGCACCGACGGGGTCACCACGACGGCGATGTAGGCGTTCGGGACCGGCTCCAGCCAGTACGCCACCGCCAGCGGCCCGTCGGCGTCGGAGCCCCGCCCCGGGACCGGGTCGTGCGACGCGATGCGCCACTGGCCCTCGGCCAGCGCGTCGTGGACCGTGGACACCACCTGGTCCTCGGAGACGTTGTCGTGCAGCTCCCGCACGGCCCGCAGCACCGTCGCGGCACTCACCTCCCGGACCGCGCCGCCGCTGTCCTCGCTCAACTGCCAGGCGTGGTGGCAGGTCTTGAGGATCTCCCGGGGCACCCCGCCGGTGAGCTCCTGGAGGATCCCGACCGACTCGGAGCCGAACGGCGCGGGCCAGCGCTCGATGGGGTCCGCCCCCTCGGACACGTCCGGCGGGGCACCCGAACCGGCGTACTCGGCGACCAGCCGCGCGGTCAGCTCCGCGCCGAACCGGGTCGGCCACAGCTGCACCACCCGCTCGTGCAGGCTCGGCCGGAACGCGTTCAGGCCGCGCGGCGAGGTGCAGAACACCAGCAGACCACCCCGGCTCACATACACGTTGACCAGCCGTTCGAAGGCGTCCACGAACGTACGCCGGGAATCCTCGGGCCAGTCCAGGACCTTCTCCAGGGAGTCGATCAGCAGGACGTACGGTTTGCCCACCCGGCCGTGCAGGAAGCCCTGGACGGCGAGCGCGTCGAAGACCGGGTCGATGCCCGAGACCGCGTCCTTGATGCCGCGTTCCCGCAACTGCTGCGCGGGCTCGTCGCCGCTCAGCCACGCCCACACCATCGAGGTGAACCGGGGGTCCTGGAGCAGGGCGAGCGCGGTGGCGAAACGCCGGTGCTCCGTCACCTCGCCGAGGGTGACGCGCAGATCGGCGTGCATCACCTCGGGGTCGTAGCGCAGGGCGGAGACCACCTTGTCCGGGTCGAGGACCCGGTCGCGCAGCCCGCTGGCGATGTCGTCGAGGGCGATGTCGCCCAGCGGGATGTCGTCCGGCCGGCCGGGGCGCGGATCGGAGCTCTGCTCGCCGACCCGCACCGCCGTCACATACGCGTAGTAGTCCCGGACGAGTTCCTCGAACGCGGCACGCCCCTCCGGGCTGTCCGCCGGGCCCCGCAGCCGGTCGCGGTACATCCGGCCGAAGTCCTGCGCCGGCTCGTCGACGATCCACAGGGCCGGGCCGTCCGGGCGGGCCAGCGCGTTGCAGACCTCCCGGGCCGCATGGGACTTGCCGAGACCGAACTCGCCCACCACGGCGATCGCCCGGCCGCGCCGCCCGCCCCGGGGCCGGTCCCGGAGATAGTCGCGCACCAGGCCCTGGAGCTCGTCGAGGATCCGCGTCGGGACATGGGCGTTGCCCGAGTCCGCGGCCTCGACCGGGGCATCACCGAGGTCCGCCGACGGGCCGAGCCGCACGACCGGCACCAGGGGAAAGGGGTTGCTGTACCAGGTGTCTGCGCTGCTTGCGGCCACGATGGCACTCCTTGCGGGTCCTGTGAGGGCGCGGTCGGGGGTGGGCGTCAGCCGCCGGAGCGGGGCGGGACGGGAGCACGGAGCAGGGCGTCGCGGCCGGCTCGCCGCCGCTGCCAGTGGGGTCTGAGCGCGTCGGCGTCGATCGGCCAGGGGTGCGGCGCGCTGCGCAACGCGTCCGCCGCTGAGTGGAACACCGTCCGCAGTTCGCGTACGTCGGACGGCCGCCATTCGGAGTGTGCCGCCATCAGGGAGCTCCTGTCCGGCTCGACCAGGCCGTTCGCGCCGTCGTCCGACGCCCGGGCGCTGTGGCTGAACCGCCAGATGTCCTCGGAGTTCAGTTCGCGCAGCGCGAGATGGGTGACCGCCGCGGAGTCGCTCAGCGTGGCGGCCACTTCCCTCGCCGTCTCCGCCGCACCGTGGCTCACTTCGACGAACAGTACGATCCGGGTGTGCGCATTGCTCAGGCAGGTGCTCAGGAACCTCGCCCGGAGATCGGCGTCGTTCCACCGTATGTGCGGGATCACCGCCAGGAGCAGCGCGTTGTGCTGCACCAGCAGTTCGCTCATGTCGCTGTAGGCCTGGAAGGGATCCTCTTCCGCGACGATCGACTGCACACGGGCTTCGGGGAAGTCGTGCAGTCGAAGACTCTTCGCGATCTCCCGCCGTATGCGGGCGTTGATCAGACTGGTCGGGGCGAATGCCCCGTCCGGGTCGACGCTGATGCGACGGCCGTCGTTCGCCAGACCCGCGGTCGGCACGCAGACGGGGAGCGGGTCGCCCGCCCAGGCCGCCCCCGCTGCCACCCGCTGCTTCACCTCGTGGATGCACCGGTGGATGAGACTGGTCTTGCCCATGCCGGGAGGTCCGCTGACGATCACCACGCGGCCGTGCCCCGAGCTCCCGTCGAGGAGTTCGCCGAGAGGGGGCCAGCTGCTGCCGAAGCGGTCCAGTTCCTCGCGTGAGTGGTCCACGTCCACCCACTGGTGCAGGTGGTCCGGTTGCTTCCACGGTACGAGGGGATGGTCCGCGCTGAGCGCCGCGCGGGCCTTGCCCTCGGGGCCGCCGGGGTCCGCGCCGTTCGCTCCGTACGGTTTGCGCACACCGTAGGGGTTGGCCCAGTCGGAGCCGGTCATGCGTGCGGTCCTCCGGCGCTGGTGGGACGGTCGCTGCCGCGTGCTCCGGGCAGCCACCACAGGGGCGCCGGGCGTCGCAGATCCGCCACCTCGCGGGTCTGCAGGTCCAGGGTCGTGCGCACGGCGTCCGCCTCGCTCTTTCTCTGGCGCGGCAGCAGGGGTTGCCCGTCCCTGCTGCCCGGCAGTCTGTTCGTCAGGGGAAGGGAATCGGCCAGCCGCCGGGCCGCCTCGCGGCGCGGGGCAGGACCGGGCACCTGGGCGAGGAGACCGGAGAGCGCCTCCCGGGCCCGTGACGCCTCGGCGTGGTCCGTCTCGGGATCCTGTTCGTACGCCGTGAGATACAGCCATGCGATCCTCCGGAATTCCTGCACGGCCGCCGCCAGTTGCCGGTCGCGCGTGCGCCGCTCGGCCGAGATCCGTTCCGTCATTTGTCCGACCAGCGTCAGGGCCGCGCCGGCCGCCAGCAGGTACACCCCGTCGAGGAAAGCGCCCAGTCCGCCGGAGCCGCCCTTGTCCGCGGACGCCCCCGGCGGATCACCCGCCGCGGCCAGGACCGCGTCGCAGACCCGCTCGAAGTCGCCCCGGTGCTTGTCGGCCCAGTCGTCGAGCGACATCACGCCGCCCTCGGGGCCGGGCACCCGGACGGCGTCTCCACCGCCCGCCGGTCCCAACGGGCGCCGCACCACATCCAGTTGTAGCGCGGCGTCCCGGAGTTCGTCCCGGTGCTCGTCGGCCAGGCAGTACACCAGGCGGACATCACCCCTGCCGGTGTCGGCGACGGCCTGCCCGGCGGTGACGGACAGGAGCAGCAGGACGCCGAGCAGGACCGGCTTCCAGCGCGAAGGGGCCTTCCCGCGGGCAACGGCCTCGCTGCGCGGGCCAGGGGAGAGGTGCGCGCAGCCCTGGAGAGTGCGGCTGATCAGGGGGCTCAGCACGCGGGAGCGACTCGGGCAGCGGTCAGGGTCGGGGAAGCCGTCGCGGCGGCCCGGAAAGCCGCGGAGGAGGCGCAGGACGCCGCAGCGCTTCGGGACGTCGCTGAGGGCGCTCGCGACGCCGTGGCGGTACGGGACGCCGTAGTGGTACGGGGCGCCAGAGCGGGTCGGGGCGCCGTCGCGGCTCGGGGCGCCGCGGAAGCGTCCGCCGCGGCGGGGACGTCCCCCGCCGCTCACTCCCCGCTCACCCATCCGGCCTCCCCGTTCCCCTGGCCGCGACCCGTTCGGGACGCCGCACACCCTTCGGTTATGCGGAGGACCGCAGTCCGTCGGCCGCGGCCGGTGCCCCGCCCGGCGTGCCGTCGCCGGGCGCCGGATGCCGGGGGAGACGCTTCTGTCCGGCCGCGGGTTGCCGGCTCTTTCCGGCCCGATGGCGCGACCAGCAGCCGAACGCGATCTGCGCCCCGTAGTGCAGCAGATTCACCGTCACCACGGCCGGGGCGACGATGCCGACCGTCTTGGGGAAGTCGCGTTCCAGGGTGAGGGCGAGCAGCACGGCCGTGAGCCCGTTCTGCTGGCCGATTCCGAGCAGCACCCGGTCCCTTCCGGACAGGCCGCGGACGAAGAGCGGCATCAGCAGCACGGCCACCACCGCCTGCGCGAGGAACGCCGAACCCCCCAGCAGCAGCCCGGGTTTGATCGACACCCCTTGGGCGACGAACAGGCCCAGCAGCACGGTGGCGAGCAGGAAGGCACTGGTCACCGCACGCGCGAGAGGCCGGGCGAACGCCCGCGTCCGCAGAAACAGTCCCGCCACCGCCACGGCCAGCATGAGCATGTTCGCGGCGGCGAGCACCAGCATGACCACGACGATGAGGACGGCGAGCACAGTCGCCGGCCTCCGGGGGCGCGCGAGCCGCTGCTCGGACTCCCGGGCCGGCCACACCCTGCCGCCCGCCCACCACGCCAGCAGGGCGCCGCCCAGCAACAGCGCGTTCAGCGCCAGCCCGAGGGCGTAGCCCTGGGCCCCGCCGCCCACCACCGAGGGGGCGCCCGTGTGCCCGGCCGCCGTGTAGGCGTACCCGGCGACGTACAGCGTCAGCAGCACCGTCATCGGGTCGTCGAAGGAGGCCCACGCCGTGAGCAGGGAGCGGGCGCGCTGCGACATGTACCCGTCTTTGCTGAGCGCGGTCACCGACAGCGGGTCGATCTGCGCGACGACGATGCCGAGGACCAGGTACTCGGGGCGGTCGAAGGCCCAGACCATGACGCCCGAGATCATCGCCGCTTTGAGGACGACGCCCAGCGTCACGGCCGCCACCACGCCCCGCAGGTCACGACGCAGATCCGCGAGATCGATGCCGTACGTGCTGCCGTACAGCCCCACGGCCAGCAGCAGCCCGGTGGCGACCACGTACCCGGTGGTGCAGGCGAGGCGCGTCGGGTCCGCCGCCAGGCCGATCGACGTCCCCACCATCAGCGCGCCCAGCGCTCCGAGCAGAACGGCCGGAACCGCCGGCAGCTTCCGCCGCCGGCCACGGTCGCGTCGGGACCTCTCCACCTGCTCCCCCCATCCCCCGGTGTCACGCCGCGAGCGTAGTCGGGCCGTTGGCACCTCGTGCGCTTATCGATACGGACGTGCAACCGCGAGAGCAATCAAGCGTAGATGTGAGCACTCGGACGGCGTAACACCATTGCAGGCCGTTCCTCTGCACGATGCCCGGTGACGACCGCCGCTGAACGCTCTTCACCCCTGGGGCGGATCCACGGCGCCTCGGCCGGTGCGCCCCGCGTCCGCCCCGCCGCCCTCGGCGGGACCCGGGGCGCCGTCACTTCCGTGGAGCGTGCGCCCCCGGCCCCGGCCGGACATCGGCGTGAACGAGCGGATGGCGGCGCACGCGCCGGTCGGCCGCACCCGGCGTGCACGAGCCGGTGGCCCTGGGCACCCACGAGTCGGGCTCCGGGGCAGCACGGCCGGTGGCCCCACCCACATGACGTGGCCGAGGACGTCACCCACCCCCATGGGCGACGTCCTCGACCGTTCCCCCGGCGCCGGACTGTGGTTCAGGTGCCCGCGCGGCGGATCCGTGCCGTCACCGGCACATCACCGCCGTCCCGCCGCAACCCCGGGCGCAGTGGCGTCCCCGGCGGCACGGCCCTGAGCCGGCGGGCGGTAGCGGGCGGTCATGGGCCACAGCCTGCCCCGCGGCCCGTCCACGGCGCTTGAGTCGGGGGCTACTCAAGTCACCCTGTATCAAAGGTGAGTAGCCGCGCTCATGTCTGTGTGACGACTTACGAGAGGGACGCGAGGACGCCGGAGCCGCCCTGGCCGTTCACCGGGCGGGAGGACGAACTGGAGCTGGTCCGCCGGTCCGCGACCGGCGCCCGGCGCGGCATCGTGGTGACGGGCCCGGCGGGCTTCGGCAAGACCCGCCTCGTCACCGAGGCGATCCGCGGAACCGACTGCGCCCGGGCGGCCGGCACGCCCGAGAGCCGCAGCATCCCCTTCGCGGCGTTCGCCCATCTGCTGCCCGAATCGGTCACGTTGCCCCGCGCGGTCCAGGTACTGGCCGGTGTCCGCACGCTGCTCGTGGACGACGCGCACCTCCTCGACGGCGCCTCCGCCGCCCTGGTCCATCAGCTCGCCGTGCACGGGCGCACCCGGCTGCTGGTCGTCGCCACGGACGGCTCCCCGGTGCCCGGCGCGATCTCCCGGCTGTGGACCGGGGAACTCCTGCCGCGTCTCGTGCTGCAGCCGCTGCCGGAGGAGGAGACCGCCGCCCTGCTCAACTCCGGTGCCGGCCCTCTCGACGCGCTCACCGCGAACCGGCTGCGCCGCCTGTGCCGGGGCGACCTGCGTCTGCTGCGAGGCCTGCTGGGGTCGGTGCGCGGGCTGCTGACCCCCGTACCGGGCACCGGCGAACGGGCGTGGCGGGGCCCGGTCCCGCTGACCCCGGCCGTCCGTGAACGCACCGCTTGCGTCCTCGGCAGGGCCGACCCGTTCGAACGCGACGTCCTCGACCGCCTCGCCTTCGCCGAGCCCTTGCCGCCCGGCCTGGACGAGCTGGGCGAGCCGGATCTCGGGGCCCTCGAAGTGCTGGAGTCCGACGACCTGATCGAGGTCGACGACGAAGGTGCCGTCCGTCTCGCCCACCCTCTGTACGGGCCGGCGCTCCGGGCCGCGGCGGGCCGGTTGCGGGCACGCCGGCTGGCCCGGACGCCGGACGCGTACGCAGCGGCCCTCGACGCCGAGGCGGCGGCCCTGGCCCACCGGATCGAGCAGGCCGACGTACGGGCGACGGCCACCCCGGTGGGGGAGTGGCTGGTCGCCGAGGGCGGCCCGCTGCCGGCCGGGTACGCCGCCGTGCGCGCCCGGTTCGCACGCCTGCGCGGGGAGGTGAGGGAGGCGGCGGCCTGGGCGCGGGAAGGCCTGCGAGGTCATCCCGAGGACGCGTCCTGCCGGACGGAACTCGACCGAGCCGAGGCGACGACGGACGGCCCCGCCGGCCCGCGCCTGGACCGGCAGGCCTTCGCCGACCCCTACGACGCCGTCCGCCTCGGCGCCCCCGAAAGGGCCGTCGACCGGCTCGGCGGCGTCTTCGCCCGGCACGCCGACGCGCTCACCCGCGCCGACGGCCCGGACCTGGACGAGGTGGCCGCGGAACTGGAGCGGCGAGGCTTCCTGCTGTTCGCCGCCGAGGCGTACGCCCAGGCGGTACGCGCCCACCGCGATCCGGGCGCCACCCGGCACTCCCGCACCCGCGCCGTCGCGCTGGCCCGGCGGTGCCAGGGCGCCCGCACCCCCGCACTGTCCGGGCTGGTCCTCGGCGAACTCACCGCCCGGCAACGGCAGATCGTCACCCTCGCCGCGGCCGGCCTGACCAACCGGCAGATCGCCGACCGTCTCACCCTGTCCGTCCGCACCGTCGGCAACCACCTGTACAGCGCCTACGCCCGGCTCGGCACGAGCGACCGCGGCGCCCTGCCGTGGCCGGCCCGGACGCGGGAGGCCCAACCGGCCTAGGGGGTGTTTTGAACGTCCCGCACAGCACCCACGGCACCCGGCACGCACCGGACTTTCAAAACACCCCCTGGTGCCGCACCAGGACCGGCGGCCTGACCCGAACAGGGGACGGGTCAGGCCGCCTCGAAGGACGGCACGGGGGCAGAGCGTCCTGCACGACGGAACGGGTCAGGCCGCCCCGAACGCCGAGAACGCCCACCCCGTGGCCTGGTGCAGCGCGTCACCCGGCAGGGCGGCCCGGGCGTCGCGCAGCGCCTCCGCCAGGGACAGACCGCCGTCGAGGCCCTTGTGCAGCGCCAGCATCAGCGGCACCACCGCGGCGTCGTTCACGGGCGCGCTGCACGCCACCACCCCGGCCGTGCCGAGCGGCAGCAACGCCGTGACCAGGCCCAGCAGTTCGTCCGCGCCGACGGAGGCGAGCCGGGCGGTGTCGCAGCAGGACAGGATGATCCGGTAGGGGCTGCGGTCCAGCCGCTCGAAGTCGTGCACGACGATCGGCCCGTCGGTCATCCGCAGGGACGAGAACAGCGGACTGTCCGCGCGGAACGTGCCGTGCGCCGCGATGTGCGCCAGCGCGGACCCGTCCAGCTCCTCCAGCACCCGCGGCACCCGCGCCTCGTCCTCCTCCAGGACCGTCGCACAGCCGTACCGGCCGGCCAGCTCCGGCACCTCCGCACCGCCCGTCGCCAGGCCCGGGCCGCGCACCAGCACATGACGGCCGTCCGTTGGCGGCGAGGTCCGCCGCGCCCGCAGCCAACTGCCCGCCGACGGCGACACGCTGAGCACCCGCTCCCGCAGCGACGGCAGCAGCGCCCACGGCACCCGGTGCAGCCGCCCCGGCGGCACGATCACCACCGGGCCGCCGCCCAGCTGCGCCGCGGCCGGCCCCAGCAGCAGTTCCTCCAGCCGCCGCCCCGCCGCCTCCACCACCGGGAGCCGGGCCTGTGCCCCGGGGTGGGCCAGCCGCCGCAGCCCGGCCTGCACATGCTCGGCCTCGGTCTCCGCGTCGGCGAGCAGACCGGTCTCGAACCGCCGCACCCGGCCCCGTCCGCACAGCAGCACCTGCACCCGCCCGGCGAGCACGGCGAGCTCCACCATCAGGGCCTCGTCACCCAGCTCCTCCAGCAGCCGGCCGGCGTCGAAGCGGTCCCCGCCACCGGGGGCCTCGCCCCGCATGTGCAGGGTCCGGGAGCGGATCTCCCGCTCCAGGCGCCGTTGTTCGCGCTCCAGCGCCACAACCGGCCGGCCCTCCATCCGGGCGGCCTCCGCTCGCGAGGCGATCTCGCGGAAGGCGGTCATGCCGCTGAGCAGCTCCGGGTCGGCGGGCGGCCTGGTCGGCGGGGCGGACAGCACGGTGGCGCGCCAGCGTTCGCTCCACACCAGCAACCGCCGTGGCCCGCCGGAGACCAGACTCGCCCGCTGCGCCAACGCCGCCAGTTCCGCACCCTGTTCGGTGGCCCGGGCCCGCAGCTCCGAGGCGCCCAGCGTCATCCGGTGATCGTCCAGCACGTCCAGGCCCCGACGGCAGGCCTGCAGCACGCCCCGGGCCGATCCGGCGGCCCGCGCCCGCAGCGCCTGCGCCGCCCAGCCCGTCATCCGCGCCAGCGGCGGACCGCTGCGGCGGCTGCGCGCGGCCACCGCCAAGTGCCGCTCCGCGTCCGCGGTCCACCCCAGATCCAGCGCGATCCGGCCTGCGAGCAGCGACGCCTCCGGCGCGGCCGGGGCGCCGAACGACGCCAGCGTCCCGGCCACCGCGGCGGCGTCGGCGACCAGCCGCCCCGAGCCGCGCCCGGCCGCGTACCGCGCCTCGATCAGCACCAGCCGGGCGTGCGCCTCCCACCAGGAGCGCCGCTGTCCCGCGAACAGCCGTACCGCGAGGGCGGCACGGGCGATCGCCGTGTGCTGGTCGCCCGCCGAACGGGCCGCCCGCGCGGCGGCCAGCAGGAGTTCCGCCTTGCGGGTGGACTGCCCGCCGATCCCGTCCAGCCTCCCGGTCGCCGCGTCCGCCTCGGCCAGCGCCTCCGGGGCGAGGCCGGCCGCCATCAGCACCTCGCAGCGCCGGATGTTCAGCATGAACGTCGGTGTGCCGAGCCGCGCGTAGCGCTCCTCCGCCTCGTCCAGCAGCCGCAGCGCCGCCGGTACGTCACCCGACCGGAACGCCGCCAGGCCGCGGCTCTCCACCGCGTCCGCCTTGTCGTGCTCCTGGCCGGTGGTGTCCCACAGCGCCTCGGCCGCGGTGAAGTCCGCCTCGGCCCGCTCCACCGAGCCCAGCGCCAGGTGCACGGTGGCCCGCAGGGTCAGCGCCCGCGCCGTCCAGATCACGTCGTCCGCCTGCCGCAGCACGGGCACCGCCCGGCGCACGTCCTCCAGCGCCTCGCGATGGTGACCGAGCACCCACCACACGTAGGCCCGCCGGTACAGCACCCGCGCCCTGGTGTGCCCGCCGCCGCGCGCCACACCCCGCTCGAACGCGGCCAGGCCCTCCCGGGTGCGGCCCGCGTGCACCAGCGCCACGCCCAGCGTGGCCAGCACGTCCGCCTCGCGGTCGGCCGAGTCGGCACGCGCCGCGCACGCCCGGGCCCGCCGCAGGTGGTGCAGCGCGAGCCGCAGGTCGCCGAAGTCCCGCTGCCAGATGCCGATCACCTGGTGGGCCACGGAGGCGTCCAGCGGGGAGGCGTCGGCGTCGAGCAGGGCCCGGGCCCTCGCGAGCGCCTCACCCGGGTCGGCGAACACCATCGGCAGCAGTTCCGTCACCGCGTCGCTTCCCGCTGTCACTCCTCGGATGGTAGTGGTCCCGCAGCGCCCCACACAGGTGCGGCGCTGTATCAAGCGGCGGCCCGGCGGCTCTCGTTGACGACCGCTCAGCGGCACCCACCGACGCCGTCGCACCAACGGGAGGATCCGGCATGGCACCTCAGCGTTTCCACGAGCAGTTCGACCACATCCAGCGCTCGATGCCGGACGTCCCGCTGGCGATGGGCCCGGACGACTCGGCGGAGTTCCTGTACGAGAAGGGCGTGGTCCTCGTCCGCGACGGCGAGGAGGCCCGGATCGTCGAGGACACGGTGCGGGCCCACTTCACGGCGGCGCCCGACCTCGACCAGGAGCAGGTACGCCGCGCGGGCCCGCGGACCAGCCGCAGCGGCATCACCCGCATCCGCGTCGGCGACCCGGGCGAGGGCGGCCGGGACGCCGACCGCACCGTCGCCCACGCGCTGCGCTCCGTACGGGAACACGAGTCCCGGGCCGGGCACCGGATGGTCGCCCGCAACCACGTGGTGCACATCGCGGTCAACGCCTGCCCCGGTGACGAGCCCGTCCCCGTCCCGCTCGGCGAGCCGCCCAACCCCGCCGCCGCGGACACCCCCCACGACCCGGACACCGCCGTCGGCGTCCTCGTCGTCGACACCGGCCTCGTGCACGACTACCGCTCCTGCGCCCTGCTCGGCCACACCGGCGGTGACGCCCAGCTCCAGGAGTGCGACGAGCGGGGCATCCTCCAGCAGTACGTGGGACACGGCACGTTCATCGCCGGGCTCCTCGCGGCCGTGGCGCCCAACACCGACATCACCGTGCGCGGCACCCTCAACGACGCGGGCGCCGTCCTGGAGTCGGAGTTCGGCGAGAAGCTCTTCGAGGCAGTCGACGCCAGCGGCTGGCCGGACGTCCTCAGCCTCTCCGCCGGCACCTCCAACGGCCGCACCGACGGCCTGCTCGGCGTCGAGAACTTCATGCGGGAACTGCGCGAGCAGCGCACCCTGCTGGTCGCCGCCGCCGGCAACAACGGCAGCGCCGCCCCCTTCTGGCCCGCCGCCTACGCCGATCTGCCCGGCTGGGAGGACTCCGTGCTGTCGGTCGGCGCCCTGCGCAGCGACGGCGAGTTCGGCGCCTGCTTCACCAACCACGGTCCCTGGGTGAAGGTCTACGCCCCCGGAGAGCGCCTCACCAGCGCCCTCACCGGCTTCGACGCGCCCGTCCCGTACGTGTACCAGCACTCCACGTACGACGCCTGCCGCTACGGCTTCTCCTACGGCTGCACCTGCCGGCACCCCCGCCACAGCGGCGTGCTGAGCGACGAGGGCAACGCCGCCAAGCCGGACCAGGTGATGTTCGAGGGGTACGCGCAGTGGAGCGGCACCTCCTTCGCCACCCCCGTGACCGCGGGCCTGGTGGCCGCCCACATGACGGCACACAAGGAGACCGACCCACGCGCGGCCCGGCGGCAACTCCTCGCCTCGAACGTGGAGTTCGCGGAAGTGCGGGGCGCGCACGTCCCGGCGCTCCGTCCCTCCACCTGGCGTCCGGTCCCGGCCGTGCGCCTGGGCCCCGGGCTGTGAGGACCGAAGCCGCCCCCGCCACGGCGTACGATGACCTGCCGTACTCGAGGGGTGGGGCTGCCGTGGACCGTACTGATGCCGGCGCGCTCGTCCGGGCGGCAGCCGACGGCGACGCGGCGGCCTGGAAGGCGCTCGTGGAGGGGCTGAGTCCGCTGGTGTGGTCCGTCGTGCGGGCCCACCGTCTCAGCGACGCCGACGCCCACGAGGTGTACCAGACGGCCTGGTTCCGCTTCGCCCAGCACCTCGGTCGGATCCGTGAGCCCGACAAGGCGGGAGCGTGGCTGGCGAGCACCGCGCGCCACGAGTGTCTGAAGGTCATCCGCAGTGCGCGGCGACTGACCCTGACGGACGATCCGCGGCTCCTGGACCGGGCCAGCGAGGACGGCACGCCGGAACAGTCGCTGCTCGACTCCGAGGAGGCCGCAGCGCAGAGCGAACGCGTGCGGCGGCTGTGGCAGGAGTTCGAGGAACTGGGCGAGCGGTGCAGGCAGTTGCTGCGCGTGCTGATGGCCACACCGCCGCCCAGCTACCACGACGTGTCCGCCGCGCTGGGGATCGCGGTGGGCAGCATCGGGCCGCTGCGCCAGCGCTGTCTGCGGCGTCTGCGGGCCCGGCTCGAGGCCCGGGGGGCGATGTGAGCGACCGACACGACGACGACCTCTTCGGCGAAGAGGACTTCGACGACCGCGAGTTCGACGACGAACTCCTGGAGGAGGAGCTGCGGCGGGCCGCGGCAGTCCTCGACCCGGTACCGGCGGAGCTCCAGCAGATCGCCCTCGACGCCTTCGCGCTGCACGACCTGGAGGCGCGTGTGGCCGAGCTGACCTTCGACTCGCTCGTCGACGCCCTGCCGGTCCGGGGTGTCGCCGACGTGCCCCGGATGCTGACCTTCCAGGCGGGCGAGGTGACCGTCGACGTCGAGGTGAGCGCGCAGGGACTCATGGGACAGGTGCTGCCGCCCCGGCCGGCCCGGATCGAGATCCTCGGCGGGCCGCGGCCCGGCTCCCCGCTCACCTGTGACGACCTGGGCCGCTTCACCGCCGACGTGCCGCTGTCCGGCCCGTTCGCCCTGCGGCTGCGGGCCGGCGGGGACGTGGTGGTGACGGAGTGGCTCCGGGCGTAGGCCGTGTCCGTGAGGGCGACGTCGACGCGATGCGGTGTCGACCGGCCAGGCCCTCCGCCGAGCCGCTCAGCGTGACGCGATGTCGACCGGCCGGGCCGCCTACCGCCGGGCCGCTCAGCGTGACGCGGCGTCGACCGGCCGGGCCGCCTACCGCCGGGCCGCTCAGCGTGACGCGGCGTCGACCAGCCGGGCCAGCGCCGCGCCGAGCCGCTCCAGCCCTGGCCCGGCCGGACCGCCCGGCTCCGTCATGTAGGTGTCCCGGCGGATCTCCACCATGAGCGCGCTCACCTCGGGGCGTGTCCCGTGGAACTCCAGCGGGACGTAGGCCCCGGCGAACGGGGTGTCGAGCTGCGTCTCGCCGAACGCCTCCCGGGCCGCGTTGAGCAGCGCGGGCGGTGTGTGGAAGGAGTCGGTGCCGAGGCAGACCGGCGGGCGCGGCCCCTCACCGTGCAGTTCGTACGGCAGCCTCCGGCTCGGGTAGGAGTGCACGTCGATGATCACGGCCCGCCCGGTGGCGTCCAGCCGGTCCGCCACGGCCTCGGTCATCGCCCGGGCGTACGGCTCGAAGTACCGCTGAACGAGCGGCGCGGCATCTGCGCCCTCGGGCCGCAGCGCGTCACCGTGCGTGGTCCGTGTGTAGACCGCCCCCATCCCGACCGCGAGCATTTCCTCCCGCTCGTCCGGAAACCGCTCCGGATCGGCGACCAGTCGCGACAGCCGATTGACGAACCGCCACGGTGTGAGGCCCGCCGACCCGGCCGCCGCCTCGGCGATCCGGTCCGTGTGCGCGTCCGTGATGAGGTCCAGCTCCCGCGCCAACTCCTCGTCGCCGAGCACGATCCCCGCCCGCACGGCGTCCGGTGTCTCCCGCGCGGAGTGCGGCACATGCAGGATCACCGGCGAGCGCCCGTCACCCGGCAGCAGCTCGAAGGAGTCCGGGGCGTCGTTCACGAGGCGGCTCCAGGTGGCGTCGTTGCAGTGGTGTGCGGAGAGATCAAGGTGCCACATGAGGGCCCGGGCGCGGGCCGCACATGCCTCCGCCCCGACCGGACGTCGTGCCGGACGGGGCGGAGGGGGCGGGCCGTCGGGCCCGGGTGCGTCAGCTCAGGGACGCCAGGGCCTCGTTCCACGTGGCGGACGGGCGCATGGCCTCCGCGGCCTTCGCCGGGTCGGGCTGGTAGTAGCCGCCGATGTCGACCGGCTTGCCCTGGGCGCCGACCAGCTCGTCGACGATGCGCTGCTCGTTCGCGGCGAGCGTCTCGGCGAGCGGGGTGAAGGCCTTCGCCAGGTCCGCGTCGTCGGTCTGCCGGGCCAGCTCCTGCGCCCAGTACAGGGACAGGAAGAAGTGGCTGCCACGGTTGTCGATGCCGCCGACGCGACGGGTCGGGGACTTGTCCTCCTCGAGGAAGGTCGCCGTGGCGCGGTCCAGCGTGTCGGCCAGGACCTGGGCGCGGGCGTTGCCCGCCACCTTCGCGAGCTGCTCGAAGGAGGGCACCAGGGCGAAGAACTCACCGAGGGAGTCCCAGCGCAGGTAGTTCTCCCTGACCAGCTGCTGGACGTGCTTCGGTGCCGAGCCGCCCGCACCCGTCTCGAACAGGCCGCCGCCCGCCATCAGCGGGACGACCGACAGCATCTTGGCGCTGGTGCCCAGCTCCAGGATCGGGAACAGGTCGGTCAGGTAGTCGCGCAGGACGTTGCCGGTGACGGAGATCGTGTTCTCGCCGCGGCGGATGCGCTCCACCGACAGCTTCGTCGCCTCGACCGGGTTGAGGATCCGGATGTCCAGGCCCTCGGTGTCGTGCTCGGCGAGGTACGTGTTGACCTTCGCGATCAGGTTGGCGTCGTGCGCGCGGGTCTCGTCCAGCCAGAACACCGCCGGGTCGCCGGTGGCGCGGGCGCGGGTGACGGCCAGCTTCACCCAGTCCTTGATCGGCGCGTCCTTGGTCTGGCAGGCGCGGAAGATGTCACCGGCCGAGACGGTCTGCTCGATGAGCGCGGTGCCGCCCGCGTCGACCAGGCGGACCGTGCCCGTGGTGGCGATCTCGAACGTCTTGTCGTGGCTGCCGTACTCCTCGGCCTTCTGCGCCATGAGGCCGACGTTCGGCACCGTGCCCATGGTGGACGGGTCGAAGGCGCCGTTGGCCCGGCAGTCCTCGATCACGGCCTGGTAGACGCCCGCGTAGGAGGAGTCCGGGATGACCGCGAGGGCGTCGTGCTCCTGCCCGTCCGGGCCCCACATGTGGCCGGAGGTGCGGATCATGGCCGGCATGGAGGCGTCGATGATGACGTCCGAGGGCACGTGCAGGTTGGTGATGCCCTTGTCGGAGTCGACCATCGCCAGCTCCGGGCCCTCGGCGAGCTCGGCGTCGAAGGAGGCCTTGATCTCGGCGCCCTCCGGCAGGGCGTCCAGCCCCTTCCAGATGCCGCCCAGACCGTCGTTCGGGGTCAGGCCGGCCGCGGCGAGCTTGTCGCCGAACCGCGCGAACGTCTTCGGGAAGAAGGCGCGCACCACGTGGCCGAAGACGATCGGGTCGGAGACCTTCATCATCGTCGCCTTCAGGTGCACCGAGAACAGCACGCCCTGGGCCTTGGCCTCGGCGACCTGAGCGGTCAGGAACTCGCGCAGCGCCGCCACGCGCATCACGGAGGCGTCGACGACCTCGCCGGCGAGCACGGGTACCGACTCGCGCAGCACCGTGGTGGTGCCGTCGTCGCCGACCAGCTCGATGCGCAGCGCGCCGTCCTCGGCGATCACGACGGACTTCTCGGTGGAGCGGAAGTCGTTCTGGCCCATGGTCGCCACGTTGGTCTTGGACTCGGCGGTCCAGGCGCCCATGCGGTGCGGGTGGGACTTGGCGTAGTTCTTGACCGAGGCGGGGGCGCGCCGGTCGGAGTTGCCCTCACGCAGGACCGGGTTCACCGCGGAACCCTTGACCTTGTCGTAGCGGGCGCGGATCTCGCGCTCCTCGTCGGTCTTCGGGTCGTCCGGGTAGTCCGGCAGCGCGTAGCCCTGGCCCTGCAGCTCGGCGACGGCGGCCTTGAGCTGGGGGATGGACGCCGAGATGTTCGGCAGCTTGATGATGTTGGCGGCGGGCGTCTTGGCGAGCTCGCCGAGCTCCGCGAGGGCGTCCGGGATGCGCTGGTCCTCGGTGAGGTACTCCGGGAACACGGCGATGATGCGCCCGGCCAGCGAGATGTCGCGGGTCTCCACAGCGACACCCGCCTGCGAGGCGTACGCCCGGACCACCGGCAGGAAGGAATACGTCGCCAGTGCGGGGGCCTCGTCAGTGTGCGTATAGATGATGGTCGAGTCAGTCACCGGGTGCTCCGCTCCACGTCTGCAACATTGCTCGACATCAAGATATCTCGTGAGCGACCTCGTCTCGACAGGGGTCCGCGACCAGTTTCGTGCAACCGATCGCTCCGTTGCCGAGTCCTGGAGAGAGATCACTCACTCCAAGCCACGGCCGGAACTGACCACCCGGCCCTCCGAGCGAAGGCTGACCATGAGATATCGCACCAGAGTGACGGCCCCGGCGGCCGCCCTGATCGGCACGGCGGCGGCACTGACCACGGGGATCCCGGCCCAGGCGGCCCCCGGCACCGGGGCCACCCCGGGCGCCGAGACCCTCGGCGACCCCGTCTACCCCGCCCTCGGCAACGACGGATACCGCGTCTCGGCGTACCACCTCGACGTCGCCTACGACGCCACGACCAAGCTCGTCGAGGCCACCGCGACCCTGACCATCCGCACCACCCAGGCCCTGAGCCGCTTCTCCCTGGACGCGCGCGACCTGGACATACGCTCCGTCCGCGTCGGCGGCCGCACGGCCGCCTTCGAGCAGGTGGCCGACAAGCTGCGGATCACCCCCGCCCGTCCGCTCCCGGCGAAGGCCCGGACCACGGTGTGCGTGGCCTACGGCGCCGACCCGCGCCGGACCCCGCCGCCCGCCGGCGGCTGGGTGGCCACCCCCGACGGATTCGCGGTGTGCGGCCAGCCGGACGTGGCGCACACCGTCTTCCCCTGCAACGACCACCCCTCCGACAAGGCCGACTTCACCTTCCGGATCACCGTGCCCGCCGGGCTGCGGGGCGTCGCCAGCGGCCGGCTGGTGCGCACCGAGCAGCTGTCCGGCGACCGGACCGCGTACACGTACCGCTCCCGCTCGCCGATCGCCACCGAGGTGGTGCAGATCACCGTCGGCGACTACGTGATCAAGGACCGGCAGGGCCCGCACGGCCTGCCGCTGCGCGACGTCGTGCCCGTCGCCCGGGCCGCCGCCCTGGAACCGGCCCTGGCGCTCACTCCGGCCCTGGTGGCGTGGGTGGAGCAGCGGCTCGGCGCCTACCCCTTCGAGACGTACGGCCTGCTGCCCTGCAACAACGACGCCTCGAACGCCTTCGACTTCACCGGCCTGGAGACCCAGACCCTCACGCTCTACAAGCCGAACTACCTCCTCCAGGAGGAGAGCAAGATCGGCTCGCACATGATGCACGAGCTGGTCCACTCCTACTTCGGCAACAGTGTCACTCCCGCCACCTGGGCCGACCTGTGGCTGAACGAGGGCCACGCCGACTTCTACGGCCTGCTCTACCGCTACGAGCGCGGCTGGGCCGATTCGCTTGGCATGACCACGCTGGAAGCGCGCATGAAGTACACCTACGCCCTGGGCGACCAGTGGCGTCGCGACTCCGGGCCGGTGGCGGCGCCCAACGCGGCCAACCTGTTCGACGGCCAGCGCTACGTGGGCGGCGTGCTCGTGCTCTACGCGCTGCGGCAGCAGGTCGGCGAGGCGGCCTTCACGGCCCTGGAGCGCACCTTCCTGGAGCGGTACCGCGACTCCACCGCCTCCACCGAGGACTACATCGCCGTCGCCTCGGAGATCTCCGGGCAGGACCTCGGCGGCTTCCTGCGGGACTGGCTGTACGGCACGAAGACGCCACGGATGCCGGGGCACCCGGACTGGACCGTGACGCCGGTGACGGCGTCCCTCGCGGCGCCGCGCGACCGGAGGAACAGCCACCACCACGAGAACTCCGCCACGCTGTGAGGAACCGGGGCGGGGACGGCCCGCGCCGGGGCCGCCGCCCCCGCGGCCCCCACCCCCCCCCGCGCCGCCCCGGGCGACACGGCGGGGGGGAGGCAGCCCCCCCCGGACACCCCCGGGCCCCGCGGCGCGGGGGTGGGC